>JAKYXN010000219.1 GCA_022538095.1 Puniceicoccaceae bacterium K14 | reverse complement strand
CTTATTATGGCTCTGTGAAGCGAAAGCTTGATAACCCACGAAAGCCATGGGGGCAAACACTCCTCCTAGCAGAGGCTCGAGACCATTAAGATTCTGCGGAATCCAATTTATGAAAATAACAGATCGCCCAGCTATCGTATTCTTATCCGCACTACTTAGTGCGTTTGTCGGTGGGGTCACCGCATATGCATACCTTTTAAACACAATCGAAAATACCGCTGAGAAAAAGGTCATTCAGCTTGTTGAAAGCGGAAAACTCAAAGGGGAAAAAGGTGAACCAGGGAATCAAGGGGCAAAAGGAGAGAGAGGAACACGGGGAGATCCGGGAATTCCTGGTCGTGATGGACACGATGGAGCCCGAGGTGCAGATGGCACCGATCTAGACTTTCCTGTAGGAACTATTATTTCATCCGTACTTAAGCCCAATGATTTAGCGCATCATTATGGAGAAAATTGGAGGCTTGCTGATGGAAGCGAGGTGACCACTCGGGACAGATTCTACCTAGTCTCCGGGACAAAGAAGCTTCCAGATCTCAGAGGAGTGTTTCTCAGAGGACTGAACTTTGGTCGATCAGATCAGTTCAAAGACCCAGATATATCCAGAGAAGTTGGCGATCCTCAGTATGATGCTTTTCAAGGACATTGGCACTACCCGGGGGACTTAGCTGGAGTGAAGCACGGTATCGTAAGTCAGAATTATGGTGAAGGAGGAATTAAAGGAGAATCCGGAAATGGACTCTATTGGACCGCAGCTAAATTCGATCCAAGTAGTGACGGGAAAAATGGTGAGCCCAGAACGAGCAGTGAGACGAGACCAAAAAACGTTGCTGTATATTTTTATATAAAAATCAACTAGTAGAACAATAAAGGATTCTTCGAACAGTAGGTTCGCATGAATCCATGGTTGAACAAGCCTTCGTCGAGACTACGGCCCGCATGCAAGCCGCGATCA
>JAKYXN010000218.1 GCA_022538095.1 Puniceicoccaceae bacterium K14 | reverse complement strand
CTCGCAACCACTAGTAACGGCTTGCGATTTGGACTTTCGGACGCAGGAATAAACACCATGCCTTCTGGACCGAGATCGCCTGCTTCCTCGGACTCTGGATCAGCCTCGAAGTCGCGGTTGTTGAAGGACGTCACGTAGAACGATTCCGACGGAACCGTGATGTCGTAAACGAACACTCCGCCGAAGCGTTCGATGCCGATGAACGCGTAGGTGCGACCGTCGATCGTTCCAAGAGCGACTGCTTCCGGCTCAGGGCCCTTGTCGTCGCTGCGGTCGTCCAGCCCGGTCTCGTCATTGGAAGAGTTGAAGTACTCGGGGTATTCAGCTGCGATCGTCTTTTCAAAGTCGTCGCCAGAATCGAATACCAAATTTCCAAAGGTGTCGAAGATGGTGAACGAACGCGCTCCGTAGGAGAAAATTCGGTCAACGTCTCCGTCGCTATCGATGTCTCCTTCAGTATTTGGAGTCTTGAGACGACCGAGGTTTTCCTCGAGTTGCAAGGTCGCGGCATCGGGAAACGCCTCAGGATCGAGCGTCAAGTCCGCCACGCGGTCTTCGTCGCTGAAGCCGTCGTAGTCCCGACCGTCGCCTTCGTTCGCTGTTACGATGTAGTCAAATCCATCGACTTGATACGTCGCAATTGCATCTGGCATGAACAGTCCATGAACCGGCCAGTTGCCGATGTTCACGCCGCCGTCTTCGTTGCTTGGATCGAGCTGGTTGCCTTCGTCGTCAAAGGTGATGATTCCAAGGGATACTTCCGAGAATCCGCCTTGCGTGAAGTCGTTGTCGCTGATCAGAGCCATGGAGCCGTCCGCGAGAAGCGTAAGGCCTTCGGGCTTGTCGGTCGGAATGTAACCGATCGACGGCAAGTTGGTGATCTTCGTCTTGTAAACTGCTTGGATGCCTTGAGAGGCCAGCTCTTCAGCCGAATGCTGCTCAAGCGTCTTCTC
>JAKYXN010000217.1 GCA_022538095.1 Puniceicoccaceae bacterium K14 | reverse complement strand
CTCGCAACCACTAGTAACGGCTTGCGATTTGGACTTTCGGACGCAGGAATAAACACCATGCCTTCTGGACCGAGATCGCCTGCTTCCTCGGACTCCGGGTCAGCCTCGAAGTCGCGGTTGTTGAAGGACGTCACGTAGAACGATTCCGACGGAACCGTAATGTCGTAAACGAACACTCCGCCGAAGCGCTCGATGCCGATGAACGCGTAGGTGCGACCGTCGATCGTTCCAAGAGCGACTGCTTCCGGCTCAGGGCCTTTGTCGTCGCTACGGTCGTCCAGCCCGGTCTCGTCATTGGAAGAGTTGAAGTACTCGGGGTATTCAGCTGCGATCGTCTTTTCAAAGTCGTCGCCGGAATCGAATACCAAATTTCCAAAGGTGTCGAAGATGGTGAACGAACGCGCTCCGTAGGAGAAAATTCGGTCTACGTCTCCGTCGCCATCGATGTCTCCTTCAGTATTTGGTGTCTTGAGACGACCGAGGTTTTCCTCAAGCTGCAAGGTCGCGGCATCGGGAAACGCCTCAGGATCGAGCGTCAAGTCCGCCACGCGGTCTTCGTCGCTGAAGCCGTCGTAGTCTCGACCGTCGCCTTCATTCGCTGTTACAATGTAGTCAAATCCATCGACTTGATACGTCGCAATTGCGTCTGGCATGAACAGTCCATGAACCGGCCAGTTGCCGATATTGACGCCACCGTCTTTGTTGCTTGGATCGAACTGGTTGCCTTCGTCGTCAAAGGTGATGATTCCAAGGGATACTTCCGAGAATCCACCTTGCGTGAAGTCGTTGTCGCTGATCAGAGCCATGGAGCCGTCCGCGAGAAGCGTAAGGCCTTCGGGCTTGTCGGTCGGGATGTAGCCGATCGACGGCAAGTTGGTGATCTTCGTCTTGTAAACTGCTTGGATGCCTTGAGAGGCCAGCTCTTCAGCCGAATGCTGCTCAAGCGTCTTCTC
>JAKYXN010000216.1 GCA_022538095.1 Puniceicoccaceae bacterium K14 | reverse complement strand
GACAATTCCTGCTTCGCTGCCTCGGCGGTAGGAGCTCTGTAGATCGTTTTCAGAGCATTGGCCACTTCCTTCTTTTCCTTGTAACCCACGAACTTAAGGCTGTTGCGTACCATATGCACGATACAGAGCTGAACTCTCGTTTTAGGATACACCGATTCCAACGCTTCAGCGAAACCGCTCAGTCCGTCTACGCAGCATATGAAGATATCCGATACACCGCGATTTTTCAGTTCAGTGGCCACTGATAGCCAGAATTTCGCTCCTTCGCTTTGCGAAGACCACATTCCCAGAACTTCTTTTCGACCTTCCATATTAACGCCCAAGGCTAAGTAGATTGCTCGGTTGGAGACTTTGCCTTCGTGCCTGATTTTGACCACAATAGCGTCGAAGTAAACGATCGGGTAAACCTCATCCAAGCTGCGGTTTTGCCACGCTTTAAGCTCTTGGTTTATTGCGTCGGTTGCGTTGGATATGAGCATTGGCGAGACTTCCACTTTGTACATCTGCTGGAGATGCTCTTGGATCTCGCGTGTGGTCAGGCCACGTGAATACAGGCTGATGATCACTTCGTCAAAGCCGTCGAAGTGACGCTGGTGCTTCGGAACGAGCGTGGGATCGAAGGCTCCCTTGCGATCGCGAGGCACCTTTACTGTCAACTCTCCATCTTCACTTCGAAGCGTCTTCTCGCTGTGTCCGTTGCGAGCATTTTCATCTTCAGTTGCTTTTCTTCCATGTTTTTCATAACCAAGATGGGTGGTCATCTCGGAATCCAAAACCTTGTTGATCAAACGCTTCTTCAACTCAGTCAAAAGCACATCCGGACCTGTAAGGTCCTCGGGCTTGCTATAATTTTTGAGCAACTCGTCAAGAAGCTCTTCTCTAATCTTTTCTTTCATGTGTATATGCTTTCTTTGTTAAAGCACATCAGAAGACAGTTACACAAAAATTCTTACAGGCTC
>JAKYXN010000215.1 GCA_022538095.1 Puniceicoccaceae bacterium K14 | reverse complement strand
GAAGGAGCATGTGCTCGACTCCCATCATCATCAAATTATGAGATGTGAACCCTATGCCAAAGTGAGCTTTTTGTAGGAGCGGAAGCTTTTCTTCGCTATCAGGGGTAGAAGTCTGTGATTCGGGTTCAGTATTAGTCATTGATATAATATTACGACTGAGGTTAGTCGTATGTGTTCGCTAAAGAGCGAGTAGTGAGGCTTTGTTTAAGAGACTGGATTGTGGTTGGAGTGTCGCATTGGTATTGGATTGTTTTCGATCGACTGGGGTAGAGGTCGAAAAAATTGTCGCTCAATCTGAGGCGACTGTCTTGGTTGTGCAGAACTTCAACACGATGATGATAAGAGGACGATTTTAACGTAATCGTGAAGCTGGTACGTGAGTGCTTGCTCTTCGTTTTGAGCCCAAAAGGGATTGGGAATCAGACTGTGCTGCAGGAGGTCGCGATGAACGCAACCTGGCACTGTGGCTGTATGCCAATCCGCTTGGGTGGAATCGCGAAATTTCCATTGTACGGAGGGAGAATTGAGATCAATTATTTGCATGGCGATTGGGCTCGTGCGAGGCTAAATATCCATGTGTATAATCCAATGCGTTTGTTTGAAGCATCACCACCGATGTAATGGTCGGTAAATCCATCGTTATCGTTAAAGACAGGTTCCCATGGGCCATGCTTCCAATTTTGGACGCGCGTGTAGCGAATGTTGCTCCCATTTTCCTGCATGTGATTAAAGACAATTTCGCTATGAGTTAGCGGGACCGTTTCATCATCTACTCCGTGTATTAGCCAAATTGGTACATCGTGAATTTTTGTAAGAGAAGGCTTGTCGCAAACTGCGGCTATGGGGACTGCGGCAGCCCAGCGTTGCGGCCTATCTGCGAGGGTGACATAGCAACCGCCACCTCCAGCGGAAATTCCGATAAGGTACTCACGACTGATATCTATGGGGTATAGGCTTTCCAT
>JAKYXN010000214.1 GCA_022538095.1 Puniceicoccaceae bacterium K14 | reverse complement strand
CCATCTGATGCAGTAACAGTGATAGAGATGTCGCCTACGTCTCCATTTTCCGGAGTGCCTGAGAGTTCTCCCGTTTCGGAATTGATTGTGATCCATTCTGGAAGGTCTCCTCCGTTTTCAAGCGTAGCGGAGTAGGTGAGCGTGTCGCTTAGGTCTTCGTCCGCGAAGTTGCTGGAAACATCCAAGCTGAAGGCTGCGTCTTCGTCAGTTGATACGTCATCAATGGATGTGCTTACCGTCGGCCCGTCGTTTGTGTTTTCAACGGACACTGTAAACGTGTCCGATGTAGACTCTTCTCCATCTGATGCAGTAACGGTGATAGAGATATCGCCTACGTCTCCATTTTCTGGTGTTCCTGAGAGTTCACCCGTTTCGGAATCGATTGTGATCCAATCTGGAAGGTCGCCTCCGTTTTCTAGAGTAGCGGAGTAGGTTAGCGTGTCGCCTAGGTCTTCGTCCGCGAAGTTGCTGGATACGTCTAAGCTGAAAGCTGTGTCTTCGTCAGTTGATACGTCATCGATGGATGTGCTTACAGTTGGTCCGTCATTTGTGTTTTCAACGGAAAGAGTAAATGTGTCCGATGTAGACTCTTCTCCATCTGATGCAGTAACGGTGATAGAGATATTGCCTACGTCTCCGTTTTCCGGAGTTCCTGAGAGTTCACCCGTTTCGGAATTAATTGTGATCCAATCAGGAAGGTCACCTCCGTTTTCGAGAGTAGCGGAGTAGGTGAGTGTGTTGCTTAGGTCTTCGTCCGCGAAGTTGCTGGAAACATCCAAGCTGAAGGCTGCGTCTTCGTCAGTTGATACGTCATCAATGGATGTGCTTACTGTCGGCCCGTCGTTTGTGTTTTCAACGGACACTGTAAACGTGTCCGATGTAGACTCTTCTCCATCTGATGCAGTAACAGTGATAGAGATGTCGCCTACGTCTCCATTTTCCGGAGTGCCTGAGAGTTCTCCCGT
>JAKYXN010000213.1 GCA_022538095.1 Puniceicoccaceae bacterium K14 | reverse complement strand
TTGACCGCGGCTTGCATGCGGGCCGTAGTCTCGACGAAGGCTTGTTCAACCATGGATTCATGCGAACCTACTGTTCGAAGAATCCTTTATTGTTATAGAGATGTTTACGGATGATATATCCCTCGTTTAAAGGCCATGCATCCTGATAGCTGATGTAAAATTCTCTATGAAATCCGCCGAAGAATTCAGTGAAAGCAAGATCTGCTTCGCGGTCTCCGTAATAGCAACATGGATCGAAAATGAATGGACTTCCGGTGTTGTCGAAACCGGTATTGCCTGACCATAGGTCGCCATGCAGGAGCGATGGTTGTGGGCTGTGTCCAATGAAAAAGGATGGAAGATTGGAGAGCAATGTATCCGAATTCTTGATTGTTAGCCCTTTTTCAGAACATAGCCGAAACTGATGACCTAGGCGATGAATACGGAAAAAATCGATCCATTCTTTGGTTTGTGGGTTGGGCTGAGGGGTGGCTCCAATAACGTTATCGCAGTGCCATCCGAACGAAGTGGAAATGCTGGCGTGCATAGCTGCTAAGCCTTTACCTAAATCTGACCAACTGGCTTCTCGAGGTTGCCCTGCTTGTATGTACTCCAGTATGAGAAATGATATGGCGTTATTGGCTCCGTGACAAATTGGTCTGGGGGCGTGCAGAGTCTTGGTGTTGACGATTTCGTTAAGAGCGAGTGCTTCGGTTTCGAATTGTGGAAAGAATTGAGAGCTGTTGGTTTTGACGAAGAATTGCTGACCATTATCAATTTTTATTGAGTAGGCTTCGTTTATGCAGCCGCCAGGCATGCTGCGTTTACTGAATATAGAAACAGGAGAGTTGATAGTATTACTCAGCGAGTGTTCGATCAGCTCCCAAGTGTCCATCAATACTACTAGAGCAACTTTCTTTAAAATAGTCGCATTTTAATAGCGCTTTTTCTCAAAAAGCAGTTAGGGTGCCTCTTCCATGAAACCGTTAAGCATGGA
>JAKYXN010000212.1 GCA_022538095.1 Puniceicoccaceae bacterium K14 | reverse complement strand
TCCCCTGTCGAAGCGTCTTCAGCTATCGTCTGAGCATCAATCGAGGTAATTGTCGGAGCATCATTCACATCTGTCACTGTAACTACAAAGTCAGTGGAAACTGTATTCACTCCATCGCTTACGCTGATCGTTACAGTAGCAGAACCACTCAAACCAGTCGCAGGCGTCACACTCACTGTGCGATTCCCATCGCTGCCGCCGAACGCTATCCCGGAAACCGGGATCAAGGTTTCATCCGAAGAAGCCTTTCCTAAAGTAAGGCCGCTGCCCAAAGTCTCAGTATCGCCTATCGTGAAGGACAAGTCGCCAGTGCTTCCGTCCTCGACTATTGTCTGAGCCTCAATCGAGGTAATCGTCGGAGCGTCGTTTACATCTGTCACTGTCAACACAAAATCAGTGAAAACTGTATTAACTCCATCGCTTACACTCACCGTTACTGTAGCTGAACCACTCAAACCAGCTGCAGGCGTCACGCTCACTGTGCGACTCCCATCGCTGCCACCCAATACGATTCCTGAAAGCGGGATCAAAGTCTCATCAGAAGAAGCCTTTCCTAAAGTAAGGGCGCTGGCCGAAGTCTCTGCATCGCCCACAGTGAAAGCGAGCGAGCCTGTACTCGAGTTCTCGGAAATCGACACATCCTCAATGGCGCTAATCGAAGGAGAGGCATTCGAAGCACCGCTCCCATCGCCTATCTCCAACTCAAGCGTCGCAGGCTCGGAACCATCCCAGCCATCGATATCCCAAAACGTGTAGTTCCCGTAATTCATCGAAGGACTCAAGCGGATGAAAATGTAGTCTCCAGCTACCGCGCCGGCGGCGTACTGCGCGTTAACGTACAATGCGAGAGCGCTCGAAAAATCTGCGGAGCTAGAGTACCGCCCAGCTGAATCGGTAGCCAGCAGGAAAGCGCTCTGAAGCGGCCAAGAGTCCGTTGAGTCGCCGCCAAAGCCGCCCATGTAGAAGTCGCTGTGGTTGACGATGTCCGAAGAGCGAAAGCCCAAGCCATAAAGATCTATATGCCCTACGCT
>JAKYXN010000211.1 GCA_022538095.1 Puniceicoccaceae bacterium K14 | reverse complement strand
CGTACCCTCAAACCAGTTCAACTTAAAAGATATCCATCAAAAAGATGGCTAGGAATATTATATTCGTATTGACAGCACGAGACCATATCAACGTCTAAGTGAGACATGGGTTGGGCGCCAGCCCATCACATTGTCTCAACTGCCTTGTTCGCATAAGTTTTCTATGTGTTTTTCCAGGTCTGAGCTAGAGTTGCAGTATTTAAAATCTGGATCTCTGTCTATGACGTTGAATTCTCTGTAGGTTCTGTCTCTCCAGCTTTCGATGTCTGCCTTTTCTTTTTCGGGCAAAGAATCAAATTCTTCCCTTATAACATTCGTATGCCACTCGTGAAGAATGAGAGCTTCTTCGGTTTCACTCAATCTCTTCCATTCTTTTATGGAGTAGGGCCAAGCTGCCCAAAAAGAGAATGACGCGAATGGCTCATGGGGAACTTCGCACCACAGTTGATCGCACTGCGGGCATCTCTTCAGAAATATCCAATTCCCTTTCTCTACTTCCTCAAAGCCAAGGCGGGCTTGAAACGTCCAGAGGCGTCTTTCGTGGATTTGGCAATGAGAGCAATTCATTTTGTTTTGCGAACGCTAAACTGTGGCATGAGGCCTCAGTCAATGGTTGGAATTAGGGTTGAATTTGCTTCGCGAGACAACGTTGAAAGTTTCCGGGTGCGCTTAGCCTCATTGCACACCAGTGTCTTGATATGCCTATTTTTCATTTCTTCGTAAGAGTTCAATCGATTCTTTTAGTAACCTTAATTCTTTGCTTCCTCTCCAGTTGTTCCAGGTTGTTGCAACTGTTACGCCCGCAAGTATGGCACAAAGGCCTGTCGGTTCTATGTCGAAGAAATTCATAAGTGCAGAATCTCTGAATACGAATGCCAAACTAAGAAAGAAGATGGAGAAGCCAATGCCGAATAGCCTAGCGATAATTACTCTTCGCTCGAGTTTATTGTATCTGTCGATGATTTCTTCCATTTTCATCTGCATATCGCCGAGTGGTGGAACGCCGACTCAGGACGTGTGTTGGACGAGGGTTGAGGTTAGATTGCGTGAGGGTGTCGAGGGATCCGCGAG
>JAKYXN010000210.1 GCA_022538095.1 Puniceicoccaceae bacterium K14 | reverse complement strand
TTCATCGGCAGTCGTAGATGTCATAGCTACGAAACATACGACACTTTTCAAAAACAGCAGAGAACTATATCAAGGCGCTTGGCATGACGCTTACTATAGGAATAGCTTGTTCGTTGATTCATTTCATCCCAAGAATAGGTGACTTGATTCATTGAATTGTAGCTTTTCCGTGTATTCGTATTATCTGGATTTATTACTTTCGTCACATTTCCAACAGCATCGTACTGCCACTGCGTTACCCGCCCTAAGGGAGCAGTCTGCTTAACAAGCCTGTTACGAGAATCATATTCGTACGAGGTGTCACGGTATACATTAGGGCTTTTCTCAACCATTTCCCTCGTTTTGGTCTTATTCCCAACCGCATCGTATTCATAGAGCCAATATTTACTGTCAGAGCTCCAGTCACCCTCGGCCATTAGGGTCGTTCTCTTGTTATCATCGTACAGATAGGCGGTAATCCTTCCTGAAGGTGAAATCACGCGGCGTGGAGCCGAGAAAACCTGAGTCAGAGCCTGCGCTTCCGTATCACCATATTGCGTATAAGTTGTTCGATTCAGTGGGTCTGTCATTTGCAGGATTCGTCCATACGCATCGTATACATAGCTGGTACGATTCCCAAGCTCATCTTCCTCCCAAAGCTTTTCCCCTCTCGGGCTATAGCCAAAAGACTTCGATGTTCCGTCTGGGTTGATAATTTTGGTCACCAATCCACGCCCCGAACATGCCACCGATCCTTGCACATCATTTACGAATTTTCGGTCATATTCGTAGGTTGTGGTATCATTGCCTGGGTCGGTTACGCTTTTCAAACGATTCGCCCACACGTGACTACTGGGGTAGTAGGCATAAGTCGTCCAATAGGTCGAGCCACTATGCCGCGGATTCGATACCGCAGAGACTCTTCCCATAGAGTCATAGGTTGTTTGCACTTGAGCGCCGTTTCTAAGACGATGAACAGTAGCCTGTCCGTACTGATTGAACCCCGACCAGGTTTCATAAGAACCATCAGGATAGTCAATTCGAGTAACCAATCCAGAAGAATTTCTCGGAGGTGTAAGTTATTTTGTGTAACTAGCTTTTTCTGATGCGCGGTTATTTGTAGTTTAGAGGCATTCTTTCCTCGAATTCAATGGTAAATC
>JAKYXN010000020.1 GCA_022538095.1 Puniceicoccaceae bacterium K14 | reverse complement strand
ACGGGAGAACTCTCAGGCACTCCGGAAAATGGAGACGTAGGCGACATCTCTATCACTGTTACTGCATCAGATGGAGAAGAGTCTACATCGGACACATTTACTCTTTCCGTTGAAAACACAAATGACGGACCGACGGTTTCAACTTCGATCTCAGATCAATCAACTGACGAAGACGCAGCCTTCAGCTTGGATGTTTCCAGCAACTTCGCGGACGAAGATTTAGGCGACACGCTCACCTACTCCGCTACTCTCGAAAACGGAAGTGACCTTCCAGATTGGATCACAATCAATTCCGAAACGGGAGAACTCTCAGGAACCCCAGAAAATGGAGACGTAGGCGACATATCTATCACCGTTACTGCATCAGATGGAGAAGAGTCTACATCGGACACATTTACTCTTTCCGTTGAAAACACAAATGACGGACCAACAGTAAGCACATCCATCGATGACGTATCAACTGACGAAGATGCAGCTTTCAGCTTGGACGTTTCAAGCAACTTCGCGGACGAAGACCTAAGCGACACGCTCACCTACTCCGCTACGCTTGAAAACGGAGGAGACCTTCCAGAGTGGATCACAATCAATTCCGAAACGGGTGAACTCTCAGGAACACCAGAAAATGGAGACGTAGGCGACATCTCTATCACCGTTACTGCATCAGATGGAGAATCATCCGCTTCAGATACATTCTCAATCTCTGTCGAGAATACAAATGACGGGCCGAGCGATATCGCAGTTGTAACGGTCTTTGATGGTTCAGACGCTGATTTCATACCGTCAGAAGATTTATCTGTAACCGAAAACGAGTCTGGCACTATTATTGGAAACGTCGCTGTCGCTGATGTGGACAGCGGAGATTCTCATACTCTAAGCGTCTCCGACGATCGTTTCGAAATCGTCAATGGCCAACTCAAATTGAAAGATGATTCGAGTATCGACTACGAAACAGAAACAACTGTGGACGTAACAATAACTGCTACAGACAGTGCAGGCTCTCAATATTCTGAAACCGTAACGATCGACGTTGAAAACATCGGGCAAAACCTTACTGGAACATCAGAAACCGACGTTCTAATAGGCGGAAGTCTTGAGGACTCCATAACTGGCTTGGAAGGCAACGATATCTTAATTGGAGGTGGCGGTGACGATATCATTTCTGGAGGCGACGGCAATGACCATATCCAGGGAGATGGTGGAGCGGATACTCTTTCGGGAGGCGAAGGTGACGACACAATATACTTCAACGCTGAGGATACAAGCATCGACGGCGGCGAAGGCACTGATACAGCAATTGTCTCGGGCTCGAATGACGCCGTTAGTCTCGATCTTACTGACACTAGCATTGAATCCGTAACAGGAGCAGGTGGTAACGACAAATTTGATGCCACTGGATCAGAAGAGGACGTCACCGCGTATGGGCAAGGTGGATACGATATTCTGACGGGCGGCGAAGGCGACGATACTCTTTCAGGAGGACAAGACAACGATACAATAACCGGAAAAGGAGGTAACGATACAGCAGTCTACAATGGCAACCGGTCCGACTACAATATTACAGAAAACAAGGACGGTTCGTTCACCATAGAAGACACCGTACTTGGTAGAGATGGAACGGATACTGTCACTGGAGTCGAGACATTCAGCTTCCTGGATGGGAATTACGATTCATCAATTGTAGAAAGTGGAAATAATAGCCTCATCGGGCAATGGAAACTCGATGAGTCTACGGGCCAGACTGCAGAAGACAGTATTGGAGACAACGATGGCACATACGAGAATGGCGTAGAACTAGGAGCAGATGGGATTGTTGATTCAGGAACATCTGCTAAATTCGATGGATCAAGTGACTATGTTGAGATTTCCCATTCATCGGATTTTCAACTTTCCGAAGGCACCTTTGTCATTTCCTTCAATCCAGATGAGATTTCAGGTACACAGGCTTTATTCAGTAGAGATTCCAGCTCCTACGACAATGGTGGACACATAGATACCTACATCGAAAGCGACGGAACACTAACTGTTCGTATTCAGAGTGAAAGTAATAGCTACTACATCTCTTCAGAAGACGGTGCGGTTGTTGCGGGTGAAAACCAACAAATGGCAATCTCGTTTGGACCTGACGGATTGGAGCTATTTCTAAACGGGGAATCTGTATCAACAAATTCATACACTGGAGGTATCGAAGGAAATTCCGAGCCTATCACGATTGGAGCTAGCCAGCGAGGTAGCGGTGACGAAACCGCTAATAATCTCAAAAATTTCTTCGACGGAACTATAGACAATTTCGAAGTGTATGACTCCCAACTTTCTTCGAGCGACGTTGAATCTTTATACAATCAAATTGAGTCGGGTGAAGTAAGTCTTTCCAGCGAAGGCTTAGAAATCGCTGAGCCCGAAGTGCCAGAGCTGATCGGACAATGGAAACTCGACGAATCAAGCGATACGACCGCCGAAGATTCAACAGGCAACAATGATGGAACATACAACAACGGAGTTTCCATAGGAGAAAACGGTCTACTGAAAACTGGATCCGCCGCAAATTTCGACGGAGATAACGACTACGTCGAAATTGCACCTTCAGAAGACTTCCAAATAGATGACGGAACTTTCGTCATGACCTTCAACGCCGATGAAATTTCCGGAAAGCAAACGCTCTTCAGCAGAGACTCTACTAACTATGACAACGGTGGCCATTTAGATGCATATATTGAATCCGATGGGACCTTATCCGTACGATTCCAAAGTGATTCAACTAGCTATTATGTTTCTTCGGAAGTAGGAGCAATCGATGCAGGGACGAGCCATCAAATAGCATTCTCTTTTGGTTCTAACGGCATGGAGCTTTCACTCGATGGAGAAATCGTAGACACCAATTCTTACACAGGTGGTATTGGTGGTAACAATGAACCAATTACGATCGGAGCCAGCCAGTGGAAGAGCGGGGATGAATCAGCTGACTATCTAGAAAACTACTTTAGCGGCACAATCGACAATTTAGAAATTTACAATGGGCAGTTGTCGGAAAGCGCTATCGACAACTTATATGAACAAGTAGACCAGTCTCTAGACTACACAATCGAACTCGAAGGCGATGGAACAGTAGATCATACTTACGATGCCGATACACATACGGTAACGATCACTGACATTTCAGGAACTAATAGTAACTCTACCTTAACGATCACTGACCTTGATGGGAATGATTTGACAGTGGATGGCATAGACCTGAATGCGGACCTAGGGACGCTCATATCAAATGTAGATCTAGGTGACATAACCATCTCCAATGGTAAAAACATAGCAACCGTTACGATCAACGACGGTGATGGCTCTATAGATACAATTGAATACGAAGGAGGAACTGATTCGAATATTTCCATTAATGGCGATGTAGAATCAATTACTGTTAGCGATATCCAAAGTGGCAACATCACCGTAAATGGTAATCTCGGCCAACTATCAGCCGACATCATTACAGGAGAAGTTAGTGTAACTGGAAATGCTGGAACCATACAATCTGTCGGGTCGGGGCATAGTGCAGATATAACGGGCAACATTAGTGTCGGCGGAGACGTTGACACACTTCATGCAGCCGATGACATAATGGGTGATGTCGATGTCACAGGAAATATAGGAACCTTATCTGCTGGCGATGACATCAAAGGGAATACCGTTACAGTGGGTGGTGATGTAGGATCTCTTGTCGTTGGAGATGACATTACCGGAGACATCACCATCGGAGGAGATTTAACTTCTCAGTCAGTTGGAGGGCTTACGAGTGGATCTGTTTCCGCATCCACCTACGGGTTCAACGCAGACACAACTGTGACGGAAGACAATGGCAATGATACCATCAATACCGGATCAGGAGATGATACCATCGACGTCGGAGCTGGAACTAACGTTATAAATTCCGGATCAGGCAACGATCATATCGACGCAACAGAAGGTACAAACACAGTGGACGCCGGAGATGGAGACGACATCATAACCTTTGACGACACTTCAGGTTTCGGCTCATTCGATTTCGGAGAAGGTGAAGATACCCTTGAACTTGATGGAGCAGGTATAACCTTCGATTTTACAGCAATCGATAACAGCGACGTAAACAACCTCGAATCAATTGATATCTCAGGCAGCGGAGCGAATACGCTTAAACTGACAGCTGACGACGTTTTGGACATGACTGACGGGGACAATACAATATTCGTTGAAGGCGGCTCCGACGATACCGTTGAAATTTCAGATACCTTTGAAAGCCAAGGAACAGAAAGCATCAATGGCAACGACTACACACACTACTACGATTCCGGAACTGATTCTCACTTATATATCAATAATGATATTTCAGGTTTCGAAACCTTCTAAACTAGCCTGTTGAGTATACAAAAAGGCCTAACTCTTAAATCGAGCTAGGCCTCTTTGAGTTAGGGTCTGTTAAAGTACTTTCTTGAACTACTTCGCAGCAACCAATTCGTTTACTGGAAGATCCTCTCCAAATTGAAATCGAACTGGAACAACTACAACTTGGGCAACTGACTTGCCCTCTTTTTGGGCTGCTTCAAATTTCCAATTTTTAACTGCTTGGAGAGCAGACGATCCAAAATCTCGGTTAGTAGCTGAGATCACTTTGGTTTCCGCTAGTTTGCCGTCTTCTGAAACAATTACTTTTAGAAGCACTTGTCCTGATTCTCCCCTCTGCAGCATCCGCTCAGGATACTCAGGCTGAACAGTTTTCAGTACATATGCATCAAAACCACTTTCGACAGAAGCGTGAGCTAATCCGACTGCAGCAATCGCAAGCATTAGCAATGAGGTAATTTTTCTTTTCATGTCTAATCTGGGTTAGGGTTCTACAGCGCATCAAATGTTACGCTAACGTTACAATAATCGGAATTTGTCACGCTTTTGTAACATAAACAAGCATCATTGGCCCGTTTTCGCGGAAGTATAAGTAAGATAAATATTCCGCAATAGGAATTTACGCGATTTACGAATCCAACCCGAATAAAACTAAACCCCTATATATAAAACACTTACATCAAATCAAAGAAAGCTAGGGTATTAGATTCTCTAACTGAAATAAAACGATAGCCCAAAACATGCCATTTTCAGCTCACTTTGCCTATGCAACAACCCCATCAAACCGTCACGAGAAATTCGGTACGCTGCCAACGACAAGCAATACACAAAAAACCCTCCGTCTAAAGCGACGGAGGGTACAAACTATTGTATCTAAAACCTTAAAAAGCGACGCAGTTCTCAGAAAGCAATATTCGCTTCGAACGTGAAGACAGTTTTGTCACCAGTACCATAGCCGATAACTAGCGCATCTGGATCTTCTACTAAATCTGGAGCGTCGTAGTCGCTCTCGTAGTATGCGTATTTTGCTAAGAGGCTTACGTATTTGTTAACTTTGTATGCAAATACCGCGTCAATTTCTGTACCTAGATCAATACCTCCCTCATCTGTGGAGAACTTATGATAGAAAAGTGTGATAGGCACAGGACCAGCCTTAAATGCGACTTTAGCATAGAGGTCTTCCAAACCGTGGGTAAGAGAACCACCAATTGAGTTCGCTGCGAATACGTCAGCGAACCCACTGAACTTATGTACTGTAGCGAGCGGAGTCGTAAAACCTCTTCCTTCATCGCTTCCAAGAACCTCAAGCCCAAGAGCTCCTGTAACACCACCAGTTTTTACTGAAAATTCCCCAGCATAATAATCGGTTGAGAAGTCTGTCGCGCTTCCACTATTATCACCCTGCTTAGCATAGCTAACAGCGTAGTTGTAAGTAACATCTTCACCGCCAAATTTACCAGTTGCCCTAACTCCATAGGTGTCGGATGACCAAGCAGCACGATTGTCGAAATCTAGAGAGTAAATAAATGCCGTGACATTTAGCTCAGGCGAAATGGAAAACGCTCCATTAGCCAACAGACCCGAAAGATCTTCTGATCCAGCAGTAATACGATGAACAGCATCCAAATAACCAAGGCTTACCTTAGCATCTCCAACATTAAAGGAAGTAGAAAGAGCATCGAAAGTTTGAATGTTTTGTCTCCATCCAACGTGGCCGATAAAACGCTGATCATCAAAAACGTAAACTTGACGCCCTAGCTTACCAGTGAAGCTGTCATTAGCGTATGACAACCAAGCTTGATTCAATTCAGTAGCTGGAACATCCAAACCTGGGCGATCATCAGGGTTGTTGAAGCTGATATCTTCCATTTCAACCATTGCCTTAAAGCCTTTATAGGCGCCAGTAGTGTAGCCCAAACGCGTACGGAGACTATATCCATCCACATTGCCAGGCCCAGACGTATCATTATACTCATAACGAGCACGAGCGTTCAAGCTTACCTTACCTTCAGCTATGAAACCATCGATTAGGTCTTCAATCGCGTCAGCATTGGCTACTCCGCTAGTTGTTGCCGCAATTCCAGCTGCAGCCAATACACTCGCATTACGCGATAGTAGTTTGATCATATTCATTTGTATCTTTTTCAGTTTTTTAGTTCAAAGTTCCACAATTGCAGAACCGGATTAGGGGGGAAATCTTTATATTTAGAAACAACTAATACTAGTAAACATCTCTTAAGTACCGCTTATCTGACTTCAATCTCTTTACATAGTCAGCTGCCTCGCTCTCGCTCAAGCCACCATTTACTGCGATTACTTTATGCAGAGCTGCGTCAACGTCTTTTGCCATTCTAGAGGCATCGCCACACACATAGAAACAAGCGCCCTCTTCCAACCATTCATAAAGCTCGGCACCGCTCTCAATCATACGGTTTTGGACGTATATTTTCTCATTCTGGTCGCGTGAAAATGCTGTATCCAACTTTGATAGGGTACCATCTTTTAAATAGGCATCTAATTCATTACTGTATAGAAAATCGCAAGACGCGTGTTGATCGCCAAAAAACAACCAATTCTTACCTTGAGCTCCACGTGCTTTACGCTCTTCTAAGAACGATCGAAAGGGAGCAATTCCCGTGCCTGGTCCAACCATAATAACCGGAAGATCATTATTTTGCGGTAATTTAAACGTTTTGCTCGCATGGAAGTAGACTTTCACTTCAGCCCCAACCGTTTCGCGTGCTAAAAAAGAAGAACACACACCTTTGCGCTCTCTCCCGTGTGCGTCAAACTGAACAACACCGACAGTCACGTGAACTTCGCCTTTATGCGCATTTGGGCTAGAAGAAATTGAATACAATCGTGGAGCAAGCTTTGGCAAAACACTCAACAATTGCTCAACTGACTCAAAGGTAAAAGGGAAATCGATCAATACGTCGATTAACTGTCGCCCCCAAGAATATTCGGACAATGCATCCTTGTCTTCTATAAGCTTGTCGAGAGCTTCAGTCTTAGCCAACGCAGCATACGCCTTTAAAGTCTTCGGCGAAAGGTTTGTAATATCGAAGCCATCACACAAAACATCGATCAAAGGTTTTCCTTCAACAGTCGCTCCAGAATCAACCCCTGCCGCTACGATAAAATCGTTCGCATAGGAAGGACAATTACGTGGTAGCACAGCTAGAGCATCGCCTGACTCATACGATAGCCCGGAGCCTTCGATAGAAAATGCGACATGACGCGTTACCTTAGAGGATCCTTCCCCATTCAAGTTGTAATTGTCTAGAATTTTTGCAGGGAAAGGATTCTTCTTCCCATATGTTGGAGCTGCCTCTTCTTCGCTAGCCGCAGGAGCTTCGATAGCCTCTGCAACTGCTCCCAGAGCTGAATCCACAGACGAGATCCAGCTTTCGTAAGATTCCTCAAAATCTGCATCGCAATCCATTCGAGGTGCGATACGAGTCGCCCCCAACGCTTCAAAACGCAAATCAAAGTCAATTCCACATTTACAAAAATCTGGGTAATTTGTATCTCCCAATGCCAATACTGAATACTTCAATTTTTCAAGCCTTGGAGCGTCCTCAGAAAGTATCCAATCATACAATTCAGCGGCATTGTCTGGGGCTTCTCCATCTCCGTAGGTTGAAGTCATTAGGAGTAACAAACCTTCGTCTTTTAAGAGAGACTTGTCGTAATCCCCCATATCAACTACAGACGGAGCGAAACCTTTTGCTTTCAACGCCTTAGCTGTATCCTTCGCCAAACCTTCGGTATTGCCAGTCTGAGAGCCCCAGAGAATTGTGATTGGCCGAACCTCAAGTGCAGCAGACTCACCATTTAAGCCACCCTCAATCGATTGATTTGAATACAATCCCGCTAGGAATCCGTTCAACCAACTTATCTGATCTGTGGAAAAAGGAGCATTCTCAGGAATGCAAGGTACGAAATTTTGTGAATTCATTAATAAATTTTGTATCGATATTTTTTAGGCAGTCACCTGACCGTAAAGCTCGCGTAGCTCCTCTTCAGTCCTGCGTTGGTTAAACTCAATAAAACTCTCACCACCTTCTCTTCTTTCCTCGAAGGTCTTGATTACTCCCTTCAACAATGGCTTCACCTCAGTAAATGGAACTCCCTTAAAGACTTCCTTCGCAATATTCTGCTCGCTGTCCACACCGCCACCAAGAACGATATTGTAGCCCTCAACTGACTCGCCATCTACCTTCACTTTCGTCGCTTGCATCCCGATATCACCAATATAGTGTTGGGCACAGGAATGATGACAGCCCGTTACGTGAATATTGATCGGTTCGCAAACGCTGTCATCTTCGCTTAGGTACTCACCTAGTTCCAAAGCGTTACCTTTGGTATCACAAGACGCGTATTTGCATCCCTTGCTTCCTGTACAAGCTATCAGCCCAGTCTTGATATTATGAGGATCACAAGTTACGCTCAATTTATCAATGCCAGCTTTCACTGCTTCAACATCCTCGTCCTTAATAAACGGAATTAAAAGATTCTGCCATACCGTCAGTCGCAACTCCCCATTTCCAAACTGTCTCGCAAGTTCAGCGACACCACGCATTTGATACGGCAGCATACGTCCTACAGGGAAGACTACTCCAACATAATTCATCCCCTCTTGCTTCTGACGATGTACTCCAATGTGCATTTGCCTAGAAATCGGACGGCGCTCTTCGCACTCCTCCAAAGCCACTCGAGGTAAGCTAAACGAAAGTTTCTTCTCCGTTTCTTCTAAAAACTTTTCCGTACCCCACTTATCAATGAGATACTTAAGGCGAGATTTGTTCCGCTTGGTACGGTCGCCATTCTCCGAAAAAACCTCTACCATCGCTACTGCTACCGCGATGCATTCTTCAGCCTTTATCAAGATTCCGGAATCAGACGCAAATTGTTTATGACCCGTAATTCCTGCCAATTGAACTCTAAAGTAGACCCCAGCAGGCATGCTTTTGCCCTCAGGCACCTTGACCGCATAAAAAGCAATGTCGTTAGTATCCGAGCAAGTACTCATCGCCCCACCGCCGTCAAACGTTATGTTAAACTTACGCGGCAAGTCATACATCTTTCTCGTATTTAAAATACAATGATGCATTGCCTTAGTGAGTTCACTCACATCAAAGATTTCATCCGGATCAATTCCTGCCGTCGAAGGCCCGGTAATATTTCTCAAATTGTCCGCACCTGAACCTCGTGAACCCAGTCCCACCTCAATAAGGCTTTCCAGAAGCTTCACGCAATTCTTCGGTTCAATCTGTCGCAGTTGAAAATTTCCACGCGTCGTTAAGTCGGCAAAGCCTCCCGCCAAATTTTCCGCAATATCGGCAAGCCCATCCATTTGGTAGGATTTCATATATCCACCTGGCAAACGTCCCCTTAGCATAAAAAACTCTTGAGCAGGAGCGACATTGAAAAGGCCGTAGTATTTAAAACGGAAGATGTCGTCCTTTTCTGGCATCACATTCTCTGCAGCGCATTTCTGAATACGATCGTAGCAGTCGAGCCCATGTAACTCATACTTAATGCGTTCTTCTTTCGATAAATCTTCGATCGGAGTTCCATGAACTGTTTCCGGTTCCGCTAGATTTGAGCCTCCGCTCGCAGCATCAGCCGTTATTTGCCCATCGCCGTTGCGTCCCGCATACGGCAAAAATCCTCGCTGGTTAGCTCCAGCGAAGAAACCAGATAAATATTCTTTCTGATCTGATGTGAATGTTGGTCCAGATACCATTTAACTACTCATAACGCTCCATTGTTTAAATGCACCATCACCGCTAGTCACAAATGAAGATGCGTATTAACAACTATAAATCGTAATAGCATCAGAGATGCCAAAGGCGAAACAGGCGTCCCTTCAACTCCCCCTTAATTCTCAAAATTCACAGGACAAAAATTTCATCTTATCCTGTTAATAATCAATCTCTTGCAGATTATTAAATCTATATCAGCCGATCCATTTGCGTTCGAAATCCTCTAAGCGCAATAACTACAAAATAAGCCAAATTCCTTTCAAAATTGGCCCAAATAAAATTTTGAGCGCTTAAATTTGAATGATTTCAATTAATATTGATTAATGAATTGATGAATTTTATTCATTTTTCAATTTGGTCGGTCGAAACAATACAATAACACCAAATTCCACTTTCCAGCACCCCACAAAATTCCGTCAGGCACCGAATCTGCTAAACTGATAATAAAACAAAGAATTCCCGCCCTCACAGCCTCGGCATTTTTCATGACCACTTCCGATTTCAAAAAAACAATAAGCCTTCAAAACGAATTGCATCCCAACAATTCCAAATCAACGCGCGCCCGGCGCTCATAGACTTATTTCAAGAACTAAAGATCTAGCCGCTTTCCCCCCACCATGGGCGACATTATAGAATTAAAGGACAAAACCCTGATCGACATGCTTCTCGAAGAGCAGAAGCAAATCGATACACCTGTTGGCCGTTTCGCAGACGAAGCCGAAGAAAAAGCAGGCGACTTGCCATACCAGGGGCTTATTCCACTCAGCGCACCCAAGCCAGGAGAGCAATTCGCATTTGAAGTTAACCTAGACAAATGCTCAGGTTGCAAAGGCTGCGTCACCGCTTGCCATAGCTTGAATGGACTCGACGAAAATGAAACTTGGCGTGACGTAGGTTTGCTCGTCGGCGGTACCGAATCCCACCCTTTTCAACAAACTGTGACAACGGCTTGTCACCATTGTGTCGACCCCGCTTGTCTAAACGGGTGCCCGGTAAACGCATACGAAAAGGACCCAATCAGCGGGATCGTACTCCACCTCGACGACCAATGTATCGGGTGCCAGTATTGCGTCCTCAAGTGCCCATACGATGTTCCCAAATACAGTTCTAAACGCGGCATCGTTAGAAAATGTGACATGTGCCACTCCAGACTTTCAGTCGGAGAAGCCCCTGCATGCGTGCAAGCGTGTCCACATGAAGCCATAAAGATCACCACTGTAAGCCAGGAGGAACGACAGGAAGCGTCCAAAGACAAAGCAAGCTTCCTACCTGGCTCACCCGAACCAGATTATACGGTACCAACAACTCGCTATATTTCTGACAAAAACTTGCCCAGCAATTTTGAAGCCGCCGACAAACACGTTTTGCGGCCTCAACACACACACTGGCCACTGGTTGGATTACTCGCCCTTTCACAAATTGGAATAGGAGGTTTTGTCGTCGCTGCCACCAGCTCATTCCACAACCTCGTATCGCAGTTTTGGGGATTAGCAATTTCTTGGGCGATCATGCATGCGGGCCTTACATGCAGTGTTCTTCACTTAGGTCAGCCACTCAAAGCCTGGCGAATCTTTCTAGGTTTCCGCAAATCGTGGTTGAGCAGAGAAGCCATAGCTCTCACTGGAGTCTCAGGACTTGCCAGCGCCTCCCTCGGCCTGTCCGCATATGGATTGTGGTTTAACGAACCAATTATAGACACCTCCCTATTCCTTAAACCTACCTTGATCACAACTGCGCTCTTTGGACTAATAGGAGTCCTTACATCGGTGTATATCTATGTGGATACGCAACGACTATTTTGGAAGCTGAGCAGCACTGCCTCCAAATTCTACGGCTCAGTTGCTGTTGGAGGCCTAGCGATAGGAACTTTCGCCCAATCACTTCAAGGGGGAGGCAAGCTTACTGCGGTTCTACTTATAGCGGCATCTGCAATTAAATTGGCCGTCGAATTGAAAGCCAGATCACAAAACGCAACCACACTTGCACTATCCAAAGGTCCTCTAAAGCCGCTCTGGAAGGCACGTCTTGGTCTGGCAATTGCCTCAGGGATCCTCTTACCTATCTTGTTTTTCTTTTTGCCATCGCTCCTCCTCTCAGCTTTGTTGCTGATAGCTGTTACCTCGAGCGAAGTCGCTGAACGTGTATTCTATTTCAAAGCAGTAGATTCTCCTAAAATGCCTGGTTCCATCACGATATGAATAAACTAATTCCTGAAAGGCCGAATAAGAACACATTACTTCGAGAATGGACAGGTCCACAAACAAAGGATCTCGTACTTAACCCGGGCGGTTTCGGCCTGGGCAAAATCCCAGAAAAATTCCGTCCATCCGCCACAACCCATTCTGTATGTGGTTATTGTGCCACAGGGTGCTCTTTGGAAGTTCACATGAAGGATTCTGAAGGCGTTAACCTAAGTGCTACAAAAAACTATCCTGTTAACATTGGCATGGCCTGTCCCAAAGGCTGGGAAGCACTGCGCGTACTAGAATCCGACGACCGAGCAACCGAACCCTTGCTTCGCGATAGCGATGGTAATTTGAAACCGGTAAGCTGGGATGAAGCAGCAAAGACGTTTAGCCAACGCTTTAAAGATATAAAGGAAAAGCACGGGCCAGAAGCCTTAGCCTGGCTCGGCACAGGCCAAGCGACTGTAGAAGACCTAGCCTTCTTGGGAGCCCTCGGAAAATTTGGTTTTGGATTCCGTCATGGAGACGGAAATACGCGACAATGTATGGCTACAGCCGTTGTTGCATACAAGCAAGCATTCGGGTTCGACGCTCCTCCTTATACTTACCAAGATTTCGAAGAATCGGATGTGCTCGTATTCATTGGAGCCAATCCATGCATCGCCCATCCAATTATGTGGCAGCGCGTCATGCGCAACAAAAACAATCCAGAAATCATTGTTGTGGATCCGCGAAAAACGGAAACTGCAATGGCCGCCACTCAACACTACCCGCTAGAACCGAAGTCCGATCTTGTCCTTTTCTACGGCCTAGCTCGTTTGCTCATTGAAAATGGAGCGATCGATGAAGAGTTTATTCGAAACAGCGTCGATGGCTTCGAAGAGTTTAAAGAATTCGTCCAACAATATGAACTTGGATACGTCAGCGATGTAAGCGGGATTTCAATCGATAATTTGAAACGCTTCGCTAAAACCATCGCACAAGGAAAACGCGTATCCTTCTGGTGGACAATGGGAGTAAACCAAAGTTACGAGGGCGTACGCTTAGCTCAATCTATCATCAATATTGCCTTAATGACCGGTAACATGGGTCGACCAGGCACCGGAGCCAATTCGATAACCGGCCAATGCAATGCAATGGGTTCCCGAATTTTTTCCAACACTTCAAGTCTCATTGGCGGACATGATTTCCTCAATGACGAGCACCGCGAAAAAGTCTCGCGTGAACTTGGCATCGATATCGAAAAAATCCCCAACGAAAACTCCTGGGCATACGATCAGATCGTTCAAGGGATTGAAGATGGGAAAATCAAAGGCCTTTGGCTGGTTGCGACCAATTCGGCACATTCTTGGATCGGACAAAAGCAATTCAGAGAAGTCGTCAAAAAGCTAGATTTCTTCGTAGTTCAAGACATGTACCATTCCACCGAAAGCGCTCAATTAGCAGATCTCGTTCTACCCGTTGCCGGCTGGGGAGAACGAGAAGGTACTTACATTAATTCCGAACGACGCATCGGGAGAACTCGAAAGGTTCGCAAAGCCCCAGGCCAAGCACTCTCCGATTTTAATATTTTCAGAATTCTTGCTCAGTACTGGGGATGTGGCGACATATTTGCGAAATGGGATAGCCCTGAGAACGTCTTCAAAATACTAGCCCAACTAACCAAAGGGCGTCCATGCGACATATCCGGTATAACTAGCTACGAAATGCTGGAAAAAAATGGCGGAATCCAATGGCCTTATCCCGAAAAAAATCCCAATACTCAAACTCAGCGGCGCCTCTTCGAAGATGGGAAATTTTACCACCCGAATGGCAAAGCGAAAATGTTGTTTGAACGACCGAAACCATTGCCGGAACCGACCACTTCTAATTACCCCTTTGTTTTGCTAACTGGTCGAGGAACCTCCTCGCAATGGCACACCCAAACACGAACCTCCAAGTCAGAGGTATTGCGCAAATTATATCCAAAAAACGTATACGTCGAGATATCGCCTAACGATGCTAAGAAACTGGGCGTAGACAAAGGAGAATTACTTCGAATCATGTCCCGTAGAGGCGAGGTCCAAGCAGCCGCCTATATAACGCCTACCGTAAAACCCGGACAAGTTTTCATGCCAATGCACTATGAGGAAACAAACAAACTCACCAACCCGACCTTTGATGCCTACTCAAGGCAACCTTCATACAAACATTGCGCTGTTAGCATTCAACGGATTGAAACGTAGTTAAATCGTATCAACCATAATCAAGCGCGTTAATCCCCCGCCCATCTTGCCTATGAAGTAGCGCTTGACGAAGTGCTAATTCGTGTTAAATTTTAGGGTGAATATATGCCAATATATTTACCCTATAAAAAGTCCCGCGTACTTACGCGGGATTTTTTTATGGCTCAGCTAAAACCATTAATCCGATACGCGATGCGAAGTATTGTATCCACTAATCAGCCTATCTACTGGAGTCTGGTAACTCTTTTACTGTCTTCCCAGACAAATACCCGTAAATCAAACCGAATACCTTACCAAGGGAATCTGGCTGAACACCTCTCTTTCGGTTTTCAACGGAAATCCTAAAAATCAAACTCCATTGCTTCAGGAGGACTCTATAAGCGAAGGACAATCCATGTTTCGGATCATACATGTTTGTTGATTCAGAAGTCATACCATTAAGCTCTATTACCCTTATTCCTTCGCCGCGCTTTAGATGCTTCTCACTTGGCACGCGTATGTCGTATCTGCCAAAATAAAAACCATCGATCCCACCAGAGAATTCGTCAATAGCAGCTTCCAATTCAGGCGTAATAAGCGATTCTCCATCAAGAAAAAGAGCGCCTTTGCTATGCGTCCCCAAGTCAGCCAACACGACCTCTTCGTTCTTTTCAGGTATCCACTCAAGCTTCTCATCGAATTTCTCAAGGAAGTATGCTGCCATCAATACTGCTCTAGCATCTCGCAAAATCAAGGTTTCGAGATTTGAAAAACCATCACCTGAAACTGAAGTGAATCGCTTGTCTGTCACCGACATTACTTTGCCCTTTTCTTGCCCCGGCATGCGATAGTAGAAAACTCCGTATTCCTCGCCTCCAATGAACTCTTGCACAATAGTGTCCTCGCTTTGAATACGTAAAAATTCGCGGGCCTCATCATTAGACCGAACAATCGAGACTCCTTGCCCACGCTGCCCAACATCTGGTTTTAAAACAATTGGGTAGTCTAAGTCGTTCTCATCGATGAATAATTTGATTTTTTCTAACTTTTTTTCTACAGAAGCTTCTAACTCCAGAAGTTCAAACCGCCCGATGGGAACTTTATAATTACGCAAATGGCCCAGGATTTGCGATTTTGATTCATAAACTAATCCACTCGCTAACATACATGGATTAAGTGCAGTGCAGAGCGTAATCGAGCGATACCGCAGCATTAACCAAGCGATGTAGATTATAACCGGTGGGTACAAGGCCCACATCGGCCAAAACTCCCATCGAATCAATCTTTGAAACTTTGAATACAACAATCTCCTTCCTTTCCATGTCGCACAAGATACAGTCAAACGAACACAGACGACGAGAACTACAACAACTAACAGTGCGCTAATTAAAAAACTTCCTCCACTCTCTTCAAATACTTGCAGAAAATTGCCGCCGAAATAATAGCTCAAACTTACCAAAATTGGGGTCCATATACCCGCAGCGACGGCTAGAGCCAAAGCAAAGCTCAATGTATTGGCTTTTACGACGCCAGCGGAGAAGTAAGTAATCACGCGACTTCCCGGAATAAATCGTGTTACAATTACCACTACGATACCTTTTTCGTTAAACCACTTCGCCCCTTTTCCTATTTTGTTCTCATTCAACATCCATTTGAACGGGGGTACTCGCAGGGCAGTCATACCAAACATTCGACCAGCAAGAAAAATCAGGAAATCACCGATAAAGATACCGGCAAACGTCCCAAAAATCGCAAAGCCCAAACTCACCCCACCTTTGGCAGCTAACAAGCCTGCACCGACACAAGCTAAATCCTCGCTGACAAATGTCGCAAGAGCAAGTAATGTCGCAACAACCCCATCTTTGTTTTTCCTCGGTATCGGCTCTCCTTCAATTTCTCGATTGCCTCGAATTAACTCTTCTGAACTTAGATTTACTTGATCGACGAAGTCCTTGATATCTCGCGCTGTCCGATCCGGATCAGTCATTAAAAAAACATGCCCTTTCGCTTCGTATAACTTGAGAATCGCCTGAGGTAAAAGTCGGGCATGCTCCTTAGCTGCTTCAACTGGGACAAGAGCGTCCTCGTTCCCATGCAAAATTATCGCTGGCCCATCATAGTTTCTGAGAATCTGTTCAAGAGGTCGCTGGTCCGTATCATAAAAATTACGAGCGTACCGAGAATTGAGAATTAGTTGATCCATGTAGCCAAAGTGTGGCACAAATGTCTCAAATAGCTTAAAAGCAAAGAGCTGCGCGGCATGAATCGAGTGGTTCAATGAATAGTCACCAAGCAACTCGTATTCCTGTACGCCAATCGAAGATAGAAGAATTAAAGACTGGATACGATTTTCGCCAATCGAAAGCATTTCCAAGGCAACCCCACCCCCCATGCTGTATCCTAACACATGCGCCTCATCGATATCCAGAAGTTCTAAAAATGCCTCCATCGCAACTGCATGGCTTTTAATAGAATAGCTTCTCACTTCTTTCTGCGAACGACCAAACCCGGGAAGATCTGGGATTATTAACCGATAATCATTCAAATACGTGGATATCGCATCAAAACTAAGCGATGCCATCGGACTTCCATGAAGCATCAACAACACGGGACGTTTATCATTCTCACCGAGACCTGTATCCACATATCTTATCAAGATATCCTCAGATTCATCCGATTCTTCAGTAATCGCAGAAATTAAAACATCTTCTTGATCGCTACGTTTCTCGACATCTAAAGGCCGAACGTCTTGAAAGATCCAAGATAATACGAGCAAAGTGACATAAATGAGAAACAGACTTTTCTTCCAAGGTACCTTCATCGCCCGTTTTCAACGTATAGTAGTTTTCAGAGACAACTTTCTAGTAACGACTTCTTTAAAATCGAGCTGATCTTCGATCCGTTCACAATACTTAAAGACAATTTGATCCGTTTCGAATTCGACTACACTCAGGGATTGAGTAAATGCATCGTTTCGCGACATCACTGGATTATATGCGGAGTTCGAATGGCTTCCATCGGTGTGGAAAGTATATAAATCTTCCATCTTCGAGTTAGCTCGCTGATCAAAAAGGGCTTCACGATAACCCTGAACTATCTCTGACTCGAAAGAGGACGTTGTAATCATATTTCGACGACTATCAAATTCCTTAAGAATTTCGCCGTCCCAAACGAAAACAATTCCCCCATTTTGCCCACACCAACAGCACAAATAAAATGGTAAGTAGCAGGAAAGTTCCTTCTTTCGTATACGCTCACGCACCTCGCTTAATGTCTGACAACGTGCTAAAGCTATGGGAATTTCGCCACGCGTCCTGGGTGACGCTACATTACCTACATTTCTAGCCTGATAATAATTCAACAACGAGACAACTAATCCAAACTCATTTGCAATAATCCATGTCCCTCCGCCTTTGGGGTCAATGGGAGATACGACACGAACGCCTTCGACTAGCTTTTCTTCTGGATACAACGCCCTAGGCCGACTTCGTTGCTCATCTCGACTAAAAAGAAATGAGCCACCAGATTGTTTAACGTTCCAACTAGCGGTACACATTAACAATTAGAAGCCTGCATGTACTTCAACGTCGACGGAGCTACTCCAAACGTATCTGCAGGTTCAATACCTTGCACTCTACTTGCGATTGCGATCAATGCGTAATGATGTACTGTATGTGAAACGAGAAACTGCAGTTCACGAGCAAGCGAAGATTGCGAAATCTTCACACTTCCCTCAGTTGAAGCCGCCACGCGAACGCCCACTTGCTTGTCTTCAAAAAATTCCAAAATTTCGAAGGATTTTATCAACGACTCTGCTTCATCAATAGCCATTTGCCGAGATTTCTCGATAATCGTGTCGCGCTTACGGTTATCATAATCAACCACTCCCGATTCGATAGAATTCAAAAATGCTCGGTAATGATCCAAGACATGCCGTATGTGACTTCCCAAACTAGAACCAAACACGCTTTTATCAGATTTCGTGTAAGAGGCATCGCTGTGTAATTTTATCAAGTCGATTCCTTGCTGCAAAACACAGCAATTAGCTCTGAGTAGAGAATTCATAGGTTGATAGTTTTCTTATAAGAATTTAAATGGCACACAATTATGGACATACCCAACCTTTTTTTGTGCGTTAAAGGGAGAAATTCCATCGCAGAGGGTTACAATTCGGAGACGATGGGAAGCTTCTGACTCAAGCAACGCACGAATCTTTGAATCGCTTGCAAAGAAAATTTGCCCTAATTTCCTAGCCTTCATCCAAACCACAAGGTGAATTTAGCGGGTCCTAAAGAACGATCTTTACACCTTTTCTCAAATAAGTGGGTGTGTCTAGGTCCTGACCGTCAATTACGGTAGAAGATACGTTTTCAAACTCTCCTTTTGGGTCTTCGTCACTAAAAGAGAACTCATGTTGCTCGGTGGAATTTGGTTTCTTTCTTGATTTCGAACCACGCGAGTTACGTTTCTGAGATGTCGCTGTTACCTTTAATGTCCGTTCATGAGATTCACTGGTAACCGCAGATACCGCTCGTTTGTACTGACTTCCACGCATCAATGAGACACCCGAAACATCGCTGGTCCCAACCACGCAAATCTCAACCTTATCTCCCATTTGCTCATCAATGACCGCTCCCATTACCACATTGGAATCCTTACCGAATTCATCGGTCACGCTATCCATTATGTGCTGAACTTGGGAAATGCTCAAATGAGCGCCCCCAACAATATTCACGAGCAGATGGTCCGCCTTTTTAGAAAATTCGGGGGTGTGCAATAGTGGGCAAAGTTTCAAGTCCTCGACTGCAAGTTTTGCCGAATCCTCTCCTTCACCTGCGCCCAAGCCAAAGAGAGTCTTACCCGCCTTCCTCGAAAACGTGAGTTTGAGCTGAGAAAAATCCAAATTGATTAACCCAGGACGATGCATCATAGACCAAATCGATTTAATTGCTCGTTCAATCCAAGCATCCGCTTTGGCAAATGCATCCAAAATCGACGCATCAGGGTCAGTCTCTTGTATGAGCAGATCGTTGGGGAGAGGTATCACCGCGTTACACTTATCACGTAACGCTTCCAAACCATGTTTGGCGACACTCGCTCTTTCAGCCCTTTCAATCGTAAATGGCATCGCCGCAAAAGCAATTACCACTGTCCCATTTTTATTGGCCATATCAGCCAATATCGGAGCGATACTTGTCCCGGTTCCACCCCCTAAACCAACGGTCAAAAAGAGCAAATCAACCCCTTCAACCATCGTTTCGAGTCGTGCTTTATCGACTCGGGCGGCTTCGCGTCCGACTTCAAGATCTCCGCCAGTTCCGAGGCCATAAGTAACTGATTTTCCCACACAAAACTTATCAGATATCGGCGACCCAGAAAGAGCTTGCTGATCGGTGTTCATTACCGTCAAAGATACTTCTTTGGGGCAATCAAACATCAAACGGTCTGCCATATTCGTCCCCGCTCCGCCGATGCCAATAACTTTGATACGGATCGATTCGATTTCTTTAGGTTGTTCTTCCACAGCGCTTATCCCTTCTGGAACAATCCTTTTAATTTCCCAAACAAACCGCTACCCTGTTCGTTGTTCACAACATCGCGACTTCCTTGATAACGCAAACCGTAGTGAAGCAAACCTAGAGGCGTGCTAAACTGCCCATCTCTTAATTCGCCTGATGCCATAGATCGATTGTCCCCGATCCGAGCTTGGGTACCAAATACCTTGGCAGCGCAACGGTCGACATTCGGCAAATTCGACCCGCCTCCGCAAAGCACAATGCCCGCGCCCAATTTGTCGTTGGAATACAGTTTTCCCAAACGTTTTTTGACGACTTCGAAAGTCTCAGTAGCTCGTAGCTCGACGATTTTCTCGATACTCCAAAGCGGAACCGGACGATCGCCAATTTCCAAGTCATTGTTTAGCCAAACTTTCTCCGACTTGTCTTTGCTTTCGTTCACTGCAGATCCAAAGCGGAGCTTCAAACTTTCCGCTTGTTTGAGACGAACTCGCAAGCCGATGCTCAAATCATTAGAGATGTGGTCGCCCCCAATTGGTAAGGCTCCGGCAATCATGCAACGCCCTTCGTTGTACAAAGCGTAATCCGTAGTGCCACGACCGAGATCGATCACCAAAACCCCACTCTTACGCTCTTCAGGAGTCGTTACTGTAGAACTCGACGCCAATGCAGACAAAATAATGTCATCAACATGCAGATTAAAGCCATTTATGATATGGATCGCATCGCTGATTTTACGAGCATCTCCGTGCGAGGTCCAATAGCTAACTTCGAGTTTCTCGCCCTCCATTCCAACAGGCGTATTCAAACATCTCCCATCGAGTCGATACGGACGGCGTAAGTGATGAATCACAGTCCGATTCTCCGGTAACTCCCGACTCTGCGCGACATCGCAAACCTGCAACAAATCGCCACGAGTCACCATTCCATCAGCTCCGGTCACATTCACTGAAGCCTCGCTAGCAAAACCTTCGATATGAGTACCGCTCATTGCTAAATACACGCCATCGATTTTCACGCCCGCTTGGTTTTCTGCCGCTAAAATAGCAGCATGCGTACAATCGTTCGCTTCGTGAAAGTCAACGATATCACCCTTAACGACCCCCTTAGAAGAGCATTGGCCCATACCAATGATATTTAAACTCTTGCCTTCGATGATTTCGCCCAAAAGGACGGAGACCTTTCCGGTACCGATCTCAATGCCAGCGATTATCTTCGTTTTCTGCACTCTTAAATTGCTACGGGTTCGTTTATGGAAATTGAATTACAACTACTGGGCCAACGGCTTCGCACGTACCGGGACTTGTTTCCCCAAAGTCAAATCGATCGTAGCTATATTCGTAACGAGCTGACCTCGATAATAGTCCAACACGTAATCGAGTTGAGCCAAACTACGGCGATAATTACCCGGTTCGAAAATAACTTCCTTCGCCGTCTTACTCCGGACAATGATATTCGGAGCGTCCTCCAAAGAAACCACCCTCCAAGTACGGTAAATGTGTGGAGCGATTGCCTTTGCTTCCATCAAGAGCTCATTGACCGCTCTCATTCCTTCAACAGCAGTATAACCACGTCCTTCTCGTTTTAGGCTCACGCCCCCCAAAGCGGGTAGCGAACGCAAAAACTTAGTATCAAAATCCTCTCCTTCGAAAACTTGTCCATCCCCATCGACTAATAGCATCAAAGTCTCGCCCGTACTTCGACGTGCCGTAATTCGCACTACAGGCTCACGTTCCTCGATTTCGATGACCAAGCTATCTGGAAAACGACGCTCTACCTCCGCTGACCGCACCTGTGGTATCGCAACGAGGCGATCTTTTAAAACATCAATATCCAAACTCAACAGATCAGTTTCGCCCTCGTGCAGCTCCATCATGTTCAAAACATAATCACGGCTCAATACCCCGTCTGTATTGATTTCGATGGATTCTACCGGCAACGCATCACCTGCCTGGGCCAACATGCGAGGGCCGACCGGTGAAAACACGACCACCTTTAAAAAGACTCCTATTGCTACAACCACCACAGCGAAGCCCAACATCCAGCGCAAACGTCCCATAATGGCACGTTGCTTCGAGGCCTTGCTCATCGTCTTAGGTTTTACTCCTTGATCGATGTCTTTCCAAGACCTGGGTCGTTTTTTGGCATTTTTGGCTGGGGTTCTAGACATATCAGCAGAATGAATACTTAGAGGCAAAACGTTGCTTTGCTGGTTCAATGAGGAGCCTTAGCAAATTATCGAAGTTATGTCCAGCCGCACCGGCAGACATTGGCAAAAGACTCGTCTCTTTGAGCCCAGGAAGTGAGTTAACTTCCAATACAAAGGGTTGTCCCTGCTCATTTATCATAAAATCGACCCGGGCAAAATCCCGGCACCCACACGCTCGATAAGTATCGAGTGCGAGCTTCTTTACTTCATTAACCAACACAATTTCCATGACGGCTGGGGCAATATATTCCGTCCCCCCTTTTGTGTATTTGGACTGATAATCGAAAGTACCAGAGTGCGGCTTTATCTCAACGATCTCGTAGACTTCTCCATTCACTACTCCAATCGTGCATTCTCGCCCGTTAATTCGCGGCTCCACAACCCATGGCCCTTCTTTGATTCCTGAAAAAGCGCTTTCAATCTCTTCCCTGGTTTTCGCAAAAGCCAAACCGATGCTAGAACCCTGCCGACGTGGCTTTATCACAACATCCTCTCCAACCACCGAAATCAAAGTATCCAAATCGACGCTGTCCTCCGCTTCGAAAGCAAATTCTGGGCAAACTGAAATCCCCCGCTCTCGCAGTGCTTCCTTGGTATCCACTTTATCAAAAGTTAAAGCACTGCTCTTGGAATCGCAACCCGCATATACGATTCCTGCTTCCTCCATCAATTTTTGAATTTGGCCATCCTCTCCAAAGGTCCCGTGAAGAGTAGAAAATACGATATGCTTGGCTGGGTCTAAAGCAGCTGGAAGAGCCGCGTCAGTAACGTCGATCAAGTCCACTTCGCAAAACTTCGAGAATGATTCGGCTGCAGCTTTTCCCGACCCCAAAGAAACCTCTCTTTCGGCCGAAACCCCGCCATATAAAATCGCTAATCGGGGCTCACTCTTCATCTCAGAAATTCCTTCCATTCAGCGCCATACAAAAGAGCTTCCGGCTCCAATTCAATATGCTTTTTCTCCTGAGCCACTCTACGGGCCAGTTTTACCAATTCTATTACATCTTCGCTGGTCGCCCCACCTGTATTCACAATAAAATTGCCATGGATTTCGCTTATTTTCGCTCCACCAATCGCCGTACCCTTCAAACCGAGCTCATCTATAATCCGACCCGCAGAGTCACCCTCCGGATTTTTAAAAATACAGCCCGCACTGGGCTCTCTGGGCTGACTCTCGTGGCGTTTTTCCTGATACGTCCCAATCGATGCCCGAATCTCCTCACGATCCCTTCCCGAAGCATTCGCTCGCAAAACCGCCCCAATGGCAACCGTGTCCTCCAATTCCCTGCAATGCCGGTACCCATAAGTCAATTGCGCACGCTTTCTTTCATACACCTTTCCGTCCATTCCAATAAAACGTACGGATTCAACCACGTCGAAAGTCCACCCACCCATTGCACCAGCGTTCATACGTAGCGCTCCGCCCAAGTTCCCGGGGATACCTTCTAAAAATTCAAAGCCAGCCAAGCCTAGTTTGGCCGCTACGCCGCACAATTCCTTTATCCGCATACCAGCTCCAATCCAAACACGTTCGTCGTCCAACATTCGGTACTGCTTCCAAAAAGGATGATTCAAACGGATGACAAGCCCTCTTACTCCTGTGTCTGGCACAATCAGATTCGAACCTCTACCAAGCATTTGAACACTGATTCCAAATTTTTTGGCAGCAGCTAAGGCGACACTCAACTCTACCTCAGATGCTGGCTCTAGATACCTTTCCGCGCTACCGCCAACTCGCATAGTCGTTTTCTTTGCCAACGGCTCATTCGACTTCAGCTGGGATGATTCCCGAGCACCTTCTCCCAAAACCTTCGAGAAAGCACCCCATCGAGCATCCCGAACCGCCACCCGGCTAGCGAATTTTTTTGCATATAAATGCGTCATTCCTGCTCCCAAGAAAAGAACACTGAGCTCTTGGCTCGGATCAACTTCATTCTCTAGCAGGTCAAGTAAGGCGTCTTCCGAATCCAAGAAGCGACAATCGGAACATTGTTCTTGGCAAATCACATGTAAATCGACCCCTCGGCCACCCTCGACCTCTTGCTCGCTCGCTGCGTAGACATCCAGCAAATACAATCGATTCGCAGCTGCCAAACTCTTCGCTAACTCGTGAACGAGATGACGTGTCCGGCTAAATCGATGGGGTTGAAAAACAACCCACAATTCGCCATTTCTTTGTTTTTTGAGCGACGCGATTTGTCGAGTGATCTCCTCTGGATGATGAGCATAATCATTGAAAACAGATAGTGTAGGCGATAGGAAGTTACACGACTGTCGGCGCTCAAGCGCCGGAAAAAACACTGACTGTGGCAAGTGTTCCCTGCCTCCAATTTCCGTAGCAGCAATCGCCGCAAAAACTGCATTTGAAACATTGAAATCACTTGATCTGTTAATCGTCACCGACGCAGTACTGCCGGCAAATTTAATGTCCAATCTGCCTCCACCTTTGAAAGATTCTTTGAAATCGAAGGAAACATCTCCTCCAGCTCCAACAACAACCAAACGCTCTTGCTCAATCGTGTTTTTCAGATCGAGCATTTCGCAAACTTCGACACTCGCCACGACTTTACCACTCGTCCTCGATGCCAATCTTTGAAAGGCAGACCGGTAATCCTTCTCCGTTGGATACTGTGTGTGGTGGTCATAATCTACATTTAGAATAACCGCAATTTCTGGTGAAAAGCCTTCAATCGTTCCATCGCTTTCATCAACCTCTGCAATCAACCAATCGGAACCTCCCAACTGCCCAGGCAATTGATCGTCTTCAAACAATCCGCCTAACATCAGCGAGTGCTCAACATTCATGCAACCTAGCCACTCATGCAGCATCGCGGTCGTCGTCGTCTTCCCATGAGATCCCACAATAGCAACGAGCTTCGTATTTCCGCTCATCTCTGCAAAAAATTCCCCACGACGACAAACACGCCACCCCTCCGCAAGAGCAGATTGGACGAGTCCTCCATCTACAGGAATCGCAGAAGAGCGAATCACCGTTCCCTTTCCACTACTAATCCAATCTTCGCCAACCACGATTTCCACGCCTGATTGCTCTAGCATGCGTTTGGCTTTTTCCGTCATTGAATCATCCTGAGCCGTTACAGCGAAACCAGATTGCTTCGCCATTAGCGCAAGTGGTAGCATCCCAGCCCCCGCCGCTCCCAAACAATGAATACGGTTATTCGATGAAAGCTTCATATCGTCAGTTGCTCCAAGTCCTTTGCGATTTCTATTTGAGGCATTTGCTTCTCCATCGCTTTAAGCGAACTAAGAAACGATTCATAGCGATTTTCATCCAACAAAATCTCCCTAACGGTTCCGATTAGATTCCCAAGATCCGCTTGGTCCAACACAAGCCCACAGCCTTTCGCTTGGAAGCTGGCCGCATTCGCCTGCTGGTGATTGTCGGCTGCAAATGGGTACGGAATCAAGATCGCGGGCACTTGGCAGCGAATAATCTCCGATATACTTCCTGCGCCTGCCCGAGAAATCACCAAGCTCGAAGCTGACAACACCGCTGCCATATCATCACTAAAGGGGCGGAAAAGCGCCTTCGCAATCGATCCATTTTGAAGGCCTATCGCTTTATCTTCTAACAAATCTTGGCTTGGACCAGTTAAGCAAAAAACTTGCACGCCCAAAGACGCCAATTCGTCAAACTGCTCAGACACCCACGTATTCAACGACTGGGCTCCTTGGCTCCCGCCAAAAACCAAGAGTGTTCTCAAATTAGGATCCAAACCCAGCGTTTCGCGAGCTTTCGCTGCATCCTGGCGCTGAATTTCTTTCCTCACTGGCATTCCAATGTTTTTAACGACTTCAGAAGGTCGATTCGCCAACGTAACAGCGTCTGGCAAATATACGCGATCGACGAATTTGCTAACAATCCGAGTAACTCTCCCTGGAACTCCGTTCGCTTCGTGAATAGCGGTCGGCAGACGAGCTAGTTTTCCCGCCAACAATGCGGGCATCGAAATGAACCCACCAAAACCAATTACAAAAGATGGCTTTTCCCGGTGTATTCGACGATAACAAAGCCATGTCCCCGATACTAGATTGAGAACAAACCTAACGAGCCTGATTGGCGAAAGCGAAAGCCCACTTCCAGGGATACTCAAGAATTCAAGATTCGAATACTTTTGCACCAAGCGCGAATCCACTTGCTTGTTACTAATCAACAAAAGTGACGAATAGCCCACGTCTGCCAGAGCCTCCGCGACCGCAATACCAGGGGACAAGTGACCCCCAGTGCCACCACATGCTATGAACGCTTTCTTCATCCGCTTAAATTTCCTTAAGCTTGCGTTTCGATTGCTTGAAAGCTGGCTTTTGCCAAGCCGAACACGTATTCAATAACACCGCCACGCAAATACCCATGATGAGCAGGTTGGAACCGCCGTAGCTGATAAACGGCAAAGGCAGCCCTGTTGTTGGCAAACACCCAGTCACCACCCCAAGGTTTACAACCGCCTGCACACTAATCATCAAAAGGCAGCCGCCAGCCAACAAATATTGGTAGATATTCGGGGCCTTCCGTAGATGCACAATCCCAGCGATAAACATGACCGCGTACACTAGAACCACCGCTAAAGTTGCGATCAATCCCAACTCTTCACCCACGATTGCGAAAATAAAATCATTGTGGGCTTCTGGCAAAAACTGAAGTTGCTGGCGGCCATTGCCTAGGCCAACACCATCTATGCCTCCAGCGCCAAACGCCAACATCGCTTGCCACACCTGATAGGCATCACCGCTTTTTTGCCCTTCCATATCAAGAAAGGCCGTCAATCTACTCCAGCGTTCTTTGTCATTGATAATCAATGCCACAACGCCTCCGACTCCTACCACTATCGATGGTATTAGAAAATACAATTTAACTCCTGCAATATAGAGGATGCACAGGCTCGCCATGGCAATAATCATAGCCGTACCTAAATCCGTCTGCATCAAAATCGGCACAAGGATCGCGGCAATCGCCAGACAAGGGTAAACAAATCCTTTGAAAAATTGCCCGCGCTCATTCTGGCACAAACTAAAATAGTGAGCCAAAAAGAAAACCAATCCTATCTTAGCAAACTCCGCAACTTGAAAGCCAGCCGGTCCAAAGCGTATCCAGCTGCGACTTCCATTCACAACCGACCCCAATGGTGTTAACACAAGGATCAAGCCCACGATGGAGAGGGCAAAACCAAGCCAAATGAATTTACGCAACCATTCCAAGTCGACTCGTAAAACCCCCAAGCCCACAAAAAACGTTATCACAATCCAGATCGCTTGTTTTTCAATGTACACATACGGCGACTGGCTATCAACGGGCAGACTGGCACTGAAAAGAATCGTGATGCCGAGCATCACTAATGCAAATACGCTAAGGAGAATGAAGATTGCCGGAGACGCTTTCCCCGGCGTGGCTAGATTTGCTCGTTTCGTCGCGCTAGGCATTTCTTAGGTCGGCAAATTTCTAAATTACTCTTCGATTGGCACTACAGGCTGCTCGATTAAATCTTCATCAAAGTCGTCTCCAAAATCATCGAACAAGTCAGTGGTCTCCGTTGGCGTTGTCGGAGTAGGCTCCGGAACTTGTGCCGATGGCGGCGTTTCTGGCTCCGACGCTCTTGTCTGAGGAGGTGGAGTGTATTGCTGCGTCTGACGTGGAGCGACTTCACGCGGTTCCTCGCTCGTTGGAATCATGATAACTTTGCCGATCGGTATACGACGCGGATTCACTATCTTGTTGTAGGAAATCAGTTCGCTCACACTCACTTTGTAACGAGCTGCTATCTTGCCCAAAGTATCGCCTGGTTCAATCACAACGCTAATACCGCGTGGTTGTTGCTCAGCGAGGCGAGACGTCTTACTTGTATTCGGAATTACAAGCTTTTGACCGATACCGATCATATCAGACTTCAAACTGTTAGCTCTCTTAAGTTCAGCCAAAGTCACATTTTGCCGCGCTGCGATCTTCGAAAGGGAATCTCCCTTTTTCACCACGTAAACAGAGGTATCTACCTGCGTTACCGATTTCTTTGTAGCTGTGTTTGAGACAACGCTTCCACCTGGTTTCAAAATCGTGAGAACCTTGCCGACTGGCAATGCACTCGCCTTCAACCCCGGGTTGGATGCAGAAATAGCAGCAGTCGTGGTTTTGAATCGCTGTGCAATCGCCCAAAGGCTATCCCCCGCCTGTACGGAATATTTAATTGATGGAGGTGGAGGCAGCGTTGGCGATTCACGAGTCTCTTCGTAGCCTCTGCCGATCGGTTGCAAGACGGAATCGTCAATCGCTTGTGAGCTTGAGTTTGAAGTCGGAGTTGATCGCGGGCTGCCGCCTTGTGGACGTGTCGGAGAATACCGAGGGCGCTCCCCTGCTTGTGCCACGGGTGTAACTGGGTCGCCTGCATTGTATCCAGTCAAATTGTTTGAACGAGAGTCGAAAACCGGTGTTGACGCTGCCACTACAGGATCTCCAGCATTTGCATCTTGATTGGACCAAATCCCGATGCCATTTGCCCCTGCAGTTGCCACCTGTGTTTGCTCGTCACCGCCTACCACGCTGCGTAGGAAAAAACCTGCTAGCAATATCAAATGAGCTGCGACCACGACAGCGACTATCTTAATGAAATTCATATATACTCCTTTATAACCTACCGACTAAATTAAATTCAAACTAACTGCCTTTTTAAATGCTTCCCCGCGTTGCGTATAACCTTCGAACATATCAAAGCTGGCAAAGCCAGGACTTAAAAGCACATTATCACCCTGTTTCGATTTTTTAAAGGCTGCGCTAACCGCATCCTCCATCGTTTCATGCAAAACAGCGGAAACGTTGCGTTTTTGCAGCAATTCAGCGATTTCTTCTTTCGTTTCTCCAATCAAATGAGCTTCACGAATGCGACTGTAAAGGCAATCGATAAAACCTTCCAAATCCCCTCCCTTGCCTTTGCCGCCACCGATCCAAACAACTTTGTCTTCAAATCGAGACACGGCTCCCAGAACAGCATGAAAATTCGTCGCCTTAGAATCGTCCCAAAAGGAAACCCCCTCATGGTTTCTAATCAATTCCATTCGATGAGGGCTTTTCTTAAAATCGTGAGCTGTAGCGATTAAATCAGTTTCGGCCAAGCCCATGTCCTGCCACAACGCCCGAGCCATCAAGTAGGTATTTCGCTCAGGCAAAGTCGCAAACACCGTGCCTCCTATTCCCAAAGCTTTTGCCTGCGTATCATCGTCGACCACACACTCTTCAGAGAGACTCGTACCGAGCTCAATCGCGGAGCGATAAACCGAACGATCAAAAAATACCTTCCCCGAAGAACAACGCGTTACCAAACGATGCTTTGCCGAGAAATATTCTCGCAAGTCAGCGTGCCGATCCAAGTGATCTTCAGAAAAATTCGTCCACAGCACATAATCAGGCACTAAGTGCTTCAAAGACTCCGCTTGGAATGAGCTGATCTCGCATACCGCGATCGACTCGCGATTGCACCCATTCGCAATCAGTTCACTCAACGGTTGTCCAATATTTCCCACGGCATTAGCATCGATCCCCGTGTGGCCAAAGGCCTTAGCTAAAAACTCTGCTAAGGTCGTTTTCCCGTTCGTTCCCGTAATCGCGATTATTGTCCCCTTCCAAAACAGCGACGAAAAATCAAACTCAGATAAGGTCAGAGCTCCCGCTTTTTCCGCACACTGAAGCCAGGTGTGGTCTTTGTGAAACCCGGGACTGTAAACAACTAAGCTGAATTCTTCCGCACGATCGCTATCAAACGAATTTACGACGCTTGGATCGTCAGACTTTTCATCAAAGAGCGTCGCTTCCCAACCGAGTTGACTGCATAATCGTTCCACAGATTTGCCCGAAATACCACAGCCAAGCACCGCGACTGGCTTTCCCGGCACGGCACTCAATTGTTCTGGAATCTGTATTTCGGGATTCGTCATCTAAGCTTCAATGTAGCCAATCCTGCCATAGCAAAAATGAAAGACAAAATCCAAAAACGAACCACAACCTTGGATTCCGCCCAGCCTTTTAACTCAAAGTGATGGTGAATGGGCGCCATGCGAAATACCCGTTTACCTCGACTCTTGAAAGAGCCAACTTGAATGATTACCGACATCGCTTCCATCACAAAAATTCCACCCACAATAATCAAGGTCAGTGGTTGATGCGTCATGAATGCGATAATTCCAATCAAGCCACCCAAAGCGAGCGAACCAGTATCCCCCATAAAGACTGATGCTGGGTGGGAATTGAACCACAAAAACGCCAAGCCCGCACCGACCATTGCTGCGCAAATGATAGTCAATTCTTCGACTCCAGGGATATACGAGATGAGCAAGTAATCCGCGATTACCTTATGTCCCGTTGCATACGCCATAATGGCATAGACCATTGCCACCGAAATTGAGCAACCAATCGCAAGACCGTCAACTCCATCAGTCAAATTAATAGCGTTGCTAGACCCAACTAGAACAAGAAACAAAAAGCCGAAAAGCAACCAAATCGGCATCTGCTCAATAACAACGTTTTTGAAAAAAGGTACCCACAGCTCTCCTACGAATTGAGAACTCGCAGGACTGTTAACGAGTACCAAGATGGTAATGACAGTTGTCACACTTTGCCATATCAGCTTAAATCGAGAACTAACGCCCTTACTATTTCGTTTAGATACTTTGCTGTAATCGTCCCAAAATCCAAGAACAGTCAAACTCAGATACACGAACATTGAAACGGTGACCCAAATGTTAAGCTTGGCCCAAAGCAAAGTCGCTCCCACGATACTCAAGCAAATAAGCAAGCCCCCCATAGTCGGGGTGTTTTTCTTCCCTGAATGTAGATCCGCCAGCTTGCCTACTTCTTCTTTACTACGAAAACTTTGCTCGAAAGATAGCGCTCGCAATTTGGCGATCATCCACGGTCCCAACAGGTACCCTATCAACAATGCAGTGCCGCCGCCCATTACAGTACGCAGGGTAACCGAGCGCAACAAGCGCAAGGGACCAAATATGTATTCATATTCTGCTAAATAGCTTAACATTAAGAAATGTCCTTCCGGGAATTTTTAAGTGCGTCATCCAACGCATTTTCCAACTGATAACGACGACTTCCTTTCAAGAAAACGCTACCGGTAAATTGATTTACGATCTGTTTCAGCTCTTGCATCGATTGAACAACCTGGGCAATCGCAGCAGAACCTCCGCTACCGATAAAACCACGCAGCACATCATCAGCAAATCGCCCCACAATGCAAAGACGATCTTGATCTCGTAGCGACAAATTTTCACCCAATTGTTCGTGCCAAGATGAGGCCCCTTCACCCAATTCCTCCATACCGCCAATAACAAACAACCTAGCTGCCGAATCGTCCGAATTTTTCACAAAACTCTCCAACGAATCGATCATCGAAAGCGGGTTCGCATTATAACAGTCTAAATACACACACTTATTATCGACTTCGATCCATTCGCCACGCATTCCACTAGGTCTCCAGTTTGAAAGTCGTTCACGTAATTTATCTGTAGAAATCTCTAAAGATGCGGCTACTGATAGAGAAAGCGCTACGTTAGAAGCCAAACTATTACTACTGTTAATCAAAGGAAATTCTTCTACTCCCCCAGGCAAGCGGAGATACAGCGTTTCCTCACCGATTTTATACGAGCCGATTTTCCCGAGACGATCATCAACACAAATTGAATACAATTCCTTACCTTCAATCTCTCGTACAAACTGAGATGCAGTGGAATCAATAAAGATCGAGTGAGTACGCTCGCCCAAACCAAGCTTCAGCTTCTCCGCAGCTACATTCTCGACCGTACCCAAACCTTCCAAATGCGCTGGACCAACCGAAGTAATGACCGCGATGTTTGGCTGAATCATCTCAGCAAGCACGCCCATTTCATTTTTTTCGCTTATGCCGGCTTCGACCACAGCATAGTGATCCTTTTCCCAATTACCTCGCATCAATGTCAATGGAACTCCGAGAAAATTATTCAGATTGCCCGCCGTACTCAACGTCGTCTCATCACCTCCCAAAAGTGTGGCAATCAGATCCTTACAAGTCGTCTTGCCACAACTGCCAGTGACTCCAACAACAGGCCCCGAGAACTTTGCACGATAACTTGCTGCTATTCTTTGAAGGCCTAATAACGCGTTTTCGACTTTCAACTGCGGCAAGTCAACTCCTTGCCTAAACTCACTTACCAATGCTGCAGAAGCTCCCGCTTCTTGAGCAGCATCCAAAAAATCATGACCATCGCGCCGATTGGTCTTCAGGGCTACAAAAACGTCACCCTTATTAAGTTGGCGCGTGTCGTTAGTAAATCCTTCTAGCGCCGCAGCTGGTTCACTGTTCCATAAACCCCTACTCCAAAGTTTGAGATCCTTTCCAGAAAACGCCATTAACGAGACTGTTCCCCTCCAAGCCTAATAAGTTCCGACAGTTCATACGCCACCTGCCGATCATCGAACGGGACAACTGTGTCTCCAAATTCTTGAAACGTTTCATGCCCCTTGCCTGCAATCAATATGCAATCTTCCGGCTTTGCGCTTTTCAACGCTAGCTCAATGGCCCGACGACGATCAGCAATAAATTCTATTCGATCAGCGTCCGATGATTGAACGCCCTCTTTCATATCATCGAAGATCTGCTCTATCGCCTCTGTTCTCGGATTATCTGAGGTCGCCCAACTAAAATCACTATTCGCTAGCGCTGCTTGCGCCATCAAAGAGCGCTTGCCTCGATCACGATCTCCACCACAGCCAAAGACAACGATCACCTTCCCACGAGTTATCTCATTCAATAAGCTCAGGGCGTTCGTCAACGCATCCGCAGTATGAGCGTAATCAACCACAATTTTTAGGTTAATGCTATTCTCTATTAACTGCATCCGACCGGGAATTCCCTCAAATGTTTTCAGTCTCTCTATGCATCGATTAACATCCAATCCGGAAACGTAAGCCGTCGCCAATGCGGCCAGCACATTGCTAACGTTGTATCGTCCAATAAGATTTGTAGTCACTCGCCCCTTACCCTCGGGCCATACCACATCAAAAGCGCTGAATGCTGATTCCAGCTGTAGATTCAAACCGCGTACATCAGCATCTTCTGCGAAACCAAAACTAGTTAGATCTTCTCCTTTAAATTCTTCAATTAGTCGGCGTCCATACGAGTCATCAGCGTTGACGACCACCCTCTTCGGCTTAGCCCCGACTTCGCCCGTAAACAAGCGCCGCTTTACAGCAAAATACTGTTCCATATCGCCATGGTAATCGAGGTGGTCGCGTGTTAAATTCAAGAATACGCCCACATCGAATGCCAATTCGGCAACTCTAAGCTGATCGATTGCGTGCGAGCTGACTTCCATAACAACTCCTTCGCACTCAAAATCATTCATCTGCGATAACAACTCGCACAAATCATGCGCTTCTGGAGTCGTACGAAATGAAGGGAGTGACCGTTGCACCAAATCATAGCCCACCGTCCCAAGCGAACCTACTTTGCCCCCACTCACTCGGAGCAAGTCTTTTATCAATCCAGTGACTGTTGTCTTTCCGTTTGTTCCGGTGACACCTACCAGTAAAAGTTTCTCATCTGGAAAATCAAAAAACGCTCGCGACACTCTAGCCAAGGATAAGCGCGGGTCCTCAGACTTAATATAGGCAACCTTGCTTCCGTGCAATTTCGGAGGCCGAGCCGTAACGATCCCAACCGCTCCCCGGGAAATCGCTTCGTCTACGAATTTGTTCCCATCAGTCTTCAGTCCTTCGATGGCAAAAAATAAGGACCCTGGAATTACCCGCCTACTATCGATCGCTAGTCGCGAAACAAGGGTGTCAGACTCTTTCTTAGGAAACTTCAAGCCTGCAGACTTCACCAAAGAACTCATCATCCGTGGCTTCGCTTTTTTAGAAGCCTTCTTGGATCGACTTTTCTTTTTTCCCTCTCCTGAGCTATCCTTGTTTTCTTTTAAAGCACTCATACCTACTTTGCACGCCTCCCAACTAGTTACCCCAGTCAACTGGACCGAGTTCCATGGATGACGCGATTTCCTCGGTTCTGATCGCAGGTTGAATTGCGTAATACGGTATCAAGCTTTTCGCTAATTCCTTAAAAGTTGGAGCAGCCACTCGAGACCCATAAGAGATTCCTTTGATGTCGGCATCATCAACGATTACCGTGATTACAAGCCTTGGATCATCGGCAGGCAAAAAACCAGAAAAGGAACCTACGTGATGCCTAGAAGAATAACGACCATTTATGAGTTTCTGCGAAGTTCCAGTTTTTCCTGCAATGCTATAGCCGGCAATCTCGGCACTCGTCGCCGTTCCCTCGGAAACAGTTTTCTCCAGCATTCGAGCAACCGTATTGGCAGTATTTGCCGAAACAACTCGTCGCTTCGGCAAAGGCCCAAACTCTATTGCCGTATCACCTTTATCATCCAAGATACTCTTCACGACTTGGGGACGCATCAACAACCCGCCATTAGCGATGGACGCCATAGCGTAGTGGATCTGAATTGGCGTAGCACTAATCGAGTGCCCCATTGTCATCCGAGTTAGAGTAAGCCCATCCCAACGTTTTACAGGGTTCAAAATACCCCAAGATTCCTGGCCGATTGAAAAACCAGTCGGGTCGCCAAAACCGAAACCTTTCACGTAGTCATAAAATTTGTTTTCACCCATCAACACACCCAAGAAGGCAGCTCCTCTATTTGAAGACTCGGATACAATTTCTTCTACGCTCAAGATTCCATTCTCGTGCGAATCCTTGGGCAAGCGTGCCACATAGCCGCTAGCTAGCTGGACAGTGTTTTTCGAGCAATCGAACTCTGTCCATGTACGAACAAGTTGCTCCTCAAGGGCACCCGCAGCGGCTACTATTTTAAAAGTAGAGCCAGGCTCCAAAGGATCCGTCAATGCACGATTTTTATGAGTGTTTATCGGATACCTCGCGTAATTATTGGGATCAAATGTAGGATAATTTCCCATACCGATAATAAAGCCAGTATGTGGATCAGAAATAATGATAGACGCAGACTTTGGTTTTAGTTCCTCTGCAATTAGCGCGAGTTCTTTTTCCACCAGATACTGCACGTAAGAATCGATGGATAGTACGATATTCATGCCATCTTCCGCAGGAACTAGACGAGTGCGAAACTGCGCCATTTCTATCCCCGCCTTCACTTCCGATTCTTTCCATCCCTTTTGTCCGCTCAAATAAAAATCGAAGGTTTTCTCAACCCCCATTACAGCCTGGCCGTCCTTACGTGAAAAGCCCACGACATGTGCCGCTAATTCGTCCTTTGGGTAAACACGTGAGTACTCTCTGTTTCCATACACACAGCGAATTCCTAGCGCTTTAACTTTCTCGTATGCAGTCTCGCTGCTATGCCGTGCAAGTGGAATCCAACGACGTGTATGCGTCTTTGGGTCTACGACAAACTTACCATTTTTAACGCCAAATGCCTCTTCTATATCTGAGAGAGGCATTTGCAAAATTTCGGACAGTGGTGCGAGTTTTATGATATCGGACTCCTTTATTAGAGTCGGATCCAACCCAACATTTACGAACGAGTGGCTAGTCGCAAGAAGCTCCATACCCGAATCATAAATATCGCCGCGCCTCGGGTTACTCGGTATAATTCGATATCGGTGGCGGTGCAGTTCTTTGACCAATGATTCTCTTTTAAGAGCGTGTAAATCGACTAATCTGTACCCAATTGCTCCATACCCTACTAAGATCAATAGGGATAAAAACCAAAATCTAAAGCCTGGAGCAAATCCTTTAGCCATTAAGTTCCAATCAATTGCCTGCGGCGAAGTTCGCAGACAGAAGGCCACCCGACGTCTTTCGAAGAAGTCGCGATTCAACATTGCTGCTTACGCGGACAATCTGGTGCTCTCGCGGCTTAGCTAAGCCTAGAGAATATTGTCGATTTTTCTTGATGAGTTTGTTCGTCGCCATGGCACTAGACAACTGGGCTCCCAACTCGGCAACCTTGCGGCGTTCGACGGAAATATCACGTTCAAGCTTGCGAATATTATTGGCCGCCTCTGAGCGTTGGTGACGCAAATAGACAATACTTGTGCCCAAGCAACCGACACAGACGAGAAAAATCAAAACTGACTTAAGTATGCGGTTAAGATAACCGGTAGTTTTTTTTCTATTACGGATACGTGTTGTCATTTTAGTTTTGGGATACGGCATGCGCAAAATCCTCCGCAGAAGGAATAGCGCATCCAAATCGCTTGAATGAAATTCTTGAATTAGTGGTGTTCTCTGCTCTCGCGGCGCTGCGGAATTCGAAGTCAATTGATGGCACAGACAAGTGATTGTCCATAGTTACAAATTGACGATTGAGTAGTGACTTTAATGTAGCGTTATTTCTCATTTTCCTGCTTCTCCTAGGTTTAGTTGTATTAATTATATTACTTCACCTTCCTTAGTGCTCTTAGCTTTGCCGATCGGCTCCGCGGATTTTGGGAAATTTCCTTATCTCCCGCTGTTGTAGGTCGACGCCCAATGAGCTCGGCCTGAATCTCCCTCATATCTTGAGGTCGATTGTCGTTGCGACCTTCTGGGCGGCCAGCCCAATGGCGATAGAGCTTCTTAACGATCCGATCTTCCAAAGAATGGAAACTGATCGCACAAAGCGTACCCCCTATTTTTAAGCGATCAAAGGCAGCTGGAATAGCTGTTTCGATCACTGACAGTTCATCATTCACCGCGATTCTAATACCTTGAAAGGTCTTAGTCGCAGGATGAATCTTCGAGGCGAAGCGAATTCTTGCCGGAGTGCAGGAAGTGACAAGATTCGCAAGTTCAGACGTTGTGGCGATGCCGGAACCGTCTCGAGTATTTGTAATGCCATCGACGATACGTCGCCAATTGCGTTCTTCTCCAAAATCCCTAATAGCGCGAATCAAGTCCTCGCGACTGGCTTGGGCAATCCAGTTAGCCGCAGACAAACCCGCTTCAGGATTCATTCTCATATCTAGTGGCGCCTCTCCTCGGAAGGAAAAACCGCGCTCGACCTCGTCCAACTGAAAAGACGAGACACCGAAGTCAAATAGGAAACCATCGAATGTCTCTCCCTCGGATTGGGCGAGTTCACTAAAATTCATGCGTCGGAATTCAAAACGATCACCATAGCGCTGACCGATCTCTTCAGCTCTCCTCTCAGCTTGAGGATCTTGATCAATCGCCACCACTTTACAGTTCGCAGCATTCAAGATTAGCTCCGTATGACCACCGCCGCCAAAGGTACCATCCATGTACACGCCACCATCGCGCGGAGCAAGAAGCTCGAGCGTTTCGTTAGCTAGTACTGGAACATGTCCTTCCATATTGATCGGTTTGCTGTAATTAGACAGAAGAGCTACCATCGAAATGAGAGGTTCTGCCTTTTTGGCTGTTAAAGTTCGCTTCCCCGCGACGGCGATCCGCAATGTCGCGAATGTCTCTCCCACTTCTTAATGAAGGTGGAAGATCTGACCCAAATTCCCATGAGGAGCAGTGTTTGATACGAGCACGCCCAAAAGTTCCCCCCATGCCGAATAGGTCCTTGCCCGAAGGACCACCCTCTCTGCGAGAACGCAAGCCGACTGCCTTCATTATAGAAGAGAGAAATGAACTGTTTTTGTAATCTTCGTTCTTCATCGCTAAACGTTATTACAGGTTCACTCGCTTCATCAGCTTGCCGAGATCGTCGTTATTCGCCTTGGGGTCGATATTAGACCACTTCTCGGGCGACCAAATTCGGAAATTTATCATGCGACCTACAATGATCGCTTCCTTCACAATGCCGGAATGTTCGAGCAGTTCCTCTGGCAAATTAATGCGACCTTGTTTGTCGCACCCAAAAGACACCGCTTGAGAGAAAAGCTTATCCTGCAATTCTTGAGCATCATCATCACTCAGTTGCTGGTTTTCGATCTTATCGAAGAGCTTAGCAACCTGCTGCGGGGGGAGTACCAAAATACAGCCACTTGGATCCGGTAACGCCAAGTAGACGTCCTCTGTATCGCCGTCAAAGCGCCACTTCGAAGGAATCGTTAACCGATTCTTCGAATCCAAATTACGTTGGTGTTTCCCAACGTAAATCGTTCTGGCGAGTGCGTTCATTTGAGTAATTTCCGGAAATCTTGTGAAAAAGTCCCCCAAAAATCCCCACTTTGCCCCACTTTGTCAAATTTTTCCCCACCAAAACCCACTAAACCTGCGCACATCTTATTCACATAGCCTGAATTCACATGGTTTTTACTGGGAATTGCTCACTTCCCCTAGGGCCTCATACAATTTTAACAAAATCGTTGCTCGAAACCGCCATGTTCTTCCCGAGCTTATTAACCGAATTTCAGATCAACAAATCGGGCCAATTTGAAGGCCAATTTTCAGCCTGTTAATAACCTGCCAATAAGCCGAACTCCTTGGTGTATTTTCAGCGACGAAACACCAATTCTCGACAGTTCGAGACGCGCCCCTATAAGTCTTCTTCACAATGGAAAGACCGAAAGAAATTCACGCCATCGGTGACGAAATTGCTATCATTTGGGAGAGCGGAACAGAAAGTTATATTCGCCAATCTGACTTGAGAGCTGCTTCGCCCAGCGCCGAAACCGCAGGAGAACGAGACATTTTTGGCACCCAATACGGCGGCGAATTCAAAAAAAACTACTCGAGCGTGACAGTAAAAAATTGGGAATTTGTCGGCAGCTACGCCATGCGTTTTGAATTCTCCGACGGCCACAGGACCGGCCTCTACTCTTTTGATTACCTATATAAAATTACCGCAGCACAGTAATCTCGATGAACCTCAGAGATAAGACCCTCATCTCCTTCGACGCCGCTGGAACACTTTTTCACCCCTACCCATCAGTCGGCGCCATTTATCGAAAGGTCGCTCTCAAGCACGATTTAGATTACAAGGAAGACGACCTCAACCGCGGATTCGCCTACGCTTTCAAAAAAATCTCCAAAGATGACAGTATTCTCGATGGGGAAGCTCGAGAATTGAGTTTTTGGCGGAACGTAGTCGGGGCGAGTATCGAACAGTTCGAGCAAAAGCCACAAAACTTTGACGCCTTGTTTCGCGATATGTGGGAGACCTTCAGTCACGGCGAACAGTGGCGAGCGAGTAGCGGAGCCTTCGAAACATTGGAGGCTCTTCGAAATCAAGGCTTTAAAATAGCTCTACTCACCAATTGGGATAGTCGAGTGCGACGCGTACTTAAAGAAAACGGATTCGAACGCCTCTTCGATTACCTTTTTATATCGAGCGAAATCGGGCATGAAAAACCGGACGTGGAGACCTTTCGCCACGTCGAATTGGCCACAAGTTTGAAGCCAAAGGACATCCTACATGTTGGAGACAGTCTTAAACACGACATCGAAGGTGCCACTAAAGCCGGTTGGACATCCGTTCTAATCGGCAACCAAGCAGCCGCCAGTACGATAGAGTACATTGAGCAAATTCCAGATATCCTGCGTCACTTAGAGAAATAGCTGCTTTACAAGAGCAGATACCTCGAATTGATTAAATGTCTTATGTCACACACTTGTCTTCATGAAAGAGCCTCCAAGGAGGAAATAGAAAAAGGTCTCAAGTTACAGCCGAAGTTCGACGAGAACGGGCTCATTCCATGTATTACAACCGATGTCCATACGAACGAAATTCTTATGTTTGCTTGGATGAACAAGGAATCCCTAGAAAACACGATTGCTACAGGGAAAGTAACATACTTTAGCCGCTCTCGCCAAAAGCTCTGGGTTAAAGGCGAATCATCAGGCCAAGTGCAATGGGTCAAAGAACTTCGCACAGACTGCGACCAAGACGTTATACTCGTTAAAGTGGACATGGGAGAGAATGGAGCGTCCTGTCATAACGGATACCGCTCTTGTTTCTATCGCAAGTTCGACGAAAATAGCAAGGGCCTGATTTTCGACGGAGGTGACCCACTCTTCGACCCCGACGAAGTTTACAAAAAATAGTCTCCACTGGAAACTGCATGAACACCAAACGACTCTCCTCCTTTAGCCAAACAAGCAAACAAGAGAGTCGTTTTTTTGTGAATACGAAAAACTAAGCGTACTCATGGCAAGCCCAAGCTCTTTCAAACTCAAGTCTCCCTATTTCTTAGGGTGTCCTGTTTGGAATTGCCCCGCATGGATTAGTACCGTTTTCAGCCCAAAGACAAAATCAAAGGATCTGTTGAAGAACTATGCACGGATCTTCAATGCAGTCGAAGGCAACAGCACATTCTATGCAATTCCACAGATGCCCACCGTCGAACGCTGGATGGCAGAAACGGGCGACAATTTTCAATTTTGCTTAAAATTCCCCAAGTCCATCACTCATGACAGGAGACTGATTGGAACTCACCAAGAAACGCTGGAATTTCTAAAGCTACTCGAAGCCTTTCAAGACGGAAACCGCCTCGGAGCCTGTTTTCTGCAACTCTCGCCTTCTTTCAATATCAATAACATCCACGTGCTAGAAGCCTATTTGAAGAATCTCCCAGTAGATTTCAAATACGCAGTCGAGCCTCGACATATAAGTTTCTTCGACGATGGGGATAACGAGCGAACGCTAAACGAACTTCTCAGAGATATGAAGGTTGACCGAGTTACGTTCGATAGCCGACCACTTTTTTCAGTTAAAGAGAAAGATTCGCATGAACTCGACGCTGCTTCTCGAAAACCGCAGCTACCTGTGCGTCATTCAGAAACGAATAGCACCCCTTTTCTGAGATTCGTAGCATCTAACAAGATTGAGCTAAACGATCCTTGGATTAATGAATGGGTTCCCATCATCAACAAGTGGATACTTGAAGAGAAACGCCCCTACGTAATGGTTCATGCAGCCGACGAAGCATATGCTCCCTTTGTCGCTAAAAGGCTACATCAAAGATTGCAAAAGCTGAACCCACTTATTCCAAATTTAAGTGGGTTCTACAATCCAGATTCAGATGAACCGCAATTACAAGAGCAGCTCGATTTATTCTAGCGAAGATCCTTTAACGGACCTCATAAATTTCTACCAGAGCAAGGCCTTCGCCTCCGCCTAAAATTGCGGAGTATATCCCTGGCTCGAGAGTGAGGTAGAGCAAAGAATCACCGCTGCCTTCAATAAATGGAGTGGCTCCCACCTCTTCCTGGATAGCAATTAAAGAATCTGAAACACCTTGATCATCCCAATCAAAATTTTGAGCGATTATTTCGTTGTTGGATACAACTGCTAAGTTCGGGTTAGCAAGAATCGGTTCGTCCACAAGGACATCAATTCCTTCCAGATGCTCACTTCCCCCTCGAATAAGGACATTCATAGGACCCTCTCCACCGATGACAAATCCAACAATCGCCACCCCATCTCCTTCTTTAACCATCGCACGCGTAGACAAATTCACGATACGCGAGTTAGAAGAAGATATGTCGCTATCCGCATCGTAAACTTCAACAAGCGCCAAACCTTCCGTTTCATCAACACCATTTAAGATCAAAGTGCGAAGCCCCTCTGTCATCGAATACAATAGCGCAGAGTCTTTGCTATTCTCGATGTAAGCACCCGCTCCAATTTGGTTGAAAAGCGCTTGCATACCATCTTCAACGGACGACTCGTCCCAATTATCGTTAGATCCGACTGCAGTACCCCCATCGTAAACAGCCACAAAGGAGTCTGCAAGCAATCCTTCCAAACCTGAGGATGCTAAGCTTTCGCTTACACCTCTGAAAAGTAAATTTTTCTCTTCGGAACCATGCACGACAACTCCAGCGATCATAGCCTGATGACCTGTCCCAACGTATCCACGGGTGGATACATTAACTAATTGGCCCAATGAATCGACGACCTCAATTTTCGCTTCGTTCGAAAGCAAATTGAAATCATCCCCTAAAATTGTGACAGTATAAGAGCCAGACTCTGCTACTAAAATTTCACTACTATCCGAATTCTCAATCAATTCACCGTCTTTATACCACTGAAACTCTATCTCTTCGATATTGGCGTTCGTTCCCACGTGAAGTAGAGCTGTAGTACCGACCTCAATGGTTCTACCAATTGGGTGGCTAGTAATTTCGGCAGCGAATTCAATATCTGCCGAGCTAGAAATCACGCTCCCTACGCTATTGAACACTTCAGCGTGATACAGGCCGCTCTCAAAGACCGACAATACACTCGAATCGGAATTTTCAATTGCCTCTCCATCCTTAAACCATCGATAAGTGACCTCCGCCCCGCCGTCATCGACTTCCAGAGACAGAGACACTGGAAACTCACTCACAATTTCTGAACTGGGCTGGGATATCACCGTTGGCACTATAGGATGAACATTCACACTGAAATCATCCACTAGCGGAGATAACCCTGCGTCGAATAGAGATATTTCAATACCGGCCTGTCCCGTAACCCCGCTTGAAAATGATAAAGTAAGCTGGGTTCCCTCTAAACTTGCCTGTACAAGAGCCTCATTATCGCTCGTCACTTGAAAATTAATCAAAGATCCATTTCCATGATCACCTGGATATACGCCCACCTCTTTGACAGAATTAATTAACAGGAAATCGTCCTTCAAAACACTCGTTCCATCAAAAGTCGATCGAAGAGGAAAGTCTTGGAAGGTCGGAACCGATTGCGTCAACTCCCCATTCACAATCGAATTAACAAGCATCCAAAAAGAGCCTGTACCATTAAATTCCAGATCATCCAAAATAGATATACCGTCGCCAAGAACATTCCCAAAAACCGTAAAACCTCCATTTTGATTATCCAAGTTTTCCGAGTTGTCGGCTAGATTGAAAAACCATTGTGATGTCGCCGAATCGGGATCCCCACCCAATTTTGCCATCGCTATAGTCCCCTCTGTATTTGAAACCCCAAACTCATTTACGACTGGGGAATCTTCCGCAATCTCAAACAGCGTATCAGTGTCTTCGTAAACAAATCCACCCCCTTGCAATATAAATCCATGGATTAGCCTATGAAAAATCGATTCATCATAATCCCCTCTTTCCACATAGTTGAGAAAATTTTGGACCGTTAACGGAGCTTCATCGCTAAGTAGCTCTACGAAAAGCTCACCTTCATAGGTATCAAACTGCGCGATAGGCCCCTCCACATTGATGGTGAAGTGATCTCGCAACTCAATCACCGTTTCCGCTGTACCGCGATCCACCTCAATATCCACAAGTTCATTGGAAACATTTGCGAATTTGCCTTTTGAAAGGACACACAGAAAGCAACTGAAAAAGAAGGCTAGAAATGAAAGATTAAGTCTCACGAAGTACGATGGTTAATGATTATTAGGGAACAAAGACCGATACGTACCCGCTCAATAAAAAGATTCAAGATATTCGCAATCTAAGGACAAAATTATTAAATCACCCAATAGAGCTCTACCCTCGACAGCTTCACCTCATTCAACTACTCTAAAACGCCCCTCAAACGATTAAACCGAGCTACGCTGCGGTTATAGCTAGACAACGCAAAAAGCTCCCGAGATTCCGCGCTCGCAAGATCATTTTGCAACCTAAGAACAATAAACGATGAACTCGTCCCAGCTTTTAGTTTTTTCTCTTCCGACTCCAGGCTTCTTTGAGCGATCTCTTTTGCATACCGAGTAGCCTCCACTCGTTGGAAATTTGTCAGCATAATCTCATATGCAGTTCTAAATTCCAATTGAATTGCTTGCTTAATCCGCTGCAAATCCAACTCTGCAGAAATTGCATCTTGATTTGCAATCTGCTCACGAGCCCGAGCCCGCCTATTAAATAGTGGATATCGTGCCTCAATACCTAAACTATAAAAATCACTATCTCCCGAAATCGCGTCATCAAAACTCCCTTTAACAGAGCCTCCGATCCCGCTAAACCCATACTGAGCAATCAGATCTAAAGACGGTAGCTTCTCGTTCGATCTTTGCCCCAACCGTACCCTAGCTATTTCAAGTGCGAGCTCAGCCAGACGAAACTGCGGACTATTTTCTAATAACGTATCCAAGTAGTTCTTATAATCTCCTTCCGCATATTCATCTATATAATACTGTGGAACGATATCTATACTTAGAGCATCCTCTGCATTATCGAAAATCAACTGCTTTAGACGATTTTGGCTCTGTTTTTCAGCGTTAATCGCCTGTAACACGCGTTCTTGCCTAAACGCATACTGAGCTTCTGTTGACGTCACATCCAACCTCGCCCTCACGCCTAACTCCACTCTTCTTTTGTCGTCTTCAATCAATTTCTTCGCAAGATCTCGGCTACGTTTTGCTATCGCCAAGTTTTGCTGTGCCTCATACAAATCGTTATAGGCATTCAACGTTGCCACTAAAGTATCCAACACAGTTTGCTTGTATTCCCATTCACTAAGATCGAATTGGTAACGAGCCACTCTCAAATCAACTAAGTTTGCCGATAGCCCAAACCCACTCAGTACCGGTTGGCGAAAGCTCAACCCAACAAAAGCATCATGCCCCCCTGGACTATCCGTACCCTCGGCAGCAGTCGCACTCAATCCATACGTTGTTCCCACGGATGTTTTCCCGTTAACACCTAGCTCTATCGACTCAGTATCCAAGTCTTCATAGCTATTTGTACTAAAACTGGCGGAAACCTCCGGATCGAAATCGCCTTTCGCGGCGACGATAGCTTCTTTGGACGATTCCAGTTGGGACTTTTCAATTCGTATTCCCAAGTTGCGTTCTAAGGTTCTAACCATCGCCTCACGCTTAGATAAGTCCAATAGTTGAGTCTCGCCCATTAAAACGGTTGCACCTCCTAAAAGAAAGAGAATGCATCGAACAATTTTGTAATTCGTATTCATTAAATAAAAATCAAAGTTTCACTCAGTTCGAAGCACCTCCATCGGCTCGATTTTTCTCGAACGCCATGCAGGTATTAAGATGGCAAAAGACGTTAACGCGAACAGTACCATTATGAGTAAAAGCAAATTCAATAATTCTGGATGATAGGGCCTAATGAGGTTCTTTAAAAAGAAATGCAGACCAACACCTCCAAGGGCTCCACCAAAGCATCCAAATAAGACGCGTCTAAATCCTGAGAAAAAGCTCAATGCTATATTCTGCTCAACACTAGCTCCCAGAGCAGATCGTATCGCCATCTCCTGCTTCCTCAAATTCGTTGCGTATGAAATTATACCATACAGCCCGCCTCCGACCATCAGCACAGCCGCCGAGCCAATGCTCAAAATCAACTTTAGAACCATATTCTGCATTGAATATCTTCGCTCTTCAACCTCGTCCAAAGGTGTAACTCCTGTAATTGCAAAACCTGGATGCATTCGCTTCCCAATGTTCCTGAAGGATTGTTCCAAAGATAAGTAACTTCCAGACCCATGCCCATACAAACACAAATTACTCCAAGTTTCTTGCCCCACGGGGCGAACATATCCGTCGTAAACTTCATTGGCATATACATCGAGTTTCCAAACATCCGGTATAACACCAACGATTGTGAGAGTTTCCTTATTTTCCGGAGTACGATGCATACTTGAACGATTGTAATCCATAGTAAAACGCTTTCCAGTTGCACTCTCACCAGGCCAATTTCGTTCCGCAGTTTCCTTCGACACTAGGGCTACTAAGGGAGCTCCATGCCGATCTTCAGGACCAAATTCTCGCCCCTCAATCAACTCGATTCCCATCGTCTCAAAGTATCCAGCTGACACAACGCGCGAAAGCCATACTGGCCTGTCATTCTCTGTAGGATACTCTTGTCCCTCTAATGCAATTCGTCTTCCTCCCCATCTGTTGTAGTGCTCGTTACTAATAGCAATACCACTCATTGCAGGATCATTCTCTACCTCCTGAATGAGATTATCCAGAATTACAAGACGATCAGCTGGGGTTGGGAAATATTTATCATCTAAGCTTATCCTTCCATACACAACATTGTCCGTTTCATAGAAATCAAATTGCTCTTTTTCGTATTGAGTAGACGTCAATAACAGACTTACCGCAGTCAAGACTACCACTGCTAAAGCGACTTGAAAGACGATAAGGATCCCCACGAATTTTCCTACCCGACTACTCGAACCTGTACGAGTACCCTCTTTTAAAACAGTCTGCAAATCGGTCTTGGTGGAGCGAAAAGCAGGCGCAATGCTAGACAAGATTACAGAGACTATAGCGACAGCGGATATAAATGCCACAGAACCCAGATTCAGATCTATTCCAACCCAGTCAGGAAGACCTAAATCATCAACCATCGGCAAAAGGACAATTTCCTTGTATGTCTCAGCAAATATTAAACTCCCAAATATCGCCAAGATCGCTATCGCAAGTGATTCAGCGACCAACTGCATCACAACGTCCCAACGACTCGCCCCCAAGGACATTCGAAGTGCGAATTCACTTTGTCGTCGAATAGATTTACCTACCATTATACTGGATACATTCGAACAAGCGATAAGTAGAACTAAGATCGTTATACTGAACAACATCAACCAAAACCTCTTCGTTCCATCATCAACTAAACCGTCAACAAATTGTATAGCTTCACCTCCGATATAATTCGATTCAGCCTCAGGCTGAGCACTCGCAATCTGCTTTACAATATTCCCAATTTCCTGGCTCGCCACTTCTAGTGATACCTTCTCATTGAGCAACCCCATCGCAAAGCCAGCCCCACCTGAACGTCCAAGCAAATCCTCTACGCTATTCAAATCCGACAATAGCCACAGATCTTGTCTGTACGGAAAATCAAACTTAGATCCAGTTACCCCTAGAACAGTCCAACCCAGTCCATCAACAAGAACAGTCTTTCCAACTATTTCATTGTCACTTTTGAACACCTCTTGCCAAACACTGTAACTAATAACAACAAGCTGATTGTTTTCTAACTCCATATCGGCCGGCTCGAAAAAGCGCCCTAGAAATGGCCCAGTTTTAAATATCTTAAAAAAATCGGCATTAACAAAAGTGGTACGCACCAACTCGTTATCCCCATCTCTGCCAACAACAGCGTTGTCCGGTATTATGTATGTCAGGTACTCCAATGAGGATTGCTTATCCACCAGGACTTTGTAGTCCTCCTTTGTCCAAATACTTTGGCGATTTTGGCCATTAGAGTTCGTCTGCAAAACTTGAACGATTCTCTCAGCATCTTTCAAGGGAACTGATTGAAAAATCACTCCTTGGAGCCCTGAATATATAATAGACACCATTCCGATCGCAATGCTCAAAAGCAATGCGCTAAACGTAGTGGTATATTGATTACTTGCTATCTGCCTGAATCCATATAGGAAATTTCGAACTAAATTCCTCATAGCATAGAACAGATACCCAAAGTCCGAGTGCTTCGTTTTATTTCGATTTGTACCATATATTGATTACTAGTCAGTACGCAGAGTTTTCATTGGCTCGACTTTGCTTGATCTCCACGAAGGAATTACAATCGCCATTGAAGCCAAAACGATCATTCCAATCAGTAAAATCAACAATCCCAACATGTCTGGTTGGTAAGGCCTGATAAGATCCTTCAAGACGCTGTGCAGTCCAAATCCCCCTATCAGGCCCAACCCTATACCAATTAGGACTCGTTTGAGTCCCGCAAAAAAGCTTAACCATATGTTCTGGGCAGGACTCGCTCCAAGCGCTGTTCTTATTGCCATTTCCTGCCTTCTTTGAGTTGTCGCGTACGCGATTACTCCATACAGTCCACCTCCGACCATTATTAACCCGGCAGTGCCTAAGCTCAATACAAGTTTCAACACCATATCCTGGTACGAATACTGATCATCGATAACGTCTAACAATGGGCTCAATTCGGTTACAGAAAACCCATCCTGCAATCGATTCCCAATATCGCGAATGGTCTGTTCAAGCGACAAATAATTGCCTTTACCGTGAGCATAAAGACACACGTTACTCCAGGTCTCCTGACCGAGTGGTCGTACGTATCCATCTCTTGTTTCATTGGTATATACATCCAATCTCCAAAGATCAGGAATGACCCCCACAACCGTTAACGTTTCCACATTGTCTGGAGATTGAAACGCACTTGACGGATCATGGTCGACAGTGATTCGCTTGCCAATCGGGCTTTCCCCAGGCCAATTCCTTTCAGCAGCACCCTCGGTTATCATGACCACTAGCGGAGACCCATGCCTATCCTCCTCCGTAAATTCACGCCCTTCTAGTACTTCGATACCCATTTTCTCGAAGTATCCCGCAGACGCAATCCGTGCCATCCAAGTAGGCCTGTCATCTTTAGTTGGATACTCTATTCCTTCTACCGCCACTGGTCTTTGCGACCAACGACTGTAATGCTCGTTACTTATCGCCAATGCATCAAAAGCGGGATGAGATTCCATTTGCCGAATAAAAGCCTCTAGCCCAGCATGTCGCTCCTCCGGGGTAGGGAAATTTCTAGCATCTAAACTTATTCTTCCGAAAACAACGTTATCGGTTTCATAAAAAACGAACTGCTTTTTCTCATACAGGGTTGAGCTCAACATGATGCCAACACCTGTAAGAACAATCACTGCCAAGGACACTTGCAGAACAATAAGCCCCCCAATAAATTTTCCAATTTTCCCACTCGAACCCGTACGCGTGCCTTCTTTTAAAACGATCTGAATATCGGAATTCGTTGCACGAAGCGCAGGAACCAAACTCGATAAAGACATCGAAGCAACCGAAACGATTGAAGCAAAAATTACCGTACCCAGACTTGCCTCCACACTCATCCAATCAGGCAAACTAAGCTCTTCCAGCATCGGCAAAAATACGATTTGAGCGTACGCTTCTTCAAAAATCAAACTACCGAAAATCGCTAGCATCGCTATAGCCCAGGACTCGACCAGAAGTTGAGTGACCAAATTAGACCGACTTGCTCCAAGAGCCATTCTCAAAGCAAATTCACTACGTCTTCGAATCGCCTTCCCCATCATAATGTTGGACACATTCGCACAAGCGATTAGCAAAACAAAAATTGTGATGGCAAATAGCATAAGCCAAAATTGGCGCGTATTGCTACCCATCATAATCTCCATAAAAAGCAGTACTTCTCCACCTAAAAACTCTGTTTCAGGATCTGGTACGCTACTATTTATTAACTGAGCAATTCTCGCGACATCTTCTCCTGCTCTTTCCACAGTCATACCCTCTCTAAGGATACCAAACGAATAGACACCCCGGCCTACTCCTGTTAATTCATTAATTGAATCCAGCGGAGCGAGCATCCAAATATCCTGCCCAAATGGGAAATCGAATTTTGGGTCGGCGACACCAATGATTGTCCAATTAACGCCATCTACGAATGCACTCTTACCCACTACGCTAGAGTCTTTGTCAAATGAATCGATCCAAACGCTATGGCTTATCACCATTTGCATGTCGTTATACGAATCTTCGTTCTCTGGATCAAAAAAGTTACCTAATACTGGCTGATAACGAAACGTCTCAAAAAAATTAAGACCAACATACCCCGCTCTCACAAATTCTTTATTTCCCTCCGTATCAAGTATTACATTGTCAAATGTAACTCGAGCAAGAGATTCGAAAGCCTTTTGTTCGGACTCCAAGATTTTGTATTCTTCAAAAGTCCAACTAGGATTGGATGCTTCTTCTTCAGGTGAAGTACGACCAAGGTTTACAATACGCTCCGAATCATCTAAATAGAGTGATTGAAAAATTACTCCTTGCAAAGCTGAATAAACGATCGCGACCATTCCTATCGCAATACTTAGGAGCAAAACAGAAAACGCGGTCGTGTACGGGTTTTTGGCTATCTGCCTAAAGCCATAGACAAAATTGCTAATTAAATTCTGCATGAGAATACTGGGATTAGCTCTTTGATTCTTGAACGACGCTTCCGTCGAAAATCTGAACAACACGAGAAGCGTTCTGGTTATATCGCTCATCATGAGTAACCATGCAAATCGTAGATCCGCTATTGTTTAACTCACCCAAAAGCTCCATTACAGCTGCGCCATTCTTACTGTCGAGGTTTCCAGTCGGCTCGTCTGCAAGCAGTATTGATGGACGCCCTACCAAGGCTCGAGCTACCGCCACACGTTGTTGCTGACCGCCGGACAATTGATTCGGACGATGCCTCTCTCTATGGTCCATATTGACCCGTGCTAAAGCCGCACTCACCATTTCCTTTCTCTCTGATTTGGGCACTTTTCCGTAGATCAACGGCAATTCGACATTTTCGTATACGCTCATATCGCCGATAAGGTTAAAGCTCTGAAAGATGAACCCAATTTCCTTGTTGCGCAGCTGTGATCGACCACGAGCGTCCAACGAACTAACTTCTACACCATTCAGCAAATACGATCCTGAGCTCGGAGTATCCAAAATTCCCATAATCGATAGAAGAGTCGATTTCCCGCACCCACTTGGGCCCGATATCGACACAAATTCTCCCTGAGATATCGTTAAATCCACTGAGCTCAACGCTCGTGTCTCCATGTCATCAGTATAAAATACTTTCGCGATTTCTCGCAGTTCTATCAAGTGGCTCGTTCTTGGGCTAGTCATAGTAGAGGTGGTACTTTCTGTTTGTATAGACATTGAACTATTCGATTATTTAATTTCAATTTGGTCGAATTCATCCCAGCGGCTTGTATCTGAGACGATTATCTTATCGCCTGGAGTTAATCCAGAAATCACCTCAATCATAGAAACCGAGGCCTTTCCAAATTTAGTGAGAACTCGTTGAGCGCTGGACTCATCAGAGCTCAGCTTGAAAATCTGTACGGATTCATTGTCCAATACCATAGGAGGACGATCCACATAAACGATAGATGAGAGGTGATCCAAGGTTATCACTCCGTCCACCGTTTGGTCAGCCCTGCACCCTTCGGGCAGAAGCTCATTGAAAATTATATCCACTGCTACGGTACCTACTTCAACATTCGGATCCACTCTGCTTACCGTACCTCCTAACCTTCCCGAAGTGCGCGTATTTACAAGAGCCACTTGACCCGCTGCCAAAGATCTCGCTTGGACTTCAGCAACACGCAATACTGCTTTTAATCGCCTCGGGTCAGCTACTTGAGCAATCTGGTCTCCTGCATTCACAAGCATACCTGCTTCCAAGGTTAGCTTTTGCAAAATCCCTGATGTATTTGCACGTATCACCAATGCTTCAACTTGAGATATCAAAAGCTCATGCTGTGACTCCGCTAGCGCTACTTGAGTCTTGGCGACAGCCAACTCGGGTTCGATAGAGTCTTCCCTAAACGCCAAACGTTCTTCCTCCAACTCTAACCTAGCATCCAATTGTTCAGTACGAATCATCGCCTGCTTTTTTTCTAAGTCCGATGACAATCCATCGCGATTCAGCTCAATTGCGATATCGGCATCGATCCGGGCCATTTTCGCCCGTTCTTCCAATTCCTTTAAGCTGGACTTCAGAGCAAGTAAATCCCCCTGTAATCGTGACCTAGAGCTGGTCAACTCCGCTTGAGCCATATCAAGCTCCAACTTCGACCGCCGACTTAGTTCCTCCAGCTCAGGATTTGATAGAGTTACAATAATATCCCCTTTCTTCATCCATTTGCCGGGAAGGACATGAACTGTACTCACAGATCCACTACTTCTAGAAGAAACCCATTGAGCGTTATCTACCACGAGAGAACCTCTGCCTTCCACCGTGCGAGTCATGTCCCCCTTCTTAACCTCCGCAGTCCAAATCTGATCCCGATTCACAGTATTCGCACGAAAATCAAGATTAATCACCACCACAAATATCACGACAAGTACGGTCGTCACTACAGACCAAGTGACAATCGAACGTTTCTTCTTTTTCTTCAACAAATCAGGGCGGGAGATATCCATGCCTCCCTATACGCAGATCAAATGCCAACCGTTACAGTAGATTTATAAGTCGCTCTTTACCTGAAGGATAAAAAATTCACATACTTACCACCAATACATTCTTAGCTTTATCCGTTTCAGCTTGAGACATAACGATTCTCATTCTGAGACAATCTTCGGATCAAAAAATCAGGAAGAAATTGGCAAACACAGACAAGCCTCGCAACCCGCGTTACCGTCACGGTTTTTCAATTCCAGCGAACCATTGTGCTTTTCAATAATTTCTTGGCTAAGCGCCAGGCCAATACCACTTCCGTTTGGCTTCGTAGTGAAAAATGGGACAAACAAATTCTGAGTATCAGATATACCATGACCGTTATCCAAAATCGCTATGAACACTTCTTTCCCCATCATTCCACATTTGACACTCACTTCTGGCTTTTCGGGAGAAGCAGCCTCTATCGCATTGCGGATTAGGTTGACTAGACATTGCTGCAACTGAGCCTCATCCGCGATGATTATACAATCTCGCTCAATTTCATAATCAATGGACAACGCCCAGCCTAGCTGAAGTACGGAATCAAGGAGTTTAGACACACTAATTGGAGACAAATTTGGCTCAGGCAATTTCGCCAATTTTGCGTAATCTTGGATGAAACGAGTCATATTAGCTGATCGATTGGAAATAATATCCAATCCTTCAGAATAACGCCGCTTTTTGTCCTCAGGCAGTCCTTCAGTAGCCCGCAAACTTTGCGAAACGCTATTAGCCAAGGAGCTTATTGGAGTAATGGAATTATTTACCTCATGAGAAATAACGCGTATCAAACTTTTCCATGCACGCCTCTCTTCCTCTTTTAAGGGACTCTTTAAATCGGTGATTAACAAAAGCCTACAGGCTCTCCCTCCATCACGATATTGCGCCAGATGAACAAGAAAACGACTTTTGATCATTGGCAACGCAAGCCCAACCGTCTCGGCTCCATTTACTTCCAGAACAGGGCTCAACCCGAAATTTTCAATATCATCCCCAAGCAATTTATTGATTGGTTGCCCTAACCATTTTCTCGCCTGGTTATTTGCAAATATAAAACGGTCACTATCGTCCACCCCTATTACAGCGACTTCAAGTAGGTCGATTAAAAGCTGAAACCTTCGGTTTTCTTCCAATTTCGCTAAGCGATTGGACCTTAAGTCCTCACTCAACAAATTCAGCTCTCTGTTAAGCATATTCAAAGCGTCAGTCGTTCCTTCAGAAGTCAGTCGCATTGAATAATCCCCTTCTCTCAATCCAGCTACGAGATTAGAACTCGCATAAAACGAATCATGTACCAAGCGGTGCAAGTACCAAAGCGTAACCCCGCTCCCAACAAAAGAATATGCAAATAGGCTCCCCCACAGATAAATGTTAAAGGGTCCCCAAATCGCATTTAGAATTGTCACGAGAACCCATGGAATCAAAGAAACAAGACTAGTGATGAAAATCCTTGTTGGGTAGGAGATTTTTGGTGATGGCGCCTTTCCCATTACTATTGAATTCCGTACTCTTTAATGCGGCGATACAAAGTCGCCCGGCTCATGCCGAGCCGCTTGGCAGCCTCGGTTACATTACCGGACTCCTTACTCAACGATCGCTGAATCAAGTAACGCTCAACCTCCTCCAGACTCAATTCATCCAACACAATTCGGCTGTCTTTGTTCGATTGAAGTCGAAAAGAATTTTCTGCAAGAACACCCTCCTTTGAGAGAATAACTGCTCTTTCCATAGTGTGCGATAGCTCGCGCACATTTCCCGGCCAATCTTGTGTTTTTAGAGCTGACTCAATCGATTCCGTCATGCTCAAGGAAGCTTTGCCATACTTCGACGAATACAAATTTAGAAAATGGTTGGCCAAGGGCACGATATCTTCGACCCGATCTCTCAGAGGCGGAATTTCAATAGGAACTGTAGCCAATCGATAAAACAAATCTCTTCGAAATTCCTTCGAATCAACACTTTCCGCTAAGTTAGCGTTGGTAGCAGCTATTATTCGAGCATCACTCTTCCTAGTCGTCGACGACCCCACTCTCTCAAATTCTCCTGTCTCCAAAAAGCGGAGTAACTTTGCCTGCTGCCCCAATGGCAAATTACCAATTTCATCCAGAAAAAGGGTACCACTTGCAGCTAATTCGACACGCCCTATTCGTGATTCTTTTGCATCTGTAAAGGCCCCTTTCACATGACCAAACAGTTCGCTTTCAAAGAGATTCTCGGGAACACTCCCCATGTTCACACTTATGAAGGGTTCTTTAAATCGATTGGACTTATCATGCAAAAGCCGAGCAATCACCCCCTTCCCTGTACCATTTTCACCGGTTATTAGAACTGAGGCATCCGTTGGCGCGACTTGCTCTACCATTTCATGAATACCGAGCATCGCATCAGATTGAAAAACGAGATCAACCACATGTCCAGCATCGCGCAATATGCGGTTTTCCTCTTCAATCGCCTGGCTCTTCCTGACTCTACGAGCGAGTTCGCTTTGCGTCGAAACCCACGCCAACAAGCGATTGTTATCCCAAGGCTTTTCAATGAAATCTCGAGCCCCGCGACGCATGGCTTCCACAGCCTTATCAACTGTCGCCCACGCTGTCATCACCATGATCGGCAAATCCGAATCAATTGAAACGATTTGCTCTAGTAGATCAAAACCTTCTTTGCCGCTCGTCGTATCCTCAGTATAATTCAGATCAATTATCGCGACATCAAACACTTGCTTCTTCAACTCCTCGACAACCACCTTAGGAGACTGTGCCCCGATCACCTCAAACCCTTGATCTTCAAACAGAAAACGGCCCGCAGCTAAAATATCTTCACTGTCATCGGCAATTAATAGACGCTTCGCTTGCATGATCTAAAACATCCGAACACTTGCCATAATTGCAAGCCACGAGCGAGTTTCCTTTGTTTAAGTAGCTACTAAGAACTGCAAGATAGCATCGAGCAGCCAGCCCGTCGGCGAGCCCACTCGGGCCGCTTAGCTGCGTAAATTTCTTTTCCCGACTGCTCGTTATATGGATTTCTATAAAGCTCTAGCAATTCGTTAACCCGAGAAAAATCACCCCTATCCGCATCATCTATCGCCAATTGAGCAACGTAATTTCGGAAAACATACAAAGGATTCACTGAATTCATTTTTACTCTACGATCTACGTCGCTTAGAATATCTTCATCACACCTTAAGAGGTAACGACGCAACCAATCACCTGTCTTTAGTATTACTGTATCCGCTAGCGGTTGCTGATCGTAGTAAGCCTCTTCAAGCATTCCAACAAGGTCTCGATCAGTCAGAGACTCTACGCTACTCGCCTCGATTTCGGCCAAACAACGGTAAAAGATCGTCATATCAGTTTCAACGAGCGTTAAAACTTCCTCAAGGTCACTAAGCAGCTCCGCATCCTCTACTCGAAAACAAGCCCATCCCAATTTATTCGCCATCATCTCATTATAGCGATCAGAATAGTATTTTGGATACTCATTCAAAATTTCCTCTAAGATGCTTGCCTCCTTAAACAGCGGCAACAAGGATCGTGCGAGTTGGTACAAATTCCAATAAGCCACTTCTCCTTGTTGGCCAAATCGATAACGCTTTGATTGCGAATCCGTCGTATTGGGTGTCCAATCCGGGTCATAGCCCTCTAACCAACCGTATGGGCCATAGTCTATCGTCAAGCCCAATATCGACATATTATCCGTATTCATAACACCATGTACAAAACCAACGCGCATCCACTCTACGACCATTCGAGCCGTTCGCTGGCAAACCTCTCGAAACCAAGTTTTGTAAACTTCTGCAGACGGCTCACCAAGCTCAGGAAAATCAGCTTTAATCGTGAAATCAACGAAGGTTTTTAACAGCTCATACTCACCGCTTGCACTCAAAATCTCAAAATTCCCAAAGCGGGTAAACGACGGAGCCACTCGACAAACAACCGCCCCTAGCTCCGGCCTCGGGTTACCGTCATAAAACATATCTCGAACGACTTCCTCACCGGTGAGACAAAGGCTCAACGCCCGCGTGGTAGGAACCCCCAAATGATGCATCGCCTCACTACACAAAAATTCGCGCAACGAAGACCTCAGCACAGCCAAGCCGTCAGCAGTCCGCGAATACGGAGTCGAGCCAGCCCCTTTCAACTGAAGTGTTAGATACTCGTCTTTTGACGTTTTCACCTCTCCTAAATTGATCGCTCGCCCATCCCCTAACTGCCCTGCCCAGTGGCCAAATTGATGCCCGCCATAGCGAACAGCATAAGGATCCATTCCCTTCAGGAGTCGGTTGCCAACAAACACCTCCGCAAATCTTGAACCCTGATAAAAACTCGAAGCTAATTCCAATTCCTCCGCAACCTCCTGAGAAAACGCCACCAGTTGAGGATTGGCCACATGAGTTGGTTTCACTCGTGAAAAAGACGCATTCGCCACCTGCCTTGGATAAAGATCAACAATTGGATCCTCTGGCAAGCCAGTCAAAAAACGATTAAAAAAATTCAATTCCTTACATTCCATTGATATAATAACAATTTTCTCGCCCACCCCCTTAAACCTACAAGACTAACGCAAAGTGAATTACTTTAATCCCCATCTCTAACTGGACACTACGTTTAAGTTACACTAGATTCTATTCCATTGCATTGTTTATCCAATTGCTAGCATTAACCGTTTGTCCATTGCCCCCGCAGGAGGCAGTCGGCGATTTCCTCTTCAAATTGAATCGGAGCTTTATACCTAACACACGAGCTCTTGAAGCGTCTGTAGACAGACTCTATAGCAACGCTATCGTAGCGGTTGACTTTAACGTCCATAGTTCTGCTATCACGCAGTCTTCGAAGCTTGAATCTCGCGTAAGTCGACCCTCTGTTGCAATGGACAATAAGCACGCCGCGAGTAGTAAAGTTGTGTTGCACGTCTTCAAGGCATCGTAGTGAACCCTGCTTGCTCTCTTTGGACTGGTACCGCAAAAAATTTTTAGAATCTCGTGTCCACTATTCTCAGGGCACATTCAGCACTTGAAATTGACAAAGAGGGTAACTTCCTCTGGGTATCCGTTAACATCGTAGAGACAAGTATGAAGTAATTCCTGACTACCTAAGAAATTTGATGAGAAATTCTCTGAGCAACAACTGCAAATTTGCTCTCAGCAATGACTAAAGTAAGCATCATTTGAACGTTCTGAAAATTCGTCAAAAAAAACCACTTCCCAAATAGATGGACCCGATTAGTCAAGGAGCCTTGGGTGCAATAGCATCTGCAAGCACTGCTCCCAAAAAGGAAATAAGAATTGCTACACTAATCGGCTGGGCCGCTGGGATGCTAGCCGATGCGGACATATTCATTCGCTCTAAAAGCGATCCACTACTCAATATAGAGTTTCACCGCCACTTTAGCCATTCGCTCATCTTTATTCCAATCGGAGCCATAATCGCAGCATTAGCTTTCAGCCCAATCTTGCGAAAGCAGCTCCATTTCTCCAAGATCTATCTATATGCCCTATTAGGATACGCGACAGCGGGGCTCCTCGACGCGTGCACAACATACGGTACCCAACTTTTGTGGCCCTTTTCCAGCAGTCGAATCGCTTGGAGCATAATCTCAATAATCGACCCAGTTTTCACACTCACAATACTCGCATTACTTGTTATAGGGTTCTTCAAGAGAAAGGCCAAATTGAGCCAAATTGCCGCCCTGTTCGCATTTACGTATTTGGTATTCGGCTACCATCAACACCAAAAGGCAAGCAATGCTCAATTTCAATTAGCCGAATCAAGAGGCCATGCCGAAGCAAAAAAACTATCGGTAAAACCCTCCATCGGAAACCTGGCCTTATGGCGCAGCCTATACGAGCACAACGGCCAACTCTACATTGATGCGATTCGCGTTAACTACTTCGGCTACACCCACCAGGTTTATCCAGGACACGCAGCTCCCTTAGTTGATAAAATTGAGCTCAAAGCAAGCATACCTCTGGGTTCTGCTCTGGCTCACGACATAGATCGCTTCGCTGAGTTCTCGGATGATTACCTGATATTCCACCCGTCCAAAGAAAATATTCTTGCCGACGCACGATACTCCATGGTCCCCAATTCACTTGAACCTCTTTGGGGTATTGAAATCGATGAACAAAAACCAGACGTTCACGCTCCTTTCCTAAATTTTCGCTCGAGAGACAAAACCACAATCGAAAAATTTAAATCAATGCTTTTCGGCAAAGAAATCGCAAACAACGACTAAACCGAGCCTCTTGCCCAAAATCAATTGCGATCAAGCCCTCTTCCCAATCCAATTTACGACAGTCGATAAAGCCTCCTCCTTATGTTTAGGCTCACTGAAGCTATGGTCCGCACCCTCGACAAAAACAACCGAAACACCATCACCTTTGGTATCTAAAACACTTCTGGTATCATCTACCAAAACCACATCATCAGCGGTACCATGAACAAGTAACCAAGGCTGAGTTACTTCTTCAACAAACGGTCGAGTTGATTCAATTTTTTCACAAAGGTCGTCCATAAATACCTTCGACAAAGGGCATGACTCCTCTTCCCACATTACACCGTTTCCGGGCTCAATTTCTCCAAACTCAGTTTGAGCAAACACACGCGTCTCAACCATCCCAGCCAACGAAACCAAACAATCGATGCCCTCGATTTGCACCGCAGAAATGACTCCTACAGCGGCTCCCATACTGTGACCGATGTAACATATCCTATCATAGTGCTTTCTAGCCACCCCAATAACTGATTTCAAATCGTCGACCTCTTTAGTGATAGTCGACTCTTCAAACCGACCACCTGATTCTCCGTTACCAGAAAACGAGAAACGAAGCGTATCGAACCCTTCTTTATTCAAAGCATTTTCTGTATCCACAATCAATGGACGATTCTTATTTCCCGTAACTCCATGGCCTAAGATCACCAGCCAATCCGATTTTCTTTGTGAGGCTCCTCGGGCAGAATGCGAGTAATCCAACACTTCCCCTCGAGAATTTAAAATTACTTCTTTCATTGCTCGCCTTACGCGTTTCTGCCTCGAAAAGTAAGCTCCGCAACAGCCGATTTGTCTAATTCACCCAAGCCTTTTTCAGCAAGAAGTTCGTATTGTTCCAACGTCGCCTGAGCAAGAGGACCCTTCAAGCCAGCACCTTCCATTAACGCAATAGCGATCCCTGAATCCTTAGCTGCGTGCTCCGCTGAAAAGTAACAATCATGGTCTCGATTCAACATATCCTCCGCATCCGTCTCCAAGACTCGAGAATTTGCTCCGGTATGACTAAATACTTCGCAAAGCAATTTCAGATCAATACCGAGCGCCTCTCCCAATCCCAGACCTTCCGCAAGGGCCGCTGTATTAATATTCATCACCATATTTACTAGAGCCTTCACTTCAGAAGCTTTGCCCATAGGACCAATGTAGTGCAGCGCTTTGCTGAGGTCCTCGAGCAATGGCTTATTTTCAGTAAAAACGCCCTCAATACCACCAATCATTAAATACAGCTCACCGTTACGTGCCTGCGGTATGCTAGAAGCCATGCAAGCCTCCAAAGCGCGTGCCCCGACCTTCGCAGCTTCAACCTCAACCTTTCGATGAACATCTGGCGTCAGCGTTGCGCAATTAATAAAAAGAGTACCCTCTGCATTGCTCAACAAACCCTTCTCTGCAAAAAATATAGAGTCCGTCGCTTCATCGTCGGTCACTACCGTAAACACAATATCCGAACCTTCGACAACCTCAGTCAAAGTCAGGCAAGCTCTAGTCTCAAGCTCCGTCGCCAAAGCAGAAGAAACGTCCTCTCTTATATCGTACAGACACTCGATCGTATAACCCTTCTCTTTTAAGCAGCGAGCCATATTTGCTCCCATGCGGCCTAGCCCCACAAATCCAATTTTCTTAGCTTTCATAACGCCCATACGATGATTGCACCCTCGAGAGGATGCGATCTTATAAATCAACTAAAGCCAGGGCAGCTACACTTGCACTTAGAAAAATCTTCGGTAACCGAGACGGACAATACTCCTATGCTCACTATCCCAAAAAGTCTTCTCCCATTTCACATCATGGGACAGAACCAAACAATTTTTTTCATCTAAACAATAGGCCAATTTACTCCCCAACGAGAATGTTCCATTGAGATGATTTTCAAAATACAGTGTGAAAAAAGCGTGGATGATAACCGAATTTCACCGCCTATTGTCAAAGAATCAACAAATTCGGTATCTCCAAAATCAGGGCTTAAAAAATTCGTCCATCCAAGCTTTAACCCCGCGTAAACAGAAATGCGTTTAACGATATTGCTACCATAACGAAATTCCAACTCATACTCTTCGATCGATTCAAACAATTGTTCACCTTCCATAAAATTTCGGACAACTATCGTATCATCGAAATCAATATGCTCAGCGAAAATATTTAAATCCAAGAACTGCTTATTTTTCTCATCTATAAAGGGAAAATTGACCTCAATGGAAACTCCACGACCTTCGATTGATTCCGTACCATCCAAGTAAAACCGCACTCCTTGGTTTTCCCCCCAGAAATTTCTTTCCCTTTCTTCTCTCCCTTCATCAAGAACGGCAGCTTTCGCTTTCACAATGTACCCAACGTCTATATACCGTTTTCCCAGTAAAGTTTCACCGTTAAGATTTGCCTGGGATACAAAAAGCAAGATAAGGAAAAGTAATTTTAATTGGAGTGCCTTCATGGAATCAAGGGTCCCAAGGATTGGATAAGTTGCTACCCTATTCCGGCAAACAGCCATATGCTTAAACGAACAGCCATTCTTTTTGTTGGAGATTCTTTTCCCCATCAATCAACCTTCTGGCTCAAATAGATATCGATCCCCACCTGATTTTTTCATGCGAAACCTGCTCTCAATTATCCTAGCGATCACTCTCTTTACATTCAGCTATGCCGCCAAAGACAGCGGATTGGAAATAGCCGCCTCTGAGTACCAAATACTAGAAAATCCCATCGTCAAAAACTCATTGCACACCTGGTATCCGTACCCACCGACTCGTGAAGAGATTCCCGAAGCCCCAAAATCATTACTAATTCGATACCAATGCAAGGCTGAGGCATTCGCTTTGTCATTCGAAAAACCAGCCCTTGTTTTAAAAACAAACCTACCCTTCGAGCTTTTCGTTAACCGCCGGCACACAGGATCCGGTTCGCAGGCAGGTAACTCCCTCTTCATTATTCGCAAAAGCGATCTGAGTTCCGGTTCAATAAACATTGAACTCCTATTTAGCGAACCACCCCAAGTACCCAATGCGGTTTTAGCTATAGTAAATTACTCTCCTATTTCGATAACAAACACGTCTATCCTATCTCAAAAACAAGCCTCGTTGATAAGGAGCGACCTAGACGATACGAAAGCTCTCTTCGGCTTGAAACAGGACAACGATCAGTGGATACATCAAGAAATCCTCATCGAACAACTGCTGCCATTGAGCGAAACGAATCTCCTCGAAATAGACTTTCATGGTTCCTACGACCTTTATTGGAATAACCGATACATTGGGTCCAACGGCATTCCTGGTGTTACGAAGGCAACCGAAGTGCCAGGCATACCCCAAAAACGATTCGATCTCCCTGAAGACTTACTAAAACCAGGAAAACATTCCTTACTTTATCGCGTCTCCCATAATTATCCTCGTCAAGCTATCTGGCATCTACCTGGGAAAATCCCCCGAGCAAGCATTCAACCCTTAAACCATTACCAATATTGGAAAACCAAAAGCCTGCGATTGGACGGAATAATTTTTGCCACTGTTCTCATAGTAGGAATTTTCTATCTACTTATTTTTATATTATACCAACGCTCCCCGAGATATCTCTACTTTGGCCTCATTTGTCTGTGCATGGGAATCTCCACAGCTCTGTATCAAAATTTCTTTGATCGAATTTACTACAATCAAGTCTTCTGGAACCTGCAAATACTACACTTTGTAGCCATCCTAATTGGCATACTTTACCCGTTATACCACCTTACTTTCGTCAACTTTTCAATAAAAGCTAAAGCTTCCTTCCTTACTGCTATCGTCGCGATTTATCTGTTAAGTTTTCTATTCTTAGAACTCAAGGGGCCTCAATTTCTCCTCATATCGTTCACCATTGGATTATCCAGTATTACTCTTAACGCAGTTGCCCTTAAACAATCTAAAAATCCACAAAGCTGGCTAAATTTAGCTGCTACCGTTTCTCTCATTTTATCCTTTTTGATTTCATGGGATGATCCAAAAAGCTTCATAGATTTTTGGATAGGTATCGGATTTTCAATAAACATCCTATTTCTACTCACGTCACTCGCCTTCCAACTAAAATCGGATCAACAAGAAAAGGAAATCACTCTGCTAAGAAACGCCCAACTGGAATCACAAAAAAACCGATTACAACTGCAAATGCTCAAACGAAGCATTCAACCCCATTTTTTGATGAACACGCTTACATCCGTCATGGAATGGGTCGAGGAAAATCCGAAAAAGGAATCCATTTTATAGATACACTTGCAAAGGAATTTCGCCTACTCTACGAATTCTCCAATAAAACCCTCATCCCAGTCCACAGGGAAATAGAGCTTTGTAACTCGTTTCTAAAAATCATGACGTTTCGCACGGATACTACTTACGAGCTAACAACAGCATGCCTGAATGGGCACGACAATATTCCACCTCTTATTTTTCACACTCTGTTTGAAAACCTCCTAACACATAACGTCTACGAAATTGGAAATACATATCATTTTACTCTTGAAGCCTCAAAAACATCAATCTCTCGGACCTATCATTTGATAGTGCCAAAGAGCAAAATGCGAACTCCTGCAAAAGCGATCGGACAAGGCACTGGATCCAAATACATCAAAGCAAGACTCGAAGAAAGCTTCCCTGGCAATTGGACATTTCAAGAAAATGAAACTGAATCGGAAAGAATCACCGAAATATCAATACACGATATATCCTAAAAAATGCCACAATGCACATAGCAATTGTAGAAGACGAAGCAAAAGTAGCTCAAAGACTTGAACGGCTCTCCCGAGAAATCCTAGACGATCGGATTAGTCAGATCACGCGGTGCGCCTCATTAGAAAGTGCAGTCGAGACAATAACCCAAAAACCAATAGATCTTGTTTTCCTCGACCTAAATTTAAATGGGCAAGATGGGTTTGAACTCCTCAAGCAAGCAGCTTCTTCTGCGTTTCAGACTATTATCGTATCCGCCCACTCAGAACAGGCAATCAAAGCCTTTGAGTTCGGTGTTATCGATTTCGTCGCCAAGCCCTTCACCAAAGAACGACTCACAGAAGCTATCGAAAAAGTAACCTCTCCACGTGCACAGCCTAGCAACAGTGCAAAGCAACTTGCTTTTCGCATAAACAACAAACTCATCCTGAGACCCTTGGAAGATGTTCTCTTCATGAAAGGCTCAGGTTCCTACACAGAAATCACCTTCAGCGACAAACAAACTCTACTACACAACAAATCACTACAGGCACTCGAAATGATTCTCCCAAAACCATTCCAGAGAATCCATAAATCCTACATAGCCAATTTCAGCGTGGTTCGAGAAGTTACCATCGAACCAAACCACAAGTACTCCCTAAAAATCGATTCCGAAACATCGATCCCAATTGGTCGAAGCCGCTATCAAACTCTTAAGAGCGAATGGCTCTATTGATAGCCTGGTCATCATAATATTTTCTTAGCGTTCCCAAAATCGAAACGATACGACCTTTGTTGACCGCGTCCGCTCTCCCCAACCAAGTCCATAGCGAGATAATCGCTGCATACCGATAGCGTCATCGATCACCGGAGTACGATCCAAGGTCCACCCTTCATCCCCTGTGCACTCAGCCAATACTCGATCGCGCTTAGCCATTTTCTTCACAATTCCCGCTGAATTATCTCCACGAACTGAGCTTACCAATATTTCACTACTTATCATGGCCTAAACATAGAGCAAAGGGACGGACAAAGATTGTCCAATACCCTATATTGTTAAGATTCATCTGTTAAAACTCGAGTCAGTCGCCCCTTCTCCACCCAAACTATCAACGGGTAATCACTTCATCAGCACCCCAATCGAAATCGTTCGATGAGCTCGCTGTTACTTGATCGCTTACATCCGAAAAATCGTCTTCTTTTAAGTTTCGCGCACCTGGCTGTTTATAAGTAGACTGAGTCTTCTCTGAAATCCCCACTAAACTAGACAAGTCCGTCACAATGGAATTTATCTCCGAAGCTTGAGCCGTCAGCTCAGCAGCGACACTCGCATTTTCTTCCGAGTTAGCAGCGAAATTTTGCACAACTTTATCGATATCATGGATTGAACTAGAAATATGGTCCACCCCTTTTGACTGATCTTCCGAAGAACTAGAAATTTCACCTACGGTTGAGCCAATCTGCTTTGCGTAAGAAAAATTTCCAGACATCAGCTCTATTACTCGATCACTCAGTTCTTGCGTTTTTCCAGCCCGCTCGTTCGCCTCCTCTATTTTCAGAGCAGTTATCTTAGCGGCTTCAGCAGATCTCATAGCAAGCGTTCTCACCTCTTCCGCCACCACCGAAAAACCTGCGCCATACTCTCCAGCTCGGGCCGCCTCGACCGCAGCGTTCAATGCCAATATATTCGTTTGAAAGGCTATTTCATCAATCGTTTTGATGATTTGCGACGTTTCATTACTCGCAGACACGGTCGATTCGATCGCCGATTTCATTTCATTAAGTCCTAAGGAAATCTTCTCTAGATTTTGTCCGAAACCTTCTCTTATCAGACGGTCAGCTTCCGCCGTTTTCCCCATAGAAGCGTTGCAAATAGAGGAGATCTCTTCAAGCGAAGCCGATGTTTCTTCCAATGAGGCCGCTTGTTCAGAGGCACCATTTGCGATCACGTGGCTGGCATCGCTCACGCTATTTGCGGCACCCTCCACTTCCTTTGCTCCGATGGTCAACCGTTGTACCATGTTTCTCAACACATTCATCAACTTTTTCGAACTCCAGAAGGCGTAGGCAGTACACAAGATCATAGCAACGCATCCCCAAGCTCCGATTGAAAAAATTTGCTTAGACAAAGCTTTTGCTGTGTGAGAATTCTGCAAAACTTCGGCTTCTTCGATTTCGGAAAGGAAAGCCCAAGTCTCGTCAAAAATCTCCACTGGCGTATACGCTGACAGAACGCGGTTCCCATTGTAATCAACAATAACCTTCTTACCTGTCATCCCATTTAAAGCTTCCTCGCTGCCTTCTGTTTTCACGCTACCCAATGCGGGGTTTTTAAATGACCCAATAACGCTTCGGTTCACAGGGTCTAAGTAAGAATCAGAACGCATTAAGTTGTCTGGGCCAACTAAATAGGTTTCCCCAGTCTCTCCCATCCCGGTACGTTCCTGCGTAATTTTGTCAATTGCAGTAGTGCATAATTGCAGCGCCACTACAGACTCGATTTCGCCATCAATAAAAACAGGTTGAGCAATAAAAGCCGCTGGCTCGTTGTTCGATGGAGCATACTGTTCATAGTCAGCGAAACCAAAGGCCTTCGTTTCCAGCACCTCAGAGACAAGCCGCCCAAGGTTAGAATCAGCGTATTCACCCTCTAGTAGATTTGTCTGAAAATCACTCTCCTGAGCAACGCTGTAGTAACAATAACCGTTCGAATTCAACAAAAAGAGATCATAATATCCGTAAGACTCTGCGTACCGTTCGAACAAACATCTCCCATGCTCGTCCTTCGGGGAAAACGCTTCGGCAACATCCTTCTCCGCTATAATCGCCCAGTTAACTCCATGAACTTCAATCGGAGAAAAGGACGAAAGAACCAATTTTCCTAAGTAATCAACGATAACCTTTTCACCTTCGACCCCCTGCAAGGCGAGCCGACTCGCTTCCGTATCGACACTTCCTCCAACAGGATTACGAAAACTTGCAGTTGTACTGTGGTTCTCCGGATCGAGATAAGAATCGGAACGCATCAACTTGTCAGGACCAATTAAATACGTTTCGCCAGTCTCTCCCAATCCGTTTCTTTCTGACATGATAGTATTCAGGCGATCGATCGGCATTTGAAAAATTGCTACCCCAAGTAATTCACCACCTTCCCGAATCGGAGAGGCAATGAAACTTGCAGGAGCTTCATATGAAGGCGAATACGACTCATAGTCCACCCACACAACAGAGTTACCATCATCCAAATTTTTGGCTTTTTGAAAAGCCTTACCAAAATTTGTCGTAGAGTATGGACCGTCTAACAACGATGTTGCAAAATCCAATTCCTTATAAACTGAATACACAATATCTCCAGAATCTGGATCCACTAAGAAAATGTCGTAGTAATCGAATTCCTCCAAATAAGAACGAGCAATCGGATGCACGTCTTTATGCAATTTCGAATAGGTCGAATTCTCGTTAGCTGAGTCTAGCCTGTGCTTTTCTCCCAAAGCATTCTCGTTATTGCTAATATAGTTGTATTGAAACGCGATCGCTTCGTCGTCCAAACGCCCGTAAAGCTCTTCAAGTTCAATAGAACGCCCTTCATTCTCCTCCTTATACTTCGCTAAATACTCCTCTTGGTAATAACGTACGACATCAGCCCTCATCGATTCCAACTCAGCTTGGTCTATGGCACACTCTTCCAAATAGCTTGAGTGAGACTCACTAAATTGACGCATCGACTCTCGAATCATCAAATTTTGCGAGAAAGTTAGAACCTGCGATTCTATCGTTTTTAAGTAACGTTTAACCGCAGTCTTCTTAATTTCTCTCACTGCAGTTAGTTTTCTCGTGGCTTCGCTCTCTAGGGCCTCTACAATATCCACGAGAGAATTGAGATCAGCCTGTCGATCAGCGAAATAACGTTCGATTTGCTGCTTCTTAATTTCACGCACCCCTTCCAATTGGCTGAACCGTTCGTCAATAAATGACTTCCGAGCAGTCGCTACGGCAACCCAACCTATCAGAATAAAAGACCCTATTCCTACGAGGAAAAGGATAACTGCGTTCATGTTAATTTTCGTACCTATAGTCAATTTCATCACTAAAACCGATTTTTAATCACCGGTAATAAATCGACCAACCTAAGTACTACTAACTATAAAAAGACATCCCCTTAGTTATTTACCATTATTTTTAGATTAATGGTAAGTCAAATTCCATTGATTCTCGCCGCAAATGCCCAAGGTGGCTTTCATAAGCCGTGCAATTCTCGAGCCTCGCTTAATCTCAGCTCTTTCGTCTAAATCTCAATCCACAGACTTACTCATACACTCGCTTTAGACCAAAATGATAGATACCTAAAATCGGTCTCTGGCGTTTTGGGAAATTCCGCTCACGCCTTGAGACGAAGGTACTTCTTCAATCCAAACTTCAAGTTGGAAGAAACGTAGTTTCCTCTTCAAACAAAATGGCAAACAGATAACTAGGTTCAAGCCAGACACAATTAGTCAATGCGTTCTACCTTGAGCCACACCCATCCTTTATTGTTATCGTACTGATCGAAAAAATCCCATTTCGAGCTCACATCATTTGCTGCAAATATCAACTCGCCATCGCGAGATGCCTTCAGAGAAACAACGTAATTGCCTTCCGTATCCGCTTTATTAGGAATACTAAGCTTAAAGAATTCCCCTTTCCCAATTTTAGCAATTAACTCGAAAAAGTCTGCCTGCCTAACGGGGCATTTTTTCTTAAATGAAGAAATAGCCCTGCGCTCAACTGCATTGAACTTTTTCTCCTCACCTTTTTGCCAAGCTGGCTTCGCAGCCCTCAAAGACCATCCTCGAATATCACACGCATCCAGCTTTCCATCTTTCCACGCTTGAGTACCTGGAATAATGATACGGTATGACTCTCCGTTCTTAACCTTCAGTTTAGAACTATTTGCCTTCTTTGAAGACCAAACTCGGACATCCGCAGATGCTCCTGCCCTTAATCGGCTGAGCCTTGGGAGCGGTTTTTTCAAATCGCTAGGATTCCACCTCTTTAATCGAGTAGCAAAACGCTTTAACCCAACAGGTCGATAATCTGGCAACTCTTTCCAGCGTAGTTTTGCTGAATCATGAATATCGCTCCACGAACCTACAATTTTGCGATCATGTTCCCCATATAACATTTCTACCGAACCGTCGAAATAGATACTATAATCGCTCTCTGCCTTGTCAGCTAAGCGATTGAAATCAACCGCCAACTTGATCCCCATTTTCTCTGCCTCTTCCAACATCCAAACCAAAGCTGCGTTCGAAAGGCCTCTTTTCTCCCAGATACCACCACCAATGCATCCGTGAACCCCAGGAAACCAGACCTGTCTCAAGATCTGATCGCTTGGAGCATCCTGTGCTTTATTCATCAAAGTCACATCAAACTCTTTCCTACGATCATCAATAGAAACAGCATGGAGAGCGCACTTAACGTTCTTACCTAAATCCGTATCATGAAATTGATACTTCCTCTTGCTCCAATTGTCAAAAGGCAGCCAAGGGACCTTATCTGGAATACCTAAAGCTCCAACCGTATCCCAACACCCTAAAAGCGCAATTGGAACATCTTTTCCGTATTTCCGACGAAATTCGCCAGCGTCTCCTTCACCGCGGTAAACCTCAAGAGCTCTAGGAATTTGCTTTAGATTCACTCGTCCGACAAGTCCAGCCTTCCCAATCATACCGGCTAGGCTGCGGACCGTATATGCGCCTCTACTAAAACCAAACAAACAAATCTCGTCCCCATCCTCATAATTGATGCAAATAAAGCGGTAGGCCTCCGCTATATTTGCATCCATTCCTTTGCCAAGACCACCGTCGATATATTTCATCAGGCCTTTGCTGTCTGCCCCTATCCCATTATCGTAGTATAAAACCTGCGACACACCATCAGCAGTCACATACTCGAGCGACTGAGCCAATCGTCCCACATTGGTTATGTATCTCATTTCGAGATCATTCCAAGTACCATCACAACACACAATAATTCGCTTCATAGGGTAAATATTAATTTTTTCTAAAAAGAGAAATGAATCCAACAAATTGTAAACCCTATTAAAAGCAAATCCTTCGATTTCTTAGAAAAAATGGAGCAACCAACACCCTTAATTAGAATCGAAACCTAGGCGTGTTCGTGAATAAACTCGAAAATGGGTCCTGTCGCGAAGCGATTCAGCTCAAATCGAAGCAGAAAAGAATTTATTCACGAACACGCCCTAATTAGTTTCCCCCAAGCCTTCTGACAAAAAACGCCCTAAGCGCGACGCAATTAGCGTAAATTCGCCGCTTCAAGCACTCCCTACAAATATCAACGCTTGCCAAGCTGCCTCTCAATGGTCATTCGATTCGCTTCTTTAAATAAGAGGAGCTATTATGAGCCATAACGAAGACATCCGCAACATTGCCATTATCGCACACGTCGATCACGGTAAAACGACATTAGTCGACTGCCTTATGAAAGAAGGCGGCATCTACCGTGAGAACCAACAAGCAGAAGAACGCGCTATGGACTCAATGGACCTTGAACGGGAAAAAGGCATCACCATCAAGGCCAAGAATACTTCCGTTCACTGGCAGGGCAAAACGATCAACATCGTCGACACTCCCGGTCACGCCGATTTCGGTGGCGAGGTTGAACGTGTTATGAAGATGGTCGACGGCGTACTCCTTCTCGTCGACGCCAAGGATGGTCCGCAAGCGCAAACGCGCTTCGTACTCCGTAAAGCTCTTCAACAAGGCCTAAAGCCAATCGTAGTCGTCAACAAAATCGACCGCGATCACTCAGACCCAGAGTACGTCCATGACAAAGTTCTCGAGCTCTTCCTCGAACTGGATGCAGACGAAGACCAATTCAACGCGCCATTCGTGTACGCTTCCGCAAAAAACGGATTTGCCATGAACGAACTGGAAGACGAGCGCAAGGACATGACACCTCTCTTTGAGATGGTCATCAACCACGTGCCTGCTCCAGAAGCGGATCTCGAAAGCCCATTTCGTATGCTTGTTTCCAATATTGACTGGGACAACTACGTTGGTCGTGTCGCAGTTGGAAAAGTAATGAGCGGAACCGTCAAAATCGGTGATGTGATCTATCGCCTAAACAAGGACGGCAAACGTGAACGCATCAAGGTAACCAAAGTTTTCGAATACAGCGGCCTCGGCTCATCCGAGTCAGTAGAAGGTGTAGCCGGTACCATCATAGGCATCGCAGGCTTCGAAGAAATCAACATCGGAGAAACACTCGTAGAAAACGACCAACAAGAAGCATTACCTTTCGTCGATATCGATCCACCAACAATTTCAATGCAATTCGCCATCAACGACGGACCGCTCGGTGGCCGTGATGGCAAGCTCGTCACCTCTCGTCAAATACGCGAACGACTATTTCGTGAGATGAAGACCAATGTATCCATTCTCGTAGAAGATGGTGAAAGCAGTGGTATTTTTAATGTCTCTGCACGTGGGGCCATGCAAATTTCAGTACTAGTAGAAACGATGCGCCGCGAAGGCTACGAAGTCCTCGTTTCGCGCCCGACTGTTATTACTCAAGAAATCGACGGTAAAACAATGGAGCCGTTCGAAACCCTCTGGATAGAGCTTCCAGATGATTGCATGGGCGGTATCATGGAAAATCTTTCCAACCGCAAGGGTGTCATGACCAACATGGAAACTCGCAACGGGATCGTCTTCTTAGAAGCGGAAATTCCAACACGCGGACTAATCGGCTTCGAAATCGACATCGTAAACGCCACTAGCGGGCACGGTATTATGTCTCATCTCTTCCTCGAGTATCGCCCATGGGCTGGCGAAATCTCGACACGCCAAACCGGTACGCTCGTATCAATGGACAACGGCAAAACCACTGCCTACTCCCTTGCTGCGCTCGAAGATCGTGGACGCCTCTTCGTCGGTGCCGGCGTTGAAGTCTACGAAGGAATGATTATCGGCGACAATCCACGAAAGACTGACATGCCAGTCAACCCGACTAAGGCAAAGCAATTGACGAATTTCCGTTCGCAAGGAGACGGCAAGGGGATTCAACTCTCACCACCAGTTCAGTTCTCGCTTGAACGAGCAATCGAATACATTGCATCCGATGAATTTGTGGAAGCTACGCCGAATAATCTACGCCTTCGAAAGCGTATACTCGACGCGACCATGAGAAAAAGAGCGTCTCGCTAAAAAGCTACAAATCAAATTTGAATCAATTACGAACCGCCATTTTTGGCGGTTTTTTTGTTTAAACACTAGTATAAACCAGCACCAAAACCGACATTTTAGCACTCAAAAGTTCTTCTATTACAAAAATGTAACAACTCAGAATTTTCTAGAGTAAAGACCCGTGTTTTTGAGCCGAATCATCATAGGACAAGATTCCCTACCTAATCAAACGACCAAGATGAAAAAGTTCAAAAGCCAAATATCTGATGCAAGTCCCGAACGCATTAGCAGCCTCTCTGAGTCCCTTTCAGAGAGTTTTGACACCTCCCTTCAAGAGATACACAATATCAATCTAAAAACCCGCTTGCTATCCTTCAACGCGCAAATTGAAGCCGCTCGTGCCGGGGAAGTTGGTGCCTGTTTCTCAGTAGTAGCAGCCGAGATGCAGAAGCTCTCATCCATAACTGAAGAGGTTGCCAAGCAGTTGGAAACAGAAGCCGAAACCACAGTAAACGAGCTCAAGGAGATCAGCCAACTAATGGCAACTAATGTTCGAGGCACTCGCTTAAGCGACCTCGCTCTGGTAAACATCGATCTGATTGACCGCAACCTTTACGAACGCACTTGCGATGTTCGCTGGTGGGCCACCGACTCAGCAGTAGTTTCAGCCTTGGCTGAAGACGACATCATGGCCAAGGAATTCGCATGTAAGCGCTTGGGAATTATATTAGACGCCTACACAGTCTATTACGACATAGTCCTATGCGATAAAGACGGTACCGTAGTTGCAAATGGTAAACCTAATAAATACACATCAATTGGTGACAACGTTTCCAACACAGATTGGTTTAGCCAAGTGCAAAATGCAAGCAATGGAGATGAATACGGTTTTCAAAGCGTGACAAAAGACTCACTTGTCAACGGAGCATTAACGCTAACATACTCCTGTGGAGTTTTTGACGAAAACGGAAAAAATATCGGCGTGCTCGGAGTTCTTTTCAATTGGGAAGCCCTCGCTCAAGTAATCGTTAAAGACACTCCAGTAGAGAGTACCCAAAAAGAAAAGACACGTTGTTGCATCGTAGATGTCAATTGCAAAGTCCTTGCAGACTCTCACGACAATGTTCTTTCAAGCATCACCGATTTCGGAGGGCTCGAGAAACTCATGCAGGAGAAAAAAGCATTCGTAAGAGTGAAACAGGGCAAACGCCAATTCTACATTGCTCACGCAGCTGCTCCTGGATACGAGACCTACTCCACAGGTTGGCACTCGTTGCTTATCCAAGAGCAATAGCACACTCGCTAGCTCAGAGCGTTCTGAATTCAGCGAGAAACGAAGGAAACGCAAATCCCGCTAGGGACGCTCACTTCGTAACCTGTGTATTCAATCTTCCCTGATTCTGAATCTCTTTTAAAGAGAGTGACATTGTCGCTGTCGCGATTCGCGCACACCAAGAAATTTCCAGTTGGATCCAAGTTGAAATTTCTTGGATGTCCGCCACGCGTCGCTTCGATCTGCGTCAACGTCAAGCTACCGTCTTTCTCATTAATCGCGAAAACCGCAATGCTATCGTGCCCGCGGTTTGAGCCGTAAACAAAGCGTCCATCTGCTGAAACTACCACTTCAGCCGTCAAATTGTCTTCGAAGGAAAAACCTTCTGGCAACGTTGACAAAGTACCCTTCTCAGCAAGACCTGCCTGAGCAGCATCCCAACTGTATTGAGTCATTGTGCTATTTAGCTCGTTCAACACATACACCCATTCTCCATTTGGGTGAAACGCTAAATGACGTGGCCCAGCGCCTACGGCTGTCGCGACTTCAATTGGGTCGCCAATCAGCACTGAATCATCTTGGTCGAATTTGTAGATAAAAATTTTATCCGCTCCCAAATCACAAACGAAGACGTATTGATTCGTTGGATCTGTGTATATTGAATGCGTATGCGCCTCACCTTGACGGCTCGCTATAGCACCCGACCCACCCTCATGTATTTTAAACACAGAATAAGGTTCTATCGACCCATCTTCGGAAACTGGCAAAACGGATAACGAGCCTTCGCCATAACAAACAGCAAAGAGACTTCTCTCGGTACCACTCAAACCCACATAGGTAGGTTTTCCCCCACCAGTCAGTTGCTCGTTTATCAATGTCAATGCTCCCGTGCTACGCTCAATCGAGTACGCTCGAACTACCCCCTTACCATCGTCATTCGCACAAATCGAATAAAGTAAAGTACCCGCGGCGTTAATCGCTTGAAAGCCAGCAGACGTTGCAGGAGCCGCTAAAGATGCCGTGCCCAAGCTCCCTGTTTCAATTTCCAAAGTCTGCGTGTAAATCCCAGCATCATCACCGGCGTGCGCAGTTCCATAATACACATTAAGCATTGTCATATAAATCCAAGCCATGGCTCCTCAACACTTTTGCAAGCTTTCTTACACGGAAGTAACGAAGGTCATATCATTAAATTCCCATTTTCCGTATACGAAATCATAGAATAGTTTGATCCAGCCGTGAAAAGTAAGAAAATACACAATAGTGAAAGCTCGATCAGAAGAGGCTTAGATCTGCTTTAAAACCGAGCTGTCAATTCCCGCAGCAACAACCTTATCCATTACCGCGACTAGCTGGCTTGTATTCACCTCACTTTCTAACTCAACAATTAAGCCGCCGCTTGTCATCTGAGAAGCCGAACGCAACATTGTTTCCAATGTTTCAAGCGAAACCGAGCGTTCAGCAAAGACAAGCTCTCCCGAATCTCGAATTCTTACTATAATCGGCTCTTCCATATCTATGATTGGAGCTGGTCCATCGTTGGTTTTAGGTTCCAGACCTCGCTCCTCTATAAACGAAGTCGCCACCACAAAAAATACTAGAAGTATGAATACCATATCGATTAGAGGGGAAATATCGATGCTCTTAGATTCGTCTCTCAAAAAGTTCTTTAACTTTCTCATTTCGGTTTTGGGCTAATTGCTTGAAATAACTTAATCTTACACATGTAGGATATCGAGAATGTCAAACGGCGCACCCGGTTCTTTTACAATTTTCATTGAATGCCACTAACCAAACAAACAGCCTTCGATATGAGCAAAACCCTAGTAATTGGAGCAACTGGCAAAATTGGCAAAATTCTGATCCGCCTCCTAGCTCAAAATACAATCCCCACCAAAGCGCTCGTACGCGATCGGCAAAAATGCGATTTCCCTAGTTCAGTTGAAATTGTCGAAGGTGATTTGGAAAGCGGCATTGAAACCACTATGGAAGATTGTAGTACGGTCATTTTCACCGCTGGTTCAGGCGCTAAAACCGGATTTGATAAAACTCTCCTAGTCGATCTTTGGGGAGCCAGACAAGCGATTGAGGCAGCTAAAATATCACGTATTCAACATTTCATTATGATAAGCTCGCGAGGTGCAGGCGACCCTGATCCCGGCCCCGAACGTATAAAGCCTTACCTCGTCGCTAAGCACTTCGCAGATAAATACCTAGCCGAGTCTGGGCTCAATTACACAATCCTTCGACCGGGCCGCTTAACCGATGACATTGGAAACAAGCGTATAAGAACTGACCGACCTGAAGATCCAAACAAACAGTTTATTTCCCGAGAAGATACTGCTCATACGATTCTACATTGCCTCAAAAACAACACTGTTGTCGGGAAGACTTACGAACTCTTTGAGGGTTCTGACTCCATAGAAGACTTAATCGTCTAGTGATTTACTCTCCCCAAAATAGAAAACAGTTTTAACTGTCCAAATTACGAGTATTCATACGTCAAAGAGTACTGGCCGAGCCTTCAGCTCTCCAAAAATCTCAGGACACTAAACAATCTCCACCTAACTTGTGATAGAAAAATCAACCCCTTCCCCCTCAACAGATAAGCCCCGCGCCATTTCAACACCAATTTGGTTTTGGGTAATCACGATTGTATTTCTCTTATGGTTTACAATGGACATAGCTGCCTTTTTTATAAGGATCACCTTAACTGAAGAAAGCATGGCTGCATTGCCAGAAAACCAACAAAACTTGTACCGAAACATACCTCTTTGGGTTAACATTGCCTTCGCATTCGAAGCATTGGGTGGGCTGTTAGGCACAATTGGATTGGTCTTACGCAGAAAGTGGGCATATCCGTTCTTCTGGATCTCCATCGGTGGTGTACTATGCCAGACAGCTTACGTCTACTTTTTGTCCGACGCCATCAAGGAAATGGGCCCTCCAGCCATAATTATGCCCTTCGTCGCAATTTTAATCGGAACCTGCTCGATTCTTCTTACAAAAGTGGCCACCGCAAAGCGGTGGATTCGATAAACGAGAACTTAAAACCCGCACTTAGAATTTAAGTAGCCACAATACCTCATGAGAAATATATCCCTACTCATCTTCATGAGTGCCGATGGCGTAATGCAAGCTCCAGGACACCCTGACGAAGACCGATCAGGTGAATTTGAGCAAGGCGGCTGGGCCTCACCCAATTGGGAGGAAGTGATGCAACAGGTCATGAGCGAAGCCATGGAGCAACCCTACGACCTTCTCCTTGGCTATAACACGTACAAAATGTTCGCCTCCCATCGGCCCGACGCCACCGGTCCTGTTGCCAATAGACTCAACCACTCGACTAAGTATGTTGTCACCTCCACTCAGGACAAACTACAATGGCAAAACTCAATTAAGGTTTCGGGAGACATTGTTGAGGAAATCAAACGTCTTAAATCGCAAGAAGGTCGACTCCTTCAAGTTCATGGTAGTTGGCAACTCGTTCAGACGCTGATCTCAAATAGACTTGTTGACGAATTACGGCTATGGACTTTTCCCCTCATTCTCGGGGAAGGAAAGCGATTGTTCTCGAACAGCCTCAATTATTCCAGTTTAGAGCTCATCAAGCTTAGCTCTACTTCTAACGGTGCAATAATGAGCATTTATAAAGTCAATTAATGCCTCTATATAGCGACAGCTAATAACTCTACTTAGATAAGTTGCCGAATTGCAAAAGCAGGTAATATCATCCGGTCATGAATACGCCGCACCAACAAGATCATTTTTCTTCGATCGCAGAAAACTATGCCAAAGGACGGATATCGTATCCAAAGGAACTTTACGAATTACTAGTCAGCCTCTGCAATGAAAGCGAACTTGCCTGGGATTGCGCAACCGGTTCCGGACAAGCGGCCAAGGATCTAGCGAAGTACTTTCGATCAGTCATTGCAACCGACATAAGCGAATCCCAGCTGTCTAAAAGACAGAAAAATTCAACTATCGAATTCAGAAAAGCTCCCGCAGAAGCATCAGAAATCAGGTCAAATTCTGTCGACCTAGTCACTGTAGCTCAAGCTATACACTGGTTCGACCTTGAACCCTTTTGGAATGAACTTCAAAGAGTGAGCAAACCCAATGGTGTATTTGCATTTTGGGGCTACCAATGGCCGCAAGTATCTCAGTCAATTGACGGATTATTAAACGAACTAAAACTGCGAATCAGCTCGTACTGGCCCCAAAGAAGCAAAGCCTTGCACAATGGCTATGCAGGCTTGCACGCTCCCTTTCAAAAAATTGCATCCCCAAAAATTACAATCTCAGAGCAGTGGTCGTTAAATAGCTATTTCAATCACATAAACTCCTGGTCCGCAGTCCGCTACCTTCTCGAAGACACAGGTACCGACATACTTGACGATTGCAGAGGCGATTTTGAAAAAATCTGGAAAAACGATACATTGAGAGTGAGCTGGCCTCTCATTTTAAAAATCTACCGCATTCCTTGAGGAAAAGCTATGACCACCGCCTACGACTCTATCGGCAAAAGTTACGCCGCCACCCGAGGAGCAGATCCCAGAATCACTGAACAGCTCCTCAATCTTCTCGATCTTCCTAAAGGCTCCAAAATCCTCGACGTAGGAGCAGGCACCGGCAACTACAGCTTCGCTTTAGCAAATGCAGGTTACGAGGTAACAGCGATCGAGCCGTCGCAAGTAATGCGAAATCAAGGCAAACAGCACGACCAAATTACTTGGGTCGAAGGAACCGCAGAAAAGCTTCCGTTCGATTCTACTAGCTTCGACGGCGCTGTAATGACTCTTTGCATGCATCATTTCTCCGACTGGAAATTGGGAATGAAAGAAGCAGCACGTGTCACTGGAAACGGGCCTATCATTATCCTAACCTTCGATGCATTTTCGAATAAAATTTTTTGGCTATTTCACTATTTTCCCGAATTCTTAGAGAAAGACAAAAATTGGTTTCCAAAAATCGATAATCTTAAAAGGTACGCCAAAAACGAACTATCAAAGAAAGTAGAAGTACACCCTTTTCCCCTCCCCCATGACCTCATCGACCATTTTGCATCCGCTGGATGGGCACGCCCGGAAATATACTTGGAGCAACTATATCGATCAGGTATATCTTCCTTTTCTTCTATCAATCCAACAAGCGTCGACGCCGGATTACTGAAACTCGAGCAAGACTTAAAATCGGGAGAATGGGATTCAAAATATGGAGATCTACGAAAAAGACGATCTTTGGATACAGGATACGTTTTTGTTAAAGTACTCTAGGTTATGAATCATGTATTCAAAGCCATCATTTTCGACCTTGACGGCACACTCGTCGATTCCGCTTCAATCGTTGAGCGCGTAATGAGAAAATGGTGCCACGAAAAAAATATCTCATTTTCCAAAGTAGAAACCTCCATACATAGCTCCCGCGCTGAAGATACAATTTCAGCCATCGCTCCAGAACTAGACTCCAAAGCGGAAGCCGCAAAGATCGAGGCTTTGGAACGAAAAGAACTCCAAGGCCTATGTGAAATAAAAGGTGCCTCCGCTCTTCTCAAGCAACTACCCAGAGAACGATGGGCAGTCGCCACTTCAAGCATCACCGATACGGCAATAGCCAAGCTGAAAGCTGTCGCGATGCCTATTCCTAATACCTTGATCGGGGCCGATAAAGTGCGATCTGGAAAACCCGATCCCGAAGCTTATCTAAAAGCGTCAGAACAACTCGGCTTTAAGCCGGAAGATTGCCTCGTTTTTGAAGACTCCGAAACCGGAGTGAAATCAGCGTTAAACGCCCATTGCGCAGTTGTTATAATCGGAGACAATTGTGAGCTACGCCACCCAAACATTTTGGGTCGTGTAGGAAGCTTCGAAGAAATCGATCTCCATATACGAGGAAACACTATAGAAATTCGCACATAGCCCCGTTACTAAAAAAGACGGTGCAGATCCGATTTAAAGCAGTTTAATATCCCCTCCTGATAGAGCCTTTGTTCAAAGAGTAAGCCCTCCACTAGACAATAGCCTCCTTAGACAAACAAAACTTCATCTGGACAGGGGTCAATGAATACTCAATATGCGTCCTCATGAAAATCGTGATCGTTGGCGCAGGCGAAGTTGGCTCCTACCTTTGTGAAATGCTTAGTTTAGCAGACCACGACGTTACTCTCATCGAGCGCGATCAAGCCATTGTGAACGCCCTCAATGAACACCTAGACGCACGCATCATACGCGATCACGGGGGCTCCACCCGCGTACTTCTCAAAGCGGGTGTGCAGAACTGCGATTTCTTCCTCGCTATGACGAGTAGTGATGAAACAAACCTGGTCTCTGCCTCGCTCGCAAAAGCTCTAGGGGCTAAAAAGACGTTCGCACGCGTCCATGATTCAACTTTCCGTGATAACACCGTGCTCAACTATCAACAGCACTTCGGTATTGACCATCTCGTCAACCCCGAAGCCCTCGCAGCCGTAGAGCTCGCCAAGCATATTCGCAACCCGGGCAGAGTCGCTGTAGAAGATTTCGGTCGAGGTCAAATCGAGGTCAAGTCCGTAGAAATCCAACCCGGAGCACGTGTTATAGGCTCTCCCCTCAGTAAAATAAAGCTCCCGGGGAATTTGCGCATCGGACTAATCAACCGGGAAGAAAAGACCTATGTAGCCAACGCTCGTTCGATCCTTCAGAAAGGCGACCACGTTACTCTTTTCGGCCATCCAGATTCGCTCTTTGAAGCAAACCAATACTTTGACCCAAATTCTAAAGGCTCAAAAAAAATTACCGTCACCCTGCTCAGTGGGAGCGAAATAGCAATTTCCCTTGTTCGACTTCTGAGCAATCCACGTTTCAAAATTCGCATCATCGAAAATGACCTAAGCCTCTGCCATACACTAACAGAAGGCATGCCCAATCTCACAATAATTAACGGAGATGGCACTTCTCGCCGAATTTTGGAAGAAGAAGAGGTCGGTGGATCAGACTTCTTTGTCGCATGCTCCAAAGATGACGAAGATAACATAATGACATGCCTTCAAGCCCACCGCCTCGGAGCCACCCACTCGATGCTAGCAATCAATCGTGCCGACTACTTAGAGATCTTGGGAAGTCTAAACGAGTCTTTGGGAATCGAATACGCAGTCTCTCCTCGAGTTGCTACATCAAACGAGGTTATGCGTTACATCGGCAGCAAAAAGCCGTATATAGAAATAGAAACCGCCAGCTGCGAAACAAGCTGCATCATCGAAGTCAACATTGGCGAAAAAAGCCAAGCCGCCGGACTTCGTGTCCGCGATGTCTCCTGGCCCGATGAATGCGTCTTAGTCGGTCACGAACATGAGTACAGCCCTAAGACGCCAACCGGAGACGATGTCTTACGAGCAGGGGATTCCATTATTGTTATAATTAGTAAACCAAAGATTCCCGAGCTCATCACTCTCACAAAATAAACGTGGCGATAAAATACTGAATGTAACAATTTGAGCGTTTTCTCTTTTCAGCTCCCTCGCAAAGTGCCTCTTCAAGCAATGTCCATCCAACCCAAATGAATTTCGCGCTCGTGTCCAAATTATTGAGCGTCATTATGCTCATTCTCGCGATCGCTTTCGCAATTTGCCTTGGAGTTTCTTATCTCATGGACGCGCAAACCCAGGCATCTATTTGCCAGGAAGCATTCTCAGCGTCCATCGCCACCGCACTTTTCTCTGCTGGACTTCTGTACTGGGTAGGGCGAAACGCCAGCCCAAAGTTCTTTAAAAAGGAAGCTCTTTGTACCATAGGATTGGGCTGGATACTCGCCAGCGTTGTTGGCTCAATTCCTTACACGATCATCCATCCTGAGATGGGAATTTCTGGAGCCATTTTTGAAAGCGTATCTGGAATTACAACTACAGGTGCAAGCGTTCTTTCAAATTTGGAATCGCTACCATACAGCCTTCTCTTTTGGCGAGGCCTCAGCCAGTGGATTGGAGGCATGGGGGTTGTCGTATTCTTCGTCGCGATACTGGGATTTCTTGGAGCCAGTGGTAAAATTCTCTATTCCAATGAAGCCTCAGGGTCTACCGCCGACTTCGAAGAAAGCCGTGTTCAATCCGCTGTAACTCGCATCATTTACGTTTATTCTGGATTGTCATTAGCGTGCACTTTGAGTTTCAAATTAGCAGGCATGACTTGGTACGAAGCTCTGTGCCATATGTTCGCTACTCTATCAACAGGCGGTTTTAGTACCCGATCTGAAAGTATCGGTGCATTCAACAGCCCCCTTATTGAATGGGTCACCATTTTCTTTATGATAGCAGGCGGCGTAAGTTTTTTGCTTATTTTAAAAGTCATTCACGGAAAATTTCATTTTGTTTCCCGCAGCACGGAATTCATTGCGTATCTATTTATTCTAGTCATTTGCACGGCGATCGTAAGCATCGACCTTACTTTTCAATACGATATTACGAGTGCTGAAAAATCAATTAGAATGGCTGCATTCCAAGTCGTTTCCATCATGACAACTACCGGATTTGCAACCGAGGATTTTGCTCAATGGCCAACCTTGCCACAACTCACTCTACTTCTACTTATGGTCATCGGTGGCTGCTCTGGATCAACATCTGGTGGTGTTAAAGTATTCAGAATTGTGATAGCCCTTCGAGTTTGCATGCGAAGTATTGAGCACGCATTTCGCTCTCGCATCGTTAGGCAAATCAGCATGAACAATCGCGTCCTAGGTGAACCTTCTATCAACGATATAATGGTTTTCCTAGTTCTGACAGCCTTCATTTCACAAGGCGCAATTGCCATTGTTTCAATATTCGAGCCCTCTCAGGAATTGGATACAAACATCTCGGCAGTTATAGCAACCTTACTTAATATAGGTCCAGGCCTTGCCGATATTGGCCCACAAGAAAATTTCTCCTTCTTTCACGGTCACACGAAGATTTTCCTTTCTTTATTAATGATAATGGGGCGACTCGAACTCTACGCAATCCTAGCCCTTTTTGCACCGTCGCTCTGGAAAAAATTTGATTAGAGCAATTTTCTTTAAAATAGTCGCATTTTAATAGCGCTTTTTCTCAAAAAGCAGTTAGGGTGCCTCTTCCATGAAACCGTTAAGCATGGAT
>JAKYXN010000209.1 GCA_022538095.1 Puniceicoccaceae bacterium K14 | reverse complement strand
GATTTACCATTGAATTCGAGGAAAGAATGCCTCTAAACTACAAATAACCGCGCATCAGAAAAAGCTAGTTACACAAAATAACTTACACCTCCTAATTCTGCTTGCCAATTTCAATCTTTCAACGGCTTACGATCGTCCCTGCCCTCGAAGTTGCTCGGTCCGGGACCGCCCCACTGAGATTGAGGCACCTGTGACCCTTCTTGGTATCGGCCCGGTACAACACAGACATAGGTAACACTTTCCACAATGACATAGGTAACACTTCTCGTTCGATTTATGTATTAGCTTTTCCAGACATAGCAGTCAAGGACCCAAGTAGGCCGGAGGCCGAAATGGGTCCTTGCGGTTCTTGTTACGGATCAAGCGGCCTAGCCTAATATTGGCGTAATAGACCTCTGTTCTTAGTCTGTTTATCTTTAGCAGACCTACGTGAACTCCGGCAAAGGCATCTCCGATATAGTAACTGTTTTTGTTGTGCCGGATGCTTCCATTCTCTTGTACAAAGACTTTCTTAAATCGCTCGTTGTACTCGACTTGAGTGTCGGAGCCACAATAGCGTTTCTCGCTCGCATGGTACAGATCGGCGGGACAGGTCTGTTCGAGGCTCTCGTGTGGACGCACTTCGTTGAACTCTTTTCGCCAGCGATCGAACCTTCTTTGCTGGGCCCGAAAGTTTGGCGAAGGTGGCTTTATCGCTTCGGCTTTAAGAGTTTTATGCATGCGTTCATGGCAACCGTTATCTTGCGGCTTTCCGGGACGCGTGTACTCGACTTTGATTCCGAGGGATATCCACCAAATGCTGAGCTTTGAAAGCCCCTGCGCTCCGACGGAACCGAAAGGCACCCCATTGTCTACCCGAATGATCTCCGGCAATCCATAACGCCTAAATACTTGGATAAACGCCTTTTTAACGGGTCGCCATTGTTGATTCCTCATCGCTTTGCAACATAGGACCATGCGACTATGCAGATCGCTCACAGTCAAGGGATCGCATCGCTCGTCATTGGCCAAAAGAAATCATCCTTTGAAATCGACGCCCCAAACGTGATTGGGGTGCTCGGCTTCTGTTTGTATCGCTGGAGGACATCTCACTAGTTTTCCTCGTCGCTTCTTTCCAGTGGTTAAACCGTGACGGCGAAGTATATTGGCGATT
>JAKYXN010000208.1 GCA_022538095.1 Puniceicoccaceae bacterium K14 | reverse complement strand
TACCGCTTCGAGGTGACCGAGCTTTCGCGCTTCGATGCGACTTTGAGCGGCGTGCTGGAGGACAGTTATTTGTATCTTGGCTTCGACGAGGACGGAGATGGCGTCTGGGACAGCGGCGAGACGATGGAGAGTTCTACCTCTACTGGAATCGCTGACAAAACGCTTACTGAGACCTTGGTATCTGGCGTTTATTTCTTGCAGGTTACTCGTCGGGGCCTTGCTTATAACACGAGCTATACACTCGATATGGGGATTACGGCATTGACTCAGCCTACGACCTTGTCAGATCCAGGAACTTATAGTGACTTGAGTGGTGCTTATGATTTAGGCGTTCTAGGTTTGGTGCCTCTATCAGTTATAGAATCAGTTGGATCGAACGATGCTTACGATGTTTACCGTTTCTCTGTAGAGAGAATTGTCGATATTGATATTTCTGTTGCGGGTGTTTCGGAAGATGCAGATTTGTATTTAGGATTCGATGACAATGGCGATGGTGTTTGGTCTGGCGATACAATTACGTCATCGACGCAATCGGGAGATGATCAAATTTCCTATGTGTTAGTGCCGGGAGAGTATTTTATCGGTGTTCAGCGAGATGGGTTCGCATCCAATACTACTTACACCCTTGAAGTTGATGCTCCTGACTTAGACGATTCGGATAATGCGAATCCAGCATTAATCAGCGGAACATCTGTTTCGACTAGCTATGAAGTTGGTGATGCTGATGTATATTGGTACGATGCTGCGGAAGGGGATACGTTGATTGTTGATCTTTCAGAAGTGGATTCTTCGTACGACCCTTGGTTACAGGTATATGCCCCTGATGGTTCGCGTTTATATAACGAAGTCGCCTATGCCTCGCAGAGTTCTGCGGTGACAGCGGTTTCGGCGGGTAGATATTACGTTGTGGTGCGTGAATGGGGGAGTAATGGTTCTGGCGACTACAAAGTGTTGCTTAGCCGCGTTCCGGGTGAACAGAATGCGGATGACGAAGGTAGTTTGCTGATTAGCGGTCAAGCGGAGACGAGCAATTTTTCTTTGGGCGATACTGACGTTTATTGGTACGATGCTGTTGAAGGAGATACGTTGATAGTTGACCTTTCCGAAGTGGATTCTACGTACGACCCTTGGTTGCAGATATATGGACCTGATGGTTCGCGTTTATATAGCGAAGCTACTTATACGTCGCTGAGCTCTACCTTGTCGGCTGTT
>JAKYXN010000207.1 GCA_022538095.1 Puniceicoccaceae bacterium K14 | reverse complement strand
TCCGAAACCAAATACATGTAACCGCGCAAATCATTCACGAATAAACGCCCCATTCCATCTGGCTTGAGGTGATTGATACGCGCCCAGCCTTGGCCGCCGCCGCTGCTTCGAGGCACTCGCGAAAACTCGACCAGTGGGAGATTCAAATCTCCAAATGGGGCATCCACATAACCAGGATTGGTTACTTGGGCATTGAGGAACGCACTGGTTGAAAGTGTGCATAAGACACCGAGAACGATCGATTTGGTAAACGATGATGAGATTGAGGGTAATTTCATAACTGTAAATGGGGATTCTTGAGGAGAACGCTCTAGAACCGAGAATAGTTACAACGCTCGAGGTTTTAACTGCTAGTGCAAGTAAAATTACCGCCTTGAGCGGTTTACAACGTGACTCTCGAAGTACCAACAGCAATAGAACAGGCGGTCATCACATATTCGATTTTAGTTAAACCCTAAAAAAAGAACTCAGCAGTAACGCTGAGCTCTTTGGGAAAAAATTTAAATAGGACAACGTGTGCCCAATTAGTATTTAGCTTCGTCTAAAACTAAATTTATTCGTCGCCAAATTCATACACCTCCACAAGTGCAATGCCAGTGGCACCGTCTTTACCCGAGACAATTGCTGTATATGCTCCTGCAGGAAGTGTCGCCAAAATACTTGCGGACTTAAAATGCTCAAGGAGCTCAGAAGCACCGAGTTCCTCAGTTGCTTCAGCCTTCGCATCAGCATTTTCTGTAAACCAATCATCATTTGAGTCTAAAAGATTACTCTCACTATCGTACAATGAGATTACTGGATCCTCCAAAACTTCTCCAATGAGTGATCGATCCAATCGAGCAAGCTCAGACCCTACAGCCTGTATGAGTACAGTCTTTTCCTTGTCTCCAGCTATAACAAAGCCACCTATAAGAACGTCGTCACCTGTTTTCACTTTGCCCCGAGTTGAGATGTTTACAAACCTAGGAGGTTGTGGCTCCTGTGGCTCCTCAGTCTCTACTTTGTAGATTTTTCCATTGTACTTGGAAAGCACATACAAGTCATCTTGTCCATCGTATCCAAAACGCAAGTCCGAGTCTCTCCCATCAACTCCATCATCAGTGATTTGACGCACCTCTTCGAACAAGTCGCCTTCAAATTCGATTCGCATCTGCGTTACGCTAGACTGTACGTTTTGCGTAATGGAATCCGCATCTACGTAAAAGATCTTACCTCCGTCCTGAAGATCCCCAAA
>JAKYXN010000206.1 GCA_022538095.1 Puniceicoccaceae bacterium K14 | reverse complement strand
TTGATGAGTTCAGATTGCTTGCGAACACTCAATCTACTCTTTCTTTTAAACATAAGTGCTATCCTAAACTAGTTGCTTAGCTAGGACAGCCCCTAGATAAATTATTGGTTGATACCTTTATGTTTACCAGTTTGTGGACTTCTTTTCAAAGTGAGTGATCAATTGGAGCTAGTTATAAGACATTCTAAATTAACATCGCTCGTGCCTCGCTAGATGTCTTACTCCTTGCAGTCGACGAGTGTCGTCAGTCCCTGACTCGGTAACTCCATTTCATTTCGGGCGATGATTCGCTCTGCGAGCGGCGATGTTTGACACAAAAATATTTCACTTTTCAGAATGCTTCGTGGCTAACCAGTTACTCCTTACCACTCACTACTTTTTTCCTCCCGCCGTTAGGCGATCACCGCACGGCGTAGCCGTGATCAAGCGTAGCGATGTCCCAAATTACTTGTGAGCATTTTATAGACCGATTTGCCTGCGGGTATTCTATCATATCCATGTTACTGTTGGGCAAAAACAACGCAGCAGAAGGCTTTGCAATTGGGAAATGCAATGGAGTAAGCGAATTCACGATGTAGTGCTTTGAGTGTTTAGCATTTAGCTCTATAATTATGCTGAAGAGAGGTAAAAGACATTAATGACATAACGTGCGGTATAGAACGTTAAGACATTATAGGCTTAGTAGAATAACCTAGATCAAGCTTGATTTTCCATAATAAATCGGAATGTTATATCATTAATGACACAATAACTTGTTAGATCGAAATAGTGAGAATAGAACTACAGCACTACGAAGGCGATCTCCAGAACCTGAAGGATCTAGAGAAGATCATACCCGAGAAGAGAAAAGGGAAAGCACTCAACTACGGCCAAGGTGAAGGACAGGTTCAAATCGATGAGACAGTTTGGGGCATCTACTTTGGAAGAAAAGAACAGTACTTTATTCAGTACGAAGAAGGATCGATATCACCATCCAGATTTAAAGAATTATGGCAGGACATGATTGATCACCTTACCGTAAACTTCACAGCAGATCTTACCATCGATGGAATCCACGAAGGAGATCCGAATGTATGAAGAAAAATTTATCTAACAATAAAGGATTCTTCGAACAGTAGGTTCGCATGAATCCATGGTTGAACAAGCCTTCGCCGAGACTACGGCCCGCATGCAAGCCGCGGTCAATTGCGAGACGCCTCTTTTGCGCTATATGCGTTTTTTATTTTTGAAGATTCCTCAAT
>JAKYXN010000205.1 GCA_022538095.1 Puniceicoccaceae bacterium K14 | reverse complement strand
GACGTTCAGGATTGCCTGTTTACTCGTCGCGACGTTCGCGAACGTATCGGATGGTCCGATACTCAACTAAAAGTCCATCTATCGCGATTGGTCGATATGGAATACTTAGCGACTCGCTACAATCCCCGCCACTCGCAAAGCTATCTTTACGAGCTTCTTTACGAAGGGCCGATCCAAAACGTGGGCAAGCATCTCCCAGGCTTGATCGAAGTCGAGGAACTTAAACGCTTATACGACGCAAACCGGCCTGCCGGGGCGAAGCCTTCTAAGGACTCGAAATCGAAAATCCACGATTACGGCGAAGACCGGTCGGGGCAAAAGTCCAACCGGTCGGCCCCTGGTCGGGGTGCGGTCGGGGGCCGGTCCAATCAGAAGAAATCTGCAAGTAGCTGTTCTTCAGATACAAGCGAATCGAAGGCCGAAAACAACGAAAAGCGCAAAGCAGGCGATGAAAAAAGGGAGGCGTCGTAGCCATGCTTCTCTTGAAAGCTACGCAGGCTACGACGTAACTTAATAATGGCGACGGTATCCCAGCTTGCAGAACGCTACCTCGTCTGGCTTGGCCAGATGAACTACTCTCCCCGAACGGTGGAAGCCCGTCGTTACTACCTGAGAGCTTTTTGCGAATGGCTCGCAGACCTTGGCCTTGAAACCGTTGACGAAGTAAGCGAAGGCGTCCTGGACGCCTACCGCCGTCACGTTTCCCAGCGTCGGCGTTGGGACGACCAGCCGCTTAGCTTCCGCAGCCAGCGCAATCGCCTGGTCCCCGTGAAAAGCTTCTTCCGTTGGCTGCGCCAGTCCCGTCTGATCGCGGTCAATCCCGCCTCCGAAATGCCCATGCCCCGAATGGAAAAAAGACTTCCCCGTTCGGTTCCGGCGGTCGACAGCGTCGAGCGCTGCCTCGCCTTGGCCTCCGGCGAAACGCCGTCGACCCTGCGAGATCGGGCGATGCTGGAAACCTTCTATTCCTCCGGAATCCGCCGCTTGGAGCTAGCCAATCTGACGATCGGCGACGCCGATCTTTCCCGTGGAATGCTGGCGATCCGAAAAGGCAAGGGAAGCAAGGACCGTTTCGTTCCCATAGGAAAGCGAGCGGGCGATTGGATCTCCCGCTACCTCGCCGAATCCCGTCCCGAACTGGCGGCGAAAGCGGGGGAGAGCGGAGCTCTCCAGGATAGAACGCTTTTCATCAACGACCGAGGCTTGCCTTGGAGCCTCTCGCGATTGAGCGAACGAGTGGGCAAGTACGTGAAGGCGTCCAGTCTTGGCAGCCAAGGAGGCTGCCATCTCTTCCGCCATGCCTGCGCCACTCACATGTTGGAAAACGGGGCCGACATCCG
>JAKYXN010000204.1 GCA_022538095.1 Puniceicoccaceae bacterium K14 | reverse complement strand
TGATGCGCCCTGTAAAAAGTGGACATGAGATTCTCCTAAATGGAGAATAGAAACTTGAAGCAAAAACGATATACAGAAGAGTTCAAGAAGGAAGCGGTTCGCTACATCGTCCTGGAGGGCGAGAGCGTTGCTTCGGTAGCCGAGCGATTGGGGGTGAATGCCAATCTGCTGTACAACTGGAAGAAGGTTTACCTCGAGCAATGCGGCAGCGAGTCGGCAGGCAAGGATCAGCCCAGTCTCAAGGATGTTGTCGCCGAAAACGAGCGACTTCGCAAAGAGCTGCGTCGCGAACAACGCACTAACGAGATTCTAAAAAAAACGGTGGGATTCTTTGCCAAGGACGAGCTATGAAGTACGATTTCATCAGTCGAAACCAAGAGCATTACACGGTGGAGCAAATGTGCTCGAGCTTGGAAGTGTCCCGCTCGGGATACTACCAGTGGAAGAGCCGCGACGCCTCTGCCAGAGAGCTGGAGGAGCGAACGATCAAGGAATCGATATCCAAGATCCACTCCCGTTCCAAAGGCCGCTACGGCTATCGTCCCGTTCATGCCCACCTGCGAGAGCAAGGCGTGGATTGCGGCAGGGACCGAGCATTGCGCCTGATGCGTCAGATGGGTATCCTCGGAGACCGATCGCCTCGCTACAAGCCGATGGGAACCGATAGCGATCATAATTACGGATACAGCGCGAATCTGCTCAAGCGTAAGGACCAGTCAACCGGGAAATGGATCAGAAAGAAACCGCAAGGATGCGACGAAGTCTGGGTGGCCGATACGACCTATCTGAAGATCGAGGGCTCTTGGATGTATTTGGCGACAGTGATGGATCTTTTCAGCAGGCGCATCGTCGGCTGGAGCGTGTCGGCCAGCAATGACGCCGAACTGGTCTGCCAAGCCCTGCTCGCGGCAAGCATGACACGAGGCGAGCTCAAGCGTGGAATCATCCATCATAGCGATCGTGGCAGCGCGTATGCTTGCAATCGGTATCGAGCATTACTCCAAAAGCTTGGAATGGCTTCAAGCATGAGCGCAAAGGGCAATTGCTACGACAACGCGGCGATGGAATCGTTTTACGGGCGATTCAAGGTCAGTTCGATAGGCGACAAAGTCTTCGAAAACGAACAAGAGCTAAGAGCCGCTATCTTCGAGTATGTGGAGCCTTACTACAACCGCTATCGAAAGCACTCATCCCTAGGCTACAAAAGCCCAATCCAGTTCGAGGAGATTTTTTTGCCCCCCATGGGGGGCAATGAGCAAGAAGATGCCTTTACTGATAACTGAAAAGCTGATACGACAACTAACATACCCATAAACCGATCTGACAACATACCTAACAATAGAGAATCTTCTGTCTACCAATACCAGTGCACCTCA
>JAKYXN010000203.1 GCA_022538095.1 Puniceicoccaceae bacterium K14 | reverse complement strand
TTTAGTGTGGTTGCCGAAACAATGAGCTGCCAATCAGCTATTTGCAAAACTCTATCCGCTATTTGGATACATTTTTATGAAACTGGTGAGTTAATGCCCCTGGCTACCCGATTTCTGTGCGTTTTTGTGCTTGGGCGTATATCTCGGCGAGCGGCCGATCAAAGGGAGGATAGATGTCCACAAGATCAGGCAAACCCTCTACCAAAGCATCGAATGCCTCGCGGGTGATCAGATGAGAACCCTGAAGGTCAATCGTCTGCAGGTGACGCAGGCAAGCAATATCTTCGAGACACCGATCGGTGACGTGAGGTGAGTAGATCAAGAGGTGCCTAAGCTCCGGAATCGTGGGGATATGACTGACGCCATGATCTGTGAGATGATCTGCATGTGAATGAAGCCGCTCCAACTCAGGAAGATACTTAAGCCTGTGAAGGTCGCCATCAATGAAGGTTACACGTTGATCAAGTGTGAGCATACTCCACTGTTCCTGCACTGGATGAGCATCTAGATACTCTTGAGCAGAGCGCTCCGACATCTGGTCGAGCGAGTCAGGAATGTTCATCGCCGGAAACAGTGCTTCGCCGAAAAATGAAACAGCCTCGGCCCGCTCACCCGAATCATCAGTATAGGTGACCCGGTACTCACGGTTGTGCTTGCGAGTCCCTAGAATGGCCTTCGTCTCCCACGATCTCTTTATGGTCTGGTGTCGCGGCATTTCTTCACAGAACGTCGAATTCTCACGCGGAGGCGGCGCAGCTGCCGGAGTTGTGAGAAGTGACTTGATATGCGAATCTTTCTTTGAACAAGAATAGAGCTGATTCGCGAATCTCAATCTTGTAATTCATAATTTGATACTAATCTTTGAGCGTATTCCCTAATTGGCGTAGCAAGATCAGTTGCTGATCCAGACACTGTTTCTAATTCTTTACCGGTGTGGTCACGATAGAGACATCCGCAGCCAGATTCCACCGCAGAAATCGAAAAATTCTCTACTTTTGCATCCCATCGATGCTTTGGACTGACGTCCAACTGATGAAGAGATGTGCTTGCATACAAAACGTGATTTCTTCCTTCCGCTGTGATTAAGTCTATGAGCGTCAACATCGCGGAATTAGAACGAAAGAACTTTCGTACCTGCTTCCATGACTCTTCAGCAAAATCTGGTCGATCAACGCTCATTTTTTGTTCTGCATATCGTCAAAGACTCACGATGTCGGCTTCGACTGAGGTTCCAAATCTGTTGAGGTTGATTTTCATGGGGTCGTTACGAAAGAGGCGGGCGATTGCCGACATTGTGTGAGCTGCTTGGTTGAACTAAGCCGCTGCGCGGCATTTTGGGATTAGCTTCTTTCATTTTGAGTTGGAGTGCCGGCAGTCCCTTTGCCATTCGACAAGCTCAGG
>JAKYXN010000202.1 GCA_022538095.1 Puniceicoccaceae bacterium K14 | reverse complement strand
GTTCTGGGTTTGTCGTCCCGTCGTCTACATTGATTGTGAATGTGGCTGCGTCGTCTCCGTTGGCGTTTAATTCTCCAGTGTATTGAATATTCGATGCGGTATCGAGGTAGGTGTTGATGTCCGCTGCCGTGCCTGAGAGGGTTAGGCTTGCGGTTCCTGATCCTCCGATAGTGACGCCGCTATCGCTGCTGGCGGCGAAGCTGCCGGCGCTTGCTGCGATCGTAACTGTCAGAGTATCGCCATCGTCGTCGTCTAGCTCAAGTTGGTAGAAATCGACATCGCTTTGCGTATCCTCCAGGGCGGTAAAGTTTAATCTTCCGATTGAGAAAACGCTCACTCCGTCATCGTTCCTTCCTGCTACGAAAAGGTAGGTGGTTCCGTCCACGTTTGCAGTTGTGATTGATTCGGCACTGTCAAGTTGTAGTGTTTCGCTGTCGGTTACATTGTACAGGTTTGTGAGTGCGCCATCGTTTGCGACTGAGAAAGCACTCACTCCGTCATCGACTGCTCCTGCCACGAAAAGGTAGGTTGTTCCGTGTACCTCTGCAGTTTTGACGGAACTTGCTCCGTCAAGTTGGAGTGACCCGTCGTCGGTTACGTTATACACGTTTGTGAGTGCGCCATTGTTTGCGACTGAGAAAACGCTAACGCCGTGATCGTAGTTTCCCGCCACGAAAAGGTAGGTGGTTCCGCCCACGTCTGCAGTTGTGATTGATTCGGCACTGCTAAGTTGTAGTGTTTCGCTGTCGGTTACATTGTACTTGTTTGTGAGTGAGCCATCGTTTGCCACTGAGAAAACGCTCACTCCGCCATCGTTCCTTCCTGCTACGAAAAGGTAGGTGGTTCCGTCCACGTCTGCAGTTGTGATTGATTCGGCACTGTCAAGTTGTAGTGTTTCGCTGTCGGTTACATTGTACTTGTTTGTGAGTGAGCCATCGTTTGCCACTGAGAAAACGCTCACGCCGTCATCGTGTCTTCCGGCCACGAACAGATAGGTTGTTCCGTCCACGATTGCTGTTGTGGCGGACCAGGCTTGTTTAAGTTGGAGCGCCCCGTTGTCGGTAACGCTGTACTTGTGTGTGAGTGTGCCATCGTTTGCTACGGAAAATACGCTCACTCCGTCATCGCTTGCTCCGGTCACGAAAAGATAGGTTGTTCCGTCTACGATTGCTGTAGTGACGGATGTGGCGCCATCAAGTTGGAGCGTCCCGTCGTCGGTTACATTGTACTTGTTTGTGAGTGAGCCATCGTTTGCCACTGAGAAAACGCTCACGCCGCTATCGATTACTCCTGCCACGAAAAGGTAGGTTGTTCCGTCCACGACTGCTGTTGCGACATTGAAGGGGCTGTTTAATTCTAGCGATCCGCTGTCGGTGATGTTGTAGGTATTATCGAGTCCAAGGAG
>JAKYXN010000201.1 GCA_022538095.1 Puniceicoccaceae bacterium K14 | reverse complement strand
CTCGCGGATCCCTCGACACCCTCACGCAATCTAACCTCAACCCTCGTCCAACACACGTCCTGAGTCGGCGTTCCACCACTCGGCGATATGCAGATAAAGAATGCCTAGCTACGAACATTGGAAATCAAAAATCAAACCGATGGGTTCGAACTGTCTGAATATCCCGTTTTCCATGACCGTATCTGATTCAGAAGCAGCACATGCTTCGAATGGTTTGCTCCCAAGAGATCAAGACGACAAATGGTTCGGTTTCTGGGGTGATGACGAGGTCTGCTTTTGTCGAAGCTGGACTGGACACCAAATCTACAGAATTAAGAAAAGAAAAACAGAAGAAGGATTTGAGCTTGGACCTGCCGATGTGCTCGACGACCAATCGGTTTATCGAAGACCGAGCGATGAAATCGACCTCAAATTGATCACTAATCTAACCAATCGACTAATTGGAAAGAACTAAACATAAAGCATATCAAGACGCAGCTCACAACGTGCGCAAGCGCACGCCGTGAGTGCTTAACGTTAGCAAATTAGAAATGAGCTTTAGCATTCTACCATCTTATGACTTGGAGATAGATTTAATAATCAATAGCCAAGAGGAGTATGACATGATCTTTGAAACTGCAGAAAAACTAAAATGGAAGTTTCTAGGTGAGGGCTCAGACAATCAGTTAGGTTTCAGAGTAGGGAATCCTTGGTTCTGGTTGAGCGAAACAGTTGAGGTGCATGAATGCTCAGATGGATTATATATCGATTCAACGAGCAATGGGTTACCACTACTAGACTTTGGTAGAAACAAAATAAACTGCTTAAATTTTGAGAAAGAATTTAAAAGACTTTATGCTAACCAAGCAGGTGAGGCAATCGGTACTCGTCGCGCTGCTCCTCCCTCCGATACCTCCCTTTAGCGATATGCAGACGAAGAAGATAACCCTTATTCTCGGCAGCAGCTTTCTCGCTGTTCATACGGTTGTCTTGGCATTCTGTTTTTTCTACAGCCAGAACTCACGCGAAGAAGCACCGATGATCTGGCTTATTCTCGTCTTAGGAGATTTCCCTGCCAGTGCTGGTATGTTTCTTCCATTTCTAGACATTCAAGGGAATTATAACTGGAACAATGTTTACCTTCCAGCTATTTACTTTGGCCTGATTGGTTCTGTGTGGTGGTTCTTTTTGCCAGCTATCGTAACTAAGGTGTATTCAAGGTTTAAGAATAAATCAGTATGACAAAAACAAAGATAGAGATTCGCGAATTAGCCTATACCTTGTTCCAAGAAGAGATTCGCATATCAAGTCACTTGTCACAACGAGCGCAAGCGCCCGCGTGACAGTTCGACGATATGCAGAAGAAGATAAACCTGCCGTCGCAACGCGACACCTGTATCGCCAAAGGCGATCCAGCGACGACGTCGCGATGTTAAAAAACGAA
>JAKYXN010000200.1 GCA_022538095.1 Puniceicoccaceae bacterium K14 | reverse complement strand
TAGCTGATTGGCAGCTCATTGTTTCGGCAACCACACTAAAACAAGAGCAAACCAAAAAGCCACTAAAAGTGAAGTTGCCAAAACTCCTCTCCAGAACAAGAAAATATTCTCCCCCTGCTTTGAGATTCGAGAAGCAAGACCTTAGCTCCTACGGCGGCCTAGTCGTATTCCATAAGCTTTTCTCCCAGATTGGCCTCTCGGGCAGGCTGGGAAAGTGCTCCCCGAAGGGGATTACAAGCTGGCATGCCAGCTTCTCTCTGCTGTACCGCCTGCTGGTGGTCAACGCCCTGCTGGGCATGCGCAAGCTGCGAGACGTCGACAACTACAGGGAGGACCCCGTCGTTCTGAGGACCCTGGGAGTGGATCGCCTGCCGAGCGTCGCGACCGTGAGTCGAATGCTGGCGAAGTGCGACGAGGGGTCCGTATCCAATCTTCAAGCGCGGAGCCGCGAGATCGTGATCGAGAGGCTTGCCGCCGAAGGGCTCGCCACCGTCACCCTGGACTTCGACGGCAGCGTGATCTCCACCGGCCGAAAGGCCGAGGGATCGGCGGTGGGGTTCAACAAGACCAGAAAGGGAGCCCGCAGCTACTACCCGCTTTTCTGCACGGTGGCGCAGACCGGGCAGGTCCTGGACTTGCTGCATCGCAGCGGCAACGTCCACGATTCCAACGGTGCCGCCGCCTTCGTGGAGAGATGCGTGAAGGCGGTTCGGGCGGCCCTGCCCGGAGTTCGGGGGGAGACTCGGATGGACAGCGCCTTCTTCGGCGAGCGGATGATCCGGAAACTCGACGAGCTGGAAGTGGAGTACGCCGTCAGCGTCCCCTTCGAGGGCGTCCAGCAGCTCAAGCGCATGGTCGAGGAACGCAGGCGCTGGCGGAGAATCCCCGGCTCCGAGAGAGCGCAGAGCGCCTTCGAGAAGAGCTGGAAGCCGAGAAACTGGGACAGCGAAGGGCGCTTCCTTTTCGTTCGCTCCGAGAACGCCAGGCAGCGCAAGGGACCCTTGCAGCTCGATCTATTCGCGCCAGTGGAATATGGATACGAATACAAGTGCGTCCTCACCAACAAGAGCTGCTCGCTGAAGGCCGCCATCCGATTCCTGGAAGGACGCGGATCGCAGGAGAACGTCTTCGCCGAGCTGAAGAGCCAGGGAGCCCTATCCTACGTGCCCTGCCGCCGGTTGGCGGCGAACCAGAGCTACATGCTATGCTCGGTCTTGGCCCACAACCTTTGCCGAGAGCTGCAGATGAGGACCTTCGAAAAGCTTCGGGCGACAAGCCCCAAGCGTCCAACCCTATGGGTTTTCGAGAAGATCCAGACCCTTCGCAACGCCTTCATCTGCAAGGCGGGCCGTTTCACGCGCCCGGCCGGAAGGCCGACCTTGACTCTCAACGCCAATCCCGTCGTTGAGCAATACATGGAAAACTACCTTGATGCAGCGTGAGGATTTTTGAAACGTTTAGGT
>JAKYXN010000001.1 GCA_022538095.1 Puniceicoccaceae bacterium K14 | reverse complement strand
TCCATGCTTAACGGTTTCATGGAAGAGGCACCCTAACTGCTTTTTGAGAAAAAGCGCTATTAAAATGCGACTATTTTAAAGAAAATTGCTCTAGTAAGTTTCGTTAGAAGAGTAAGTCAATTAAGTGTGCGTAGAGCACTAAAAAGCTGCCATCCTGAGGAATGGCAGCTTTTGCTAAAATGGACTTTGGAAGTAGGCTAGTTGATCGTCACAGGGAGGACGACTTCGTTGTAGCCAGGTACTTCGACGAAAATACTACCTTCTGCAGGTTCGCCGCCTTCGAGTGTCACGCTTACTGAGCGTTGGCCTGCTGGAATTATGACTTCTGGCATAATGATGCTAGCAGGGACATCGGTGGTAACATCGACGCGGAGTCCGCCAGGAGGCGCATCTTCAGGGATGGAGAACACCATTGGACGGCGACCCCCAGAACTCATGCTGATTGAGCTCGGAGATACTCGAATTTGGCTAGAGTCGATCCGAATGAAGCCGGCGGAAATCTCCCCTTGGGATCCAAGGACCTTCACTTCGTAGTTGCGACCTTCAGGCATTGTGGGGACGTAAAAGGCGAGAGCGGTTGCGCTTTCTAATCGAGAGACTGCAGGTGTTTCACCTACGATCACCTTGTCACCGACGGCAAAACCACGGCCAAGGATCGCAACTTTTGTTCCGACTGGAGCTCGATCCACTTCGAGGTCTACGGAGTAGCGGCGTTGAATTGAAATGTTCGTTAGCTCGGTATACGCTTCTTTGGTCGTGAAGCCATTGGTTGTTTTTCTTTCGTAGCTAACAAGTAAGTAGTAAGCCGCTTCGCTTTGGCCGCGCGGCATTTTGTAGTCGAATTCGTACAAACTCCCGGCTCCTGGCGCTTCGACCATTGGGTAAGCTTTGCCATCTATAATGATTTCCGGTTTTACAGTTCCATCTTTTACGGCGCTGTTTGTGACGGCGACTTGCGCGGTGATGGTGTAAACGTTTGACGGATTAGCCTTCATGCTGGAAGGAGTGAGATCCGTAATCTTGAGATCACAACCTGCTAATAGTAGCGTGAGCGGCAAAATTAGCCATGTTAGGATGTTTTTGCGAAGTGTCTTGGATTCTTTAATATCCATGTCGTGGGATTTGTTCATTGGAATTTAACCGCTATTGAAATCAAAATTCTGACTTGCAGTGAAGGAAATTGTTACGGGTTATGCATTTAATTTAAGGAGGACTTGTAGGAAATAAGCGATGGAGAAATTCGATAAAATGGCAAAATTGCGGGGAGATTCATTGGGAATTTACCTTCACGTGCCTTTTTGTTCCACTACGTGCGATTTTTGTGCCTTTTATCAAGAGGCGCCGAGGCGTCAGGGAATTGTGGAGTATCTAGATGGAATTGATCGCGAATTGTCCTTAATTGAAGCTCCTGAGAAAAAAGTGGATACATGCTTTTGGGGTGGCGGGACGCCAGGGCTTTTGCCCGCAGGCGACCTTGATAGGCTTTGTAAGGCGGTGGTGTCGAAGTTTGGTCAACCGCAGCATGAGTGGACAGTGGAGATGGCTCCGTCGTCAGTTCGCAAGGACAAATTGCAAGCTCTTAAGGATAATGGGGTGACACGTATTTCCATGGGCGTACAAAGTTGGGATGATGGGCTTTTGGAGTCTTTGGGCCGGTTGCATACGAGTAAGTTAGCAAGGAAAGCCTTGGATTTGGTTCAGGAAGTTGGATTCGAATCAATAAATTTAGATTTGATTTTTGCTATACCCGGGCAGACGGCGGAGCAATGGCGTAGCGATTTGAGCAAGACTTTGTCGCTTGGGATAGACCACATCTCAACCTATTGTCTTACTTTTGAGGAAGATACGGCACTGTATGTAAAGCTGTCAGAAGGGAAAGTCAGCATCGATACGGAGAAGGAAACGGCGTTTTATCGCGTCTCTTGGGAGGAAACAGAGCGAGCGGGCTTTGAGCAGTATGAAATTTCCAATTACGCTAAAAAAGGGCATGAATGCCTGCACAATTTGAACACGTGGCGGATGGACGAGTGGATCGGCGTTGGACCGTCAGCGGCTAGTCAGAGCGAATTGAAGCGCTATTCTAATCCAGCCGATTTGAAAAATTGGTTGGGCGACTTGAAGGAGGGAAGGCGAGGGTTAGCGTCTGAGCCGGAGGTTTTGGATGCGGGGATTTTGTTTGAGGACTGTTTAATATTTGGACTGAGGATGAATGAGGGGGTGAATTTGGACACTTTGAAAAATCGCTTTGGCCGCGATTTGCCTGAATCGGTGAAGGATTCGATGGAGCAGTTAGAGGGAGAAGGAAAATTGGTTAAGGAAGGTGGGAAATTGCGGTTGACGGGAGAAGGGCGATTAGTGGCCGATGCAATCGGGACTGAGCTTCTTGGGCGTTTCTCTGATTAATTTTTCTAATAGTGTGTTTGGCCCCAACTTCTTATCCAATCTGATGGGGCCGCATTTGCTGGCATTGTAGCCGGTGAACGATTCTATGAATGCGTTCCATGAGTGATTCTGCTGAGGCCAAGAAGAATTGCTTCCATTTCCGAATTTCTCCAACTATCGGTTTAGTGCGTTCCTATGACTGAAGATTTCCCGAAGAAAACTGCTGTGTCTCTAAAATTAAGAAAGAGCCTGAATCTCGCCTGCGCGACGGTTGGGGTGTTTGTCTTTTCCGGTTGTCCTGATAACCCGTCGATTGTGAAGTATCAGGCTCCGAAAGCTCCGGCGTCCATAAGTGAACCGTCAATGCAGGCTCAGGCTGGCAGTGATTTGCCACCGACGATAACAGATGCGGATGGTGTGACTTGGGAGACGCCTTCTTCTTGGACTGAAGGAAAGGCCTCTTCTATGAGGATGGCTAGTTTTGCGATCCCACTTAAGGATGGAACTGTGGGGGATGTTTCGCTTGTGAAGTTAGCAGGACCGGCGGGTGGATTGTTAGCGAATGTCAACCGCTGGCGCGGCCAGGTTGGCTTGGCAGATTTAACTGCGGCTGGGTTGAAAGAGGAACTTGAGTCTCGAAAAACGAAAGCGGGTGTTCCTTACCTTGCAGTTGAGATGATCAACGAGGATTCTGGTAGTGCGATTGCTGCAGGAATTTACGAGAGTGGCGGTGCCACTTTGTTTGCAAAGCTGAGCACTAATAAAGTTGGTTTGGAAGAAGCTCGAGGAGGCTTTTATGAATTTTGCGACAGCGTTTCGCTTGGTGGAATGGCTCCACCCGTTTCCTCTTCAATGAGAGCGGATAGACCCGCGATGGATCCGAGCCTGGTCCCGCCTGCTCAGATGGATAGTTCAAATATTTCTTGGACGGTTCCCTCAATGTGGGGCGAAGGTAAGGCTTCGTCCATGCGGATGGCTAGTTTCTCAATTCCCGTTTCCGATGGATCGGTTGGCGACGTGTCTCTAGTAAAATTAGCAGGCCCAGCAGGGGGAATGTTAGCAAATGTGAACCGCTGGCGTGGGCAAGTGGGCTTGGATCCCCTTGGAGAAGACGCTTTGAAAAAAGAGCTGGAGTCTCGAAAAACATTAGGCGGCGTTAGCTATGTGGCTGTTGAGATGTTGAATGAAAACTCCGGCGCAGCGATTGCTGGAGGAGTCTTCGAAATGGGAGATTCAACCTTGTTCATCAAACTTACCACAAACAATGTCGGCTTAGCTGAGGGGCGGGCGAGCTTCCTAGAATTTTGCGATAGTCTAATTTTTAAGGAAAACTAAGCTGTTAACAGGAACATACTTTAAGAAATGAACAAACTAGGCAAACAGCTTGCATCGCCAAAAATCTTTTTCTTCACCGCGATTTGGCTCCTAATCATCTTGGTCAAGGGCACGCTTGCTCAAAAAGACATTGGATTGTATCAATCTCAGGAATACTATTTTTCATCTTGGTTTATTATGGTAGGTGGGCTCTTACCTCTGCCCGGCGGCCGATTGGCGATGGCGGTAATGTTTATCAACCTGCTGTCCAAATTGCTTTTCTCATCAAAGTTCTCTGTGGCTAGAATAGGGACTCATATCGCGCACTTTGGAGGATTGCTCCTTTTGGTAGGTGGATTTATTACTGCGTATTACTCCAAGGAAGGAAGTATGATGCTCTACGAGGGCGACAAGTCCGCTTTCTTTGATGATTATCACGAGCTGGAGATTGCAATCATCGATACAAGCAACCCTGCCTTTGATGAAGTCACTGCCTTTAGAAATGAATACATTGATACTGGAGCCGTTATTAGTGACCCGAGTTTTCCAGGTACTATAAAGGTGGTTGAGTACCACCGGAATGCTGATCTCTACCGTTTAGACAGTGCTGTGCCGTCAGAGTTTAAAGGAATGGCTCAACGTTTTTATGTAAGAGGCAAACCTCTCGATTCTGAAGCGTCTCGCAATCGAGCAGCTATGATCGTGGAGGTTGAGGGCTTGAGCCCTGTCGAAGATGGAGTGTATATAATTTTTCAACATATGCAGGTCCCGCAGCTGTTGAATGGAGATGGGCGTACTTTTGAGCTGAGCTTGCGAAATGCCCGTTATCCATTGCCTTTTGGTATTGAGTTACTGGATTTTGAGAAGGTGATGCATCCAGGAACGATGAAGGCGAAGAGCTACAGTTCTGAAGTTAATGTGATGTCTGGGGAATTAAAGCGACGCGTCGAGATTTCCATGAACCAACCAATGAGAAACCGAGGGTACACATTTTACCAAGCATCGTTTGTTGAGGGGCAAGTGAAAGAAGCCTCAGTGTTTGCCGTCGTTAAAAATGCTGGCCGTCAATTCCCTTATTGGTCGAGTATTATTATGAGTATTGGTTTGTTTATACACATCGTTCTTCGAGTGATTAAGCACGTGAACAAGGGAGAGAAAGCGTAGATCGATGAGAAACTTTATTACAGCAATGAATTTTTTTGAGACTCTGAAATACAGTGCTTTAGCCGTATCGCTCTTATTCGTTTATAACTCACACGCGACGGAAAATGAAGCTCGTGACATTGAGGAAGCTGTTGCTGACTCTCTTGGGTCTCTTGCTATCCAAGACCAAGGGCGAATAAAACCTTTGGATACATTTGCCAGGGCAAGCTTATTGGCATTTCAAAGTAAGAGCACTTTTGAGCATAACCCTTACCGTTCATCGTATGAACGACCCGATAAATCACCGGCTATTTGGTGGCTGACTCGTTTGATGTTGGATCCACAAACAGCGTATGAACAAAAGGTGTTTAAGATCAGGACGGACGAAGTTGTCCAATCGATGAGCATACCTGTTGATGCAGATGAGCAGCTGTATTCTTTTAAAGAATTAGGCGAAGGCCTTAATCGGATTTCTGGGACGCTCCAAGCGATTAATGAGAAGGAGCCTAACGAGCGTTCTCGAGTTGAAAAACAATTGTTGGATCTCTTTTTCAAGACAGGGCAGTACTTGGACATCAGTCGTTCTCTTACCGGTGTGATCGCGGATATAGACGTGGGTAGTGATGTATTATTGGAAGAACTTGGATTTGAGCCCGGTCAAAAACTTTCCTACTTCGATGTAATTCAGAAGAAAGCCCTCATCGGTGAGAAATTGATGGCATGGTCGAAATTGGGAGATGAAGAGAAGCGATCGCCTGAGGGGGTGGCTTTGTCTAATTTGGCTCGAGTGTTACAGTCCAAAATGCAGGATTTGTCTTCTCGCTCGTTTCGTGTGATCCCTCCTGATGCGGACCATCGAAATGAGGATTGGAGTACGCCTTGGGGAATGCTTGATGGCCACACGCTGAACGAATGGGAGCTCTCACGAATGGAGGGACTGAAGGAGATCGTAGCTCTGGCACAAGCAGGAGATGTTGAGGGAGTTGCCCAAAAGGTTGATGCTTATAATGCAGAATCGTATCTTGAATCTAGTATCGGCTTGGAAGTCTTCTTTAATAAAAGTGATTTCTTCTACCGTTCTCTCTACATCTATATTCTATCGTGCCTCTTATTGTGGTTTTCGTTTATCGGTTTTAGCAAGTGGCTTTCTCGGTTGAGTTTTGCTAGCCTGGCATTTGCGACAGGACTGCAAGCAGTGGGTATTGTTGTTCGATGCCTGATTTTGGGTCGGCCACCCGTTACGAACTTATATGAATCTATAATATTTGTTTGTGGGATTATAAGCCTTAGCTCCGTTGTCTTAGAAATTTTTTGGCGGAAAAATATTGCTATATTTGTTGGCGGAATTTCGGGAGTTGTCCTGACTTTTATAGGGCTTCGATATGCGTCTGAGGGCGACACTCTTGGGATGCTTGTTGCTGTCTTGAATGACAATTTTTGGTTAGCAACGCACGTATTGACGATCACTATCGGGTATGGAGCGGCATTTCTAGCAGGTATGGTTGCTCATGTTTATCAGGTTCTTCGCTGCGGAGGTTCTGAATGGCAAAAGATGTCTAAGGGCGTGTTTAGTGTATCTCTCAGTATTTCGTTTGTTGCGCTTTTCTTTGTAGTTATAGGAACTATACTAGGTGGTATTTGGGCAGATCAATCTTGGGGACGTTTCTGGGGTTGGGATCCTAAGGAAAATGGCGCTCTGTTGATTGCTCTCTGGCTATTGATTGTTTTGCACGGACGCCTGGCTGGTTATTTGAAGCCGTTAGAGTATGCAGCCGGTTTGGGGTTAGTGAATATAACGGTGGCACTTGCTTGGTTTGGAGTAAACTTATTAAGCGTTGGGTTGCATAACTACGGTTTTGACGACGGTGTTGCTACCGGATTATTTGCTTATTGCGGTATTGAAGTTTTGTTTACGGGGATTGTCTATATTATTGGAAAGTCTAAAGAGCAGTCGCTGAAAACAAAATCTGCATAGGGATTTGCATCGCCACTAGAATTTGTAAGAAGGACGATCCGATAATGGATCGTCCTTTTTTATTATACAAGGAGAGGATCTTTTGCTTCGTGTCTTTCGAGCGAGGAACAGAAAAATGAAATTTGTTTGAAGTAGAAAATTAGGGGAAAGGGTATATCGAAAATAGAAAGGGGCTGTGGTCTTAGTCTATGGCTCTGCAATGCTAACCCATAGTTTTTACCTACAATCATGAAGTTTCTTACTTTGTCGCTCGTTGCTGTTTACATGTTTTTTGGACAATCCGCTATTGCGGATCAAGATGACCTAGAGGCTCGGAAACAATTCGTTATAGATTTTTATACGGATGTTATTCTGTTTCGAGATGGAAATGCTATCGATAATTATATTGGTGATACATATATCCAGCATAATCCTAATCTTGGAGATGGGAAAGAGGAGTTACGAGATTTTGTCGGCTTGAATCGCCGAGATGAGCCTACTGGTGAGATCGTTCGGGTGATTGCAGAAGGCGATTTGGTCGTTCTTCATGTCAGGGATTTTTCAGGACTGGCAATTATGGATATCTTTCGAGTGGCTGGTTGTGAGATTGTAGAGCATTGGGATGTTATACAATCGATTCCTGAGATGTCGCGGAACGATAATACAATGTTTTAGGCGTTTGTCTGTATTCTTTGTAACTGGAGGAATCTTACAAGAAATATGAAGGCATTTAACTATTTTAAGTTTCTAAAATTTTCTATCGTTGTATTGGGATCGCTTACTATTGCTAGCTATGTCCGATCGCAAGAAACTGAGGGGAAAGTGGTCGTTGAAATCCTTCCTCATTCGGATGCGATTGTTTCTATTCCTTTTCTTCGCACAGCGGTAGTTGAATCTTCTGTTGTTTCAATAGAGGAGGATATGTTGACCCTTGCGGAAGGGGTGTTGGAGGATCGCGCGTTTAACCAATCTTCTGGAATTTCTCGGTTTGGTTTGTTTGTAGAAAGCGGAGAATTTCAAGGGCGTCATTTTGACATCGTATCCAATGATTCTAGCGGAATCGTGTTAGCAAATTTCGGTGATGTAGATTTACTTGCAGGTGATCTTGTTTCGGTGCGTCCCTATTGGACTCTTGGTTCGGCCTTTTTTGAAGGTGGAGGAATGTTGCCGACAGATGAAATTGGTCGACGCAGCATAGAGCTGATCCTTATAGAAAGTGGAGCGGGGGCAGGATTGTCTGCTAAGCGAGTCTACTACTATTACAATGGAGGCTGGAGAAAGTTGGGCCGCTGTCCTAAGTTTAAATATGATAGTGTGGTCTTGGAAACAGGCTCCGCATTCGTTTTGAGAAATAATAACCCGATTTCTGAGCTTGCGGAATTTTCCGGAGAAGAAGCTGAGTTCCCTCTTGCTGAAGAGTTGTTTGTTTCCATCGACTCACCTATTGATAATTTTACAAATAGTAGTCGTGGTGTTGATGTTCCTCTTGCTAGTCTTGGGCTGGATGAAAACATTTTTCGCGAAACGTTGGACCCTGAATTTCCTCTAGACTTAGTGCTTGTCTATGACAATGAAATTGCCGGTAAAAATAAGCGACCCTCTAGTTCGTATTACTATTTTAATGATGGCTGGCGAAAAATAGGTGAAGACGTTTCTGTGAATTTTGGAACGGATTTAATTCGGTCAGGCAGCGGTTTTGCCGTCCGTAAGGCTACTGGAGAAAGTGGATACTTGTTGTGGAGTAGATAGGGTTGTTCGATAACGCAGCGAGTATCGACTGGTTTTTTGAGTTAAAACTCTGACTTAAGATGACGTTTAATCGCTTAATAAATCATGTTGATAGCGCTCATTAGGCCTAGCGGGATCTCTTCATTTCGCTCAAAAAGGCGGTAAAATCGGATAAATCGCTACATACATTTGAAGAGAACTCGATAAGCATTGGGAGTTTCATCGACAAAATGAGCTTCTGAGAACCCCAGCTTATACTTTTCTTAAAATGATAAACCTAAAAGATACGCAAAGAGCAAATGTGTCCGTTGGATTCGACGGGTTGGTTCGTAAGCGTTATTCAGGTCCGTCGTGTGCTCAACGTTTTGCAAACGAAGTACGAGTGCTTACACATTTAAATGAGTTAGGCTGTCCGTTTACCCCCAAACTAGTAGACGTAGATAAGGATTCTCTGGAAGTAGTAATGACGCATTGTGGTTGTGAAGCTCCGATGGTTAGTGAAGAGAAGGCAAATGCCCTCTTCGAGGAGTTGAAGAATGGCTTTGGAGTCGAGCATGGGGATCCATTTTCGAGAAATATCACTTATAATACTCGAACAGGCGATTTCAATATAATCGATTTTGAGTATGCTATGATTCTGGATACAGGGGTTGGTTTTACCATCGAAAAAGAGAATCTTCACCGGAAGTTATTTGCGGGAGAAAACTAGAGATTTTCGAGTGCTCGAAAATTCCTCTCAAGTTCTTTTAGTTCAGGGAGGTGGTGTTTGATTAACGCTCGCTTGCTCCACAAAAATATGAGGAGGATGAATACTATTTCGTATGCAATGATTGAAACCGGAAACCGTGGATCGAGAGAAATTCCAATAAAATTAGCGATTGTTCCTGCTAGGTAAACCCAAGGGGCGTACCTTAAAAAAATGACGTGTCTCTTTTTTATAAGATAGGTACGTTGAGCGTAGTCCTTGATGTTGCTGCACTTCCATAAATCAAATCGACGTTGTATGTAGCTAATGAAAACATACAAACTGATGGATCCTACATAGAGAGGAGTTATGATTAAAAAAGTTGGAGGTAGAAGGTCCTCATTTACTAACCAATCGAATCCTTTGCTTACAAATATCCAGCTCCAAAAGACCAAAAATGCAATGCAAAGGATCGCAAAGAATCCGGACGTGTACCCAATTATGGAATCAGTCTTTGAGGTTTTTTTGCTAAGCTTTTCCAAAGAGAAGCACAATTCGGCATCTTGTACGGTGAATTGAGGAGAGACTTGTTCGTTCCAAAGACTTTTAATTTCTTGGTAATCCATGCTTAGCCCTTTCGTAAATATATAGATAGTTTCTTTTTTATGCGATTTAGACGCACGCCTACATTGCCCGATGAAATATCTGCGATTTTAGCAATCTCTGCATAGCTTACTCCATCTAATGAGAGGAGAATCAAGGCTCGGTCCGGTTTATCGAGTTTCCGAATTGCGCAATAGAGTTCTTCGATTTGCTGCTTCTTTTCTATGGAGAGGTTCATCGATTTTAGAGGCTCTTCGCTTAAGATATGAATAAGCTTGTATCGTTTGTTCTCCTTTTTCTTCCATGCTAATGCTCGATTTAGCGAAACGCGATAGACCCAGGTCAAAGAGCTAGATTGGTCTTTGAATGCAGGTAGGGATTTCCAAACTTGCAGTAAGATTTCTTGGTAAAGGTCTTCTAGGTCAGCGTCAGAGGCGGTGAACGATCTCGCTACTTTAGTGAGAGTTCCCTTGTGTTCGTGTATCCACTTGATGAATCGCTTTTCCTGCTCTTTGCTTTGCATGTTCGTATAGATTAGAAAGCCATTTACAGGATTTCTTACAAAAACATGACTTTATTTGTCGCAAATTATGCTAAGGCAAAGATGAGTTTCGAGAGTACGGGTGAGTTATTCTAATTCTATAGACTAATTAGATTACCCGAAGCCGTGCAGAGATCGGGTAGGAGCGACCGCCTTGGTCGTCTGTATTGACGGAGAATAGCGTCGATGCGCTTTTTCTATTTTACTTCAAACCTGTGCAAGTGTGGTTTCTAGGAAATTTTCTACCGCTTGAATAAAATCGTCGTTGTTATCCCATGGTGGATTGTGACCGCTCTTTTTTATTTCAACGGTCTTTATACTGGGATTTATTTGAGCGACTTCATCGGCTTGCGTTTGGCTGATAACTCCATTCTCGCCTCGTATCAGAAGAGTGGAGCATTTAATGTCTCTTAGGAACACGTCCATGGACTTCTTCTCAAATTGGTCCCACGTTTGGGGGAGCAGCTCTTTCGCGCAAAGAATGCCATACCGTGCCCGTAGCTCGGCATCTTCAGGGGTGTAGCTTTTGTTGGTCCTGAGGCAATATTCTGCTCCTTCTTCCTCAACGCCTTTTTGCCAGTCGATTACGGACTGGAGATCGTACGGGTAGGGCTCTTTGCCGGGACCGCAGAGCGGAGGTTCGATGCATACTAGAGATTGGATAAGTTCTGGAGCGGCACTGGCGAGTGCGAGTGCGGCTCTTGCTCCTAAGGAATGTCCCATCAAGATTACCGGTTGCCCGATATGTTCTTGGACGAAAGGGATAAGCTGTTTTGTATATGAATCTAAGTCATAGCCGTGATCCGATCTGCTTGAGTATCCGTGGCCCAGTAAATCTGGAGCGTAGATTTTAAAATTCGAATCAAGACGACTGAGCATGGGTAACCAAGTTTCTCCTCCTCCGGTTACTTTATGCAATACCAGCAAAGGTTGCTGCCCGTCTCCCCATTCCATGTAATGGGTTTTTGTTCTGCCCTTGGAATAAAATTTTCCCGGAGCGAGGACGGATAGCAACTGCTTTGCTGGGCTATTCATTTGTGAGTCAGGTTAGGCTGTTTCGAGTTCTGCTTCTTCCACTTCTGGAATGGGGGAGCTTTCTGCTTTTGCGCTACTTTCGTTCAAGCATTGGTTGGCGAGCTCTATGTTTTCGTCGAGCTCTTTTACTGCTCTATGTCCCATAACGGCGGTTGACACTCCGGGGTGATCTAGCACGAAACCGAGTGCAGCCTTTCTGAGGTCAAGTGGACTTCCGTATTGATCGAGTAGGTTGCGAGTGGTCTCCAATAGGCTGACTAGCTTTCCTTCGCAAAGGTTTCTATTATACTGCCAGTATTCATCTTGAAGTGGCAGGTCATCTAAGTGCCTGAAGCGGCCGGTTAAGAGGCCTCGTTTGTAAACGCCGCTGGCGATGATGCCGATGCCGTGTTTGCGAGCTTCTTCAATTGCTTCGCCACATTCTTGGGAGATAAGGTTGTATTGAAGTTCAATTATATCGATGTCTTGTTTTAGTGCGATTCGGAGGTGTTCGGGTTCATTTTCTAGGCTATAGCCAATAGCCCCAACAAGTCCGAGTTCTTGAAGGGTTTGCAGGACGCGTATAGATTGCTGCGCTTCGATGTCGGCGATAGATGGGGCGTGTATGAGACAAATGTCAGCGTAGTCTGTTCTAAGGCGTTTGAGCGATTGCTTAAAACTGCGAATTAGGTAACTTGGGGTGAAGTTTCGACGATGGGTGTATTCGTCTAGGTGCCCTAACTTGAGGTTGATTATTACCTCCTCGCGCTTGTCTTCGAATGCTCTGCCTAGGAGTTCTTGGGATCGACTATGAAAGCACGCGGCTTCGTCCTCATATTGCCCGTAAGCTGTTGAGACATCGTACAGGTTGATGCCTCTATCCAAGCAAGTGTGAAAAAACGATACAGTGTCTTTGTCGCTAAGGCCTCTCCAACGCTTGCCGCCAAGTTGCCATGAGCCACAAGCGACTGCGCTTACATCTAATCCAGTATGTCCGAGTTTTCTATATTTCATAACGTTATGATTACTGATTCTAGTTTTGGGTGTAACAGCCTAGGAAGTAATGCTTAAATATGAAATGAGCAACCCGTTAAAAAAGATTAAAATGAATTTAATTCGGAGCTGTGATTAGACTATCTCTTATGCGGCTTGTTTCGACGGTATTATTTTCTCTAAAATAGATTTCTCCCATCAATTGGGAGCGTTTGCATGCTATGATTGAAGACAGTGCGCAAATGTGGAGTGGAACGATTGATTCGCTGCATTCGGGAATTTCTATCCAGTAATCAGCTTGTTTGGAGAGGGCTTCGCAGTCCTTGGGCCCAATGAGCATGGTTTGCCTGCCTATTGTTTTTGCAGCATTGAGAATTTCACTCGTCCTCGAGATGTCTTGTCTTCCTCCAGAAATTACGATGGTGGGAGTCTCGATCTTCTTGTTGTAATAATTCAAATGAGCCCATTCTTCTGTTTCTTGGGCTATGGCGAAATCTCCGTTTGCTTCGATGAATTTTGCTGCTGCAAAAAGGGCGGAACCATAGTTGGGGCCTGCTCCAACAAATACGTATTCAGTGTGTCCACGCCATTTTGGTACTATTTGGGAAATTGTAGATTCTGCCGCTGAGATCGTAGAACTTATCAAAATTGCTTGCTGTTTGATCTCGTCAATAAGCTCCGCGGCTTTCTCTTGAGAGATGTTTCTTTTCTTTTCTCCTATTTTTATAGCGAGGAGTAATAAGATTAGATGATTCGCTGCAAACGACCTAACGCCCGGGGTGCCGTTTGGTTCTGGATCATGGAACTCTGGGGTGTTGGCGACTAGAAAACTTGTGGCCATTTCTGTGAATTCGCTTTCTTTAGAGCTTAGGGCGATGGTTTTTAAGGCCCCGTTTCGCGCAGCGATCATGCCTTCCCTTGTTCTGCTAGAAGTACCCGATACGGATATTCCGATAGCCATGGCAGATTCTTTGATACTTTGGGGGAGGTGCTTTATAGTGTAGCGCGAAAACTTTAAAGAGCTGAGTACTTCTAGAGGAAGGGCTGCTATAGATTCGAACGCATATTGAACGCTCAAGCCGACAAAATTGGAATCCCCAGAACCGAAAAGGAAAAGGCGTTCCAGATTATGCATTCTTTGGTTCTCAACCAAGTCTTCGACTTTCTGAAGGTAAGATGGAAAGACTTTGCTTATCATTTCTGGCAAGCTGATAGCTTGTTTCGTCATGCTGCCGTAGTTCGGGCTTTGTGATGATTTACTTGGCATAATTGGGTAACTTTGGATCAAGGTTAGTTGTTCTGCTTGTTCGTGAATGCGAGGAAGTTGTACAGGAATTCGATCGGATGCTTGTTAAATGTAACTAGGTGAAAACCATATTTAAATTACTTTTTATGATTTATCAAACTCATCGTTGATCATTTACAGATTAGATTGATCTATAAAGTTTTTAGACTGCTCCGCAAATGGATAGCAAAGGTAGGGAATTTTAGCTTATCAGGGTTAGGGTCTAGTGCCCAATCGGCGTAAAAAGCTCCTAAAACACTTATTTTGTGGGGGATGATCTATTGGTTTGGCTAAGTAAAGACCCATTGAAGTCGGTAAGTAGAGATGCTCAGAAAGAACTCAGAATGATTATACTTCTGAATTGAATGGTAACGTAAACTTAAAGACCCCCCATGAAGAAATCTACTCTTTCAATCTTACTTATTTGTCTTGTTTCGATAATGTTGGTTTCGTGTTCCAAGAAAGATACGACGCCTATTCGAATTGGAATCAATGCGTGGCCTGGCTACGAATTTCTCTATTTAGCTGAGAAGAAAGGCTTTTTCGAAGCCGAGGGGGTGAATGTTGATATCGTCGAGTTCAATTCGCTAGCCGATGGTAGGCGAGCTTATGAGCGGGGGCAATTAGATGGGCTTGCTTGTACTATAGTAGAACATTTAAAAATAATTGATAGCACGAATCGCTCGCCGAAGATTAGTCTTGTCGCAGATTATTCGAATGGAGCGGATGTAGTGATGGCGAGCTCTAAGGTTGAAAGTATTGAACACTTAAAAGGACTTTCTGTTGGCTTGGAAATTGACTCGTTGGGTACTTTTATGCTGGCTCGCTTATTAGATAAGGCGGGATTGGAGCTTGAAGATTTGGATTTAAAGCCAATGGATCAAATTAGTATCCAAGATTCAATTTGCTCAGGCGAAATCGATCTAGGTATCACATATCCTCCCTTTTATGTGAAAATGCAGGAAGAATGTGGAGCCAAGAAGATTTTTTCTTCTTCAGAAATCCCGAGGGAAATTGTTGATATTGTGGTCTTGGAGCAAAGCATCTTAGAAAATCGTAGTGAAGATGCTGATTCAATTATTCGAGCCTTTTTTAATGCTCAAGAATGGGCTTATCAGAACCCTGAAGAAGCTTTTGAGATTATGGGGAAGCGACAAGGCTTGACTGCAAAAGAATTCGAAGAAGCCCTAACTGATGGGCTCTATATCGTAAAAAGAGGCGATCACGACGACTTCTTCAAAGAAAATGGGCCTTTAGATAAAGCCCTACTAGCCTGTAGTGAAATTTTGATAGACACTAAACAGATTGGCGAACGAACTGAATTTTCAGATAGTATTAGAAGGTAATTACGTACGGGTGATGAGGAGTGAGTAGTTAAATATGACACGCTCGAAGGAAAATCGGCAGTCGCTCAAAAGTCGTATCTTAATACCTCTGTTTTTTGCTAGTGGGTGTATGTTAAGCTTGTTGAGCTACGTGACTCATCAGCAGGCGAAAAACAACATGATCGAATACGTAGAGCAGCGTTCGCAAATGGTCGCGAATTCTGTTCTGTATGCGATTGATACGGTATCCTCATCTGGAGCATTACACCGTTACATTACTTCGATCGGAGCTCAACCAGAGATTAGCTCTGTATTTGTCGCAGGAGGTGAGCCCTTGACGGTGATAGCGTGTTCAGAGCACTACCTGAAAGGTTCTTTGGTGAGCAGTATAGATAAATTGGATATTAAGAGTAAGCTAGAAAACGCGCTGTTTAGTAGAGAACGTACCTTTGAAGTAAATGAAAAATTAGGAATAGCTATATACTCTGAACCGATTTCATTGGGACGGATTGCACCCGGTGAAGGTCTTGGAACCGATGGGGCAATCGTTTTAGTCTTTGGCCTAAATTATTTTCATGATCAGCTGAATAATCAGTTTTGGGGTAACATTGTCCTCGAGTTTGTTGTCTTAATAATTACGATAGGTATCGCCTATTTTTTATTGGTTGTGAGGGTGCATAAGCCGATTAACACCGTAATCAATTTCATCAACGGATTTGGTCGAGGCGAAGTCGTCGCAGTTGGGAAGGACATGGCAAACGATGAAATCGGTTATCTCGCAAAAGTATTAGAAGATTCCTTTTTGAAGGAACGAGAAAGTAGTGAAAAAGCAAAATATTTTGCTAGAAACTTACAGTTCCAAAAAGATGCATTGGACGAGCACGCAATCGTTAGCGAAGCAGATTCAAATGGATCCATTACCTATATAAATAAGAGGTTTACCGATATTAGTGGATACGAGCTCGAGGAGCTCGTGGGTGAGACTCATAGCGTGCTAAATAGCTCTTACCATTCTAAAGCCTTTTTTGATAGCTTTTATGAGAGCCTGAACGAAACAGGTATTTGGCGCGGAGAGATTCGAAATAAGGCTAAAGATGGATCAATGTATTGGGTCGACAGTACAATCGTTGCATTTAAGAATGAAGCTGGAAACGTTGAACGTTACGTTAGTATCCTGAATGAAATTACTGATAGGAAAAACGCAGAGTTCGATCTCGTTCAAGCTCATGAAGATATTGAGAAAAGCTTGGAAGCAGAAAATGCAGCGAGGTTAGTGGCAGAAGAGGCGGCATTAGCGAAAAGTCAGTTTTTGGCGACAATGAGTCATGAAATCCGAACACCAATGAATGGTCTAATCGGAGTATTGCATTTGTTGGAGGAAGGCCTCCCTGCGGAAAAACGAAAGCTGTTCGCGACCGCGATGAATAGTGCGGATGATTTGCTTGTTCTGATAAACGACATCCTCGACTTCTCTAAAATTGAAGCGGGTAAGATGGATATCGAGCATTTGAATTTTGATGCTCTCGAGCTCGTTGAGGACGTATGTGAGCTACATGCACCGAGTGCTCACGAGAAAGGAATCGAGTTAATCTGCCAAGTGAACCCCAGCAGAAGCTATCAGACTCTGGGAGATTCTCATCGCATTAGACAAATTGTATCCAATTTATTAAGTAATGCTATTAAGTTTACAGAAAAGGGCGAGGTCGCTGTAGCCCTTAAATTAGCAGATGAAGAGGAAGATAACCCTAAACTAAGATTTGATATCATCGATTCGGGTATTGGTGTTGAACAAGACTCTATTAACTCGATATTTGAGTCCTTTGCTCAGGAAAACTCGTCAACGACACGGCGATTTGGTGGCACAGGGTTAGGGTTAGCAATTTGCAAAAAGCTAGTCGAGTTAATGGGTGGAAGTATAGGAGCGGAGAGCGTCTTAGGCAAAGGGTCTACTTTCTGGTTCGAAATACCTCTGAATAGAAGTGACGGTGAACAGTTAGCTCCATATTCCGTCGCTGATGATTGTGATGAGCGAATCTTAGCGCTTTGCTGCGATGATTTGGTGGGTCGCTACCTAAATGCGTGGTCAACTTCCTGGGGGTATAGCGTTACTAATGCTAAATGCATTGAGGAAGTGAAAGAGCTGATATCGAGCGAATCTAGTGGGACTTTCCAACAGTTTGATTATGTGCTGATTGATCAAACGTGGAGCGAAGTTTTCCGGAAGGAATTTTTCCAGATGCTGGAGAGCTTTGATTGTTTCTCTAACTCAAGCTTAATTGCTGTTAGGCGATCTTGTGATGATCCGATAACGTCTAAGTCGAGGGAGCTCACTACATTGCGCAAGCCGCTTCGCGTTCTATCTTTATTGGAAGCGTTCAAGGGAAGTGTCGTTGATGCAAATAAAAGCGAAAATGCTGGCTCGTCAGGGGTAGTCTCTTACAAGCATTTGAATGTCCTACTCGTTGATGACAACACCGTGAATCGTATGATTGCTCAGAGTCTCTTTTTGCAGCGCCATAATTTGGAAGTAGATACAGCTGAAAATGGCGAGGAGGCAGTGGGGAAAATTTCTTCGGGAAACTACGATCTAGTATTTATGGATTGTATGATGCCTGTTATGGATGGATACGATGCTTCGAGAGCTATTCGTGATGGGAAAGCTGGGGAAGCTAATCGAAATATTCCCATTATCGCATTGACTGCGAATGCCATGACAGGTGATAGGGAAGCCTGTTATGCTGCAGGTATGTCGGACTATCTGCCGAAGCCAATTAACCCGAAAGAAATTGCAGCTAAATTGCTTAGGTGGGCGAGTGAAAAGCATGAAAGCACCTGTAAAGAAAAAATAGATACAAAAACTGAAGATGACTCGCCGTCATCGATAATGGATTTGAGCAAACTTCTAGACATCTACGGAGGCGATGCTGAGATCATTCAATCTATTTTTGACATGTTTCTGGAAGAAGTCGGAATTTCCTTAACCAAGTTAATGGAATCTGTTGAGGCGGCAGAAAAAGCTGAAGACATACGATTCCATGCTCATAGTATTAAAGGAGGCGCCGCAGAATTTGGGGCAAGCCGTTTAAGTGCGGCAGCTGCGGAAATGGAAAAAATGGCCAAACAAGGAGCCCTTGAAACTATCGATAAAAATTTGGCAGAAATTTCATCCGAATTCGAGGTTCTTAAGAACATGCTAGAAACGGTTGATATTTCCGATCTGAATCATTGAAACTATTGCGAAATTCTAGGTTGAATGAATTCGATATAGCCTCCAAATCGTACAAGAAATGGACACATTATCAAATGCCGGTAACCGTTCCTGTGCAAACAATCGCAACGACCCGGTTAAGTCTCTGTTCTCAATGTTTCTAAAAATGAGTGTGAGAAAATTTTGAGGGCAGAATCCTGCATAATGTAGATTTCGAGACAGGTGCAAAGGTTGATCGTGCCATTGAGTTTTCCAAGGGAGAAGGAACTGGTAGTGGAGTGAGCTATTGCCGACAGAAATTACTTTCTGCCGACTGTTTTTAGTCCTCCGGGCGCTCTCCGGCTTTAGCCATTTTTACTAGGCGGGGGAAAAAGCGGGCGACGGGGTCTACGAGATCGCTTTGTGCTCCCATGACTTCGTCAATATCTTTATAGACGAAAGGGACTTCGTCTAGACCAGCCGAGAGTAGTGTGACACCCCGTTCTGTGAGGAGGTTGCGGGCATCATTCCAATTGAGTGTGGTAGATGCTTTCTTTCGGCTCATTACACGTCCCGCACCGTGAGCAGCTGAATTGAGAGATGAGGGCTCACCTTTGCCTCGTACAACATAGGCTGGACTAGCCATGGAACCAGGAATTACTCCAAGCACGCCTTCGCCTGCTGGCGTAGCGCCTTTGCGGTGAACCACGACTTCCTTGCCGTTGTGTACTTCTTTCCAGGCAAAGTTATGGTGATTTTCTACGTCGAGTATAACTTCGAGTCCAAGGTCTTTAGCAATGTGTCTATGGATACAAGCGTGGTTTGCAGCAGCATATTCGCCCATTAGCTCCATGGCAGCCCAGTATTCTTGGCCGTCCGCTAAGTCGAGATCGAGCCAAGCGAGGTGTTGAAGTTCCTTCGGGAGCTCTGGGTGCTGAGATTGGGCGAGTTTGCTATAATGAGCAGCGACGGCAGCTCCTGTGCCTCGACTTCCGCTATGGCTCATGAGGGCAACGTATTTGCCAGGAGCTACGCCAAGGGAATCGTCGGTTAATTCGATCTCACCGAATTCTACGAAGTGGTTTCCGCTACCGCTGGTACCAAGTTGCTTCCATGCTTTGTCTTTGAATTTTTTTGTGATTGGCGAGATGTCCCAATTGAGGTCCATTACAGAGTGTTGTCGCTTGTCGCGGAAGTGCGCACCGATGCCGAATTGCGTTTCGCGATGAAGTGAATTGGTGAATGAGCCTTTACCTTGATCCTGCAAAAGTCTTTCTACGGAAATGTCGTAAACGCTCAACTTAACACGACAGGCGATATCGACACCGACAGCGTAAGGTATAACGGCATTGTTTGTTGCGAGCACTCCACCGATGGGAAGGCCGTAGCCTGGGTGAGCGTCGGGCATAAGAGCTCCTTGTTCAGCAATGGGAAGATTGCAGCCGTTGAGCATTTGTTGAATAGATTTTTCTTCTAAGTCATCACCCCATTGACGGTAGGGTGCGGGAGCGTCTCGCGGTACGAAGAGTTTGGATGAGAGCAGGCGAGCGAGTTCGGCGCCTATGGTGTTGGTATGGCTTTCGGGTGAGCTCACGATTGATTGGAGAAGTTGGGTGACGGTTTCTGAGGAGTCGCCATTTTGAAAGCTTGTTTTTAAGAGATCCATGGCAGCTTTCATTGGAGCTCCTAGGGGAATGCCTATTTTTGCTAAATCTTGTGTATTCATTTTTTTAATTAGTTTTCGATATTGACGACCCAAGAGAGGCGATCTTCACGTTCCCAGGAGATGTCTACGTCTAAGAATTGTTTAATTATTTTTGCGTTGGTTTCGAAGTGGGGTGTTATCGCGGTGGTTCGGAAGGAACCACCGGGACCCAAGCAGATTGGCAATAGCAGTTGGTCAGCTAAGTAATCACCCACTGGAGCGTTTGATTTTAAATAACGCTTAATTTGTTTTACTGCGGCCTCGGCGACCCGTTCGCTACTGACTCCTGTGCGTCCGTAGGCGATGAAAGTCTCGATGATGTTTTCGAAGTGTAGTTGGACCATGCAAAAATTGCCAGGGCCGCTAGCGTTTTCGATCGTGCGGGCTTTGGCGTTTTCTTCACTTAGCTCTAGTTTTTCTCGGAGGTAGGCGATTTCGCGTTCAGCGATATTAAAAGGTATATTGGCTACACGAGCATAGGCTTCTCGAAATAGAAGCGGACCGCGCTCTAGTAGGTTTATAGGACCATTGGTATTCGTTTTTTTGATTGTGTAGGATACCGTGCCACCGCCTACAGGATAGAATCCGTAGCGATTACACGTGGCTTGAATGTCCCAACCGCAGTGAGAGACGACTGGTGCAAATGTGTCTCGTACAAAGTCGAATGGAGGGCTCATCGGGTTGTGGGTTCCTCCAGTGATTTGGATGCTGGATTCCGAGCTTGTTTGTGCGAGGGCGGGAAGAATGGTTTGAAGTACGAGCGCTGTACTGCCGGCGGAGCCGACCACGAATGAGTGGTTGCCTGCTTCTATCTTTCCTGGAGCGAACTCCAGTGCTGTGGATTTTAGCTCAATGCCTTGAGTTTTGGCGTTGGATATTTGTTCCGCTGCTCTGGCGGAGGCATAGTGTTGGCGTAAGAGTCCAGGCTTATCGCGTTTTGCCCTTATATTTTCGATACGAAAGGCTTTTCCTGTGACTAGGGAAAGGGCGAGCGATGAGCGGAGGATTTGCCCTCCGCCTTCTCCCTGTGAACCGTCTATTGTTATTGGTGACATATGTTTAGTTGTGAAATTGTTAAATCAATTTGATTAGCGAGTAGCATCCGAAAATGAAAATTCCTAGGCAAGTGGCGACAGAAAGGAGACACCCGTAGAGAGTGACTTTTTCTGGAATTGTTTCTGTGGTGTGTTCTGAGCTAATTGCTGGTTTGGTTTCTAGGATTTTTATATCTGAAAAATCGGCTTCGAGGTCGTCTCCAATCTCTGCTCTTCCGTTTTTGAGGGCAGTTTCGATCTTGCTTTTTAGGGTTTTTAGACCTTCTCGACTTTCTAAAAGGGTGTCAGTTTCCTTGTCCCACATATCGCAAATAGATACCCAGGGTGTTTGTTAGAATGTCTCATTTGACTACTTTTTTATGTAGTTATTGTATGAATATAATTGGTATGAATTGACTGACTAGGTTGGGCTTTCGAAATGAGTCACTATATAGATGTACTTCCGAAGGGCATTCAGTCAAAGTTGAAAAGTGTCTCCGTGAGACAAGATTTTGATAAGACGTTGTTGCTACTGCTCTACCTCATTGAGCTACGCTAGACCTATAGTGGGTTAGCGGCAGGACTCGAACCTGCAGCCAATAGATTATAATGTAGTCCTATCTGGCATTCGCACGGGAAATTGAAGAAAAGGCTTGTCCGACAAGAATTGGGGAAAGACGTAATAAGTTGCTCTACCTCTGAGCTACGTGCCGATAATGGGCGGCACGGCGGGATTCGAACCCGCGACCAACTGCATATGAAGCATGTAGTCCTTCCAGCATTCGGACAAACCTGAAATTTTATAAATGATTCTGCGACTAGGATGGAGGAGACATTTGAACAGGCTCAATTTAGAACTGAACCAGTCAGAGGATTCGAACCTCATTAACCAATGTAGTCACCTCGGTATTCGCAGAATAGTTGAAAGTGTATTAAAGAACGTGTCGGGTTGTGAAAACGGGCGGCGAGAATGCCGCCCGAGGCGACCTATTATGGAATTTGAATGCTCTCGATTTCGTCTACCCAGTAGTCGCCGTCTATTGGGTGGTTGGCGAAGTCGGCGATTGTTTTGAATACGGAGTCGGAAAACCCGCCGATATTTAAGATATCTCGTCGAGAGGATGCCTGTAACGTATCGTATGGTTGAATGTCGATACAGACTAACTTGGCGTCTGGATTACGACGTTTGAGTTCCTGCCATTCACGCATCATTGCAGTGCCTTGTCGTGGATTTCCGGAATCAACCCAAGACTCATTGTCTGAAATGAATACGACGATGTCTGGGCTCTCGCATTGATCGTTCAGTCGTTTCAAAGGAGCAGAACAATTCGTTCCACCCCAGCCTAGACTGGAGAGTGTTTTCGCATTGGTCATGACGCTGTCTCGTGGGTTTAGGTCGACGTCGATGACCTTCTCCATGAAGGGAAGGACTTCGGCTGATCGATTGACTCGTAGGAATGACGCTGCGATCAAGGCGGCAACCTCGACGCAGGTAACGGAACTCGTTGATCCTTTGCGATGGCCTGTTACTGGCGATTGCATGGAGCCAGAGGAGTCCGGGCAAAGCACAATCTGTCCTTGGATGGCTGGTACGTTTTCTACAGCGATCTCAAGTGCGTCTTGCAACGCATTCTTGATTTTGCGAGGGAATCCTGAATCCAAGGCTTTGTAGGCGGCCAACAGCTGGTAGGGAAATACTCGAGCTTTTTTGATAATAGCTCGGTCGCGTAATCTTTCGGCGATCATGTCCACTAGTTCTGGGCGTTCGAATAGTCCGTGACGTTGAAAGGTGTTCAAGTTCATGCGTGTCATTTGCCAAGGTGCATTTCGAGCGATGCTTGCCCATTCGCGGAAACCTAGAGGCAACGCGGTCAGCAAGCGGAAGGGAACGTCTGGCAGATCTTCGGCGAATTCAATTTTCTTACTTTTTCGAATCAAGCGAAGTCCTTTCTTCTCTGATGGAGGATTTGGACCGCTGAGAATGCGACGCTTGAAGGATTCGAACTCGGCAACGATTTTTGGAAGGGACTCGACTTCGTATTCTTTGCCGACGAGGTAAGCGTACAAGGCTGCTCGAGCTTCATCGCGAGGACGCGGGTGCGTCATCTTGATTACATCAGCAAGGGATGGGGCTTGGCCTATGGAAGAGCGGAAGAGCTGCTCGTCAGAAAGCTTATATAACCATTCTTGAATGAAGCGCTTTGGTCGAGTGCCTAGAGACTTGCGTCCGACTACTCCTGAACGCATTATTTGCACGAACACGCGCACCATTTTGGCATTGTCCAATACGGTGGAGGCTACTCGCTCGAAGAGCTCGGGATCGCGGACGCTTAAGACTGCGCAAAGCAATGCGGGCATGTCTTTCATGTGAGCAGACTGGCGAGCGTAGAGGGCAAGACGAGCGATGTATCCGTCTTTTACCTGGCTGCACATCTCAAGAGCGAGGTTCAATTGTTCGTTTGCCGAAGCGTAGAAAGTGCCGTTTAAAGATCCTGTGGCTACGTATTGAGCAAGTGTTTGTTTGGGCGAACGTTGGTAAGCGATACCACCTGCTTGGTTTACGGTATTGGTCGATGAAATACGTGAGCCGCGTGTCGATTTGAAGAGCGTCTTGTTAGCCATTGTTTTGATTTCCTGTGTTTGGTTTTCATTCCAGCAATTTACTGGACTTGGCTTCTTATTATCACGATGCGTGCCAATTCCTTGGTCTGGCTTGTTTGTTGAATTGTTAGATGTTGATTATTAATGAGTTAAATTTGTATAATTTTATTTTGGATCCTATTTTTCAATTTTTAGATTGAAATAAAAACTCCAAAAAATAGATGAATAGATACAAAATTATAAAATATTCTAATTTATGAAACGGCTAGTGTCTATTGGAATCCTTGGAACTCAACTGGACGGTCCTGAATCGCGTAAGCGGTGGGAGAAGTGGCGGCCGAGCGTATCGATTTGTCAGCAAGACGATTTGGTGGTGGATCGCTTCGAGCTTTTGTATGAGGGCAAGTTCTCGCGATTGGCGAAAACGGTGCTTAAGGATATAGAGACTGTGTCGCCTGAAACTTCTATGAAGCTTCATGAAATTTCTATGGAAGATCCGTGGGATTTTGAGACGGTTTATGGAGTACTGTTCGATTTTGCGAAGAACTATCCCTTTGATCCTGAGAACGAAGAGTACGTGGTACATATCACAACGGGCACGCATGTATGCCAGATATGTCTTTTCCTGCTGACTGAGTCGCGCCATTTTCCGGCTCGTTTGATTCAGACCTCGCCACCTAAACGTACGGGAGTGGAATCTGCTGGAGATTACCGTATCATAGATTTGGATTTATCGCGCTATGATCAATTGGCAGAGCGTTTCGAGATAGAGAAGCGCGATGCTCAGGCTTTGCTGAAATCTGGAATCGATACAAGGAACAAGATATTCAATGAAATGATTCAGGAAATCGAGCAGGTGGCGATCCAATCTCGGCATCCGATTCTTTTAACGGGCCCTACTGGAGCGGGGAAATCCCAGTTGGCGAAGCGAATTTTCGAGCTTAAGAAATCGAAGCGAGGCGTTAAGGGGAGTTTTGTGGAAGTGAATTGTGCGACGCTTCGTGGAGATGCCGCTATGTCTGCGCTTTTTGGGCACAAAAAAGGTTCGTTTACGGGAGCTATGGAAGATAGAGATGGCTTGTTGCGGGTAGGGGACCATGGGGTGGTATTTCTTGATGAAATAGGCGAGCTTGGCTTGGATGAGCAAGCGATGCTCCTGCGAGCGATTGAGGAGAAGCGCTTTTTGCCTTTGGGTGCCGATCAGGAAGTCGAGAGCGATTTTATGTTGATCTCGGGAACGAATAAGAATCTTACGAAGGAAGTTTCTTCGGGCAAATTTCGCGAGGATTTATTGGCTCGGATCAATTTGTGGTCTTACGAACTACCTGGACTTGCGGACCGTCGAGAGGACCTAGTCCCGAATATCGGATACGAATTAGATCGATTCGCTCAGGATTCTGGCAGGGCGGTACGGTTTAATAGAGAAGGCCGAGATGCATTTGAACAATTTGCCGTTTCGGCTGAAGCAACCTGGAATGGTAATTTCCGAGATCTGAATGCGTCTATTACGCGTATGGCGACTTTGACTGGGAGCAAGCGAATCAACTTAGAATTGGTTCATTCGGAAATTGGGCGTCTAAAGAAAAGTTGGGGAAAAGATCCTGTTATAACGGGTAATGAAGGACTCCTCTTGTCTGTTATGGGAGAGCTAGCTAATCAAGTTGATCCCTTCGATGTCCCACAACTGGCGGAAGTCATACGAATTTGTCGGAAATCCAAAAATTTGTCGGAAGCTGGTAGACGACTATTTACTGTTTCAAGGTTGAGTAAGAAGACGAATAACGATTCGGATCGTCTAAGAAAATACTTGTCGAAGTTCGGGTTGAGTTGGGATCAGGTTGTGATTGATTCGGAAGATTGAAATCTCATTTATTAAGCTTCTTTCCTTAGCGTTTCCAATGGCGGATGTGAGGCGATGCCTAGGCTGTTGAGGAGGCCTGTGACGAGTGTGAGTAAGGAAACTGCAACTACGGTAAGGAGAGTGTCAGTCCAGGGAATGGAAAAATCTACTTGGAATGTGAAGGTGGCGAGGGCCCAGCCGGCTATTAATGAAAGTAGAATTCCGGATACGCTGGCGAGGATGCCGAGGGTGGCGTATTCGGTGATGAGGATCGCTCGGATTTGCTTGCTGGAGCAGCCGAGTGTGCGAAGTAGGACACTTTCTTTGACTCTTTGGTAGCGGCTGGTGATAATGGTGGCGGTGAGAGCTATGAGACCGGTGAAAATGGTAAAGGTGGCCATGAAGCGGATGGCGAAGGCGATTTTGTCGAAGACTTTTGAGAGGCTTTCTATGATAAAGTCTAGGTTAACTACGGAAACATTAGGGTAGTTCGTTACTACTTGCTTTTGGAGTATGGCGTTTGTTTCGGTGTCTTGAGCGTAGGTGGCGACTACGAAGGTGGAAGGGGCGGGTTCGAGTATCCCTTCAGGAAATACGACGAAGAAATTGGGCTTCATTTGTTTCCAATCGACTTCTCGTATACTGGTTACCTGGGTTTCGATGGGGAGGCCTTGTACGTCCCAGAGAAGGATGTCGCCGAGTTGGAGGTTGAGAGCTTCGACGATTCGTTCTTCGATGGAGATTGGGATGGGAGTGTCGGAGTCGAAGGATGCTTTGGGCGTGAATGTTCCGCTAGTGATTTCCTCGTCTTCTCGGAGGTAATTGCGGTAGGTGGAGCGGTATTCTCGGCGAAGGGCCCAGCGTTCGACTTCTTCTCCGTGGATGCTCTTGATCTTGGAAGCGGTTTCGCCATTTATCGCGGTTAAGCGCATGGTGACGATGGCTTCGGAGGCTAGCATTTCTAGATTCATTGATTTGAGGAGAGTTTCGATGCCGTCTTTTTGATCCGGTTGTATGCCGAATAGGATGACGTTGGGTTGGTTTTCGCCTCGCTCGATCTCGCCTTGTTGGAGGAGTCCTTTTTCGCTTAAGAAGAGGGTGTAGATGAGGAAGGTTCCCATGCCGATGGTGATCATGAGGAACTGGGTACGGTTATTAGGGCGATAAAGATTCATCAGCCCTTGGCGGAGGGCGAAAGGGAAGCGTTTAGTTGAGAGGCGCTTGAGTGTCGTACGCAAGGCAAGTCCTATGCCGCCAATGGCGAGTAAGGCAAGGGCGAGCCCGACGATAAAGAGGATGCCATTGAGAAGGCTATTGGATAGCCAGATGGAGAGTCCGGTGGTTCCGAGGCAGATGACGGTGTAAATGGCCCAGGTCCAAGGATCTCGTTTTGCGGGTTGGGATTCGTCGAAGCCTGACCTGAGGGCGGAGAGCGGCGTGATTCTTCTCAGGGGCAGGAGTGGAATGTAGGCGAATACAGAAGCGAAGGCCCAGCCGATAAGGAGGCTGGCAATGACGTTGCTCCATGGAATAGACAGGGCTAGGTTTACGGGGAGAAAGGACGCTAGGATGGTAGGCAAGGCGAATTGGATGCCGATCCCTATAGAGGCTCCAACGATTGAGCCGATGAGCGCGACGAGAGAAATTTGAATACCGAAGATGAGAAGGCTCGCTTGGGAGCTTGAGCCAAAAGTTCTTAGGATGGCAACGGTGTCGTGTTTTCCTTTGAGGTAGGCGCTGACGGAACCGCTGATTCCGAGTCCGCCGAGAAGGAGGGAAATGAAGCCAACAAGATTGAGATAGTCAGTCATGCGGTCCATTGTTTCGCCAACGTCTTCTACGCGTTCTTGAACGGTGGTTTCGGATACGCGTTGTTCTTTTAGCAGCGGTTTGATTTCTTTGAGGGTGTTTTGTTTGTCTTCGTTCCAACCGTTAGGGTAAATGAATGATTGTGCATAGAAAACGCGGCTACCGAGTTTTATAAGCCCGGTGGATTCTACGTGCTGCTTGGCAATGAGGATACGCGGAGCGAAGGTGCCAGCCATAGGCGAATCGCCGGGGATTTTTTTGAGGAAGGCGGCAATGGTGAAAGTTTGATCGCCGAGTTTGACGGAATCTCCGATTTCGAGACCGAATTGAATACTGAGTCCTTCGTCTACGATGGCGACTGGCTCTGGGGTTGTATCGGAGGGGTGAATATCGTCAGGGATGGTTTCGAGTTTTCCATACCAGGGAAATGGGCCTTCGAGTCCTTTTACGAATACGAGGCGAGTGGCATCGGCTTCGTTGAAGTTAGCCATGGTGGTGAAGCTGACTTCACTAGATCGCTCTGAGGGGGCCAGGCTCTCGACGAATTGGAGGATTTCTTGGGAGAACGGACTGCGGCTACCGATACGGAAGTCAGCCCCAAGAAGTTCCTTGGATTGGCTTTGCACTTCGTTTTGCAAGTTGATGCGGAAGGCGTTGACGCCGACCATGGCGGCGACTCCGAATACGACGGAGGATGCGAAGAGTAGGAGCTTGCGTCGATTGCGGCGGGCGTCCCTCCAAGCGGATTTGAGTATCCAGCCGAGGGATATGGGCAGGGAAGAAGAATGCGTGCTCGGTTGATTGCGGGTTTGCATGGGCTAGCGGATTTTCTCGATGAGCACGCCTGATTTAATTTGTAGGATACGATCTGTTTTCTCTGCGAGTTCGTGATCGTGAGTCACAAGGACGAGCGTTGTGCCGGCGTCGCGATTCAAGTTGAAAAGGAGGTCTACAATGCTGGAGCCAGTTTCTTCATCTAGGTTACCGGTGGGTTCGTCGGCAAAGAGTAGCTTGGGATTGTTTATGAAGGCTCGAGCGAGGGCGACGCGTTGTTGCTCTCCGCCGGACAGTTGGATGGGGAAGTGATCGAGGCGTTGTTTTAGACCGACTTTGGCTAAGAGTTCGATGGCTTTGGAGCGGGCTCCTGATTCGCCTCGAATTTCGAGTGGAGCCATAACATTTTCTAGTGCGGTGAGAGTTGGGATTAGTTGGAAGTTTTGGAAAACGAAACCTACTTTTTGATTCCTGAGGGCGGCACGGCTGTCTTCGTCGAGAGATTCCAGAGGGATACCGTCTATCAATACGCTGCCTGAGCTGGGGAGGTCGAGCCCGGCGCTGATGCCAAGCAAGGTGGTCTTGCCGCTTCCTGATGGGCCGATGATGGATATTGTCTGTCCTGCATCGACGGAAAAGGAAATGTCTTTGAGTACGTGGAGTTCTTTGGGGCCGCTTTGGTAGCGTTTTTCTAGTTTGTTTATTTGAAGGATCTTTTCCGCTGTTTGACTTTCCATGGATGATTAAAGAGTGTTGTCTGTCGTTTGTGTGGCAACGTTCAAAGCGTTTAAGTTGATTGGTGTGAGGATTGAATATTATAAATTGAAGCGAATGATTGGCGAAGTGTATAGAGGGTTGGGCTTAAAGAGCCTTGTTTGTTTGTGGATGTTCCTTGGACTAACGCCGTTTTCTTTGGCGGAGAAGAAAATATTGATTTTGGGGGATAGCTTGACGGCTGGTTATGGAGTGGAATTGGACGAGGCGTATCCAGCGCGTTTGCAGGAGATTCTCGATGAACATGATTTGGATTATAAAGTGATCGGCTCTGGCTTGAGTGGCGAGACGAGCGCGGGTGGATTGCGACGGGTGGACTGGGTTTTGCGCGGAGCTGTGGATGTGGCGATCGTTGCGCTTGGCGGAAATGACGGGTTAAGAGGTATCGACGTGGAGGATACGCGAAAGAATTTGGAGGCAATTGTTGAAAAGATTCGGGCGAAGAATCCGGAAACGCTTATTGTATTGGCGGGAATGCAGATGCCTCCAAATATGGGAGAAGGCTATACGGCGGCGTTTCGAGGGATGTTTCCTGATATTGCGGATAGCAAGGACGTGGAGCTGATACCGTTCTTGCTAAAAGACGTTGGAGGAATGGCGGAGTTGAATCAGCCAGATGGAATCCACCCGACTCCGGAAGGGCATAAGCTGTTGGCGAGGAATGTTTGGGAAGTGCTGGAAGGGTTGTTGGAGTTGTAACTTTAGTTATAGCTTTGGCTCAAAACTTGTCAGGGTCCCGGTGGGACACAGGTGTCGCTTCGCGACGACAGGTTAAACTGTGTAATTAGCAGCGCCTCATAGCCGCCGGCAGGTGCTCGCTTAGCGAGTAGCAGAATGGGCTATTAAATATCATCTTGTTGACGGTAAAGAAGCCATTCAGTTCTTGCGGCTCTTACCCTTCCTAGCGAAGCGACAATTGAGTGAAGCGAAGCACTGAGGCTCTACGATTTCTGAGAAAAGGTCCAGAGGCGGTTGCCGGCGTAGGTAATTATTAGGACAATCGCTGTGGTGATGAGTTGGCTAGGGATGTAATGTAGTTTTACTATGTTTACGAAAAAATGGACGAGCATTGCGTTTGCGCACATCCCGGCGATTGCGATGGCGAAGAATTTTCCTACGGTGGCGAGGTGTTTGCTGGTTGCCTTGAAAGTTATGTAGTAATTGAGCAGGTAATTTACGAGTGCTCCTGCGAGTGCTCCAATGGAGGTTCCGGTAACGGGATCGATTTCAGCGAATTCTACGCAAACAAAGAGTACAGCGTAATGGACGAGTGTGCCAGAGGCCCCTACGGCTGCGAACGTTAGGAATTGTTTTCTGTTCTCAGGGTTGCTGAGGAATGATTTTAGAGGAGGGGGCATTGTCTGTAGAATTAGCAGAAGTGAGGTTTGCTATTCTGAGATGTGGAGTGTCTTTGTTTGTTGCGAGCCCCTATTTCCAGCAGTCGGTATTTTCTATTCCAATATCTTTAGCTTTAAAGACAGGATCTTTGCCTAGCTTTACCTGGCTTTCTAAGTCGCGTAAGCACGCGATGGCCGGCTTACTGAGTAGAAGGATTGCCACAATGTTGACCCAAGCCATTAGCCCGACGCCTACGTCACCCATTGCCCAGGCTGTACTGGAACTTCGGACAGCTCCCATGAACACGATACCGAGAAAAATGATACGCATCGCATTGATTGCCATTCGTCGTGTTTTGTCCTGCTTGATGATATAAGCGATGTTTGTTTCGGTATAATAATAGTAGGCCATCATGGTAGTGAAGGCGAAGAAAAAGAGTGCGACTGCGACAAAGACGGAGCCGAAACCAGGCAGTAAGGATTCGATGGCATATTGTGTGTACTGAGGCCCTGCATCGACTCCTGCCAAGTTTTCCACTAGGAAGGTTCCATCTGGGCCAGAAACATTGTACGTACCTGTAACCAAAATCATGATAGCGGTAGCCGTACAGACAAACCATGTGTCGAAATATACCGAGAACGCCTGCACGAGGCCTTGTTTTGCTGGGTGGCTGACTTCTGCGGCGGCAGCAGCCATTGGGGCGGTTCCTTGACCGGCTTCGTTTGAATAGATGCCGCGTTTCACGCCCCAGGATATTGCCATGCCTAAGGTTCCGGCAAAGGCTTGTTCGAACCCGAATGCACTTTTGAATATAAGAGCTAGAGCATTTGGCACTTGAGATGCGTTTGCTAGTATTACAATGACAGCAACGACTATATAACCCATTGCCATAAAGGGGACCATGTATTGAGCGGCTAGGCTAATACGTTTTATCCCTCCGAATATGATTAGGCCAAGTAAAGCGATTATGATGATTCCGCTGATCCTTGTGTTCAGGCCGAATGCGGTTTCAATGGAGTTGGCAATGCTGTTGGACTGAATGCCTGGAAGGAAGATTCCTGTTCCTAGTATAGTCGCTATAGCAAAGACGATGGCGTACCATTTTACTTTGAGTCCTTGTTCTATGTAGTAGGCGGGGCCGCCTCGGAACTCGCCATCGACGACTCGTTTATAGATTTGAGCGAGTGTCGCTTCGACAAAGGCTGAGCCTGCTCCCAGAAAAGCGATAGCCCACATCCAAAATACAGCTCCAGGACCGCCCATCGCGATGGCGGTTGCAACGCCCGCGATATTGCCGGTGCCAACGCGTCCAGAGACGGCCAATGCAAAGGCTTGGAATGGGCTGACCCCTTTGGTCGAAGGTTGCCCTTGGAACATGTATGTCACCATAATTTTGATATGGCGGATTTGTAGAAAACGGGTGACTACACTGAAGTACAGCCCTGTTGCCAAGCAAAGGTATATGAGCCAATTGCTCCAAATAATGCCGTTTAAAAAGTTTACTATATCGTCCATCGGATATCTATTTTCTGGTCAGTAGTTGGTGGGTGAGCTGAGGTTCGAATATTTGGTTGCTCGATATCTGTATCGTTAAACAGCGGCTCGCAAGGCTTGTGCCACAAAAACATGGAGGGAGATTTTGAGCTAAATTGAGCGTATGTGTCTTTTCTCGAATAATGATGTAGGTCGCTTAGGGGTATTTATGTTATTCGATCTGAAGCCGTGTAGAAACTAAATACTTACGTTCGACTGATCGAATATGGCGAGGCGAATTTTGACGATATTTTTTGTAGGAACTATTTGGGTTTGGGTGTCGGTTTTTTGAAGACGAGTTGCTTCCTGCGTAGATGCTTTCTGAAATGTCGGTGATTCAACCGTCTTTGAATACGTCACTCAAGCGAATGAGGTCCTATAAAGCCGAAGGAGTGGCTGGGCGAAATTTCACAAAGAGCTCTCGGCTTTTTCGTTTTTCTACTGAGTTGTAGCAGGGCTCCAATTTCTCTACCTTGAAGTGTGTAGAAAACAGAGCGTGGTAGTTTTCGGGATCGCCGCCAAAGGGAGGTCCGTCTTCGTCGAGAGGAAAATCAAACAGCAGGCCGGTCAGTTTTCCAGTTGGTTTCAAGAGAGAGTGCATTTGCTTTACGTATTTGGGGCGTAAAGATGGATGAATCGCACAGAAGAAAGTTTGTTCGATTATTAGGTCAAACTGACCTTCGAAGGTGAAGAAGTCGCGATGTATTAGTTGATTCGGAGGAAATTGGGGGACTCGTTGCTGAATATTATTAAGCGGGGCTTTTGCGATATCGAGAACGGTAATATTGGTAAATCCTTGATTGAAAAGGTATTCTGCCTCGTGCGAATTCCCAGCGCCTGGGATAAGAATGGAGATGTCGCGATTTGTTATTTGGTCTGCGTATGTTTTGATTGGTAGGGATATGGCTCCGAGGTCCCATCCGGTGTCGTTTTGTGCGTACAGTTCTTCCCAGTTTGTAGTGTTTGGTTCCATTTCGTGGATTATGGTGGATAAAAATACCTAATTCGAAAGAAAAAATGATACCCTTAGAGAATGCTATCTCCTACTAATGTAAGGGATTTGATGAAGTTTTCTAGTTAGGCTTGAAACTGTAAAAAATATGTAATCTAAGTCGGTATTAGCTTTAAAAAGTCAATTTCTTCCAAAGGAAAAATTATGTCTGAATCTAAACTTATTGTTGTATGTGGCGGCGGTGGATTTATCGGTGGTCACCTTGTAAAAGACCTTCTCTCGAAGGGGCATCGTGTACGTTGTGTGGATAAGAAACCACAGAGCAACTGGTATCAGCGTTCTGAATTTGCAGAAAACCTTGTTCTCGATCTAGAGAAAAAAGAGGCGTGTTACCAAGCTCTTCAAGGAGCTGACGAAGTGTTTAACCTTGCTGCTGATATGGGAGGCATGGGGTTCATCGAAAATAATAAGGCTCTCTGCATGCTGAGCGTTCTTATTAACACTCACCTCTTGCAGGCGGCGAAGGATATTGGAATCTCTCGTTTCTTTTACGCATCTTCTGCATGTGTATATGCTGCAGACAAGCAAACAACCCCTGAAAATCCAGGGCTGAAGGAATCAGATGCGTATCCTGCATTGCCCGAAGATGGTTATGGTTGGGAAAAGCTTTTCAGTGAGCGTATGTGCCGCCACTTCCGTGAGGATTTCGGAATCGAAGCGCGTGTAGCTCGCTACCACAACGTTTATGGGCCTAACGGGACCTATAAGGGTGGTCGTGAAAAGGCTCCTGCTGCAGTTTGCCGAAAGGTGATCGAAGCTCAAGTTAGCGGCTCAAACGAAATCGAAATTTGGGGAGACGGTGAGCAAACTCGTTCTTTCATGTACATCGACGATTGTGTCAAAGGTACGCAGGACATCTTGGCAAGCGACATTTTGGAACCAATCAATTTGGGTAGCGCTGAAATGGTTACAATAAATCAACTTGTTGATATTGTAGAGGAAATTGCCGGCGTTAAGTTAAAGCGTAAGTACATTTTGGACGCCCCAAAGGGCGTTCGTGGTCGTAGCAGTGACAACACTTTGATCAATGAGTTGATGGATTGGGAACCAAGCATTAAGCTCCTTGATGGGATGCGTAAGACTTACGAGTGGATTAAAAGTGACATGGGAGTTGAACTTCCTACACCAGCATCAGTTTAAGACTTATATTACTTTAGAGTAAGCTTTGATGGTACTCCGTCTAAACTTATTTTAAAGGGGAACGCCTCAATCTCAAATCCGAGATTGGGGCGTTTTGTTTTCTGCCAAGAGTTTTTGTCGGAGCATCGAAGCGAGAGTTTTGAGCGATTGAGCGATAGGCCCGTTCGGGGGGATTTGCGTTCTCTTTTGATTGCCAATTTTACATTGGCGTCAGAAAACTTACGGATGCCTCAGAATGATACATACATTGCGGTTGTCGGCGGAACAACTTTTGGAACTCCTAGCGAATTTGGTGAAGGGCTTGTGGAAAAGGAAGGGACGTTTAGAGTAGATACACGTGCTGGGAAAAGTCCTACAATACACCGTATGCGGTATAAAGATGTACCGTTTTATTACATTCCGATTTATGGGATGATTGATGGAGCGGAGGAAGGTGAGCCGGAGCATGTGATTCACAATCGAACGTGGACAGCCTTGTATGAACTAGGGGTCACGCATGCGATTAGTGGAGCTACAGCAGGAGGAATTAAGCCAGAGTATGATTACGATGACATATTAATAATCGATGACTTTATGGAGTTTCGGGCTGAAAGGCCAAACGATATTCTAAAAGAGACAGGGCATCGGCGCGATGGGATTTTTCCCAATTTTGAGGTTCCATTGAGCCTATCGATCCGATCGCTATTAATAGACGAAGCAAAAAAGAGATCTGAAGAATACACTGGGGAAATATACGAATCGGGCACTTTTTTCCAATTTGCCCCAGGTCGGTTTGAAAGTCCGGCAGAAATCCGTGCAATGGCTCGGCTTGGGGCAGACATTACGAGTATGAACCAAGCGACCTGTATCATTTATGCACGGCAGTTTGGGATTCGATATGGTTCGATATGTTCGGTGTCGAATCCAGCAGTAGGAGTACGGCCATTTACTTTCGACCAGATGCAGAAAAGTGTGCAAAATATTGCGGCTTTTTCGGTGCCTGTTGTTTTGGATACGATTGCTCGAATTCCAGAAGAAGCTATGGGCCCGGAGCCAAGTAGTACTGGAGAAGTTTATACAGGAAGTTATTTGGATCCTGACGGGGAGACAACTACGAATTTATAAACCCGGGAGAACGTTTAAGACATTTCCTCCAGGCATTGTTGAAGCTCTTGAGGGAGAAGCTTCTTTGCTTGTTCGATGGGTAAAACCTGACGTTTGCGATCTTTGGCTTCTGGCCAATTAGAGAGTATCTTGTCAATTCTCATTGGAAAGAGTCTAAGGTAATTCTCTTTTCCGTTCTTAAAGCAAAATTCAACGAAGGGGGAGTCAATTGTTCCGATTAGGCCGGCTTCTTCGTATGCCTCATCCAGCGCAACTGACTCATCTTTGCGGCCTTTCTCTGTATGGCCTTTGGGAAAAATCCACTTAGAACCGTTTTTAGTTGTAACAATCACTACCTTTTTCTTGTCCCTCGTTAGGGGAAGAACGCCTATTTCGTAATTGCTCATTCTTAATGTTTGGTTTTTCTTTTAAGTAGTGAGATTTAGGTTACGTTAGCTTTTTAATCCTCAAGTCGCGAGATTGCGGTTTTTATATCGAGAATCCTCAGTTACTTCTAGACCGAAGTAACTTGGGCACTCAAAGACCTCGCTTTCGGTTGTGGATTCAAACTCGACTTCAGCGACAACAAGTGGCTTAAGGCTACCTTCGTAGACATCAATTTCAATAGTGTGGTTAGAGTGGGATAGGTTGTATCTCGTTTTCTCTATACGCTTTCCTTTGGTAAGAGGCCAAAGAGCTTCAAACTGATCTTTGCTGATTTCTATTTCGATTTCTTGTCTGACGAGGCCTTCTCCTTGTTTACAAGTGAGTGTATGTGTTCTGTCTCTTTTGCGGATTCGAACCTCTGAGTCTCCGCTTGCAATATAGCCTTGGGCAAGATTCGATTTTTTTGCGGCACTGATATTCGGTAGTGGAGAGGTTATCAAAAATTTACGTTCAATCTCTTGGTTCATAACTGCACTATTTTCGAATTTCTTTCCAAAGTTGTAGGAAAGCGACACTGCTCTGATCTTTGGGGGCAAAGTTGATGACCGGTTCGCGGTGAACCCCCATCGCTTCCACTTGCGCTCGAAAAGGGATTGCGGTTTTCAGCAGCCGTTTCTCGGACTTTCTCATGTCTTTGATGGTTTCTAAGTGCATTCTTTTTCTTTTGTCGACCATGGAGAAGAATGGGCATAGGGATTTTTTCTTGTATCCAGTTTTTTCGAAGAAATCCTTTAGTTGTTCAAAAGTTCTTTTCGACAGTGTTGTGGGGACGACTGGTACCAAAATGCGGTCGGCTGCTCGAAAAATGTTTTCTGCAACAAGGCTTAGTGACGGGGGACAATCTAAAATTATTGTTTCGTAACCGTATCCAATTTCGTCGATCAAGTCAGCTAATCTGAGTTTAGATCTTTTCATACTATCTAGCAGAGCATCGAAATTTCTGTAGGTTTGGTTTGCGGGAAGAATGTGCAGGTTCTTAAAATCGGTTTCGCGAATGGCTTTGAATGCTTTATTCTTGTTGCTGAGCATTAACCTTGGTCGATGCTGTTTGGGTGGGCGAACTCGAAAATAGAAAGTGGATGCTCCTTGTTGGTCTAGGTCAATTAAGAGTGTTTTCCGCTTCTTATCCATGGATGCCGCATAGGCTATATTGACGGCCGTTGAGGTTTTTCCCACGCCGCCTTTGCTACTGTAACAGGCAATGATGCTCATTTAATTACCACCTTTCTTTGAGAAGAGTTCTTTGAAAACCAAAGCTGTTTTCCTATCGTTAAATTCTGAAAACCGCTCAGTTACGAGAGAGCGGGCTTCTTTTTTGGATTGGTTCAACACTGCTATTAACCCGCCAACTGCTGCTGCAGTTTTGTTATCGAGATTTTTTTGTGATTCGATGTATTCGAAGAGAAATTCTTGCTGCACCGAGTAGTCATTAAAATTGCCCAAAGTCTCTTGGAGACGCTTTAGTTTCTTGGATACGAATTTTATTCCTGATGGGGCATACAAACTTGAGAAGAGTTCAAGGAGATAGCGTAACCTTTTACATTCGATACGCAGTTCGTGGACTTCTTCGTCTGGAGTAGAATCATTTATAGATACTCCGGTTTTTGGGATAAGTTTGAAGTGCTTGAATATTTCCTTGGAGCAAACTTGTTTGATAGGAAGCTTAGCTCGTGCGCCTTCACTGCTAGCAGCACTCTCAAGCCAATTGCGTTGAGCTTCGATACTGCTTTGGTATGTTTTAGATTTTAAGTGGCGCCTTATTGAGCGAAGCTGTAAGCTACGCTCTTTTTGAAAATCAGAGAACATCTTGTTCAATCCTGGTTTAAGGGCGTCCGGGATTTGTGAGCGGTAAGTTTGTTCGTTGAGGAGGTAGACATCCAAGTCACGCAACCGATTTGTTTTGCGTGCGAAATCCCCGAAAATGTCTTTGAGGCGCTTGGTGTCTTCATTGAGAAATGCGCCCTTTATTAGTTTTAGAACTGAGCGCAGTTTTCGAACGGCGACACGGTAGTCGTGCAGAAATTCAGTATCCGTATCTTCAATAATGCCAGCTTCTGTAGCACGAGAGATATCAATCATCGTCCGTGTGATTTCGCTGACGGCATCGTGGACTGACTGCTCGGAGTTCAGTTGTATTGCTTGCTTGGGAGAGAGGGGGATCTGGGCACTTCCTACAGCCTCCAGGATTTTCCAAGCTAAAGTTTTGGATGGAGAATCGAAATCATCTAGGGAGGATATGCGTTTTGTAATTGATTTCGCTTCTGCGTCGTAACCGATTAGTGATTCTGCAGTGAGCGTTGATTGGATTTCCAAATCACTTACAAGCCATGACTCGCTTAGGAGTCTCATGATGACCTTTCCGTCCTTGTTCCGAAGGTTGTAGCGTTGCGCTTGTTGGGTAGTGGTGGCAAGAGGAGAGGCAGCTCTTAGTTTGAGTAGATTTTTAAGAGAAATTTGGAATTCGTTTTGCTCAAAGTCCCACCAGAAAACTGCTTTTTGCTTACGACAACCTTTTCCTTCGAGTGGAATTGAGGAAAGGTCTGATGCGGAAACGAGTTGGAATTTTCCATTTTCTTTGATGAGGGCAAAACCTTTGGAGACAATGCTGCGATTGTAGTCATCGAAAAGCTCGAGTGAGGTTTCGTGAAAGTTGACTGTTTCGAGCGAAATGGCTTGGGGGAGAGCGTTGGGGAGCGATTCGCTTAAGTCGCCACTAAACTCCCAACGACGAATTTTTACGGGAGAACTCATTATAGTTTATTTTTTTTAACGTATTCTTGTATCAATTTTTCGATGATTTTTTGGATGCTCGTATCCTCTTTTATCGCATGTATTTTCAGCTTCTTCAAAGTGACATCATCTAATCTTAAGGATGTGTTTTTGCGCTTATCTCCTTTTTTGTTTTTATCGACCTTCTTTGACATGACGAATAGACGTAATGACGTCATGATTAAAAAGTCAATTTTAATGTCCTCTTTAGCGGACGAGTTGTTTAGCGAAGATTATTTAGAAGAGACGTTACTAATCTTGGTAGCGTAATTTCTATTGAACCTTGGTGTGGCGTGAAACCGAGGGGAATGAATGATGTATCGAGATCGACGATATGTTTCTCAGATCCGCGTTTTGCGTAGTCTATGAGGCCGGCAGCGGGGTAGACGTTTAAAGAAGTTCCAGCGACAATCAGTATATCGGCTGTTTGCAAGTGTGGGATGGAATTCTCGATTTCCGGTACGGCTTCGCCAAACCAAACGACATTTGGGCGTAGTTGACTTTCGCGTTCACAATAGTCGCCGATGTTTATCGGGTTGGTGTTGATATTGTATAACAGAGATTCGTCTACCGTACTTTGAGCAATGGTTAATTGACCGTGAAGGTGGATGATATTCTGGGAACCTGCTCGCTCGTGAAGGTCGTCAATGTTTTGTGTGACTATGGTGACGTTGAATTTTTCTTCGAGACGAGCAAGAGCGAAGTGCGCTTCATTCGGTTCGACATGCGCGAGTTGAGAGCGTCGGCCGTTGTAAAACTGTAAGACTTTTCCCGGATCGTTTTGCCATGCTTCTGGAGTTGCTACTTCTTCAATGCTGAATTTGCTCCAAATACCATCAGGATCGCGAAACGTATCCACACCACTTGGCGCGCTTATTCCCGCACCTGTTAGAGCAACAATGTTTTTTCGTTTTGGGTGGGCCATTTACAATTGAGGATCGGTAGGAATCAATGCCTTGGTCAAGGTTCAGTATGAATACTGGGGAGAGAATTACAAAATTTGCTGACTAGCCAATTGCGAAACTGCGAGTTGGGCACGCCAGGTTTAGGGTGTATAGTTTGGCTCGATCAGGTGGGTGAGTTCGACTGCTGTTTAGGCGAGAGACGTGGGCAAGTTACTTTTTATCGCAAAATTTTTAAGAAATAGAGCTGTTTTTCTAATATACTATGAAAGTCCAAATAAGTTCATAAATGAAAGTAATTCAAGTAATTGCGACCTAAACAACTTGGGACATTTGTCGATAAGGTTCGGGGTACCTGTAAGTATATTTTCTTATGCAATCCCAGCTCCTAATCTATTTTCTTGTCGGAATGATGATGTTTGTCGCCGCTCCATCTTGTTTGGGTGATGATGGCTATCACGACCTTTCTTTAGAAGAGCTTGCTCGAATGCCTGTAGTAGAATCATCTAAGAGTGATGTTAAGCTCTTTGATGCTCCAAATGGGGCGTTTGTTTTTGACGAAGAAGCGATTCAAAACCTCCCGGTCGATTCTATACCCGAGCTGCTTCGGTATGCTCCAGGAACCCATATAATGCGGACGAACAATGGAAATTGGGGTCTTGCGATACGGGGGATGAATTCTCGTTTTTTTGGACGTGCTTTATTCACAGTAGATGAGCAAAGTATATACGGCAGCATTTTCAACGGTCTCTTCGGAAATGATCACGATCTTCTCTTAGACGATGTCGCGTCGGTGGAAGTCGTCTACGGGCCGGGAGGAACTCTTTGGGGGACCAATGCAGCCAATGGGCGTGTTAACGTTCTTCTCAAGACTGCTTTCGAGACGGAAGGTACAGCTTTAAAAACTAGAGTAGGAACCCAAAATCGGTCAGTCGATGCACGTTACGGTTGGATTGTCGGAGAGAGTTCGGCAGCAAGAGTTTGGGCGAAAAAAAGCGATAGGCAATCTTCTGCGGATTCATTCAGCGACGCATGGAAATCAAGTCGTGCTGGTATTCGCTTCGATTCTCGCCCTTCGAGTGGAGGCCTACTCAACCTATCAGTCGAAGTGTCTGAATCAGAACTTGGGGTTGTACGAAACGTATTGGATTTTGAAACAGGATTAGCGAAAATGCTCACTGGATTAGAAAGCCAAAGAGGGCTTAATGCGCAAGCTAAATGGACGCACCAGGTTTCACCTGAAATTGGATACAGCGCTCGAGCCTGGACGGGATTTGCTGAGTTTAGGTCTTTGTCGGCAAATTATGATATTAAGCTTTTGGGCACGGAAGTCCGTGGAGTATTTAACCCATTGGACAAGCATAAATTTACATTTTCGTTGGGAGCAACGACCTATGAAAAAACATTAATAAATACGACAGAGATATCCTTTGTCCGTGACTATGACCCGAGGGATACAAACGCACATATCGGAGGAGAGTATATTTTTACTCTGTCTCCGGATACGGTGCAAATGTCGATTGGACTCAATGGCACTTATGACTCTTATACCAATGAGGTAACTCCGCTCCCATCTGCGCGCGTAATCTTTTTTCCAACAGAAAAGAGTCGTGCATGGTTAGCATATTCCTCTTCCAGTCGAGCAATCCCCTCTGGTTTGACAGAAATCGAGCATATGAGAGGTACCTTTCTTCCTGTAGGCCCAATAGAAATCCCGACACCAAGCGGAATAGTCGAACTAGATACGCAGCTCCTAGACATCGTAACCAGTAAAATTGATACGATAGAGAAAGAACGTTTAGATGCTATCGAGATTGGGTACCGTATGCAGCAAGAGAATGGAAATTCATTTGTAATCACTGGTTTCGCAAACCAATACAAAAACATAATGGGGCTCCGGGATTTCAGGATGAGGCCTATCCTTGATGTCCAATCGCCTTTTTTGCTAAACCAAAGCATTTTTGCTAACATTGCTAATGGCGAATCATATGGTTTAGAAATCAGTAGAACCTGGATACTTTCTAGCGATCGAAACTTGGTTGTTAATTATTCTTACATTGAGGATGATTTCGAAGCCTTGGATCAATTCCAGGGGGACTTTGGCCTGCGTCCGCTGTTACAGGCTGAAATCGATACTCTAAATAATAACGTTCCTGCTCATCAAGCATCTATATGGTACTCGCATGGAATGGGGGATTGGAGAGCTGACCTTGGTCTAAGGTACAATTCGAAATTCGAAAGTCCTCGATCAATTCAGTGGGAGAGTTTGCAATGTGACTTACGTCTTACTTGGAGCAAATCAGAAGACCTAAGGATTTCAATCGTCGGGCGAAATTTGTTCGATTCGGATACAAATGAAACTTACCTAAAGAACTTCATTGGTACGGGCAGTGAACTTCCACGGGAAGCCTACTTGGAAATAAACCTTAAGTTCTAATGAGTGTTCTTAGAGTTGTATCCAGGAAACTAGCAGTTGTTAAGTTCGCGGTCTTTTCCTTATCCGTTTCGACCTCTTGCATTCAGGCTCAGTCGATAAATGAAAACTCGATCAAGGCTGGGTATATCTTAAGGTTTATCGATTTTGTTAGATGGGAAAAGCCGCTAGAAAATACGGTTAGAATCGGATTGATCGGGAATGAGAACCTTCTCAATGAATTAAGCAGTATCGCAGCTAAGCGATCTACGCCTGAGCGTTCGTTTGAGATCGTACAAATCGGAAGTGGTTTAGAAAACCTTGAAGATCTTCACTTGATCTATATCAACCGTGGCAACCGTGAATACTGGCCCGAAGTCTTCCAAGCCTCTCGCGAATCGTCTGTATTGACCATTGGGAGCGAGGTCGGGTTTTTAGACGAAGGTGGTCTTGTTGAATTTGTATCGATTAAGAACCGACTCCGATTTTCGGTAAACATAGAGGGTGTAGCAGAATATAACCTAACCCTAAGTTCAAAGTTAATTCAGCTTTCTGTTCGGTAAAATGAAGCGATTCAGTATAATTAATCCTTTATTGTCACTTAGCGTTGGTAAAAAGATCCTACTCGCAACGTCTGTGTCGAGCCTCTTGACGTTGTCTGTATTCAGTTTTGTGTATGTAATACAGGAAAAAGAATCGTTTCTAAAAAGAAAAACTGAACACCTCGATGCTATCTCGATTATCATCGCGAGTAATTCGGAAGCCGCTCTTAGTTTCGACGACGCATTTACTGCGAATGATTATTTGTCTAGTCTAGAAAACGACCCAGATATAACTCAAGCTACGCTATTTAATAGAGATGGAGATCTCTTTGCTCATTTTCAAAGAAACGTTGATGCGAAGCCTCCTTCGCTTCCGGATTGGGAGGGTTGTTTAGTTTGCGAGAATTTCGTAAGCTACGCGTATCCGATAATTTTATCAGAGGAACGTCTTGGCACACTGTTAATCAAAGCTGATACGAGTTCACTTGAGGATACTATTCAAACTGCGACATTTAAGGCTGTAGGTGTTATTTCCCTGGGTACTCTCTTGTCATTGTTTATTTCACTTTTCATCCAACGTTTGATAACCCGACCACTGTTTGAGTTAGAAACGATCGCAAAAACTGTTTCAACTCATGATGACTATACTGTTAGAGCGACCAAACGCTACGATGATGAAATAGGTTCTCTCGTAGAAAGTGTGAATTTAATGATCTCGCACGCTGAGCGGGGCAAAGCGATTGTTGAGGAGAACAACCTCACACTTGAAAAAAAGGTTTCTGAAAGAACAGAAGAATTGCGTAAGGCAATGGAGCAGGCGAATGCCGCATCGCAAGCAAAGTCTGAGTTTCTATCAACAATGAGTCACGAACTCAGGACTCCGCTTAATGCGATTATTGGAATGAGCAGTATCATTGCTGGTGATGAGATATCGTCCGAGCTTTCTGACCATATTCGTATTATTCAAACTAGTTCGGATAGCCTCCTAGCTATTATTAATCAAATTCTTGATTACTCGAAAATTGAAAGTGGGAATCTCGAACTTGAGCACCGATCTTTTAGGCCATCGGAATGTATCGAAGAATCTATGGATATGCTGTCGTCTGTTAATTGGGAGAAGCCTGTGGATTTCTTCACGACGATTGATCCTATGATTCCAAACAAGTTAGTTGGGGATGAAACACGTCTTCGACAAGTTCTGGTAAATCTCATTGGAAATGCATCCAAATTCACGAAAGAAGGATACGTCTGGGTTAATGCGACTCTGAAGAAAAACTCTCAGAATTCTGAGTCGGAGGAACTTGAAATTGCAGTACATGATACCGGTATCGGAATTCCAGCAGAACGCATAGGCAAACTCTTCAAGACCTTTTCTCAGATAGATTCTTCGACAACTCGGGAGTTTGGTGGCACAGGTCTTGGACTGGCGATTACAAAAAAGCTAGTCAATGCAATGGGAGGCGAAATCAAAGTTACGAGTGAAGCAGATAGAGGTACAACCTTTTCCTTTACACTCCCAACTCAAGGCGCTTCCGTTGAAACAGTCAGCGATTCATTACGGCCGAAAAGGATATTGGAAAATACGGCACTTTCGCTGTCCATTCCATTTGACCCTCTCAGAAAAACTCTCGAAATGCTTCTTAGAAGCTGGGGCCTTTCAGTCTTGCCGGAAAATTCTCAAGCAGACTTAGCTATTGTATCCAAATTTCATTCCTTTCCTCCGAGTTCTGATCCAGAATCTAATACGCGATTATTGACCCTTTTGCATCCACAGAAGCAAAGCTTAGTTGATCGTGGTGTGCGCTCCGTTGGGCCAATAAACTTGAGAGAGGTGCGAAATTTTATCCAAGGAGGGGATAAGAATGTCTCATCGTCAGATAATTCTAAAGGCAGTGTGTCTGATTCTCTACCGAAGGGTATCCGCATTTTATTGGCTGAAGATAATAAAATAAACCAAAAGGTATTCAATCTTTTGATGAAACGCGAAGGCTACGAAATCGATATTGCGAATAACGGCCGCGAAGCAGTTGCTGCAATTAGCAAAACGTCCTACGATATCGTTTTTATGGATCTGCAGATGCCGATTATGGACGGTTTATCTGCTTGTGAGGCGATCAGATCAAATATCGAAATCAAGCAACCTTGGATTATTGGGTTTACGGCAAATGTAGAAAGTGATGCAAAGCCAGCTATGCAAAAAGTTGGAATGAACGACTATCTCTCTAAGCCAGTAAGCAATGAGCGCGTACGTGAGTCTCTTCAGCGTTTCCACGAAAATACACCAAAGATCGGTTATAGGTGTTAAATGGACAGTCTCCTTGTTGTAAATCAGTCTTGAGCTGTAAGTTATCCTGTTGGAAGAATGTCCAAGCTTCCAGGGTCTTGTCATCAACAAGGATACCTTTTATGAGCTTCGACGCGACGTATTTATATTCGTAATTAATTACGACAGATTTTATTATTATTTGTAGTGTCTATTGTGCATTGCAATTTTTATTGGCCATTTAAAAAATGCCTGTAATGAAAGTTTAATATGCCGTTGATGTTACTGTGCCAGAAAGTCCAATCGTGCCCGCCTGGACTCTCAATGGCTTTGAAGCGTATCGTATGCTCTGTCGCATAGGCGGAGTATTTCTTTTTGTCGATAGAGTCTGCTGATGTTTCGATATAGAAGCGTTCCATGATCGTTGCGTTGGTGTTGACCATGCGTTTTGTGAAGTCACGGGAAAATTCGATTAGTCCATCTTCGGTACCGCAATGTTGGTAAATCGGAGGAAACGGATTGTCGCTTAGAATTTGTTGTTCAAGACGATTGGCTAGTTCTAGGATGCTTGTATCTGGATCTTCATGACCGAGGAGCTTTATGAAATCGTTGCGGATGGCGCTTTCTCCGACTAGGCGGGCTGGTTGGAGAGCTGAAGATAGTCCGCTTACGGAAGAGAATTTGTCGGGCTTTGTTAAAGCGAAATGTAGCGCTCCGAATCCACCCATGGAAAATCCGCTAATCGCTCGTTCTCCATTGACTCGCCATTGGGTTTCGACTGCGGGTAGAAATTCATCGAAGAAAAATGTGGTAAATTGGGATTCGTGAACGACAGGAGAGTCGAGATACCAAGAGGCTTCGTCGGCATCAAACCCCGCAATGATCATAGGCATATCGATGAGATCTTCGTGTAGTCTACTCATCTTCGAATAAGTATCATAGGGAGCTCCACGACCATGAAGGGCGTAGAGGACCGGGAACGTTTGTTGTGTTTCGCTTGTATATGCTGGCGGTAGAACAACCCAGGCCTTAATAGCTCGTCCGTTCATGGCTTCACTTATGCAAGTGAAGTGGATTATTGAACAATCGTTTTCATATTTTGTATTTATGAATTGAATGCGTTCTAATTGTTCGTTTCCACTAATGGGGGCGGTGGTAAGTAAGAGAAGGATAACAATTGGATATAGAATATTCTTAAACATGTTGCTGGCGATAGAAGGAATTTTTAGAATTCGATTTCGAGAGAAATGATACCACCACCTGGGAAGTGATAAGTTTTGCCTTCAGGGATTTCGATTTGTGTCGGGATGTCGGTGGGGACTGTGGCATCAAATTTGAGCCGCTTGGGAGTCTCTTTTTTCCAGGAAATATCGATAGGCCCGACTGGCGTTGGAATTTGTCCTTTTGCGTTTTTTGTAGCGGAAATTTGGGGTCGAATGCAAATACTCTTCCACCCTGGACTTGCGGGTCTGGCTCCGAGAATTGTTCTAAGGAAATCTACTACAATCCAGCTGCTCCACGCGTGACAGTCGCTGCGGCTTGGGTCAGCTTCCTCTTGCCAGGTTGAGAGACCGTTGCGAACCATGTCTCTCCAAGGGGAGAGAAGTTTTGAAAAGAAGTGCTGATAGTTGCCGGTTTCTTCGAGAGCTCTTGCCAGGTAGAAGCTATGAAAGAGGGAACAGGGGGCTAGAGTATTGTCCGAGAGGAACCTTTGCATGATGTGGTCGTTCCGTTCTTTGTTGGAAGCTCCTGCGAGGATGGCCATCGTTTGGCTGTGTTGAGTGAAATCGAACGGCTCATCGTGAGGAGTCTCCGTAAAAAGTCCCTCTGACGGGGACCAACACTTATCTGAAATATTGGATATAAGTTGGGCGTGTAGCTGTGACCATTTTTCTGCGTCGTGATGGTTGCCTAGGTCTCGATGCAGTGTGCAGGCTGTTTTTAACGTGTAGGCGAAGAGTGCGGTTAGATAAGTTGAGCCCATATTGGACGCTATTGCAGGGGAGACACCTTCGTCCCAAGTCTTGACCCAATCGGTCCAGGCCCACGCGTCAATTTCGGCGACAAAACCGGCCGTATTTAGGCGATTTTTGAAATAGTTGAGCACGGCATCGACATTGAGAAGACATTCGGCGACGAAGGCTCGTTCGTTTTGTCCGTTCCACATCCAGTAGTCGCCCAGCATGAGTATCCAGTGCAGGGAGAAGGCCGGAATGAGTTGGCGCTCTTGAGCGGGGGCTCGACCGGCAGTGAGTCCGTTTGCTCCCATGGAATCCCGAAAAAGGCGAATACTGCGGCGTGCCATTTGGCTGTTGTTGGCTAGGTAGTAACTACAGAGGGCTTGCAATCGGGAGTCGCCAATATAACTGAGTTGCTCGAAGTAAGGGCAATCTTCGTAGGTTTCGTGAGAACAAAGGCGTAGTGTGCGTAAGCTTATGTTCCAGTACCTTTCTATGTCAGCTTCCGGGCAATTGAACGTTGCTATGTAGTCTTGGGGGAAGGTGGTAAATTGGTGACTCGCCTGTTCCAAGGTCACCGATTCGGTGCTTGCTTCGATTTCGATCTTAATGAACCAAAAGGTTCGCCAATGAAACGGCTCAAACGTGTAGCTTCCATCTGGAAGTTCGATAAGGTCATGGTATCCGTGTGGATCGAGACTGTTTGAATCGTTGCGCCGGCCTAGCTTCGCCCAAATTAGCTCCCCGTTGAATTGATTCCAAGAACCGAGGGCTTCGGCGTAAGTGACGCGGACTTTACTGCCAGCGCTTCCGAGAAACTTTAGGACTGGATAGCTCGTCGTAAGGCTTCCGGCGTCTAGCCAAATTTCGCCCGTTTGTTTTGCTTCGACGGTGAATGGAAGGCTCGTTTCTTTGCGGTTTTTTAGTGCACGAAGAAAGGATTGAGGTGTTTCTGTGAGTTGTGGGATGTCACTGGGAAAGAGCGTGTAGTTTGGTTCTAGACCGAATCCTCGTGAAAAGGGTGGTGGCCCTATTGAAACAGCAGGTTTCCAAGTGGAGGAGTCGTAGTCAGGTAGGTTCCAGTTGAGAGGCCTATGTTCGGGGCGGATACAGTCTAGTGGGCCAAGAAATTCCAGAGGTTCGGCGAATTGATCTTCTTTATTTGGGGTGACAGAGGAATCGATGAATGTTAGCCAATTTTCTGGCGTATCCAGAAAGTTCGATGCTTCGTCTTGAACGAAAAGTCCAGCGCATTCGCCGGAAACGATGGAGAGTGGCCCGTTCTTGCCGTAACGACGAACTTCGACGGCGATGACGTTTTTACCATTGTTGAGATACGGAGCGATGTCGAAAGTTTCGTAGTGATAGTGAGCGAGAGTTCCCTTCAGCGGGCCTCGCCCGGTCAATAAACCATTCACCCATAGTTTGTAGCGACTGTCTGCGGAAATTCGGATGGATTGTATTTTCGGTTTTTTCGAGAGCGTGAATTCTCTGCGGAAGAGGCAGGTGGAGAAGTCTGTACCAGGATGGTCGGAGGCCCAGCAAAAGTTGGCCGTAGTGTCGTTCTCGTTTAAGGGCATAAATATTTTTAGACTAAATTAATTATACTTCGAGTATTTGATCTGCTAATACTTTGAGCCTCTGGGCATGATGGTTCTCTAAATCGTGCATTTTTTCCTGAAGAAGGTTATCGGGTAGCTCGGTGCGTTTGTTGGCGTGCAGTTCGCTGTAGAGTGCTCGGTATTGAGAGAAAAATTCAGTGTTGAAAATGCGAGTGCCTGCTTTTTCTAGTTTTTCTTTTTGGGCTGGGTTAGATGCTTGGGCGAGAAAGGGCTTTAGTTGATCGGCAATATAGCGTTCCCATTGCTCTTGGTGGTTAATCAAGCTGTAGTGTTGGTTTTCTAATTTGATTCTTTTCGGCAGGCTTAGTTGCTTCCATTCGTCGGGGATGTAAGGCAGCTCTGCTTTAGCGAGCCAGTTGTCGAGTTCTGTCCGGAGCTCATTTCGGAGTTTCTTGTGCTTGGGCGAGTCGATTAGGTTTTCCTGTTGGAAGGGATCGCTTTTATTGTCGTAGAGAATCCAATCGCCGTGACGATCTACAGCGTAGGTATGGCGTTTGGTTCTGACGCCGCGAAAGGGATTGTAGTCATGTCGTTTCTCGTCTCCGAGTAATTGAGACTTGTAGAAATTTCGTTCGTAGTTGTTTACGAGGAGTAGTTGAGATTTGGGGTCGGGACTGGGCTCGCCTAGGAATGCTGGAGAAAAGTCCAGCCCTGGGCAGCTTTCGGGAGCGTTGATACCTGCGAGCCCACAGAGCGTTGGGTACAGGTCGATGGTCCCAAGATTGTGGTCTGCGATATGGTTAGCCTTCACTTTTCCGGGCCAACGGGCGATGAAAGGGACACGAACTGACTCTTCGTATGGATTGCCTTTGTTGAAAACGCCATTGGAGCCGAAGGAGCTTCCGTGGTCCGAAGTGTATATCAGAATGGTGTTGTCGGCAATATTGGCATCCTCCAAGGCTTTCATCACGCGTCCTAATTCCCGGTCGACTGCACTGATATGGCCATGATAGTGTTGATAGTATTCGAAGAATTTTCCTGAACGAACACGGTCATCAGTTACGTTGGGGCGCAATGTGATTTTGTCTTTCGGGTAGAGGTTATAGAATTCTTCTGGGGAATCGTCCCAACGCCAATGAGGAGGATTGAGCGAGAGCATCAACATAAAGGGATCGTCTCCCTCTGCCATTGTATGTTCGATGAATTCGATGGCCTGATCGGTCATACCGATGGCATTGTAGCCATGAACTGTTTTGAAGGATTCTTTGCTTGGAACGTCGCGGACCTCGGTTTCCCAATGCTCGTCCCCGTAAAGCCAATGTTTGAAGTAGTCAAAGCCTGCGTTGTAGACCGTTTCGTCTTTGAGGTGCCACTTGCCTACATACCCCGTTTTGTAGCCCGATTGCTTGAAGGTATCGGCGATTGTTGGAAAATTTATGCCGATTGCGTTGCTGTCGATAAAGGTGTCATTGCTAACGCAGCTGCTTTTGTGTGGCCATTGCCCCGTTAACAGCATGCCTCGGTAGGGGGTGCAAATGGGCGAGGTGCTGCAGCAGTTGTCGAATCGAGTGCCTTGTTGGGCGAGTCGAGCCATGTTGGGAGCGACAACCTCAGGCATTTCTGTGAACGGCAGGCTGCTCCAGCGGTGCTCGTCACTAAAAACGAATACAATATTGGGGCGTGTTTTGGAGGGATTGCCCTTTCCCTGTGCCTCCGTCTGCGAAAGCAAGCAAGTGTTTGCAAGAGCGGCACCACCGATCTTTACGAAATCGCGTCTTGTAATGTTTGAATTTTGCATGGGGTAAAGACGAGGTTATGTGATGCGGTCAAATACCTGCGGGGTGATTAAGTTTTCAATGGGTTTTCCTGAAAAGAACTTCATCAAGTTTTCGGTAGCGATATTTCCGCAGTTTTTGCGTCGGTCGAGAGTTGGGCCACCGATGTGGGGAAGAAGGATAGCATTGGGGAGGTTTCGAAGTGGCGAGTCGCTCGGAAGCGGTTCTTCTTCGTAGACATCAAGCGCTACGGTGATATCTTGTGTCATAGCTGCTTCGATTAGGTCATCTTGGTTGACGACTTTTCCTCTGCCGACATTTACGAAAATACCGCCAGTTTTCATCTTTCTAAATTGCTGCTTCGTCACCATCCCTTGGCTTTTTTTTGTCAACGCTTCTAGTTCTACGACGATATCCGAGTTTTCAAAAAGTGTGTCCAAATTATTTACACGGGTGACGTTGTGATCTTGTAGTATTTGATCGGGGACGCCTGGGCAAAAAGAGGTGATTTTCGTATTAAACGGCTCGAGAAGATGGGTGAGCTTGCTTGCAATGTTACCGAAACCGTGGATTCCAACGGTGCGATCTCTCAGCGAACGCGGTTCGATCGTTGGTTCCCTCCAGCCATCTGGAGTGTGGAGTAGACGGTCGAATTTCGTTAGTTGCCTTAGCGAAGCGAGCATCAGTAGTAAAACGCATTCAGCTACGATTGGGCTAATCGAAGGCCCCCAATTGCTTACTAGTAGTCCTTGGTCTATCATCTTGCGAGATACCAGTCGGCTTACTTCGCCGCATAGGTGACAGACGTAACGTAGATTGGGACAGTATTCGAGATAATTTTCAGGTAGACCTGGGGATCCCCAACCTGTGATAATCGCGCTTGGATTGTGTTCCTGTAACAGTTTTAGCCATACGTTTTGGTCTTTGGGTTTTTCTTTGAGCTTAGCGACGGATATTCCTAGTGATTGAGAAAGGTCATCAGGTTTTAGTTCAAAAAATTGTTCGAAGTCATCGGGTGAGATCGCAAGCAGGCAATCGATTGCCTGTGTGCTTTGGAGTTTTGTTGGAGTGTATTCCATAGAATGAAAGAAAGTATGCCCTAGGAGGGGCATGAGCTCCAATAACCAGTTTACTTTACCTGTTAGGTGTCGGCCTATTTGTTCGCTTCGCTATCGTGCAACCATCCACCCATGTTCCTCGAATAAAAGCGCTGATCTGAGGACTTGGAATTCCGGTTTCGTTTTGATTTAGCATGCGGATCAATACTCGGGTAGCAGTGGCCCCAATTTTGTATCCTTCTTCTAGCGAATGGGCGATATCCGTGGAATCGATTCGAGGTTGGCTCTCTTCTGTTGCTAGAAGGTGCGGTGAGGCTACGCTCACTTCGTCGGGGATTGAGATTCCGTGTTCCAAAAGGATCGAAACATATGAAGCGTTTAATACGATGAGAGCTTCAAATTTTTCTTTTTTGAACCATTTCAAGAAGCCTATGAAGTCTTTGTCCTGAGGACCGGGGAATACGAAAATTTTTGGCGGCTCTGCAGTAAGACGAAAAACACTACTAAGGTAAGCACCGGTATAGGCGTTTTCCGAGCGTTGGTCTTGTTGAGCACTTAATACGAGGCCAATTTTCCGATGGCCTTTTTCAACTAGCTTTTCTACGCAAAGCGACATTGAATGGGAGTGAAAATTTGCGACCCGATGAATGGGGGGATTCGTCATTGAAAGTCCCATTGCCACACTTGAAAGTTTCGACCAATCCCAGTCTATTGTATCTCCAGCATCTCTCATGGGAGGGATTATCACTCCTCGGATTCCTCTATTTAAAATAACAGAGTGTAAACGTTTGGGAGTCATGTTCGAAGTAGACAGTGAAAATTCTTCAGTGTTGTAACCGAGTTCTTTTGCTTGTTTGACTGCTCCTTCGTAGTACTGAGTGAACAGTTCGATCTTAAGACTGCGGAAGTCATCCGTCGGCCAATTGTGGACAAAGGCAATCGTGCCGATATCGGTTTGGCGCTCCTTAGAGTGGCGATAAAAATTTAGTGCATTTAGGACTGGGTCTGGACGATAGCCCATTTCTTCAGCGACTTTGCAAATCTCCTCCCGTCGTTTGCGAGAAACTTCAGTCGAACCACGTAGCGCTAATGAAATCGTAACGTGGCTGACTCCAACTTTTTGAGCAATATCTCTTAGAGTAATTCGTTTTTTCATGATCCCCTAACAGTGAAAGTTCATGCAGTGTTGTTGCTAGCATGCAAGCCGTTTCTATTGTTTCAAATTTCCTAGGACGAGAGTTCGTGCCATTGGAAATTCACCCCGATTAAACCTCAACACCTCTCTAAACCATAATAATGATTTTTACGGTCTATTAGCTCGGCTAAGCGTTTTTGCTTATTGAGCAATCTAGTGTTTGATTCGCACTAAAAACGACTCTGCGCCTGTCGACAGATGTGGCTCTTCAACTAGCTAATAATTCGTATCAAACTATCAGAACCAAACGAATGCTAATGAATATACAAACAACTTTAAAAAGATTACCATCAGTGCAGGGGGTGAAAGCAGTAATGACATTATTTGCTGTGCCTGCATTGACACACCCATTAACGATTGCTCAAGAGGATGAGGATTCTGAGGGAGTTTTCGAATTGTCTCCCTTTGTTGTAGAAGCAAGCGAGGATCAAGGGTATCGAGCGAGCAGCACTTTGGCTGCATCGAGACTTAAAACCGAGTTGAAGGACGTTGGTTCAGCGATTTCCGTGATCACAGAAGAATTTCTGGAGGACGTCGGAGCGACTGACAATGAATCGCTGCTCACCTATGCGACGAATACGGAAGTTGGTGGACCCAATGGAAATTTTTCAGGTGTTGGAAATGGCACTACACCGAATGAAGACTTTAGCTCGCCCAATGGAAACACTCGTGTCCGCGGTTTGGTAGCTGCAGATGGGACGCGAAATTACTTTATATCCGATCTGCCGTGGGATGGATACAACACAAGTCGGGTGGAGCTTCAGCGCGGTCCCAATGCAATACTCTATGGATTGGGCAGCCCCGGGGGGATTATCAATAACTCTTTGGATAAGGCGACCTTTACTAATGAAGGTAAGGCGACTTTTAGGCTAGGTAGCTACGGAACACGCCGCTACGAAGTGAGCTTGAACCGAGAAGTCCTAAAAGACGAGCTTGCTGTTCGCGTGGCCTTGCTGGACGAGAATGAAAAATTTCGTCAAGAGGAAGCTTGGAGTAATGATGATCGGTATTATTTCTCTATGAATTACAAGCCTAAGTTTCTCCAGTCAGACTCTATGTCTACTGTGTTGGATGCGAACTGGGAAAAGGGCGAATTGGATAGTAATCGACCGCGGACGCTGACGCCGATCGATCGGATCACACCGTTTTTCAACGATGTCGGAGCAACCGCCAATACGGATGGAACCTACAGCTATCCGCTCTATGGTGGGGTAGGTGGATACACTGGAGACCCGTACGAAGCTTGGAATCAATTTGCCAATAAAGAAGGTAAAGGTGAAGCTATGAGGAATCAAATATTGGAAGATGGGAGCTCTGCTCTGAATGCTAACTACATTCCTTATCTTGGTGATTTTGGAGCCAATGTAGGTGGATTGTTGATGGTGTTTCCGGATGCGAATTCTCCGCAGATTGGCTATTCTCAGGATCATGAGTTGGATACGTTTGGGGGACTTGCACCTGATGGAACGATTGACGGCACCATCGACGGAACAGAGTTTGGAAGGCTCACTGGAATCGATACGTATTCACAGTATGCCATCAAAGCTCAGCTACCGGGATGGGATTCAGGACAGTACAGAGATGTCTTTCTTCAAGATTCGTCCGTATTCGATTTTTGGAATCACCTTTTGGATGGGCCTAACAAAAGCGAATGGAGTGACTTCGAAGCGGTTAACGTTAGCTTTCAGCAAACGTTTTTTAATAATAATGTAGGATACGAACTCGCTCTGTACGACCAAAGCTTTAATCGTGGCCAAGAGGGCTTGTTTGGTGATCCTAATAATATTGCGATCAATATTGATACAAACTCTCATCTTGGAGACGGTTCTCCCAATCCAAATGTTGGGCGACCATTTATTTCCGACGCATCTCGCTCTAGAAACTATCTCTACGGGTCGGACCGTGAGTCTGCTCGATTGACTGCTTACGCCGAGCTTGATTTTCGGGATTTTGATAATGAGGGATGGTTATCCCGTTTCCTTGGTAGACATATTGTGACCGGTATGGCTTCAGAGGATAGGCAAACGACAGAGTCTCTCAATTTCGATCGTTGGAGAATCGGCAGTGATATTTACGATGAAAGACTGAAGGCTGTATTTGATTCTGGCGACATCAATGATGGCGACTGGACAAATATCGCAACAGGTATCTATACCACTCACTACCTTGGAGGTTCGCTTTTAGGAAGCGCAAGTGCTTCAGGTGCTGGTATCCCTGGTCTCACCGCGGTCCAAAATCCAAGTAGCGGAACCTATTACAGTTTTGACGCGACCTGGAATGCTCCGGCAGGAATCGCAGCAGGTGATGTATGGACTAAACCTGATGGTAGTGTATCTACTCAGTCTGAAAATACCGACAATTATGTTGGTTGGGTTGAGCGTACGCTTCCAGTGGTCAGTGCATTAAACGGAGGAAAGCTTGTATCCCCAGAATTATTATCAGCTGGATCGATTTCCGAAGGCGAGGTAAAGTCGGAAGCTTTGATTTGGCAGGGATACTTGCTAGACGGAGCACTCGTTGGCACTTATGGTTGGAGAAAGGATACGGATACGTCATGGCAACGTAATGGTTCCTATCGTGAGGATCTAGGCGACAATTCTGAAAATCGGATTACGAATGCGGTAACGCGTGTTTTTGATCCTGAGCATGAGGATTATAATCTTAATTTTACTCCGACAGTCGAATCGGGCCAGTCTCGTAGTTATAGTGTCGCAATGCACATTAACCGCTTTTTTGGCGAAAAACTACCGATTAATGTAAGCTTGTATTACAATGAGTCTGAGAACTTTCAACCAGATGCGGGACGCGTGGACATATACAATAATCCACTACCTTCGCCATTTGGTAATACTGTGGATAGGAGTATTCTCCTAGCGACTAAGGATAATCGATTTTCTTTGCGGATCACCAGTTACGAAACGGCGTCGAATCTGACAAGTACGGATACAAGCCTGAGAAGTTGGGTGATAGGCAGAACCATCAATCTTGGCCTAAATTTTACGAATGTCTACGAATACGATTTAGCTCCTGGAAAATGGGGTAAGGATGGAATTCCTGCTAACGCAGCCCAGTCTTGGCGTTATGATTTCCCAGTTGGAGAAGAAGCACTGGAAGCGTCTGCCATTACGGACTATCGGGCGATGATGGAAGCTCTTCCTGAGGGATTTCTGAATGGATGGAGTTGGACTCACGATCCGAGAGACTCTGCTACGGTTGACGGTATTCCTGAGTCCGGTCAAGTTAGAACAACTGCACCCGAGGGATTGACTTACACGCAAAACGCAGTCTCGAAGGGGCTTGAATTCGAGTTTGTGGCAAATCCAACGAAAAATTGGAGAATTTCGGCTAATGCTTCCAAAACCAAAGTGACCAGGACCGATGTTGGCGGACGGAGCATGCTCGATTTTATTGAGTTCGTAGACCATTGGTACAACGAAACGGACGCCGGCCAGATGCGTATGTGGTCTTCTTCTAACCCAGATGCTACTTTATTAAATTATTGGAATCAGAATTTCCGCGTGAACTTTGGCTTGATCAAACTCTTAGAGGGAACAGCAAATCCAGAGGTTCGTGAATGGCGTTTCAATCTTATTAGCAATTATCGATTCACTGAAGGTATTTTGAAAAATGTGAAAGTAGGCGGGGCATATCGTTGGGAGGATAAATCGGTGATCGGGTATCCATTACGCGAAACGGATTTGAGCTATGAATTCGATCTACAAAACCCATACTATGACGACTCTATAGATCACGTCGACCTGTGGGTAGGCTATAGCAAAGAATTGAACGATAAGATCGATTGGAGTATCCAATTAAACATTAAGGATGCCTTTGCAAAGAAAAAATTGATACCAATATCTACGCAGCCAAATGGTGATTGGGCTGCTGTACGTATGTCTTCAACGACCTCTTGGCAATTGACGAACACCTTTAGCTTTTAATCGATTTAGACCCGTGTGATCTCTTGGCTCCGTGGCTTACGCTGCGGGGCTTTTTTTGATGTGTCTATATTTGTTTTGAGAGATTGTATTCTCTTTTTACTTAACAGTGTCAGTGATGATGATGTTGCTGAAGACTTCGTTTTAGAAGATTTTTTTCTCTAACTTACTCCATCTAATAATTACCTCTGTATTGGCCGTTCTGTTAGTCGTTTTAGGACTCAAATGTGCCAGTCTCATCACAGTATTTTCTATCTTTTCAGAGGATTGTTGTGATGGATTTTAACCCACCTCGATTGAACTCTTTTAACCTGGATCAAATCTTATCCCAGAATTGTAGAGATTTATATTATGAAATGTATTCGCTTTTTTTATATATTGGTTTTGTCGCTTTTAACATTGCAGGCAAATGAGCAGGTGCTGGAAGATTTTTCTTCTGACGCTGATCGATTTACTAAAGTGTCGGGTAACTGGCGCCTTAGCGATGGTCACTATGAGCCACTTGGTTTGAACTTTAGGCAGATTCGAAACCAGGATGTTTTTTATTGGTTTATGAGAAGCATTAGTGTGCATGAAGAACGGTTTGAAGAAGATTACAGAGCTGGTGCTAAAGTACGCTTGGGTGAGCATCGACGGCGGTGGTGTGATGCCGCACTTTTATTTGGGTATCAGGATTCGAGTAATTTTTATTATATATCGATAAGTAATCTAAGATGGCCCTTTGCAAATGGTGTGTTCAGAGTTGTTGATGGAAGACGTACTCGAATTATGGGTTTTGGTGGGAAGCGCTTTTACGCTGGATCGGACTACCTTATAGAGATTGATCGTATCGGTGACGAAATAAGTGTTTTTCTTGACGGTGAAGAATTTGGATCAATCGTTGATACGACGTTTGTTGGTGGCCAGTTGGGATTTGGCGCCAATTCTCGTTTTGCTGATTTTGATGATTTGTTTGCTGATGGTTTTAGAGAAACTTATACGTTGATTGCAGACGATTTTTCAGCGGATGCTTCTCAATTCGTCGAATTATTAGGGGGGGATTGGGCGTGGTCCGATGGCCGTTACGAACTGTCTAATCCTGGGAACTCGACTGTTGCAGGTCTGTTGGGCAATCTCAGTATTCATAAATCGGTTTTCAGCGGCGACTACTTAGCCAGCGCTGTGCTGCGAATTACGGGTACAGCTTCGAATTGGAATGATAATGCGTTTGTATTCGATTTTATCGATCTTCAAAATTTTTCTTACGTTTCCTTAAATGAAAGTGATGATTCTAATACAAAAGGCATCTTTCAGGTCGTGAATGGCGTACCTTCCGAATTGTATGATCTAGGTTCTTTGTCTATTGTTTCGGATCAGGATTACGTCGTGGAAGTTGAACGTTTAGGGGCGACAGTAATTGTCCGCTTGGATGGGGTTGAAGTGGCAGTGATTGCCGACTCTACTCCTAGCGGTGGGCAAGTTGGTTTCGGTTCTAAAAATGATGGGGGGCAGTTTGACGATTTGCTTGTGAGCATGACTGGTCAGAGCCAGAATCCGGTGACTGGAGTGAATCTCTCTCCCGATGCAATCCAGATTTTGGTTAATGAGTCGGCAGATTTGACTGCGGTGCTTACCCCGTCCGAGGCTTCGTTTCAATCTTTAACGTGGTCTTCGAGTGATGCGAATGTCGCTACAGTGAATGCGGACGGGGTGGTTGTCGCGGTCGGAGAAGGGCAATCGATTATCACGGTTTCGACGGTGGACGGAGGCTATTCCGACACGAGCGAGGTCCTCGTAGTCGTGCTGGTTGATAGAGTGAGCTTATCGCCAGAAGTCTTGAACCTGACGGTGGGAGAAACTGCTAGCCTTTCGGAAACGGTTTTTCCATCGAATGCAACGAACAAATCAGTCACTTGGTCCTCAAGCGATAGCGCTGTGGCGAGCGTTGATCAAAATGGATTCGTCACAGGGGCTGTCGTTGGTAGCGCTATGATTAGCGTTACCACGCAAGATGGCGGCTTTTCTGATGCAAGCGTAGTCAATGTTATGATACGAGTGAGCGGCGTGAGTGTGTTGCCGAGCGACTTGTCATTGTCGGTGGGCGAAAGTGGTAGTTTGTCTGCCGAAGTTACTCCAGTAGATGCGACAGATACTTCTGTGACTTGGAGTACTAGTGACTCAGAGGTAGCAACTGTTGACGAGACTGGGCAAGTGACTGCTGTTAACGAAGGTAGCGCGACGATCACAGCTACGACTAATGAGGGTGGGTTTCGCGATACGAGCGCAGTTTCGGTAGCTAATGTCGATAGAGAAGCTCCAGGTGTTCCGAGTGCCGTGTCGGTAGAGTCGGTAACTGCTACCAGCGTAGAATTGTCGTGGAACGCCTCGGCAGACAATATTGGTGTAGTCGGCTACACGGTTTACACTGATGGGGGATCGCCAGTAAATGTGGTCGGGACAAAGATTACTACTGTTGGATTGTCGCCGAATAATAACTACAGTTTTACGGTTAGCGCCTACGACGCTCACGGCAACGAGTCGGCACCGAGCGATTCGGTTGCGGTAACGACGACATCCAGTGGACAATCGATCTCTACGGAGATAGTGGCCAGTGGCGATGACAGAGAAATTCATAGCGACGGTAGCGCAAAATGGTCGGGACAAGGAACGATCCGCGTCGGGGGCTCGAGCGCCAACGTCGAGGGCAACGCGATCTTCCCGTTTGCCCTGCCTGTACTGGATGCTGACGAGACGATTGTTGGAGCCAGTTTTGCCGCGTTTTTGGAGACTAAAAACAATACGCCGCTGGTCGGTCCTGTGGACCTTTATGGTCTGGACTATCGTACTTCTAGTACAGTCGTCTCGAGCAGCGACTTTTATACGGGACCGTTTGGCGGAGATAGTGCGGCCACCGCAATCGATGATGCAATAGCGACCTCGTCCACGCCGAACGCAACTTTCACCTCAACGGACTCGGCCGGAGAGTCGAAGCTGCTCGATTATATTCGAGCCCAGTATTCCTTGGGTGCGAGCGGTGGGGATTATGTCTTTCTCCGCCTCAATTCCGCTCATACGGATGAATTTGACTATCGTTTTTGGACTTTTGGTAGCGCTGATAATTCCGTTGTGGCAAACCAGCCTCGCTTGACGCTTTTAATTGGCCAGAGTGGCATAGCCGATACCGAAGCTCCCAGTGCTCCAGACGGAGTGTTCGCAACGGAAGTGGCTAGCACGAGCGTGGATTTAAGTTGGAACCCGGCTACCGACAATCTGGAGGTCGTTGGTTACAAGATTTACACCGATGGAGCTGCACCGCTTGTAGTGGCGGGATCCAGCGTGACGATTGCTGGTTTGTCACCTAATGTTGGATACTCTTTTGCGGTTAGTGCTTACGATGCCGCTGGAAACGAGTCTAGTATGAGCGAGGAGATAGAGGTGACGACGGCCTCGGGAAGTGATGGCAATGTATATTATGTAGATCCTGTTACGGGGAGCATGGGCGGTCAAGGCACGGCCTCTGAGCCTTGGAGCACGTTGGCAGAAGTATTCGCAGCCGGTAAGGTTTTTGAGTCTGGCGACACCCTCTACCTACGGACGGGAGATCATGGATTCCCAGTTATTAGCGGTTCAAATACAAGGCGCGTTACGATTATGGCGGAGCCCGGTCATCGGCCAGTCTTGAATCGCATCGATTTTAATGGAGCTTCGGGGTGGGCGCTAAAAGGAGTGGATATACACACGAGCGTACTCCCACCTTGGACGGCAGTCTTGGAGCATCCCGTCTATCCCCAATGGGGCAACTCGTTGGTGCTAGTAGCGAATGGCAGTTCGAATATTCTTTTTCAGGATTGCGATATTTACTCGATCGACGATTCATCCGCGTGGACTGCAGACAATTGGAATTACGAAGCTTGGAATGGATTCTACATCCGGCAAGGAAGCCATTATATCACTATTGAAGATTGCCAGGTGAGAAACGTGAACTTCGGTATTCATATGACCGACGACACTCACAACCTGACTCTTCGAGGCAATACTGTACAGCGCTTTTGCGGCGATGGCTTACGGGCTCGCGGCAAGGATTTACTGATCGAGAATAACTATATCGCCGATGCTTACCAGACCAACGGAAACCATAGCGATTTGCTACAAGGCTTTGCGTCGCAGAACGTGATCTTGCGAGGTAACACTTTTATGAATGCCTCTGAGGTTGGCAACCCGTTCTTGGCCAACTCACAGGGAATTGCCTGTTTCGGCGGTTGGTATGACAATTGGGTGATTGAGAATAATATCGTGGCCGTTACTCATTGGCACGGAATTACGCTCTACGGTGCCCGCGATAGCCGGATCATCAACAATACCGTAGTCCTCAACCCTAACGGGATCGGAAATGGTACGCCTTGGATAAGCGTCGAACCGCTGTCGGGGCAAGCTAGCAGCGGAAACTACAGCCATAACAACTTGACTGTTGAAATCAACGGAAGCTCTGGAACCGTTTTGTCCAACAACATCGAGACTACGGACTATGCAGCCCATTTCGTCGACCATGCGAATTACGATTTTCGTTTGCTCTCGACGAGCTCGGCGGTCGATGCGGGCACGATTGATTACGCTCCAACTTACGATTTCGAAGGCGATCCTCGAGACGGGAGTCCGGATGTAGGTGCAGACGAGTTTTTGGCCGCAGTAGGACAGGTTGCGACTCCCACTTTCTCGCTACCGTCTGGTAGCTACGCCACTGCTCAAAGCGTGAGTATCAGCTCTTCCACTGCCGACGCTACCATACGTTATACCTTGGATGGTACGATGCCGAGCCGTTTCTTGGGGCAGTTTTACTCGGATCCAATCGCATTGGATTCGGCGGTGGAGCTTAAGGCGATCGCTTTCAAAAACGGCATGGAAGATAGCGATGTGGTTTCCGCGACTTACGAGATCGCAGGAGGGGACCCCGAGCTTGGCACCGTTTGGGGCGCGACGGATGAAATCACGTCAAACGGAATCACTTGGACTTTTGATCGTGAAGTGGTCTATGGCACCTTCATTACGGGCGACTTCTGGATCGTCGGACCAGCGAACGTGATTGATATAAGCAATAGCCTGAACTCCAGTAGCTACACGCCGCGGGTAGGGCAAAATGGCTCTATGCTGAATCCTCTGCTAGGCCACGACCGTCAAGAGCAGGGCTATGACGACGGCTTGAATTCGTACAATGCGAGCCTCAACGTGGGGCGTCCCAATGGACAAGCCCTTTCCGTTTCGAACCCGCTTTCGCTTGCGCCGCACGACTCGCTTGTTTCGCAAGTTAGCTGGCTTTACAATTCGTCTTCGGATGCTGAGTCCGGATGCCCTTCGTTCAACAACGCTACCGGTACGCCGCGTCCGGCGACTCGCTCCGCTGGGATTCTCACCGTTCTCGAGCAGACGCCTCCGGACAATAGCTTCCGCTCGCCCTACGTTGGCAATGACAATAGCGTGAAGTATGGCATTGAAGATTTGGATACTGATTTATTGCTCGAGCTGGATGTTCCATCCCTGAATCTTCCCGACATCTCAACACTGGAGGACCAGATGCGCCGCCCGTGGATCGACCATGTTTTCGAGTTCCTCGGGGCTTTCGTGCACCCATCGGAACACATGCCTAACTATGGGCGGGACATGGGCCATATCATGTTGCAGAGCGCGTTGGCCGTGCATCTCGATTTCGAGCAGTTACCGGGAAATCCGGACAAAGAGCAGTTGTTGATCAATCTTGTGCAGTACGGAATCGATTCCACAGGCATCGCTGACAACGGCGGGGGTTGGAGGGCCAATGGTGGTCACGGACTCGGGCGCAAATGGCCGATTCTTTTTGCGGGTCTGATGCTCGACGACGCTCACATGCAAAGCGTTGGCTTATGGGGGCAGCACGATGGTACTTCGAGCGGAGTAGGTACTGAGTTTCAGGAGTTCCAAAATTGCTTCTACGTAAGTCAGACTGAAGTCGATTTGACCAACAGTGCGGCTTGGAATCCCGATTCGCGTGACCTTGCGGACGGAAAAGCGACTGCTTATGCTGCGAGCGACGTTGGAATTCCTGAGTGGGGTCTCCGTCACACCTATCGGCCCACGCAGGACAACGCTCACTTAGAGGCCAAATATCGCGATATCAATACGGGCGTCCATGTGGGCTCAGCCTTGGCGGTTCGCTTGATGGATGCGGAAACACTTTGGAACCACGATGCATTCATTGACTATTGTGACCGAATCATGGCTCTGACCGATGGTGGCACGGGCAGTAACGCGTTACCGGATTTTGCCAAGGAGATGTGGACGCATTATCGCAACCACGATTCGTCGGGACCCTCCGCTCCGAGTTTCATCACGGAACCAAGTATCGAAGAAGTGGATGCTTTAGGTGGCTCTTACACTTACTCGCTGGCTTATGGAGCAACGGAGGGCAACCCAGTGCCTGTTCTGGCGGGCGTGCTTTCGCTGGATGGTGTAGACGTAACTTCCGAAATCAACAGTGACGGCTACACGGTAACTGCAGGCGTTTCACCTCAAGTCTTACTCTGGGAAGTCACAGCTAGCAACGGGGTAAATCCCGATGCAACGGCTTCGGTTAGCGTAATCGTTCCTTCCCAGACTTCCGGGGCTGCTGTCAGCGAGGACTTCTCCTCCGACGCCAGCAATTTCGAGGTCGTAGCAGGTCAGGTTTGGAGCGTCGAGGATGGACGCTACCAGCTCATGCACGATGGAGCAACGAATGCAGGAGCTGGCCAGCTTGGCTACCTTAGCCTACACCGTACCGCGTTCAATGGCGATTACACGGCGAGTGCGATCGTCAATATCTTTGGAACGGCTTCCGTTTGGAACGACGCCGCTTTCGTTTTTAACTATCAAGATGCGAGCAACTTCTATTACGTGTCGCTCAACGAGAGCGACGATCCCGATACTCTAGGCATCATCAAAGTCGAGGACGGTGCACATTCGCAGATTTATGACTTGCCCGACTTGAGCATAGCCTCGGACGTAGACTATCTGGTGACAGTCGAGCGCAGTGGCGCGTCGATCATTGTATCGCTCAATGGCGCTGAGGTAGCTTCGCTTAGCGACACCGCTTTTAGCGGCGGTCGCGTCGGTTTCGGTTCCCGTAACGACAGTGCCCAATTCGACGACCTATTGGTTTTTGGTGAAACGATTATGGATACGACACCTCCTAGCGTGCCAGAGGGCTTATCTTCGTCTAATATCACGAATACTTCCGTGGACTTGAGCTGGTCCGAGTCTACCGAGGATAGCGGTATTGTGGCGTACTACGTTTACACGGATGGAAGCGATTCTATTAGCGTGGACGGGACTAGCGTGACCGTGAACGGCTTGAATTCCGGCACGACCTACAGTTTCACTGTCACCGCTTACGATCCGGCGGGCAACGAATCCGACCAAAGCGTGGCAATTGCCGTTACGACTAGCGGTTCGGGAGTAAGCGGTTTGGACGCCGCTCTTCTCGGCGCCGAAGAGTTCGTGGGAATGGACGTCCAAAATGGAGAGCGCGTCACGATCTTCGATGCAGGCTTCGCTCGTGGATTCAACTCCGCCCCCATCGTCTGGCGGGGCGTCTGTACCGATGGCGGGTCGCAAACGGTCGGCGGCATCGTGCAAGTCCTCGCTTGGGACGGAAACGCTTACGTTTGGGAGGACGTGGGTACAGTTGCTTCTGACGGGGCTTGGTCCGGTACGGTGAACCACGTTGCCAAAGCGGGTATCGAGGCTCCGCAGCTTCGTTTCAAGGACGGCATTGGTACAAGTGCATTGACCAATACCTTCGGGGTGGGGATCATTTCCTATCAGCACGGGCAGTCAAATAAGTATCACTGGTCTTACCAAGGCGATTTAGGCTCGTTCCCAAAGCCGGCTGTAGAGAATGAGGAATGTGTTTGGGTGGCTTTCTTCGCAGCCGATTTCAATGACACTAGCCCTCAACTCGCAGGACACGGTAGAGTATATAAGGTCGATAACGGCGCCTTGGGATATAATGACCCGAACAACAGCTCTGCCTTTCTCTCAACTTGGCCCTCGGCGTGGCGTTTGATCGCTAATACAGTGAACCGCAATTTTGGTGGCGTGCCGACCTTAGTCATTCCGATGGAGGTTTCCGGAGAAGGGCTTGACGCTCTGATTTCGGAAAGCTCCGCCTACTTCCCCAGCGACAAGGCAGGCCACCTTGCTTTGGCGATCACCGATGCGGATCGAGGCCAATCGATTGGGGTCGCTTCCTTGCAATTTTCCTCTGGTACTTCGTCGTCTTATGCTAACGACAATCTCTTGGGCGCCGCGCTTACCGGCCTCTTGGCCGATGGAAGTACGGTTGCGAAGCCAGCGGCAGTGGCCGGAAGATTCGGCAATTCCAAGACTGTGGCTTGGTCCTTGGACGAGATTGTCGACTACAGCCGGGCTGCAGTGGTATTGCAGGAGAGTCCTTGGTCCTTTAGCTCCAAGGTGTCTGACTACCTCGCGGCTGTTTCGGATATTAAGTCTAACGGGAGCTATTCGCAGAGCCCGTTCAACGAGGGGCCTATCCACATGTCGCCTTACGATATCGGTCACGTGAAGGGTGAGAATGATGGCGTCAGCGACACTTCGCACCCGGCAAGAGACACTCTCTATGGCGGACCTGTCGCTGGCTTGATTCACATGAACAGTGCCTTGCTCGCTTCGGGGCATTATCCGGTGGCTGACCATCGCCCGGATATTGTGGAAAAGCATCCTAATGGAGAGACCTCCAAATTGCGGATCGGCTGGTCTGGTGGCTGGTTGACGACGCCGCATCTAGCGATGGGGCGGGCTCGCCTTGCAGGAAAGCCAGACGTGAGGGGCTTTAGGTTGAATGGGGTTTTAGTGGATGCTTGGATCGAGGACGACGATGGTAACCTTGCTACCCGAGGATGGTGCGTGATCGATAAAGGGTCGCCGATAACGGATACAGACATTCAGTCGATTGACTTTGGAATTGAGTATCAAAGCTCTTCTGGGACGGCCGACACTGCCAGTGGTTGGAGCAAGGGCCACTATCTAGCCGTAGGATTTGGGAATGACGGTTTTGCGACCTGTCGACAGGAGCCGCGCTACTCCGACTTGTTTTCGAACTTCTCAGACTATGCTCCAGACCCTCAATTGCTCGAGGCAAACCGCACATTCGTTTTTCCAGCCATTGCTAGTTCCGACAGTGAAACGAACCTCAAGGAAAACTTGGCGGCGCTTGAATTCAGCACTGCGATCGGAGGTCCAGCGAATCCAGCCTACACGGTAGGAATCGATCCTTTGCCTTCAGGCTGTACGCTAAACGGAAGCATCGTAACTGTTGGGGCGGGAGCTGTATTGGATAATTGGTTGTTGGAAGGATATGCGGTTCGAATGGTGGGAGATGGGGCGACCCTTCGAAATGTGAGATTCGATGAAAGCTCGATCTTGTCAGGCGCTCACTACCATATATTTGTCGATGCGAACGCTGATAATTGTATCATTGAGGATTTTGATATCGTAGGGCGTGGTAATTACGATGGCGCTGGTGCGGCCGTACAGGTCGGGCTAAGCGGCGAAGGGGCTTCCTTCTCTTCGCAAAGTGGTCTGATTGTAAGAAGAGGGCGAATACGTGAGCTCAGCCAAGATGCCTTCCGGCTGCATGGGCAGTTCGAGGTCGAGTTTATAGACATTGGCGACTTTCAGAATTTTCTCGATGGGACGACTGACTACAGCGCTTCCACCATTTATTCACCCGGCGATCAGGTTCTCTATGGAGACTTCTTGTACACTGCGATTGCCAGCGTCCAAGGCGATGCTCCGAGCGGCAGCAAAAGCGATAATACTTGGTGGGAAAACCAAGATCCGCATTGCGATGTTTTCAATGTTCGTTCGGTAAGCGCTCCGAGTTCGATCCGCTGGACACGATTGGATGTGGAAGGCGCCAACGCTGTTGGTATCAATGGTACGGTTTGGTTGGCTCCCAATACTGGAAAAGACTGGCCGATGGATGGCGGCTTGGTGCTTGAAGGCTTATATATTACGGAAAAACACCCTCGCCATAGTGCGAATCAGATCCGAGGGAAGAATAGCGGTCAAGTGTTCGATAACATTGAATTCCGGCACTGTTGGGTCGCTCCAAGTCCAAACAATGGAAATTACTGGGATAGCCTAGAAGGTGTTTCGGTTTGGGAATCGATGTATGACCTCTTTACTGAGAGTGCTATCGCCGGACCGGTTGGCGCTGATACAACTCCTAGCATGGAGCCGTCTCCCCTGTTTCCGTAGGAGATATATAACCTAGAAGATGTTTCAAGAACCACTGAGTGCACGGAGAGGTGAGATGAAAATTTTTATCTCTCCTCACTCCTTAAAAGTAAGCATACTTCTAGTGTTATTGTCATTTTATTTAAAATACGTTGATAGCTATTTATAAAGAGAAAAGGATGAAATTTATCTGCTGGATTTATGAAACTAAGAGGATAATTATTTAGATACCTTCCAATAAATCCAATTCCTTGAAAAAACTGGTTATCTGCACCAGTCGTCATGTTTGCCCGCTTTCACATTATCCGAATGAGAACTTCCCAGTTTATAACGGCCGTCACAAGTCTCCTAACATTATCATTAAGTGCCGAAGTGACGTTGCCAAGCGCCTTCACCGACCATATGGTGCTGCAGCGAAATCAGGAAAACCCAATTTGGGGTTGGGCTGAACCACACGAAGAACTGGCACTTAGTCTTGCCGGTATTCAACTCTCTACGACTGCTGATGCAGAGGGCAATTGGACGACGAAGCTCCCAGCTCTTCCGGCTGGCGGTCCGCACACTTTACGTATTTCGGGCAGTAGCGAGGTTCTAGTTGACGATGTCCTCTCCGGTGAGGTTTGGCTCTGTTCCGGCCAGTCTAACATGCAGTGGCCAGTAACTCGCTCGTATGGAGCGGAGGTAGAGATAGTATCAGCCAATCGACCAAGAATACGTTTTCTTACCGTCTCTCGAAACGGTACAGCTTTACCGCAAGAAAATTTCGACGGATGCTGGAATGTCTGCTCGCCAGAAACTGTGGGAGACTTTTCAGCTATTGGCTACTTCTACGGCAAAATGCTGCACGAGGCCTTGGATGTTCCTATTGGTCTGATCGACAATGCTTGGGGCGGTTCCTCTGCTGAAAGCTGGGTGCCCCGAAATACCTTGGAATCACACGAACGGTACCAGCCCATGCTTGCGCACTGGGACAAACGCGTGGCATCATTCGATGAAGAAGCCTACAAGGCCTACCTCGCTAAATACAACGCGTGGGTAGCTGAAGGACGCCCTGAGCCAGCTTTGGACTGGGGCGAGACCGTTCACCCCGCGACTGGACAACACCGTCCAGCCAATATTTTTAATGGCATGGTGAATCCGATCGCTGGATACGGGATGAAGGGAGTTATTTGGTACCAAGGCGAAAGCAACGCAGCTAGGGGTGAACAGTATCTACACCTTTTTCCTCTCCTCGTGGAAACATGGCGAGAAATCTGGGGGCAAGGAGCCTTTCCGTTCTACTGGGTTCAATTGGCAGATTTCGGTAGCGAGCCGAACGAGCCAGGAGAAGACAGTTGGGCTGAATTAAGAGATGCCCAAACACAGGCAATGGATGTAATCGAAAACTCAGGACAAGCTGTGATTATAGACATTGGCGAGGGTCGAGATATTCACCCTCGTGACAAGAAGACTGTAGCCAGTCGACTCGTTCGCTGGCCATTGGCGAACGACTATGGATTTGATATATCGTATCTGAGTCCTAGGTATAGAGAAATGCAAACCGATGGAAATAGGATAAGGATAAAGTTCGACCATTTGAGTGATCAAGGTCTCTACGCTTTTGATACAAAAGATATCCAAGGATTCTGTATCGCCGGGGCAGATAAAAAATTTATCTGGGCCGAGGCGAAAATCGTGGCGAAGGATACGGTAGAGGTTTGGGCCCAAAGCCTTGAGGATCCTGTCGCCGTTCGTTACGGGTGGGCGAAGAATCCGGTCGTGAACCTTTACGACGGCAACGGGCTTCCAGTCACTCCATTTCGTACGGACAATTGGCAGTGGTTGTCAGTCGGAAAAGTCATAGACTAAGGTTGTGATAAGTTCTAACAGCAGTCATCGTACTATCGGTAGTTGGTTTCCCCACGACGGAGGCTTGCCGGAGAGGGCGAAGCAATCTGACAAATCAAATCCTTACAGATCCAGGTCTTTGCGTTTAGCATTCACCCATTGGGTGAATGCCCTTCAGCGTAGTATAATTCGTGCAAATTCGCGCACATCAGGGGGAAAGCAAAACACAGCCTGACCTCAATTGCGCAATCTAGGGTCACCGTAGGTTGAAATTGGCGTGTGTTATCTCGCCAAGGCCTGACTGATCAAATGACAGCATTTAATGGCCACTGACTGAGAGTATATTAAAATACCAGACTGCGCTTGCGGCGGAAAACCCGGTGCAAGGAAATACGGCAGAGATCTATTCTCGCAAAGTTGAAAACTTCCGCTGCGTTATCAATGATGCTTACGCTCGGATCCGTCTAGGATAACTCTGTTGCCGTTTCGGTTTTTCAAAGAGAGTTGGCTACTGTGATTTTCGTCTTTGGCGGCTTTCCATTTAAAGGCATCTTTTTCGTCATCTTTCTTTATGGTAATTGTAGCGGACTTAGATTTTTTGTTGTATTTAACTGAGAGCGTTGAGCCGGCATCCCAAGGTTGATAGAGACTGACGAGAAACCAATTAGATGTGTTGGCGCTCAGGCGAAGCTGTTGCCAGCCGAGAGGTTTGCCGCGATTGTCAGCTGTTGATTGCACTATTTCTGATTCGTAAGGTGCATTTGATGAAATGACAAAAGGTGTTTCACTCGGCCCAGGAAAGAGCGTGCCGTTGTTTGGATACTCTTCGAAAGCCGTTAGTCTTGGGCTTTGTATAAGCCAGGAAAATTCGTGCGGCTCGGGTGATTCTATGGAGTCGATTACTAGGATGTAGTTTCCTTCGTTCCAAATGAGGGTACGGCGAAAAGTATCCAGATCAACATGGCTGTAGGCGTTAGCGGCTTCACCTTCGATAGCAACGATCCCGTCTAGGCTCTTGTAAGCGGTTACGAAAGCGGTATCTTGCATGGAAACCCCATTTGCGGGTGGCTGAGACCAGACTGCGCCTTCTTCTTTACCGATAGAAGTTTGGCCTATGCCGTCTACGAGTATGGTGTTGTGATTGGCGGATTGCTTGTGCTTGCTGTAGCGATCGTTTTCCGCCACGAATGCGCCTTTGTTCCAAAGGACGAACATGTTGGCATCGGGATCGCTGTGGGCGACGTTGACGAATCCTTTTCCGTTGTTGTCTCGGAATGCGTTGAGTGAATGCCCGCCAAGGGGGCTTGATTTAAACATGAGAGCGGTGTCTTGGGCCTCCCAACCATCCCTTACAAAGAGCAGACCGAGATCTTCGAAGAAGGTTTCGTGAGCGATGTTTTCAACGCTGCCTCTCGGTAATTCGCTGTCCCTCCAAAGCAGGCGCATCCAAGGAATACTAAAGGGGCTTGCGAAGTTCTTCCGGTAGGCGTCGAGGGCAACTTGGTGGTCGCTTTGGTTGTGTTTGGCGACGGGGAGGTAAAACGCGTTGTTGTAGTATCCTTTACCTGAGTCGTCGCCGTAAGTGAAGGCGTGTTTCAAATTGGGAGCAAGAGATTGTATGCGAAAATTAGATACATTATTAATGAATGAGCTTTCTTCTAGGTAGTCTTGACCTAAGTTGCGGTCGGCTGCATCCAGGGCCAGCATTAGATAGGGGAGACCGAAGACCATGTAACTTGGTGACTCGTGACTACTACCGTCGGCAGGGAGAGCTGAATAAATGTAGTCGAGCTCTTGTAATACTTTTTTGATGAAATCGATCTCCTCGCTGGTTCCGGTTGTGGCGGCGAGCACGCTCAAGGTCAGGCCTGCATTACGGTGCCAGCGATGGTTGTTGAACGGATCGTTTATCCAGTATCCAGAAGCTGGGTTTTCGCCTTGGTGTCCTCGGCGGTAGAGTTCGGTGGCGTGATGCCAGATCTTTTTGCGGAAGGTTTCGCGGAAGTCGGGCTCGAGGTCGTGGTAGACGCTGTCGAAGCCAATGGCCGCTCCTACCATTATGTTTGCGGCGCTCATTCCGCTGTCGACTTCCTTGCCTTCTTCCCAGTGTTCAAAGTTGTTTAGCCACTCGAGGTAGGCGATGGTGGCATCGCGGGAAGATTCGCTCCCAGTTATTAAATAGTGAAGAGAGAGCGTTGGGATGTTCCAGAGGCCTTGGCGTTGTCCATCGGTAGCGTCTTTGAGAAACGCGGCCTTTTCTGGAATCTTGCACTTCTTAAGGTAAGCTTCGAATTCGAGTCGAGTCGGGTGGCCCGCTTCGGAATTATAGAATTCTTTGATCTTAGCTAAACGTTGAGAAGTGGCCAATAATCGCGGGTGTTCTAGTGTGGCGAGCTGCTCTTCGCTGATAGGTTCGTGCCAGTTTTGTTTTGAATTGGGAGCAGCACAAAGAGTAGCCCAGGATAGAAAAATGAGAGGAACAATCCGAGAGCGGACGAGAGCTCTCTTACATAGCATGTTGTTGGACAGGTTCATTTGTCTAATATGTGGTGTTATTGCGCTGTGGGGCACTTCTTTCCCTTCGCATACATAATGGATCCAAGAGCTATGAGGAAGACTGCCACGGAAAGGGATGTCGCGTAGTCTCGAAAGGATTCTCCGATGAGAGTTAGCAAGCCGATAATGGTTCCGACCCCGATCACGTAACGACCTACGGTGATGAGCATCGTGCCGTCGAGCTCTTCGCCTTCCAATTCTTCGCTTTCTATCGGTGTTGATATGAGTTCGAAAAACGATTCGACGTTCGCTCGGAAGCGAGCATTTGATTTTTCGTAGAAGAAGGAGGAGATTATCGGCGGGAGGAGGCTAGAAATAGCGATGGCGAAATACATGGTATGCCAGAGTACTTCTATATCTTGTTTCGTTAATATGAAAAACGTAGTTGAACAAGCGGTACCGAGAGCCATTCCAGATATCAGTCCCCATGGAGCGATCTTCTTGGTGATTAAGGCGAGCGCCATTGGTAGATAGATTGGAGAGATAAGGGCATTGACCTGCATCACAATATCGAAAATGCCAGAATTTCCGCCGTTGATGTGAATTATAAAGGCAACACAAATGGCAAGGGCACCTAGCAGGAGATTAACAAATCGAGTTGTTTTAAGTTGTGTTTGCTCGTTTTGAGTTGCGAGGCCGAGTCGGCGGCGAGCGGCTGGGATAATGTTGCGTACGATTTGGCCTGCAACTCCGGTTAGTACGCTGTCCATGGTACTCATTGTGGCAGCGAGCATAGCGATGACGATCAGTCCTACGAAGCCGGGAGGAAGGATGTTCATCGCGGTAACCGCGTAGGCGGCGTCGGCGTTGTTGTTGAGTCCCTGAACTGCTTCGATTGCTTCGGAAAAATAGAGACGACCGACGATAGGTGGGATAAACCAGATGATCGAACCGGCTAGGGTGAGTCCGCCTGCTAGCAAGGCTGCCTTGCGGGCGCCTAGTTCGTTTTTAACACTCAAGTAACGAAAGGACGATTCAAGCGTGCAGGCACGCAATACGGAGGACACGAATACGGCGCTGAGCCAAGCTGCTGTGAAGTAGCCACTGGGCACCTTGGCATCGTTTTGATAGTGGTGGTCGCTTGGTTTTAGAAGGGCAAAGTCTTTGGTGAGTTGCGCGGATTCGATCGCTTCGAACAAGCCGCTGAAGCCGCCCGCTTTTACGATACATAATATTGTGAATACAATCGTGACTGGCAGCAAAATAATTGCTTGCAGGCTGTCTGTTATTTGCACGCTCCACGACCCGCCAGAGACCGAGTAAAAGACGACTACGCTGCCAATGACGAGGATGAGTATCCAAATAGGGATGCCGAATACGGCACTACAGAAAGTCGCGAGGCCGTATAGAAACATGCCGCCCCAGAAAAAAGTTGGCAACGTGCCCGCGTAGACGAGGACTTGTTCGGCGACCGGGCCGAACCGACTTTTTACGATATCAAAGGGCGTGTAGGCGCGCGACCTGCGAAAGAGCGGAGCAAAGTAACCCGCTTGAATAAAGAGGGCCAATGAATTTCCCCAGAACCAGATAAGTACGCTCCATCCCGCCAAGTAAGCGCTACCGCTTATACCGGTGAAAGTGATGGTGCTGAAGCCCATCATGAAGATGCTGCAGCCTGCTAGCCACCAAGGACTTTTGCCGCCCATGCGGATGTAGTCGCTCAGATTGGAACTGGAACTGCGATTTTGAAATCCGATGACAACCATCAGGATGAGGTACAATATTACAAGAACGTAGTCGGCGATATGCATGGAGTATTAAAAAAAGGGCTGGAGAGTATGAATATTGCTTTAGCTCGGTTTTGTGTGACTGTCAGTTGAGAGCTTACTTACCCTGTTAGGGGTTGAGAGGGCCTCCAGTTGCTTTGACGAAGGGCTCGCGGCGATAGATTGTGGGTTTTCTTGATCCAACGCGAAAAATGGAAAGGTGTTTGGAATCCGGTTATGTGGGCGATTTCGGAAACGGATAATCCCGTCTCTTGAAGGAGCAGCGCCCCGCGCCGGGCGCGGTATGACCAAACGTAGCGCATGGGCGGTGTTTCCAAATGAGAGGTGAACATGCGTGTGATATGAGCGATCGAAGCGCCGGAGGCTTTGGCCAAGGTCGAAAGATCGATCTTGGATTGATAATGTTGTTCTATGTATTCGAGAGCGAGTCGGAGCGGATTGGGTTCGGAGATTTTATCGTTTTGGATTGGCGCGCAAGAGTGAAGGTATTCTAGGATGGCTGAAGTGGCGAGCGAGAGTAGCAGATCGGGTGAGTCTTTTCCAGCTCCGTAGGGGAGTGAAATGGCCAGTTCGAGAAGAGTGAGCAAGCGGGTTGTCGCTTTCGCTTGGCGAGGGGCCGCTTCCAAGCGTTTTCGCTGTGCAGGCGTCAGGGCGTCTGGACTCACGGAACACCAAATTTGCTGGCTGCTGCGGTCTTCGTCGAATCGCAGCAATTGCATGCCGGGCATCAACAAACGGACTTCTCCTGGAGCGACTGAATGGTCGGATCCTTCAGTATTCAAGATCGAATTACCGGATACTAACACAAAGAGTTGATACTCTTTTAGTTGTTTAGGGCCAAAGACTCCTTTAGGCGGATAGAGGGCTTGGCCGATGGATACTTGCTCGTGGATGAGATTCATTCTGAGCAATCTGGACATGTTTTTGAATGGCATGGGGCTTTCGTTTGTCGTAAGAATTGTCTATAATGTCGATGGTTAAATAAAGAGCTTAATTACCTTCTTTGTTTGCGCTCCGTGTTGGCGTCCGTGTTTCGAGCCATGGGAGCTCTCGTATTCTTTCGTTAAAAGTAATTACCAACACTATGTCGTTATTGTCTAAAAATCCTTCTTCGCGTTTCACCTTGAATTCTTGGAAAACGCTCTCGATTCGGGAGCAAGTCGGGCAGACTTCGGTGTTGAATTTGTCTGCGGTTATGCCCTTGATTCAGCAGCTGGGGGCACGCGAGTTTATGGAACGTTTTCCAGTGGGTGGCTTTTTTGTTGGTGGAGAAGTCATCGCCGACGGTTCGAATAGTTATGGTTTCGTGGCTGAAATTGTGGCAGATTTAAAGGCTTGCTCTAGAATCCCTTTGCTAATCGCGGCTGACCTAGAGAACGGATGTGGGGATGTCTTGCCGGGGTTGACTCCGTTACCTTTTCCGCTGTGTTTGGCAGCAACGGATGACGAATCGCTCGCTTATGATTATGGCAAGGCCTGCGCTCTTGAGGGAGCCTTGGTAGGGATTAATTGGAATTACTCGCCTCTGGTGGATTTGAACTTGCATCCTTTGAGTGCGAATATCGGCAATCGCGGAATGGGAGACTCGGTCGAAAAGGTAATTCGTTTGGGGCGGCGGTTGATCAAGGGAATGCAGGAAAACGGGATGGCAGCTTGCGCAAAGACTTTTCCTGGAGACGGGGCAGATTTTCGTGATCAGCATTTGGTGACGACAGAAAATGGAATGTCTGAAGATGTTTGGTGGAAGATTTATGGACATCTTTTCGAAAAAATCATTTCTGATGGAGTCGGCTCGATGATGACTGGTCATTTCACGCTTCCCGCTTTTCAAGGAGCTGAGGAAAATGGACTGCCCAGTACTCTGTCCTATGCGGTTACGATGGATTTGTTGAAGAGGCGCATGGGATTTGACGGCCTTGTGGTTTCGGATGCTTTTGGCATGGCCGGAATTTTGAAATGGGGTAACAAAGACGATGTGTGCGTTCGTTCCATGGCTGTAGGTTCGGACATGGTTTTGTTCAACAGTTTAAGTTATCTTGATCGGATGGAAGCAGCGATGGCGGCCGAGGAAGTAACCGAGGAGCGATTGAATGATGCCTTGGCTAGAATCTGGACGCTGAAAGAAGATTATGCGTGTTCGCCTCAAGTAGAAGCTCCCATTGCTGAACAGGCGAAAGGTTTCGCGCTCGAGCTGGGAAAACGCGTGGCGGTAGAGGGCTTGACTGAGGTGAATTGCGAAGCTGGGAGCTTGCCTCTCGATGTAAGCAAGGATAAGCGTCTTTGTTTGATCGCGGTGACGCCTTACGACAAGGCGTACCGGCGATTCGCTCGCTTGGCAGAATCTCTGGAAGCGAGTGGATTTTCGATCGACTTTCGTCGTAATTGCAATAGCGGTTCCATAGCTGCGATTGCTCGGGATTATGACCGGATTATATATCTTGTGGAGCGACAGTTCCATCGACCGCTAGGTTTGATGGATTTTAGCGGAGAAGAAAGCCACTCGGTGTGGGCCGCTTTGACTGTAGGTCGCGAGAAGTCGGTAGTGATAAACTTCGGGTCGCCCTTTTTGTCCAAATTCTACTTCGATCGCGCGCCAGCGCTTTTCAACGCTTACAGTTCTGTACCGTTTTGCGTTGATGCTGTTTGCGACCTTTTGCTCGGCAATGCGAAAGCTCCGGGTGTGAGTCCTGTAGATTTGGATACTTGTTGTTCTGTGGTCAACGCGGGAGCCGTAGCCCAGCGGTAATTTGCGCGAAGTGCGGTGTAACTGTAAGGCTAAATTGAAGGAACAATTACTAATTATGAAATTTTTGAGTCTAATCATTTTTTTTATGGCAGCTCTTCCAATATTTACTTTTTCTCGAGAACGCGTTGTTTTTCCAGATGGTAGCTGGCAACGAGCTACGCCTGAGTCACAAGGTTTCGATTCCCGAAAGGTGGAGAATGCTTTGGCGTATTTGAAATCAGTGGTAGGTGATGAGGGGGTTTCCCAGACGTTGTTAGTCAGTCGTGGATACGTGATTTGGAGCGGAAATGATATCGATCGAATCCATCCTGTTTGGTCCTGCACCAAGTCATTTCTAAGTACTTGCCTTGGTCTATTGTGGGATGATGGGAAGTGTAGCCCGAGCGACTTGGCAGCGATTTATTTACCGGAACTCGCGGAGAAGTATCCTAAAGTAACGTTAGAGCATTTGGCTACTTTCACCAGTGGGTTGGATTTGCAGCGAGGTGAAATTGAAGCCGACGATCCTGACTTTGAGGTTGGGACGGCTATGCACTATTCCGTTCAGTCGGATTTACTTGCGTTGATTTTGACGAAAATTGCCAACGAACCCTTGAAGACTTTGTTCAAGCGAAGGATCGGGGATCCAATCGGGATTCCAGACGATGCTTTTTATTGGGGGACTATCCATGAGTTGAATAGCATTGAATTAAACGGAGGGGCTGGAATGCCGGAAAATGGTATTAGCACTAATGCGCGGGCTATTGCTCGTTTCGGTTGGCTATTTGCAAACGGAGGCGAGTGGAGGGGAAGGCAATTGATCAGCAAGCGTTATATCGATTACGCATGTTCAGTTCGAGTTCCAGCCACCGTAAAACCGTTTAATTCGGAAGAATGGTACGCCGATGTTTTACCCGGGAACTACGGATTGAATTGGTGGGTCAATGGTGAAGGGAAAAATGGGAAATTGCTCTGGCCTACACTCTCGTCGCGCGCATTTGCCGCTCAAGGTAACAAAAACAATATTTGTATAATCGAACCGGAGAGAAAACTCGTTCTGGTAAGATTGGCGGAAGACAGTGTTATCGATGTTTCATTGTACGACGGTGTGTTTGCTCGTCTATTAGATCGATAAAATAGATACGGAGGTAATTGATTATGAAGAAGCGTCCAAATGTATTAGTATTTCTAACGGATCAGCAGCGAGCCGATACGATCGGAGGACTTGGAAATGGATCGATTCGAACACCGGTTCTAGATCGGCTTGTTGATGAAGGAGTGGCCTTTACCAGAGCTTACACGCCGTCTCCCGTTTGCGTACCAGCTCGATGCTCTATGGCAACGGGACTCTATCCAGCCCAGACTGGCTGCTGGGACAATTTTGCGATGCCGGATCGAGCCACAAGTTACATGGAGGCACTTTCGTCTGCAGGCTATCAGACTCATGGAGTCGGAAAGATGCACTTCACACCAAATTTTCGACGCTCCTGGGGTTTTGAAACGCGAGACATTTCCGAAGAGGAAGAACATGGTGACTACCAAGCGTTTTTAAAAGATCAAGGTTATGGCCATGTGTTGGCTCCGCATGGTCTGCGAGGCGATTATTATTACATGCCTCAACCTTCTCAATTGCCTGCTGAGCTGCATGAAACTTCGTGGGTTGCGGATCGGTCTATATCTTTTCTTGAAGAACGAGATCGTACTCGTCCTTTTTTACTCAATTGCCATTTTATAAAGCCTCACCCTCCATTTGAAAATCCGATGCCTTGGAGCTTTTTATATCGTATGGAAGAAATGGATAAACCGTATCTCCCTGATGATTTTCGTGAGTATCAATCCCGTGTGAATATTTTGCAAAATCGTTATAAATACAAGGATCGAGCGGTGGGAGACGACTTGCTTTGGCGCAGTATGAAGGCTGCATATTTTGGGGCAATTTCCTTCGTGGACTATCAAATCGGGCGTGTGTTAAAATCGCTTGGACCGGAGATCGACAATACGATTGTAATCTTCTCTTCGGATCATGGTGAAATGATGGGTGATTATGGTTGCGTAGGCAAACGCTGTATGCTTGAAGCCGCCACTCGTATTCCATTGCTTGTTCGCTTTCCCGGCTCCGAGCGGGCAGGTCTGAAAGTGGATACGGCAGCGAGCTTGATCGATATCTCGAAGACTTGTTTTGATTTGGCTGGAGTGATTCCGAACGATGGCATGGGTGAACGGCAAGGTTGCAATCTATTCGAACTTGCTGACGGGAAACATCGCAATCGGACCGTTTTTTCTCAGTTTCAGGCAAAGTGGATGGGTAATTACATGGCGACCGATGGAAAACACAAGTTTATGTATTCAGCGGCTGATGACAAAAAGTGGAGTTTTGAATTATGCGATGACTTGACGGAAATACCGGTGGATACGAGCGAGACTGATAAGGTTGAGACTGTCGCGAAGGTAAATTTTGGATCTTATCCTAATCTTGAAGCGATAGATGGAGCAAATTGGCGTCAGCACGAGGCGATTCCCTGGCCAGAGAATTCTGACTATGGTCTTCTGCGTCAGGATCCATCTGGATTGGAACAAATGTTGGAGGAAATCCGCCCCTATTATAACGGAGATACTCGGAACCAGAAGGATAACCTGAAAGCTATCTTCGACCACATGCCTTGAGAAGATACTCGCAGTTTTTGATAATTGGATATTCTAACGAGTTCGACTCTGTATCTGAATAGTTTAGTGCCGAAGTTTTAGCTGACAGTGCAGCGAACATGAGGCCGCTTGTACTCCGATTTTGTCTGAAATCAGATGGTTTTCCGGCTTCGATTCATTTCTGAATCTAGCTTTGTGAGCGTATGTGCGTGATCTTGAGGATTCGAAAAGCGCTTGTTCTCAAGTTAGGCGAAAGGGCTGAGTTTGTGTCCAATCTAGCGAGTGGTTGGATTTTTTAACGCGTTTACGGGCCTTGAGGACGAGGTGTATTGAGCTCAGGTATTTCCATTTACTAAACGTCGCCCTCAATTTGAACGGATTGGCGGTTCCTGTGATGGTTAATGAGAAGGTTGAGGCCGTCCCAGCGATTCAGTAATTTGTATGAAAAAACAACTCAATACGATGGTGCCGAACTTGGAGATCAAAAACACACTTCACTTATGGATCACTGATAAAGATGGAAAGATCTTATCCGATGCGACTGTATTAAAAAAATAGTACGTTTCGATTGTGCTCAACTCCGTCCTTAAAAACCTATTGTCGGCAAGAACTCAAAGGGTGTTCATTTCTCGGATTGATCGAAACGTTCTTAGAAGTATCCGATGGTCTTATCTCTCTGGACAAACTAATCATCAAAATTGTAACTAATCACTACTCTCTAAAGAAAGCATTAGAACAGATTCCCGGCGTTGGCCTAATAACCTCTTTAGGTTACGTGCTAGCGATAAGAGATCCAGAATGCTTCGAAAATTCAAGCGATGTCGGTCGCTTAACTTGGCCTAGGTCCGCGACGTGACCTATTTTGGCAGAGCGACAAGGACTCTCAATTAGTAAAACAGGGAATCGAGATGTGCGCCGTTTTCTCCTACAATGGGCCCAATACACTCTCGGACATTTTGGTCTATACGTAGACATGGCTTATCTTTAGTAGTTAAGGGAGGAAGGGCTGCTAAGAGAGAAGCGGTCGTTGCCATCGCTCAAAAATTGTTGGCTTTGATGCTCGTACTTAAGGAAATTGGTTAGATCTACGAACTTTGTACAAACTTAGGGCGTGTTCGTGAATAATCATGTGGGATGAGTAAAGGGTTTCTCAACGCACATCATACTTTATTGAAGTATTTGTAATTTAATTACAAATGCATTGACAAGTCCGCCAGCTTGATTCTTTATCTCTTTGTGAACGAGGAAGATAGAGATATGATCGATGCCCGGAAATGGGACATCCTTAAAAAATTAACGACCATCGAGATTCCTTGACTGGTCGCTCTCGATGTGGACGAAAGCCAAGCTGCGTGAGACTTAAGATAGAGGGAATTCTTTGGATCCTGCGTTGCGCAGCTCCTTGGCGAGACCTGCCGATTCGCTTTGGCCGCTGGAAAGGCGTCTACGACGCATCGCGCAGATGGAGCGATTCGGGACTATGGGAAAGCATACTCGCAGCCTTGGCTTCGCAACACGTCGACGAAGAGTATCTCATGATAGACAGTTCCAGCTCCAGGGTCCATCAAGATGGATCGGGCCCGGTCGGCGGACAGCTTGCCCACGCGATCGCTCGTTCCAGAGCGGGGTTGTCCACGAAAATCCACATGGCTTGCGACGCGTTGGGATATCCGTTGGGGTTCATTCTCACCGGAGCGAACGTTTCGGACTTCGATCAATGCAAGCCTTTGCTCAAGAGGTACTTGAAGAAAGGATCTGCGGCGTTGATGGACAAGGGCTACGACAGCGATGCCATCAGAAACGGTGTGAACGAGATCGGCGGTATCGCTGTCATAGCGGTGAAAGCAGATAGAACACTAAAGCCTGACTTTGACCAGCACATCTATCAGCAACGCCACAAAATAGAGAATCTCTTCGGAAAGTTGAAGCGCTTCCGCCGAATCGCAACGCGCTATGAAAAGCTTTACCACACCTTTGCCGCTATGCTCACTCTCGCATGCATTATGATATGGTTACGCTAACGACTGATTATTCACGAACACGCCCTAAGTAAAAATCGTTATCAGAGAATTTGGTGGTCTGATTTTATGGGCAATATAATAAGAAGGACTAAGGACGATTTTCCAGGGTGGCTGCGGCAAGCTAGCAGCATATGAGAATGCGGACTCAATCGTGCACCGGGATCGTGAAACGTGTCAACTTCGCTTGGAGCGCTAATACTCGTTCCGGTAAGGACTGATTATGTTTTTCAGGTTTGGCGGGCCAATCTGAATAGATGTACGGGGAAAATTGAAAAGGATCAATATTTGGTGATTGAATCTGGGTTTGCATTTGTAGAATTATTGCGGATTGATGGGGAGCTTATGTCGCTTCCTATTAATGAATTAGAAGATCAGTTCGTTTCTGCTCTTGAGCGGACGAACCGAGTTATTATCGAGGCTCCGACGGGGTCGGGTAAATCGACGCAGATACCTCAATTTCTATTGGCTGCCGGGTTGTTGGAGAATGGGGAAGCGATCGTTCTGCAACCACGGAGAATTGCGGCTCGGATGTTGGCTAAGAGAGTAGCTTACGAGTTGGGAGAATCTGTTGGTGGTTCTATAGGTTTTCAAATACGTCATGAGACAATGGTTTCAACTCGGACAAAAGTACGTTTTGTAACTGAAGGAATTCTTCTGAGGCGGATGATTGGCGACCCCGAGCTTCGAGGGGTGGATTGTATTGTGTTTGATGAGTTTCATGAGAGAAGCATCCACGCTGACTTATCGCTGGCGAGGGCGTTGATGATTCAGAAAACTTCGCGACCGGACCTAAAAATCATAGTAATGTCAGCGACTTTAGATTCGGATGCGTTACAATCTTATCTCGGAAACTGTGAGTTAGTACGTTCGGAGGGCCGAACCTTTCCGGTGAGTATCCGATACATCGATACGCGCACAGCGAATAGTAAGACTCCTATTTGGGAAATTGCTGCTAGCGAGACTTTAAAGGCGGTCGAAGAAGTGCGAGAGGGGCACGTCCTTATTTTTATGCCAGGCGCGTTTGAGATTGGCAGAACGATCAGTGCTCTCGGTGCCCGTTTGTCGGCTCGTGATTTTGAATTGATGCCTCTGCATGGGGAATTGAGTACGAAAGATCAGGATCGAGCTTTGGAGAAGAGCTCTCGCAGAAAAGTGATTGTGTCTACCAATGTGGCGGAAACCTCGTTGACGATTGACAATGCCCGGGTCGTGATCGATAGCGGGCAGGCTCGGGTGGCTCGCTATGATCCAGCTCGCGGCATCAATACGTTGTGGATTGAGAAGATTAGTGACGCGTCTGCGAAGCAGCGATCAGGACGAGCAGGGAGAACTGCTGAGGGGTTGTGTGTACGTTTGTGGACGGCGAAGGATCATGGAAGTCGTGAGGCATTTGATGAGCCGGAAATGGCCCGTGTAGATTTGGCTGAAACTTTGTTGACGCTCAAAGCGACTGGTATTGATAGCTTGGATTTGTTTCCGTGGTTTGAGCGACCAGACGAGAGCCGATTAGGAGTAGCTATTGAGTTACTTCGTGAACTGGGAGCGATTGATGAAAAGGGGGCGATGACGCCACGTGGAAAGCGTATGAGCTCTTTTCCTTTGCATCCGCGTTATGCTGCGATGTTGCTTGCGGCGAAGGATTACGAATGCGTCGATGAAATTTGCGTGGCTGCTGCGCTTTCTCAGTCGCGTAACCTTTTGCTACGAAAGGTGGATAAGCGAGTGGTGCAGCGAAGAGCAGATGTGGTTGGTGAAGTGGATGGGAGCGATGTAATCGCGTTGATGCGGATATGGTCTGGAGCGGTGACTAGCAAATTTGATCGACGTTATTGTGATGATATTGGTGTGCATGCGAACACGGCGAGGCAGGTGAATAAGGTAGCAAATCAGCTTTACCAATATGCGCAGGCAGAAGGGTTGGTTGGCCCTGATGCGTTACCTGCGGATGAAGCGATGGTGCGAAAGTGTTTGCTGATTGGTTTTCCGGATCGGGTTTGCAAGCGTTTGGATCGCGGTACGATGCGCTGCGATATGGCAGACGGCAAACGGGGGAATTTATCGAAGGAGAGTTTAGCGAAGCATGCAGAGTTGTTTGTTGCTTTCGAAGCTAATGAGATCGGGAGGCAAAGTGGAGAAGTCAATACGGTACTAAATTTATGCTCTCAAATTGAGCGTGAATGGTTGGAAGAATTGTATCCAAATTCTTTTAGTTCCGGAGAGGAGACGGTCTTTGACGAGAAGCAGAAGCGGGTTGTGTTCCGTAAGTTTGCTCGTTACCAAAAACTGAACGTTGAAATGAGGGAGAGCTTGGATGTACCTCTAGAGCACGCTGCAACGGTTTTAGCTGGGTTGATTGTTGCAGGAAAGGCGAAGCTGGATAAGTGGGACGAGAGTGTAGAGACTCTGATTGTACGTGTGAACCTGATTGCTGCGTATTTTCCTGAGTATGAAATTGATCCGATTGGTCCGGAGGCGAGGGGCTTAATCCTTGAGGAGTGCTGTCACGGGGCACGCAGCTTGCGAGATTTGAAAAAGCAGGAGGTTTTGGGCAGTATCAAGAATTGGGTGGGCCCAGAAACAATGAGCTTGCTGGATACAGAATTGCCTTTGCAGATACAGATGCCAAATGGGCGACGCGCGAAGATACGCTATCGGGAAGGGGAGCTACCGGTGATTTCGGCAAAAATTCAGGAATTTTATGATTTTGAGAGCGGCTATGGTTTTTGTGGCGGAAAGCTTAAGCCGATGTTTGAGATGTTGGCTCCGAATTCTCGCCCCGTGCAATTAACCCATGATTTGGATTCCTTTTGGACGCAGTCTTATCCGGGAATTAAGAAAGAGCTTAAGGGGCGTTATCCTAAGCATGATTGGCGTTAGCTTAAGGGCCTTCGCTCAGAGAAGCTGACGGAATTCATGGGTCGGTAGAGAATTGAATAATTCCGATTGAGTACCTCGCTGGATTCCCAGAAGAGGCACGAATGTGCTATTCTGACTGGGTCATGACGACGCTCAATCTGGATAGGAATTCATATACTTCGATGCTGTCGGCAGGCTTGAATGGTATAAATGCACCTGAGAAACCGGTTGAGCGGGTGGTTTCCGAAGTGATAACCAGCTCACGCAGGGTGGAATTAACTGAAGGCGAGTGTATGTGCGAAGCCGGTTCTCAGATATTTCGAGAGCCGAGAAAGGCGGTTGGATTGGCTCTAAATGTTAAAGTATAGGTGATACTGTGTAGTTTATCCGCTTCTAGGGTCTTATTCTCATTTTTATTTGGCATTAATGATCAAGGCTCTAACTGGAGTGTCGTAAGAAAAGATGTCGCACATGATAGGTGGCTTCTAGGGATGAATTCTTTTCACGCACTTTTGTTCGCAAATATTATTAGCGAATCACTCACAGATTATTTGGGTGTGATCGCCATCATGGCGTTTGCAGTGACCGTGGGAGGAGTTTTGTTGTTAATGGCTCGGGATGTGGCTTCGAAGCACCAAAGGCACGAAGAAATTATCAAAACCCAGTTGTGTGTTAAAGATGCGGCGAAAAACAGTGAGACAGTTTTTCGAGAAGAAGCGTTGGCTCTTGATAAGGAATGTCGCGAATTTTTTGGAGAAACTATCAATTCTGGTCGTGTGCGATTAAAAGAGCTAGTTGTACATGCTCGCTTGGCTTTAAGAGAGATTGATAAATCCTATGTGGGTTCATCGAAAACCTCTGGGGCTAGTGGGAGTCGATATCTGAGCGCTTGTCAGGCCTATTGGTATTTCCTAAAGCGAGATCTAGGCTTTGTCGGGTTCAAGGAGATAGAGCCGTACTTGCACAAAGCTCTCGATAGCTCTGTTTTAGAAGGTATTCAAGAAGGTGTTCAGGAATGCTCGCTCGAAGAGGGGGATGAAAAGGTGGTTCAGGTTCGGCTTTTATACAATTCACTTACTGTAGAAAATTTTGGGGCTTTTTATCGCAGCTATTTGTCTTCGGTAGACGAATACAAGTCGTTCTTTAAAATGCACATGAAAGAGTGGCTAGGAGAATTGAAAATTGAGCTTACCCGTAAGCTACGTTTTAAGAGTGGGAGTGGGGTAACGATTAACGACACAGAACAGAAGACCCAGCTTGTGCGCCTGAAGAATACTTTGGATATTCTCGATAAGGTTTCAGATCGCTTAGAGAGTAACTCTAGTGAAATTGGCGATGAAAATGCCGCGTTTATGCAGATTCTGTTTGGGGGAGTCGCATTGGGGATTGTTTCCGAATTGCCCAACTGGTTCATGGAAGTTGGCGACTTGGGGCTTGAGGCAAAAGTGGATGACTTAAAGGCTAGTTGAGCGTTTTCGGTTTAACCAAATTGCAATCCCTAGCGTTGCTGAAAAAAGGATAACAAAGTATCCAGGAAACCAGTTCGTAGCCTCGCGGAATAGGTAGGATTCTTTTGCAACCTCGAGGGCGATGCTCTCTGGAGCGTTTGCCCTGAGTACACCGATAAGTCTAGCGTATAGAACGCCGATTGTTCCATATGCTAGATTGTAGGAAAGTCCTCGAAAGCTTAGGACCGTGGCTCGCATTTCTGAGGAAGTTACTTTATTGAGGTAGTGACTGACAAAGAAGCCTGTAAGGAAAAAACAAATATAGAGTAAGGCTATCGGCAGTGCTCCCCAAAAAGGGATGAAAAGAGTCATTAAGGAGAACGCGGTAAAGGCTAAAGAAGCAACAAGGATGAAGTTAAAGAGTTGGGAGAATTTTACTGTCAATTTCTTAGCTATTGTAGGAATTATAATACCCATGAGTGAGAGGCCAGAACCGATTAGGCCGAAGGAGGCTTCAGGCAGTTGTATCTCGCGGAAATACTGACTGTTTAGCGTGACTACCATGCGCCCAACGTGATCGATTAGCATGCCAGCTAGTATAATTGTGAGAGCCGCTGGTGTCTTTAAGATCCACTTCCCCGCTGAAATTGTTTTTTTGAATGCGAACCCTAAGGTCTGGGTGGTTTCTATTTCTGTTTCTAATTCGGTATTTGTGAGCTTGGGGTCTTTCATTGCCCAGGCTGTGCCGAGGGCTACAAAGCTGTGGGCGAGTGTGAGAAATAGGGGGAGTTTAAGTGCGGTTTCGCTGGGGACTTCCCAACTGATTCCGATGAAGTTTAAGAAAGTGTTTAGGCTTGATGCATCGTAGAGGAAGGCCCCGAGGCTCATCGCAATAACGAACGCGATGGATTGGAGTTTCATTTGTGACTCGAGAACTGAGCCCCAAGATTCTTCTTGGCCGATTTCCTTGAGCGAATCGTAGGCGAGGGCTTCGTCGGCTCCGCTGGCTGCGGCTTCTGCGGTGCCGCTTAGGATTCGATTGAGGAGAAACAAATAAAATACGACTTCTTTGTTTCCGATGGGCGCGAGGCAGAGAATCCCGACCTCTATAACCATTATAATAGCTGATGCGAGGACGAGGTTTTTTCGACCAATCGTGTCTGCAAGAGCTCCAGATGGGACTTCTAGCAGTACAATAGTCGCAGCCCAAACGGCGTTGAGGATAGCGAAGTCGGCAATGCTTAGTCCGAAATCGAGAAAGAGAACGGTGAAGATTGGGTAGTAATAGCGTGCGTTGAAGAAAATTCGGAACGCTACGAAGAGCCGAATGTTGGCAACTGAAAATGGTTTAAAAGCGTTGGTTGTAGCCACGCCTGAGACTTAAGATCCAATTCGAATTGAGAGGCAATTGGAATTGGGCATCGTTTCGGATATTATACTTATATGTATAGCGTAGCTAAATCGCTTGCTATCGTCCAAAACGCATTGAGGACATAGATCCAAATAAAGATAGCTGAGATCATCAAACTAACGATGCTAAAAGAAGTGAGGCGCATTTTGGAGAAACCTACCTATTTAAAGGCGTAAATAAAGCGCTAATTTGCTAAATATTTACAAATCAGGTGTTCTCTTAGAGGGGATTACTCAATTTTGTCCTAGTATTACGCGTTTATACAGTTGTGAGTAGTTGGTCTATTTCTTCCTGAGTCATGTCCATCCGCTCACAACAGAATTCTCTGAGATCTTGGCTCAGTGGTGCCATAAAAGTGTGATCTCCGTGTTCGAGATGGAAGGTCATGCGGTAGGCGTGTAGGCAGTGACGATTGATGGTGAGTTCTTTTTCCAGTTTTTCGGTCCAACCGTCGTCGATGAAATCAAGGAATAGAGTTTCATCCGGTCCGTACAATTTGTCGCCAACAATTGGATATCCCATGTGCTGAGCATGTGCTCGGATTTGGTGCTTTCTCCCGGTGATGGGCGTGACTTTTGCGAGAGTGTACCCGTTGCCTGATCGTAGGGGGGAGTATGCGGTGGAGGCTTCTTGCTTGCGTCCATCCCATCGTATGCAGTTCTTTGAGCGGACGAGGCTATTTTTATCTGGACCGATCGGAGCGTCCACGGTGATGGGCCAATTGAGTTCTCCTTCGAGAATCGCTAAGTAAGTTTTGGATACAGCTCTGCGTTCGAGAGCCATTTGTAGGAGGCGTGTGACGGGTTTTCGTTTGGCGAATAGGACGATTCCGCTCGTTTCGCGATCAAGGCGTGAGACAAGGAAAGTCTTATCCTGGTTTAGATACTCGCCGCAGGCCCCGGCGAGTGAGGACCAAGGGCCCTTTTTGGACGGGTGGCAAACCACGAGAGCAGGCTTATTTACTAAGAGGACATCGCTGTCTTCTAGTTCGATCCATGATTTCAATTCGGGCTTGTCTATGAGCCACCCCCAGTCGGTTTCGGGCATAATGATAAAATATTGTGGGTAGTCAGTTACTTAGCAGGACGATACTTGTTGATTATTTTGCCGGCTAAGCGAGTTCCTAAGGTTTTGGGAAGCCGTGAGGAAAAGGCGCTCACTAGTTTGCTTTTTAGGCCTGTGGTCACTAGAGATTTGCCTTTTGCGAGGGCTTTGAATGTTGCTTCGACTACCTCTTCGGATGAGCTGCTATATCCATCTGGGATCACGCGTTGGGTAAGCCCCGCTCGTCTGAAGAAGTTTGTCCGAGTTGGGCCTGGGCAGACGGCCAGAGCGTTGATGTTGGTGTTCCTAAATTCTTCGTTTAATGCTAAAGTCCAATTGAGGACAAATGATTTCGAGGCGCCGTAGCTTGCTAGATAAGGAGTAGCCTGGAACGCGGAAGTGGAGGCGATGTTTATTATACTGCCTCCTCGTTTTTTGAGAATTGGCAATAGCGTAACAGTGATATCGACAAGGGCGGCGATATTGACTTCGAGGAGCTCGAGGTGTTCTGATGAAGGCTTAGCAGATACCGTGTCATACAATCCGAAGCCCGCATTGTTGACTAGGAGAATTGGGCCTTTGTCCTCTTCATCGTTAAGTAAATTTAATAGGCGGGATAAGGCAGTTGCTCTATCCTTTCTGGAGCTTAGGTCGCACTCAAGGTGTTGGGTATTAGTGTCGTTAAAAAAAAGAGGAGGTTTTGTTCGAGAAATGTTGCAAATCCGTGACCCTGACTCTACCTTCAAAATACGTTCAATGACGGTTTTACCGATTCCAGAAGAGCCTCCCGTTACGATGGAGAGAGAGTATTCAGAGATCTTTTTGTTAGTTCTCGAAGCTGGTGACATTGAACATTGTTAAACCTAAAAACAGAGGAGTTATATATATATGCATACTGAAGCCAACACACACGATCTTATTATTACCGGCATCCACATGGATTTGACCGAGTCGTTGAAGCAATTAGTTCGTGAAAAGGTTGAGAAGCTATTCAGGCATGAAGAGCGAATAATACGGGTCAAGGTTGAATTAGAATACGAACAAGGAAAAGGAGGGAGCGAACACATGTTTATTGCGAAGGGGCACATCGTGATGAATGGACCTCTATTGAATGTGTCGGTTACTGATCGCGATTGCCATAAGGCGATTGATTTATTGGTAGACAAGCTCGATCGAATGCTCCGGCGGAAGTCGAGGTTGAAGCGTGTGAAGCGTAAGAACACTCACCAAGTAGACATACCGGCGGACTTGCCGAAGGTTGCTGCTGGGGAGTAATGGAATAGAATATTTTCTGCCGCGGAGGGGTTTTCCTTTCCGCGGCATTTTTTTTGAAAAAGTGCTTGTCAAGTTACGCGATTGATTCTTTTGTCCTGCCCTCAATCGCTAAACGGCGTATTGAAAGTTATGCATCGCTAGCTCAATTGGATAGAGCACCTGACTACGGATCAGGAGGTTGGGGGTTCGACTCCCTCGCGATGTGCCACTTTAAAAAGGCCTATGCATTTCATGTGCATAGGTCTTTTTTTGTTTTGACAGAGGGTGTGAGCTCACATGCACACAGGCCTTAATAAGCATTTCTCGTTTTGAGCTAAGCGAATTACTCAGCACGAATTGCGTTCGTGTTTCCACATCTCCTATCGGATAATGGTCTCTCATACCTAGTGGGTTACGGATACCCTTCAAACTGCTCCCTGCCCCTTCAGTAGGGGCTTAAACGCGGCGAAATCTTTCTTCAAAATTATGGAGAAAGAACCAATATTCACCAAAAAAGCGATTCGAGGGGTGCGTGCTAAGTGGGGCGCAGTTGAATCGCGGATATTAGCTTGGCCAACAATTCTAAAGCGAAACGTGAGATTTCTTTCTCGTTCCGTGTTTTCAATGGCTTTTATTATAACGTTGGCTTCTACATCGTGGGGTGCCGAATTTGAGCTGGCGTGGTCGGATAATTCGAATAACGAAAGTGGATTCGTTATTGAAAGGTCTACTGATGGAGAGAATTATGTGGAACTTGCAGAAGTTGATGCAAACGTTACGGCCTATACAGATGAAACGATAACAGGAAGCAATAGTTATTGGTATAGAGTTTATGCATACAATAGTATCGGTCGTTCGGACTATACCAATATTGTCATGGCAGAGGCTCCGCTGCCTGCGCCAGATATAGCGATTGTGAGCAACTTTGACGAGGACGGCTATGGACTTAACGAAACTATTTCTTTAAGTGTTTCGTTTACAGGAGACATTTCTGAGTTGGCTAGCGTTGAGTTCTACGTAGATGGCTCCCTTGTCGAAGAAGTCATTGAAGAACCGTGGAGCGCGGAGGTTAGTTTTTCTTCAGATGGAGAAAAAATTATATTCGTGAAGGCAATAAATTCGAATGGAGAAACATCAGTCAGTGAAGATGTTGTTGTGCGCGTCAACGAAATCATCTCTGATGTTTCAGGCTTAGAATTACAGTCGTCGAATGTTGGAGCAGTTGGCTCTGAAGGAAGTTTGGCTGTGGATGATGGAACTATTACGGTAGTTGCTGGTGGTGCTGATATTTGGGGTACATCTGATTCATTCAAGTTTTTGTGGACTCAAGTTAGCGGCGATTTTGAAATTTACACAGAAGTTCAATCTCTTGTAGAAACAAACAATTACGCGAAAGCAGGCATCATGGTGAGGAGCGACTTGGCTGTTGATGCTACAAACGTTTATGCATATATTAGACCGGCTGGAACGAGTGTGCATTTTGGTGAGAGATCAGAGACTGGTGGCGAGACAGGCACAGCATCCCGTTATGGTGTATCATTCCCCATTAAGTTAAAAATTAAGAGGATTGGTAATGATTTTACGGCATCATACTCTTTAGACGGCGAAGAATGGATTGATTACGCGCAAGACAACGAATTTGATCCGGAAGAAGACGTGTATGTTGGCTTGGCGACGACTGCTCACAATTTGGAATCTGCTACAACTGCGGTGTATTCTGGTTTGAGTATCGATAGTCCGAATCAAGCTCCAACGATTGCTGATATAGAAGATATCTCTATTTTGAATACGGAATCTATAGATCCGATAAGTTTAGATATTCAGGATGAAGACACGTTGCTAAGCGAGTTGGTCGTTTCTGTAAGTTCTTCCAATGAAGATTTAGTAGTAGGTTCTTCCATTGTTGTGGAGGAGAGTGGCGATAATAGATCTCTTTTGATTACGCCTGAAGTGGGAGCTATTGGCGTTACTCAGATAATTGTAAGCATTTATGATGGAATAAATTTGGTTGAAGAATCGTTTAATCTGACGATCACAGACTCAGAACACCCTGTAATCAGTTTTATCCCTGACACTTCAGTGACTCAGGGAAATTTGGCGAGCCTAGTTTATTTTCAAGTCAGTGACTTGGACACTGAAACTGAAGATTTGATTATAACTTTTTCATCTAATAATGAATCACTTGTTGCGGCCGATGATATCACCTTATCTGGTACTGGTAGTGTGAAGTCGATTACAATTGACTACGATAATAGTCTTTCTGGCATTGTTGAAATTAGCGTTCATGTAAGTGATGGACTACATTCAGTAGAAGAAAAATTTGAATTGAATGTTAACGCAAACAGTTCTCCTACTATATCTGAAATAGAAGACGTTGATTCGATAGTTGGTAGAGAAATAGATTCTTTGGAGTTTTCCATTGAAGACTTAGAAACTCCTTTAGGGGCTCTTATTGTTACAGGAATTTCTTCAAATCAATTATTGTTAAGTGACAACGATATCGAATTTAGCGGGGATCAAGGCACACGAACTCTTGTGTTAAACCCGGTTAGCAGTGTCGATGGAACTACGACAATAACAGTTTTGGTTTCAGATGGATTCAATACAACGAGCGAGACATTTGAATTAACGATTGTTGATGACGAATCTCCTGTACTGTCGACGATTGATGATCTAAACTTATTTGAGGGTATTGAGATAGGGTCGGTGGAATTTAGTATTTTGGATATAGATACATCGGTAAATGATCTATCTGTCACTGTTTCCTCATCGAACCCAGAAATAGTATCTGAAGGCTCTATGCAGATTATCGGTGACGGGAGTATTCGCCAATTGGATTTTGACGAATTGCCAGGAGCTATCGGAGCAACTACGATAATTGTTAGTCTAAGCGATGGAAACTCATATGTAACAGAAAGCTTCGAGATTACTATTCAATCGAATGAGGCGCCCGAGATTAGCGATATTGAAGAAATTGTAATTCTTGGTGGTGAGGATGTTCCAGTAACAACCTTCTCTGTCGACGATGAAGATACTTCGCTATCAGAAATCGAAATTTCAGTTTCCACAAATAACGAGGACTTGATTCCAGCAGACGGACTGGCGCTCGTCGGCTCAAATGGCGTGTATTCTCTCGGAATTATCCCAGCAAGTGATGTATTTGGAATTGCTGAGATAACTATTAGGGCAAGCGATGGTTTGAACGGCTCTTCTACTTCGTTTACGCTAACGATAAATGATAACTCTAATCCTACGTTAAGCGAATTTAGTGATGTTAGTATTCTAGCGATCGAGGCGCCAACCTTGGTTGAATTTAAGGTGAGCGACGCTGAAACAGCATTGAGTGACTTGATCTTGAGTATTTCTTCATCGAACCCGGATTTGATATTGGCAGAGGATGTATCGATATCTGGAGATGGAGTTGACCGATCGTTATTGATAACTCCGCTGGAAGACTCGTATGGTGTAACAGAAATTACCGTTCACTTGAGTGATGGCGTTTACAGTGTATCCAAAACATTTGAATACGAGGTCATCGAAGATGAAGTTCCCTACATTAGTGATTTCGAAGACGTATTTATTGAGGATAATCTAATATTGTCGGGAGAGGAGTATATTGAGATTCCTTTTAATATCAATGACCTAGAAATGCCTGTTGAAGGGTTAGTTGCGATGGCTGTATCCACAAATCAGAATGTACTGAATAACGAAAATATTGATATCGAAGGCGTGGGTGAGTCTCGAATTCTAAGACTTCTTCCTACTGTTGATTATTTTGGTGAATCGACTGTTTCAGTTATTGTTAGTGACGGAGTAAGCACATCAACTTCTTCCTTCCAATTCAAAGTTGCTAAAAACGGGGCTCCTACGATGACGAATTTTGATGATCTTTATCTGATTGGTGGGGAAGTGGTTGACTCAATCTCCTTTTCAATTTCAGATGATATATCTCCTGCTAGCGAGTTACTCGTTTCTGCAATTTCTTCTAATGCAAATGTAATATCGCAAGAGGGAATCTCTATAAGTGGAGATGGTTCAAGTCGAACGCTAAGCTTAACCCCTAAAGAAAATGTTAGTGGTGAATCGATAATTTCTGTGAGTGTCTCAGACGGAGGAAGTACTCAGACTAAAGTGTTTAAGTTGACTGTTATTGAAAGCGGAGCTCCACTCGTTTCAGAAAACTCTCATGTGGCTGTATATGAGGGATTTGATGTGAATCCCGTTACTTTCGATATTTCTGATGATGATGTAGCTGTCGAGGATTTGAGCGTGACGATTCGTTCTTCGAATATTGATTTAATTGCTGTGGGCGGTATCTTGGTCACCGGAGAGTTGGGGCGAAAAACGGTTGAGTTTACTCCAAATGAAGGAGTCGTTGGTATCAGTGAAATTTCGATTCTTGTGAGTGATGGGGTGAAAGAAAATGTATCCACATTCCTATTTAGTGTTATCGAAAATGAAGCTCCTGAGATTCAGGATATTGAAGATCAATTTGTCGTGCTAAATGGAAGTATTGGTCCGATCGAATTAATTATCGAAGATAGAGAAGTTTCCAGTGGGGAGCTGGAAATCTCTGTAGAGACCGGAGATGTGGCGATTTTGGCAGAATCTGGAATTCATATGGAAACGGTCGATGGAATTGTTCATCTCTATTTGACTCCAGAGCAAGATGCTTATGGAGAAGTCGAGATAGAAGTTTCCGCGAGCGATGGGAAAAGCCTGTCCAAGAAAAAATTCTCACTCATGGTAGAAAGGGACGTTTTTATATTGGAAGAGCCTCTAGATGTAAGTGTGTTGAGGTTGGGAAGCGTGGAGTTAAGCGTCGTCGCATTTGGAGAGAATCTCTCTTATCAGTGGTACAAGGGGCTTAGCTCCGATGAATCGTCACCTGTGTCAGGTGCTACGGATTCTTACATCGTGATCGACTCTGTGGTTGAAGATTCGTCTTATTGGGTAAAGGTTTGGTCAGGAAGCAATGTGCTGGAAACGGATGCGGCATACAGCGATGAGGCGTTGATTACTATACGTGAAAACTTGGCTCCTACGATATCAGGAATTGAGGATCAAGTGACTAGTGAGGATAGTGAAATTTTGTCTATTGAATTTAGTATTGATGATTCGGATAATTATGTATCTGAGCTAATTGTCCTTATCTCTTCTGATAATTCAAATTTACTACCTGAAGGTAGTGTTGAAATAGTCGGAGAGGACATAGACCGCACAATCAATTTGCATCCAGTTTCAGGTGAATTCGGTAAAGCGCGTATTCAGTTAACAATTAGTGACGGACAGAAAAGCGCTTCAAGTTCATTTGATGTAATCGTAGAGCAAAATTTATCGATTATCGATCAACCTGAAAATATTCGCATCCAAAGGTTAGATAATGCTTACTTGAGTGTTGTCGCCTCAGGAGAAGGTTTGGCCTACCAATGGTACGAGGGCGTCAGTGGGGATGAAAGCTCACTTATCGAGGAAGGAGGCTCTGCGACGCTAACTTTAAATTCGGTAGAGGATGAGTCTTCATATTGGGTGAAGATTTGGTCTGAGTCGAATGTTGTAAATACGGATCCTATTTATACGGAAGAAGCGTATGTTACATTTGAACACAACATATCACCTACTATTTCGGAAATAGATGATCAAGTGAGTGCACAAGGGATCGATGTGGGGCCGCTGAGTTTTAGCATAGGTGATGTAGATAACTATCTTTCTGAGCTAACGGTTACTGTGCTATCAGATAATGAGTCACTATTCCCAGAGAGTGCTATTGAAATATCCCGCGAAGGTAACGAAATCGAATTAACTTTGTCTCCTGACCAAAATGGGTATGGGACTGGAATCGTCCAGTTAGTAGTGAGCGACGGTACTAACAGTTCAACATCTTCGTTTGAGATTGTCGTCGAAAAAAGCACGGTGTTAGTTGAGCAGCCAGAGAGTGTTGTTGTAAAAAGGCTTGATGGAGCTGTATTGAGCGTCTTAGCCGAAGGAAACGGCCTTGCTTTCCAATGGTTTGAAGGAAGTAGCTCGGATGAGTCTAATCCACTTTCAGGGGAAGAGAGTCCTGTTTTGACGATCAACCCTGTATTGGATACATCAAGTTACTGGGTGAAGGTTTGGTCTGAGTCCAATGTTGCGAGCACTGAAGCGGTGCACAGTGCAGCGGCAGTAGTGGGACTGGAAGCGAATGTTGCACCCACTGTATCCGATATTGAAGACCTGCTAACTGGTCAGGGGGTTGAAATTGATCCATTGAGTTTCGTGATCGCGGATGTTGATAACTACTTTTCTGAGCTTACAATTACAGTTTCCTCAGATAATCAGTCACTCTTCCCAGACGGTATGATTGAATTATCGGGTACTGGAAACGAGCGGGAAATCATGTTATCTCCGGTTGTTGGAGAGTCCGGAAGTGCAAGGGTGCAAGTTATCGTGAACGATGGTCAGAAAAGCACTTCAACTGCCTTTGGTGTTTTGGTCGAGCAAAGCACTTCGATCGTTGAGCAACCTTCAAATGTTGTGGTCAGTCGGTTGAGCAGTACGGAGCTTAGCGTCACGGCACAAGGAGACGGGCTGGCGTATCAGTGGTATGAAGGCAGTCGTTTAGATGAATCCAATCCGGTAGAAGGTGCTGAATCCCGAACCTTGGTAATTGGTACAGTTCTTGAAGCTTCTAACTATTGGGTAAAAGTTTGGTCTTCTACAAATAGTGTGAGTACAGAAGTAGTGTCGAGTGAGGCGGTTAATGTGACTCTTGAGGAGAATGTAGCTCCGACGATAAGTGATATCAATGACCAGACGATTGCAGAGAATTCAATAGCGGGTCCAATTGGATTTACAATTAACGATACTGATAATTTTGTTACAGAGTTGATCGTATCGATTTCTTCTAATAATGCGACCTTGTTGCCGGAAGGAAGTATGAGTCTATCTGGATCTGGGAATGATCGTACTTTCTCACTGAGTCCTGCTGCAGAGCAATCAGGTACAGCCAATGTTCAAATAACCGTAAGCGACGGCGACAAAAGCTCATCTACTGTTTTTTCGCTTATTGTCGAAGAGGACATCGAAATCGGTTTCCAATCTGTAGATATTGAGTTCACTGGTAAAGGAGAGGGTGTGTTGAGTGTTGAGGCTTCTGGCGAAAATCTTACGTATCAATGGTATGAAGGAGCAAAGGGAGATGTTTCATCTCCCGTCGATGGAGCGACGTCGAGTACTTTGGATCTGTCGAATATCACCAAAAGTGGAGAGTATTGGGTAAGAGTAATTTCAAATGGGTTGACTGTCGCAGTTGACGAAGTCGATAGCGACACCATCACGGTAACATACAATCCGTATCCATATTATTACTTCGGTGAGTTTGCCGGAGAGCATACAGGTGGATTTGCCTTGGTGGAGTACCTTGACAATACCGCAGATTTTCTTGGAGCAATTGATGGATTCGGTTCCGTTGCATTCGAAACTATCGCGATTGATGAAAATGGGGCGTTTGGATTTTCGGTAGATGGAGTGGGCGAATTTGTTGGTGTAATATCCGATGGGGGGGTCACTATCAGTCTGAATGACTTTTCTTCTACTGCAGATGCAAAGCAAGATTTAGCAGATGAAGAGCCTTCGGAATTCAAAGGCAAATATAGTGCAAATATGGTGAATTCGGCTGATGGTGAAATTATTGTAATAGCTGGGCCAAGCGGTAAGGCATTTGTTCATACAGAACAAGATGGGGAGTCCGCCGGAGGCGAAGTTGAGATCGATGAAAATGGGCAAATCCAATCAGATCTAGAAAATGATATTAGTGTTGAGCTGGAGATAACGGATTCAGCGATGGTTCGAGGGGGGGCGTCTTTCGCCGGAGTATCGTTTGATGTGATCGGTGAAATTGAGGATGACGAGCTCGGAAGTGTGGCTGGCAAATTGGCTAATACTTCAATGAGGGCCGAAGCTGGTGAAGGAGCGAGCACGATGATCGCAGGATTTGTCATCAGTGGCGAAGGGACAAAGCAAATCTTGATTCGTGGTGTGGGACCAGCACTCGTGGATCAAGGCGTGACGGGTGAAATTAGCAATCCAGTATTGTATTTGTACAAGTTCAATGGCAGCAAAGGATTCTCATTGTCTGGAAATAACGATGATTGGGGTTCAGCGGAGAATTCGGATGAGATTAAGCGAGCGAGTGAATTTGCCGGTGCATTCGATCTACCTACTGATGGTCGTGATGCAGCTTTAAAGTTGGATCTTCCTGCGGGTGTTTATTCGGCTCACCTTGGTGGAGGTACTGGCACCGCTTTAATTGAGATTTATGATTTAGATGGCTTTGATGAGAGGCCTGAGGATGATACTACCCTTGTTAATATCTCGATGAGAGGTGAAATTGGATCTGATGGAGATGTTGTGATCGCAGGATTTGTCGTTACAGGGGAAGTTCCGAAGCAATATTTGACCCGATCTGTAGGTGAAGAATTGGAGGCGTATTCAGTTGATGGAACATTAAGAGATCCACAAATTCACCTTTACAAAATGGATTCGGAAATGGGCCCAACGTTGGTCGCAAACAACGACGATTGGACGGAGAACTCGGAGGCAGTGAGCGATGCTTCAAGTAAAGTCGGTGCCTTTGATTTAGACTCTGAGTCTAAGAGTTCAGCCTTAGTTTTGTGGCTTGAGCCAGGTGTTTACACTGCTGTCGCCAGTAGTGCAGACCTAACGAATGGCGTTGCTTTAGTCGAAGTTTATGAAGTTCCGAATGATTGAACTAGGTATTAAGGTAGCGACTTTGAAATTGTAAAACGAACACCGAGTTCGAAAGTCATAAAGGCACATATTATCAAATATATGTTATTTTTAAGTAACTTATCGGGAATCTTTGCCGAACTATGTAGTGTAACCTATCAAAGTAGAGTCAATTTGGCTTGATGGCATTGCTTCTATAGGGTCTCATACCGGGCGGAAAACAACCGATACAGTAAATTATTGCGATGAATAATATGAACAACAGAAACTTCCTTAATTCAAACTCAATGCTCAGTCTAAGTTGGGCAAAAATAGTTTTTCTATTGGCCAATGGAATCGCGTTACTGATGTTTAGTGGGTGCGGATCTTCGAGCACTCAGGAAGCCGCGCAGACAACGAGTCCAACTGGCATGGAGAGTACCGACTCGTTGACCCTTTTCGAGGGTGATGTTCTTCGAATTACTTTTCCAGGTGCTCCTGAATTAAATGAACAACAAACGATCCGTAGAGATGGGCGTATTACGCTATCTTTGGTTGGAGAAGTTGAGGCGGTTGGGCTGACTCCGGTCGAGCTTGAGGAAAAATTGCTTGGGCTGTATTCATCGGAGCTCGTTTCAAATGAAGTAATGGTCACTGTGACTTCATCGCAATATCCGATTTTTGTTACTGGGGCAGTGGTACGGCCTGGAAAAATTATGGCGGACCGTAGAATTACAGCTTTGGAATCGGTAATGGAAGCTGGCGGATTTGATTTCGGGACAGCTAACATGACTGCAGTTGTCGTTTCTAGAGTTAAGAACGGTGAGTCGAAAAATTTTACGCTGAATCTAAAGAAAGTTTTAGAAGGTCGAACTACAGAAGTGTTCTTCCTGGAACCAGGGGACCGTGTTTATGTACCGCAAAAAGTAGTGTGGTTCTAATTCGATAGTACGTTTGTTCATAAATTATTCTGAAGCTATTGACTGCGTAGCACGAAATTCGTTTTTAATCTATATTAGGAAAATTTAAATGGTAATATTCTTAGGAAGTACCGGATACGTAGGAGGATTGTTCAAAGACCTTCTCGATAAGAAATCAGTGGCTTGGTCCGCAATGAGCGGTCGAGAGCTTAGCGGTTCAAACAAGGCCACTGTTGTGGCAAAGCTTAAGGAGTTGAAACCAACTATGTTGGTCAATTGCGCAGGCTATACCGGCAAGCCCAATGTAGACGCTTGCGAATTGGACAAAGCTAACTGTCTCGATGGAAATGCAGTTCTTCCCGGTGTTTTCCAGGAAGTTTGTCAAGAATTAGGCATTCCTTGGGGCCATGTATCTAGTGGATGTATATTTGGAGGGGAGCGTCCTGGTGGTGGAGGTTGGAGAGAGGATGATGCTCCCAATTTCTCTTTCCGTAAACCTCCTTGTTCCTTCTATAGCGGAACGAAAGCATTAGGAGAAGAGGTTCTTGGTTGGCAAGAAAGTCCTCGAGGTGAAGGCGAATGGCCAGCCTGGGAGAATCCTGAAGGAGCAAATGGTTATATTTGGCGCTTGCGAATTCCTTTTAATGAAGAGGATAGCCCGCGAAATTACCTCACAAAATTACAACGCTACGAAAACCTATTGCAGGCTCGTAATTCACTGAGTCAGTTGAGTGATTTCGTTACAGCTTGTTGGGAATGCTTCGAGAAGAAAGTACCCTATGGGATTTATAATGTAACGAACCCGGGTTCTGTAACGACATCGGAAGTTGTAGATCTAATCATCAAGCACGGAGTTAACAACAAGAACTATAAGTTCTTTGATTCTGAAGAGGACTTCATGGCGAAGGCCGCAAAGACTCCCCGTTCTAATTGTGTTTTGGATACAACCAAGCTTGATAGCGTTGGTATCAAAATGAGACCTGTCCACGATGCATTGGATTGGTCCCTCAAAAACTGGAAAAAGTAAATCCCACAGACTATGCCATCAATTCTTGTAACCGGAGGCTGCGGCTTCATTGGCTCTAATTTTATACGTTTGGCTCTTTCTGAAGACTGTTCTTTTCTCAAGGACAATGGCTTCGATAAGATCATCAATTTGGACGCGCTTACTTACGCAGGGAATCCTGCGAACCTTTCCGATTTGGAGGGCGATTCAAGGTATCAATTTGTCCATGCAAATATCTTGGATCAAGCTTTGATCGAAGAGCTTCTTCAGGACGAAGATGTCATGGCTCTAGCTCACTTTGCAGCAGAGAGCCACGTGGATCGGTCGATAGATGGGCCCGAGCCTTTTATCGAGACAAACGTGACTGGGACTTTGCGCCTTTTGGAAGCGGCGAAAAAACGCTGGCTCAGTTTGAACGAAGAAAAACAGGCCGTTTTCCGTTTTCTTCACGTGTCGACCGATGAAGTGTATGGTTCTCTGAGCAAGGAAGATCCGGCATTCTGTGAAACAACACCGTATGCTCCGAATAGTCCTTATTCAGCTTCTAAGGCTTCTAGCGATTTCTTAGTTAGAGCGTATCATCACACATATGGTATGCCTGTTGTAACTACGAATTGTTCAAATAACTACGGACCTTACCAATTTCCAGAAAAACTAATTCCTCTAGTGATTCTCAATGCTCTGGATGGCAAAGCGTTGCCAATTTATGGGGACGGAAAGAATATTCGAGATTGGCTCTTTGTTGAAGATCACGCATGGGGCATAATGGATGCATTGCAAAAAGGGGCTCTTGGTGAAACGTATTGTATAGGTGGACGCAGCGAAATGGAAAATATCCAGATTGTAAAACGAATCTGCGCCTTGTTGGATGAGCTTGCTCCAATTTCTGAGAATCCAAATGTTGAATCAGGGAAAATTGCGAAGTACGAAGATTTGATAAAGTATGTTAAAGACCGCCCGGGTCATGATCGTCGTTACGCGATTAATTGCGATTATATCGAAGAAAAGTGTGGGTGGTCACCGAGGGAGACCTTTGATACAGGGATTAAGAAAACTGTCGAATGGTATTTGGCGAATAAGCAATGGTGTAAGGATATCACTGATGGTAATTACGCCCGGGAGCGTCTTGGCAATTCTTAGACATAAATTTAAACTCTCTACTATATGAGCACTTCCAAACCACGCAAAGGCATCGTTCTCGCAGGTGGCTCCGGCACTCGCTTGTACCCGTGTACAATCGCTATTTCTAAGCAACTAATGCCGGTATATGATAAGCCGATGATCTACTATCCAATATCTATTCTGATGTTGGCAGGGATTCGCGATATTTTAATTATTTCGACTCCGCAAGATACGCCTCTGTTTCAAAGGTTATTGGGGGACGGTTCTGCGTTTGGAGTTAACTTCACGTATGAAGTCCAAGCAAAGCCGGAAGGGCTTGCCCAAGCATTTCTAATTGGCGAAGAATTTCTTGATGGCAGCAGTGCCGCTCTTGTTCTGGGTGATAATTTATTTTATGGGCATGATCTCGTGAAGACTTTGAGCTCCGCTGATAATAGAACCGCAGGAGCCAGTATCTTCGGATACCAAGTGGCTGATCCGACGGCATACGGTGTTGTGGAATTCGACCCAGATGGGAAAGTGATTTCAATCGAAGAAAAGCCAGATGAACCAAAGTCAAATTACGCAGTTCCTGGTTTATATTTCTACGATGAGAAAGTTTGCGAATATGCAAAGGCTATTAAGCCATCTCCAAGGGGAGAGCTTGAGATAACGGACCTCAATCGCATGTATTTGGAAGCGGGTGACTTAAATGTGGAGTTGCTTGGTCGAGGTACAGCTTGGTTGGATACTGGAACGCATAGTGCACTCTTGGAAGCCGGACAGTTTGTCGAGGTAATTGAAAGTCGCCAAGGGTTGAAAATCGCTTGTCTCGAAGAGATTGGTTTTGATCAAGGATGGCTTGCGATAGACGTTCTCGAGGAGCGTATCAAGTATTTGGGTAAGACTGGATACGCTACCTATTTAAAGCGTTTACTTAAGTAAGGGCTAGGCCCGTTTTTTCGCCCAACGGCGTTCTTTTTGCTTTAATTCGACTGGGGGTGTCTCGATAAGGCACCCTACAACTGAAGAGTGGGATTTAAGTTTTCCCCAGTCAGATGTATTAATTTTCCAGCCGAGTGAACTGGCGGTCGGAGCTGAAACAAGGGAGTTGTCACCAACCTTAAAGGCTATGTCACTTGGAGTGTTTCCGCGTGATTTATCGAGTGCTTCTCGATACAAGTAGAAAAATTCATCGCAGTTCTTTTCAGGGTCAAGGACCCAGGTCACATGTTTAATGAGTTGGGGAACTTGAGATTCTAGCGGATAAATTTCTTGTACGCTTAAGCGTACGCCTTCCTCGTTTCGGAAAACGCTTCCTTTTATGAGAACGAGTTTTTCATTGCCCAGGTTGTGGCCGTAGGCTTCGTAGGCATCTGCATAACAGTTTAAGGTTATGCTACCTTGTAAGGTACTTAAGTTGAAAAATGACCAGGGACGATTGTCCTTCCGCGAGAGCTTGGTCACGACACTTTGTGCAATGCCACAGGCTTGTATCTCAACTCTGTCGCCTAAATTATCGAGTTTACTGATGTTGAAATTGGTGAGTGCTTCGGCGATGCCTTTGTAATCATCTAGTGGGTGGCCGGATACGTAGAAACCTAGTAATTCTTTTTCATACTGAAGAAGCTCATGTTTGGTAAAGTCTTTACTCAGGTCGAATTTCTTGGGAGCTGCTTCGCCTGTTTCACTAGGAGAAGTTTCTTCAGCAAACATATCGAAGAACGAGTTTTGGCCCGCTTCCTTATCGCGCTGCATAGAAGCGGCATAGTTCATCGCTTCTTCGATTCTGAGAAAAATGCACCCGCGCGGTTCGCCTGTAAAATCGAAGGCACCCGTTTTAACTAAGCATTCCATGACGCGTCGGTTGATTGCCTTGGAGTCTATTCGTTCTAGAAATTCTTCCAGGTCTTTGAATGGACCGTTTGCGTCTCTTTCCTCGATAATTTTTTTAGCCGCTGCATCGCCAACCCCCTTAATCGCTCCAAGCCCAAAGCGAATACTCCCTGGTTTGTCTGATTTAGCATCTTCTTGATTTTCGACTACCGGAGTGAAGCTTTCGTAGGATGAATTGATATCCGGGCTCATGACTTGGATTCCCATTGCACTGGCCTCATCGATAAAGTGTGACACTTTATCTGCGTTGCCGAGCTCACTTGATAAAAGTGACGCCATGAATTCTACTGGGTAGTTAGCCTTTAAATACGCTGTTCTGTATGAGAGCATTGCGTATGCGGCGGAGTGGGATTTGTTGAATCCGTAGGCGGCGAATTTTTCCAGAATCGCAAAAATCTCCAAAGCTTTGCCTCGACTCATTCCATGAGTATCCGCCGCACCTTTCACGAAAACTTCTTTTTGAGCTTCCATGACAGAGGCAATTTTCTTGCCCATAGCACGTCGCAAAATATCTGCTCCACCGAGTGTATAACCTGCGATGATACGAGCGGATTCCATTACTTGCTCTTGGTAAACGAGGACTCCGTAGGTTTCTGAAACGAGATCCTTGAGGAGTGGGTGGGGGATTTGAACCGTGCTAGAATCCTTTTTTCCTTTGATGAATTGGGGAATGAACTGCATTGGCCCAGGACGATAAAGGGCAACAAGAGCGATGATTTCTTCGAATACAGAAAGGCCGATTTGCTTACATAAAGCCTGCATCCCAGTAGACTCCAACTGAAAGACTCCAACTGTGTTACCTTGATTTAAGAGCTCGAATGTTTTTGTGTCCTCCAGGGTGACTTTTTCGATGTCGAAATCTGGCTTATTGTAGATTCGCTTAACGTGAGTTTCAGCATCGGAAATTACTGTGAGCGTTTTTAGCCCCAGGAAGTCCATCTTAAGGAGACCAAGGTCCTCAGAAGGCCCTTTAGGGTACTGCGTGGTTAGGTCGCCTTCTTGTAATGTGACAGGAACGAGGTTGTGAATTGGCTGGTCGCCAATAATAATTCCGCAGGCGTGTTTACCTGTATTTCGGACCATTCCCTCGATAACCTTACCGTGTTCAACGATCTTTTGGGCGACTTTGTTGGTGGCGATTTCGTTTCGCAGTTCACTCGATTTTTCAATCGAACCATCTAAGGAAATATTGAGTTCATCGGGGATCATCTTTGCCAACTTATCTGCGTCGGCGAACTGCAGGTTGTTAACCCGAGCCATATCTCGGATACACATTTTGGCTCCAAAAGTACCGAAGGTGATGATGTTTGCAACGTGATCGTGTCCGTATTTTTCTCTTACATAATTCACTACGTCTTCACGTCGACGCATACAGAAGTCGATATCGAAGTCTGGTGGAGAAACCCGTTCGAGGTTGAGCATTCGTTCGAACAGTAGACCAAACCGCAGAGGGTCGATGTCGGTAATCTTCAATACGTATGCAACAATGCAACCGGCTCCCGATCCACGACCCGGTCCCACTGGGATTCCCTCGCCGCGAGCGAAGTTGATAAAATCCCAAACGATCAAAAAGTAATCAATAAAGCCTGTCCCGGCAATGATGGCAATTTGGTAGTCGAGTTGTCCGCAAACGAAATCAGCAAAATCTTCCTGTTGTCCTTCAGTAGGAACAAATGACTCTCGGTCATCGTAGTCGACTCCATAACGCTCTTTGAGTCCTTGCTTACAGAGTTCGAGCAGTATTATTCCGTTGCTCTTATATTCGGCTCTTTTATCCGCTGAAAGTTCACAAACTTCGTCCTCTCCATTCTGCTTGTTTACCTTTGTTTTTTCGACTTCGTAGATATCGAGGATACGGTCGAAATCCCCGTTGTCGTTAGCTTTAGTCGTTAGTTCAGGAGGGCATTCAAAAACGGGGTAATGGTCTTCGTCGAATGGTATTTTAAGGTCTACTAGGTCTGCTACGTGGACAGTATTATCTAAAGATTCTGGAACCTCTTTGAAGATCTCGTACATCTCTGCACGGCTTTTCAAATAGAACTCCTGAGAAGGATACTTCATTCGATTCTCATCGGATATGATCTTACCTGTTTGAATACAGAGCAGAGCATCATGAGGGTCTGCGTCTTCTTTGTAAACGTAATGAGAATCGTTTGCGCAGATGACTTTAAGGTCGAATTCCTTAGCAAGTTTTAAGAGCCCGGGAATTATGCGCCGTTGAACGGGCATCCCGTGATCCTGAAGTTCTATGAAGTAATTTTCTTTTCCGAAGATATCGCGAAATGTGGCGGTTGCTTTGCGTGCATTTTCGTAGTCACCATAGATTAAGTACTGTGAGGCAACACCGTTGATACAGCCGCTAAGCCCGATTAAGCCCTTGGAGTACTTCGCGAGTGTATCGATATCTGCCCTCGGTTTATAGTAGACTCCGTTGGTGTGAGCATTGGATACAAGCTTACAGAGATTTTGGTAGCCCTCAAAATCTTTTGCGATAACGCCTTTGTGGTGAATTTGGTATTTGGGAAAATCCTCGGGTGAGGGAACGTAATCTTCCGGGATGTCGCCAATGTCATCTGTCCGTTTTCGTTCTCGTTTGGGGCGCTCGTTTTGCTTGTGGTCGTTTACATAATAGAGTTCGCAGCCAATTAGAGGTTTGATGCCTTCCTTTTTACAGGAGCGGTAAAAGTCAATGGCTCCAAAGAGGTTGCCGTGGTCCGTCATCGCCAACGCGGGCATGCCGAGTTCAACGCAACGTTTGGCAGCACGGGCTGGCTTGGCACAGCCGTCTAGTAGAGAATAGTGGGTATGATTGTGTAAATGGACAAAAGGACCTTCGGCAACTGACATAAGAAAGCATTATGCAACGGAGAATTGAGTCGTTTCAACTCTCCGTAACAAATACTTGTTCTCAAGTTATCGAGATGTTGTTGCCAATACGGGTTCTCTTAAAGCGACGTTCGTTCATATCGGCGGTATTCCGGAAACCAAAAATTGGCTTCAATGGCTTGACCTATGGCTTCTTCGGGAATTGCGAGAGCAACGCCGTCTTCGATTGCTTGTTTGGCGACGTCCTTGGCGATAATTTTGCTAACGCTGCGTATGTCGCTAATTTTTGGCAGAAGAGACCCATTTTTGTCTGATATTCGAGGGGATGCACTTGCGAGGGATGCACTAGATGCCATCAGCATGTTATTTGTTACGCGGCGTGCTTTGACGGCGAGTACGCCGAGCCCGATCCCTGGAAAAATGTAACTGTTGTTGCATTGAGCGATTTCATAGGTGGATCCTTTGAATTCTACAGGACCAAAAGGGCTTCCGGTGGCGATGATCGCTTTTCCATCGCTCCACGCGACGACATCTTTTGGAAAGGCTTCTACTTGCGAGGTAGGGTTCGAGAGGGGGAAGATTATTGGGTGATCGACATGGCTTGCCATAGCCCGAATCGCTTCTTCGGTGAAAAGGCCAGGTTGACCAGAAACTCCGATCAAAACGGTTGGCTTAGCTCCATTGATCGTCTCGAGTAAGCCGATCTTCCCATTACTATTTTTCCAAGCTGCGACTATTTCCAATTTTTGCGTGAGCGGTTTTTGGAAATCCACAAGGCCTTCTAAGTCATCGGTCAACAGTCCGTGCCGATCTATCATAAAAATCTGACTACGAGCTTGTTCCTCGGAAGCTCCTTCCATTTTCATTTGAGCGACGACATGTTCCGCAATTCCGCAACCGGCAGATCCCGATCCGACAAAAACGACTCGTTGATCTTTTAGCTGTTCATCCTTGGAGCGGCAGGCCGCTATGAGAGTACCGACGGTAACGGCAGCAGTCCCCTGGATATCGTCGTTGAAGCAGCAAACGCGATTTTGGTAACGCTTGAGAAGGGGCATCGCGTGAGGTTGGGCAAAGTCTTCGAATTGAATCAAGGCGGCGGGCCACCGATCGTGAACGGCTGCGATGAATGTCTCGAGGAACGCATCGTATTCCTCTCCATCGATTCGCGGCTGTTTCATGCCCATATACATAGGGTCGTTGATTAACTCTTCGTTGTTACAACCAACGTCTAGAGTGATGGGTAGAGTATGCGCAGGACTAATACCGCCGCAGGCGCTGTACAAGGCTAGCTTTCCAATCGAGATACCCATACCGCCTATCCCTTGATCTCCCAATCCGAGGACTCTCTCTCCGTCTGTTACTACGATGACTTTTATGTTCTGCTTTGTAGCATTCCTCAGGATACGATCGAGTATATCGCGATCTTGGTAGGAAATAAAAAGGCCTCGTTTTCGTCGGTAAATCTGGGAAAAATTTTGACAGGCTTCTCCGACTGTGGGCGTATAAATAATCGGCATCATCTCTTCGAGGTGCCGCGTAATTAGACTAAAGTAGAGAGTTTCGTTTGTGTCTTGAATACTGCGCAAAAAAATGTGGCGTGCCATATCCGAGTCGTGGCTGCAAAACTGTTCGTATGCCCGATCATGCTGTTCCTCTATCGTTTCGATGTAATGGGGAAGTAATCCTTCGAGGTTAAAGTCTTTTCGCTCTTCAGTAGTAAAAGCGCTTCCCTTATTTAGAAGCGGAGTCTCTAGGAGGACTGGGCCTGCGTAGGGAATGTAAAGTGGGCGTTTCTGAGATTCTTTTGTCATATGCGTTCGGATCAAATTTTATCCTCATCAATTGGCTTTTTAGTGCAACCTCAATGGGTAATTGAAAAGGAATCAGTTTGACGAGTCAACTTGAGGCATGGGGGTAATCCTCAATTTGTGAGTTTTATACAGGTATGTTTCGATTGGTGAATGGCTAATCTTAAAATTCAGTCCTCGATTTGCGAAAGTTTGTCTATCCTACTTTTTTTGCCACCCGGATATTTAGAGTCTTTTAGTGGACCCTTCAATGCGTTGTAGGGTTTCATAGCGAGTTTTATGCTTCTTGTAGGGAAACTATCTCGGCTGTGCCTAAGCTTTTATTTCGCTGAGGCGTTTTCCGCTTAGAATACTGGCCCCCATTGCAATGCCATCGATGCAATTTCCCCCGAAATATAAGCCTGGGTTGCTATCCTCGATTTTGTCGATTGCGTCTTTCCAAGGTGTGAAGGCTTGGTCGTATTGCGGGATTGCACGTGGCCAACTGCTTAGACTTTTGAATACCGGTTCTCCGCTTAGACCTATCAGGCTTTTTAGTTCTCTGAGGGCAATTTTTTCGAGTTCTATTTCGTCAAGATTTGCTTGATCGGGTCTTCGACGTCCGCCGATCATTACGGTGAGCAAGCAATTATTTTGGGGTGCTCGGTTGCCGTAAATACTAGAGCAAAAGAGAACTCCGAGAATGTCTCGTTTTTCTTTGCTTGGAACGAGTGCTCCGAATCCGTCGAGAGGGTGCTTTATGTCTGAACGCTTGAAGCCAAGAGATAGGCTGTGCACAGCGGGAAAAACTAGGTCGGGAGAGCTGTCGAGAGTCGTTTGGATTTCACTGGGCCAAGGAAGCCTTTTTACGGCGTGGGATGGGATGGATACGATGAGCTTTCTACACGATTGTTTGAAGAGTTGCCCGTTTTTCTCCCATGTTAGGGTCCATCCTTGGTTCTCTTTTTGAATGCTCTTAACCGAGGATTCCTTGTGGATAGCGTCGCCAAGTATTGAGGTAAGTGTTTGGGGGAGGGTGGCGAGGCCTTGCTTGAATGTAATCGACCGTTTTTTGTAAGCAGAGCCATCTGCTTTTTGCCGCTTTTTTCGTTTGATTGCACCGCGTATGATAGATTTACCTTCGTCCTCGAAGCTCCTCATTAGCGGGAATGCGTGTTTGAGGATTAATTCATGGGCGTTGCCTGCGTAGACGCCACTAACAAAAGGATCTATGGCATAGTCGAGAAATTCATATCCCATTCGTCTGGATACGAATGATGCCACCGTTTCGCTCTCCGCGGCTTCTTTCGAGATTGGTCTACGGAAGGGTTCCGCGAGGAATCCCAGTTTAGCTTTGAGGGAGAACAGCGGTGTAGAAATCGCTTGCACGGGAGTCGAGGGGACTGCGATGGGCCTTCCATTCTTAACGATATAGCGCTTTTTAGCATAGGAATTGCTTTCGAGTAATTCCTCCGTTAGATCGAGTTCACTTAAGAAACTCTCGCACCAGCGGTCCGGTAGGAGCAAAGAATTGGGACCCGTTTCTACTAGGAACCCTTTTTCTCGGATCGTAGATATTGGACCCCCAGTTTTGGCTAACTTTTCGAGAACAACAATTTTCTGGCTACGTTTTTTGAGGAGGTAAGCGGCTGTTAGTCCTGTGATTCCAGCTCCAATAATGATGGCGTCTTGCATCGTATTTGTTTTGCGGAGCAAATATCTAGCGACTAAATAGTCTTCGAAAAGCGGTCCAGGTTTTGCTTCGAATAGGCGTCGAATTTCATGGCAAGATTTCGAATGATCAACCTGCCCATATCGCTAACTGTGAGAACGTCATTATTAATGGAAACCATTCCATCGGACTCGGCCTCTTTGAAGGATTCGAGTTCCGAACTGAAGTAATCGGTAAAATCGATTCCGAGCTTATTCGATAGTTTTGCGTAGTTTAGCTCTAGGTCACACATGAGACGCATTATCGTTTCCCTGCGAATGCGATCGTCTTCCGTAGTGTAAAGTGCCTTGGCAATCGGCAGCTCGTTTCTGTCCAAGGCCTTGTAGTAGTCAGGGAGAGCTTTGTGGTTTTGCCGGTAATGGCTGTCGGATTGCGAAATACTTGAGAGTCCAAATGCGTATATATCGGTATCGGCCCACGTGCTGTAGCCCTGGAAATTTCGTTGAAGGGTTTTTGCCTTTTGAGCTTTTGCAAGCTCGTCATCACTTTTTGCGAAGTGATCCATGCCAATGTATTCGTAGCCATGTGACGTTAATAACTCGGTAACCATCTTTAGCATCTCAAGCTTGGTTTCTGGAGTAGGCATGTCTGACTCTTTGATGAGCGTCTGGCCTTTCATCATCCAAGGAACGTGTGCGTAGTTGAAAATAGCAAATCGGTCTGGATTCCACTTGATGACCTTCTTGACGGTCTTTTCGAAGCTTGAGACTGTTTGGAAGGGAAGTCCGTAAATGAGGTCGATGTTAAGCGACTCGAAATTCTCATCTCGAATCCATTTTACAGCTTCGTAGCAGGTACGCTCTGGTTGGATACGATTTATGGCTTTTTGAACGATCGGGTTGAGGTCTTGCACGCCAAAAGATGCTCGGGTGATACCCATCTTGCGAAATGCGAAAATGTGCTCTTGAGTGAGCCGTCTGGGATCTAGTTCGACAGAACGTTCAGCCTTTTCATGAAAGTGGAAATTCTGGCTAAGGATATCTGTTAGACGATCAATTTGGTCGGGTGATAGATAATTGGGTGTTCCTCCTCCCAAGTGAAGTTGAACTGCTTGCGACTTTGGATTGATGAAATCCTTGTAGAGGTCTATCTCTTTTTGCAGGTAATCGAGATAGGGTTCTGCTTTTGAGTGATCCTTGGATACTATTTTTGTGCAGCCGCAAAACCAGCACATGCTTTCGCAAAAAGGTAAGTGACAGTACAATGAAAGCTTCTGCGGTGATTGGGCTTTCTCTTTGAGTTCTGCTATGAGTCGGTCGCTTTCAAATTCTTCGGTGAATTTGAGTGCAGTTGGATATGACGTATAGCGCGGGCCTTGTCCGCCATATTTCCTTACTAGATCGAGGTTAACCGATAGCGTGTTCATGTTGCTTGAATTGCGTTACCGTATCCACTAACGCTTTCATATTTTCAATACGTGCAGTTGGCAGAATTCCGTGCCCTAGATTGAATATGTGACCTGGGCGATTAGACATTGCGTGAAGAATTTTCGTTGCTTCTCTAGTAACGATTTCTGGAGTTGTATTTAACAAGACGGGGTCTAAATTTCCTTGGATCGCTACATTGGAATTTAATTGATCGGCTGCTTCATCGATCGGAATAGTCCAATCAATTGCAATGGCTTTAGGACCGCAGTTTGCTTGGCGAACTAAGTGAGGAGTCGTTCCTTTTGCATAAAGGATAATTGCGATTTCATCTTTGAGCTCCTGGATGATTCTACGTATCCATTTCAGAGAGGCGTTCTCGTAGTCTGTGCCGGAAATGATGCCGCCCCATGAGTCGAAAATCTGGATGGCTTGTGCTCCAGAGCGAGCTTGCATTCTAAAATACTCGATGAGTGAGAGAGTAATTTTCTCCATCAGCGATTCGAAGAGAGCGTTGTCGGAGTAGTAGAGTTCTTTGATTCGATCGAAATTTTTCGAGCTCCCGCCTTCGACCATATACGTAGCTAGCGTCCAAGGAGAGCCGCCAAAGCCAAGAAGCATTTTTTCTTTCCCGATTTCTTGGTCTATTAGTTTTAACGCATCGGCGACGTAAGAAAGTTTTTCGCAGATATTTGAGCCGTCTAGGGCGGCGATTTGATCTGCGGAATCTAGCCGGTAGTCCATGCCGATTCCTCCTTGGTCGCGGAAGTGGTAGCCTTGACCAAGTGCTTCGGGAATTACGAGGATGTCGGAAAAAAGAATGGCCGCGTCTAAATTGAAGCGACGCAACGGTTGCAAAGTCACTTCCAAGGCGAGCTCTGGGCTTTTGACCATTTCGAGAAATGTGTATTTCTCTTTGAGGGCACGGTATTCAGGCAAGTATCGTCCGGCTTGGCGCATTACCCAAATCGGTGGTCTGTCGAGTGGTTCGCAATCGAGTGCTGCAAGGAAGCGTTGTTTCGAAGTCATTAGAGAATTAAATAAAGATAAAAAAGTAATTAATTGTCGAGGGCCTTTGTGAAGAATTTTCCCCTAGTTTGTTTTTTGAGAGGGATCAGACCTTGAAGTTCACCCAATCTTGAGGCTGTAGGAAGGTTTCGTAAAGATCCGCTTCGCGGCTTCCGACTTCTGGTGTCCAATTGTATTTCCAAGTTACCTCCGGGGGGAGGGACATGAGAATTGATTCCGTGCGTCCGTTACTTTGTAGTCCGAAGTGCGTACCGCGATCAAAGACGAGATTAAATTCTACGTAGCGTCCGCGACGGTATTTTTGGAAATCTTTTTCGCGGTCCCCATAAGGAGTGGCTTTGCGACGATCAAGTATTGGTAGGTAGGCTTTTCCGTAGTGTTCGCCCACGCTCTTCATGAGACCGAACGCGTTATCGAAACCGCCTTCAGTAAAATCATCGAAGAATATTCCGCCAATCCCTCGGGCTTCATTCCTGTGTTTCAAATAGAAGTAGCGATCGCATGTCTTCTTAAATTCTGAATAAAGCGCTTCTCCAAATGGGGCACATGAGGCTTGAGCGATTTTGTGCCATTCGATGGCATCTTCAACGAATCCGTAGTAGGGCGTTAAGTCGAAACCGCCTCCAAACCACCAAATATCCTCTTCATCTTCGTTGCGGGCAGGAGCGACGAAAAAACGAACATTAGCGTGAGAAGTTGGAGCGTAGGGGTTTTTTGGATGTATTACTATTGAGACTCCAGTTGCGTGGAATGAGCGACCTGCCAGTTCAGGTCGATTGGCAGAAGCTGATGGTGGCAGATTGGTGCCTTCGACGTGGGAAAAGTTAACGCCTGCTTTTTCGAGAACTTCTCCGCCTTCAAGGACCATAGATGTTCCTCCTCCGCCTTCAGGGCGAGTCCAATGGTCAGCTATGAACTTGTGGCCGGATGGCTCGATTGATTCTAGCTGACTGCAAAGTTGCAGTTGGAGGCGTTTTAAAAAGGATTCGATGCTACTGAGTTTTTCTAAGCTCACGCTTGTCGTTTCTAGGGCTATTGTTTTTAAGGGCTAGTTCTTTTTTGGTTTAAAGTCCTAGATTGGATAGAAAGTTGCTTTGTTGGAACGGATTAGCGTAGCTATTGTTCTTAATATGTTGCGGGGTTCGAGTTTTTCGAGGCGACTTGCTTTTTAGGTGGGTTGCTAGAACATTAGAGCAGATTTTTAAATCCATACTTTATGAAATTAGGTTATATGCAAACTGTTGGACGGAGTCGGTTGGCTACTGTTGTTTCTGTTTTTTTTATTGGGATTTGTGGAATTGCTTCTACGTTTGCTGATGAAAACGAATTGCCGGCAATTGTTGTGGCAGGTGAATCAGGAGACGTTGTCGAGAAATCTCAAAACTCTAGCGAGGTCGTCGTAACTGAGACGGATGTTGAGGATCCACGCGAAAAGGAGTTGAAGGAACTTCGCCTGGAACGTGATCTAATTGAGGCGAAAAACGCATTGGCCGCAGCAAAAGCAAAGCGAGATTTGGCAGGGTTGCGGGCAGAGAAGGATAAGCTTTCGTTAGAAAACTCTTTGGTACGCGAGCGTATGAGTTCCGAATTGGCTGCTCTTAATGCAGAGACAGACAAATTGCAGGCGGAAATAGATAGCGTTAATAAAGCAGTTACGTTGAAGGCGGCAGTGGCTCGTAAAGAGCTTCAAGAAGAGTTTGCAGAACTTAGTTTGAAAGAAAAGCGTTTGGAAAAGGAGAATTCGATCCTCCAAAAGGAAATGGAGAAGGAACTACAGGGGCTGAGATTGGAAGAAACAAGGCTTAAGCTAGAACGAACGCGACTGGAGGGAGAAGTAGCTTCGCTCCAGGCTCAATTGGCAATCCGTGAGAAATCGGAAATCATAGGAGATCAGGTGGTTGTAGACGACGCGTCTTTGTATTTAGAGGAACCATTTATTGATGGTGTTTTGAGAGTCAGCGACCGACGAATTTCTCTAAACGGAGTGATCTGGGGCGGGATTTCGGACTATGTGATTGAGCGAATTAACTACTTCAATAACCAGAGCACAGAGCACCCCATCTTTATCGTAATTGATTCATCTCCAGGTGGTTCGGTTATGGCTGGTTATCAGATTCTAAAAGCAATGGAGGGAAGCGAAGCTCCAGTGTACGTGGTTGTAAAGGCCTACGCGGCAAGTATGGCTGCGGTGATTACAACTCTCGCGGAGAAATCGTACGCGTATCCAAATGCAGTGATTCTTCATCATCAACTTTCGTGGTACGGGGTTGTGGGGAATTTAACGGAGCAAAAGGAGTATGCTGATGAAGCTGATGAATGGTGGCGACGATTGGCAAAACCTGTGGCGAAGAAAATGGGCGTGCCTTTGAATAAATTCATAGAGATGATGTACGAGGAAAAGTCTTCTGGTGATTGGAGCGAATTCGGAGACGAAGCGGTTAGGCTAGGTTGGGTGGATAATGTAGTGAATCGAATATGGGAAACGTCGGTTGACAGAAACCCGGACCGGTTTGCGAGCAATGATTCTAGGACGCAGGCTGTACTAGGTGAGTTGCATGATGAAGATGGGAGGCCGTATGTGATGCTTCCGCGTTTGGAGGCATTTGATTTCTACTTTTTGTATGACAAAAGCAATTACTACCGAGCTCCGTAATCGGCATTAGGTTTTACATGTGTTGTTATATGCGGAAAGCGCTCAGTGTAAATTGAGCGCTTTTTTGACATCAAGGTTTTCTCCTCTGATGTCGATTAGAGGGGCATAATGATAACTCTTCTTCTCTCTGCATATGCTGTCGCGCTAGTCGTAGGATCTTGGTTGATGCTTGTTGGCATCGAGCAAGCCCCTGTAGCTTATGAAAACCAAGATGGTTTTCATTACGGTACGGATCCTGAAGAAGACAGTTACTATTGAATTTGCTCATCGCTTTCGAGCGATCAGGCGTCATCGCCATCCTAATCCATCTAAAGCAATAAAAAAGCCCAACGTGACGACGTTGGGCTTTTTATTTTTTAAATTTGGTCAGTACTTTAAACTTGGCTCGCACTGCTAGTCATCGGCTCATATTGGTAGCCGATACCGTGGATTGTCTTTAAATTGTCTAGCGGCACTTCCTTGCGTTTGAAGAGGTCGCGAATCTTTACAATATATTGGTCAAGCGAGCGACTGCGAATATCTGCATGAATTCCCCAAACTGAGTGAATCAAGTTTTTTCGAGTGATGATCGTCTCTGGATTCTCATGGAAGTACGAAAGGATTCCGAGCTCCTTGCGTCCTATGTTTACGACCTCACCGTCTTTGAAGGTGATTACCAGGCTTGTCGGGTTAACTGTCGCTGTATTGAAATCGAATGGCGAGTCGGTGAGACGAACGTTTTTCGTTACATTGAAATCGTGGGCAACCTCAGCTCGGCGGAGTACAGCGTGAATACGGGCAACGAGTTCAGGTGCACTGAAGGGCTTGGTGACGTAGTCGTCTGCTCCAAGCTCGAGCCCCTTCACTTTGGATATTTCTGAATCGTTACCGGTTAGGAAGATAGTCGGAATATTGATGTCCTCGCGTTTCAGGTCTTCCATGAACGCAAATCCATTTTGATCTGGAAGGGTTAGGTCTAGGAGAAGGATATTCGCGAAGTTGTTTTTGAGGAATCTCATTGCGAGGGCGCAACGATTGCAAATTTGCGTTTGCATGCCTGCCGCTTCGAGGTGTTCCGATATTACGTTTGCGAGTTCGGCCTCGTCTTCAACTATAAGTACCAGTGGTTTAGGCTTAGATGTCATTGGCTATAATTGTTGTTGGTTTGTTGGTTCAGGCAAGTCGTAGATCACCTTGGTCTTATGGGTTACGTCTGATCCGATCGGTACTCCGGGTTATTCTTGTGGAGGTCCATAGTACATGACTGTATCATCCGCTGAAGTGAAAACATATCCATTTTTAACAAATGTAAAATGTAAAAATGTAAAATATGGCAGAAAGTTGTGAATGTTTTATCTTGTGCTAGTTCCTGGGATTGTTTTTGGACTTAAAGAGTGTCACAAGATCAATCTTTAATCATGTTCGGTTTCCCGAAAGGGAGCTTGGAAGATGCAACGATTAAGTTGTTCGCCAAGGCTGGCTGGAGCATTAGCAAAAGTTCTCGTTCCTATCGTCCTTCAATTGACGATAACGAGATTGATGGCCGTTTTATTCGCGGCCAGGAAATTAGTCGCTATGTTGAGCATGGGTATTTTGATTGCGGGCTTTGTGGATACGATTGGGTCGTAGAAAATCGATCTGACGTTGTTGAAGTCTGTGACCTTGTTTATAGTCGTGCTTCAAACAGACCTTCTTACTGGGTACTATGCGTGCCGGAGTCTTCTCCCATAAAAACGGTTAAGGACTTGCAGGGTAAGAGAATAGCTACTGAGGTCACTAACTTGACAAACGATTTTCTCGCGAAACACGGGGTTGAGGCGGAGACTGAATTTTCTTGGGGAGCGACTGAGGTTAAGGTTCCCGATATGGTTGATGCTATCGTGGATCTCACCGAAACTGGAAATTCGTTGCGAGCAAACAAGCTTCGCATCGTCGAAACTCTCTTAAAGACGAACACCAAGCTTATCGCGAACAAGAAAAGCTGGGAGAATCCAGAGAAGCGCAAAAAGATCGAAAATATCGCATTGATGTTGTCAGCAGCGTTGTCAGCAGCAGATAAGGTTGGTCTCAAGTTAAACTCGCCGCGCGAAAAGCTCGATGAGGTTTTAGGAATTCTTCCTGCACTTAGAAAACCGACTGTAAATAGTCTCTCGGAGGATGAGTGGGTTGCGATTGAAGTGGTTCTTAGTGAGAAGGATGTGCGTGATCTTATTCCTAAACTGAAAGAAATCGGAGCAGAAGGCATCATTGAGTACCCATTGAACAAAGTGGTGTACTAATCACTGGTCCATTTGAAATTTTTGGCCCCTTTTTCCCGTTCTTATGGAGGAAGGGGCTTTTTCGTGAGCAAATTAGGAATTTAATTACATATTTTCGCTTGCTCTTATCTTTCGGAATCGAGAGTTTGGTCCTTTGCGACTACTTTTTCTAAGCTCACTCCAGTCGCGTGCTTCCGGGTGAGTCGTATAAAAACAAACCCGCCATTTCGATGGCACAACATATTCGCTTCAATTTGTCGGCGGTAAGGAAGCGCCACGATAGAAAGAAGCAACATATATCATGAGTTCTATAATGGAAGAACTTCTAGCCACTACTACTTTCGATACTCTTAGAGAGGGATCGATTATTAAAGGTGGCATTGCTGAGATTCGTCAAAACGAAGTTGTCGTTGATATCGGTGGAAAATCTGAAGGTGTAATTCCTGCAATGGAATTTCCAGATCTTGGCGAATTGCAAATCGGCGAAGAAATCGAGGTTTTCTTGGAAAAACTCGAAGACAAAGATGGCAACCCGATCCTCTCCTACGATAAGGCGGAGCAAAAGAAGAATTGGGAAAATATCATCACAAAATGTGAGGAAGGATCTATCGTTCAGGGCCGCGTAAAGGGCAAGGTGAAGGGTGGATTGATTGTGGCAATCGGCGTTGATGCCTTCTTGCCTGCATCCCACATTGATATTCAGCCACCAAAGAATTTGGATCAGTACATTGGCCAGACATACGACTACAAAGTTCTTAAGATCAATTTGGATCGCAAGAATATCGTATTGTCCCGCCGTGAGTTGATCGAAGAGCAACGCTCTAACAAGCGTAAGGATCTCCTTGAGAAGGTTAACCCAGGTGACGTTGTTAAGGGAACTGTTAAGAACATCACAGATTTCGGTGCATTCATTGATCTTGATGGAATGGACGGTCTCCTCCACATAACAGACATGAGCTGGGGGCGTATTTCGCACCCAAGCGAAATGTTGAAGCAGGGTGAAGAAATCGATGTAATGATCATCGAAATTAACCGCGAGAAAGAGCGTGTTTCTCTTGGCCTCAAGCAAACTAAGAGCAATCCATGGGAGCACATCGAAGCGAAGTATCCTATCGGTGCTCACGTTTCCGGTAAGGTTGTTAACTTGGTTCCATACGGAGCATTCATCGAGATCGAAGAAGGCGTTGAAGGATTGGTTCACGTCACTGAAATGTCTTGGACTAAGCGTATCACTAAGCCAGGTGAGTTGCTAAAGGTTGGCGACGAAGTGGAAGCAGTTGTTCTTGGAATTCAAAAGGAAGAAGAGAAAATTTCACTTGGTATCCGTCAGTTGGATCCAAACCCATGGGATATGGTCGTTCACAACTACCCAGTTGGAGCGCACGTTCACGGCAAGGTTCGTAACATCACTACATACGGTGCGTTTGTTGAGCTTGAAGAAGGTATTGATGGAATGGTTCACGTTTCTGACATGTCTTGGACTCGCAAGGTTAACCACCCAAGTGAAGTTTTGAAGAAGGGCGACGAGATCGATGCAATCGTACTCGACGTAGATACAGGAAACCAACGTATCTCTCTCGGAATGAAGCAACTTGCTGGTGATCCTTGGGAAGATATTGATTCACGTTTCCGTATTGGAGATGTCGTTTCAGGCAAGGTTTCCAAGATCACTTCATTTGGAGCGTTCGTTGAACTTCAAGACCACATTGATGGTTTGGTTCACATCAGCCAAATTAACGAAGATCGTGTTGAAAAGATAAAGGATGTTCTTAAGGTTGATGACGATGTTACTGCTCGTGTTATCAAGATTGATCGCGAAGAGCGCCGTATCGGCCTCAGTATCAAGGCAGCGAACTACGATGAAGATCGCTTAGCAGCTGAAACTGCGACATACGAGAATATGAGCGAAGGTGAGGATCTTATGAACCTCGGCGATATTCTCGACCAAGCGACTCAGTAAGCTTCGTATCCAAATCTTATTTAGCTTTTTTCAGGCGAACCTCATATGAGGTTCGCCTTTTTCTTTTAATGGAAGGTAAATAAGCTTTCAGATGGGGTTATTTGCCTTGATTTCAGTAATTGGAATAGAGATCTTTGGGGCACCATGACGGTTTCCGATTTTGTACCAGTACTGATTCAAATTGCTTTTGCTGCCGGTTTGGCTGGAGCCATTATCACAGGCAGTGTTTTGTTTGGTCAGCGTTCGACTAAGAATGCGATTAAGGATTCTGCTTATGAGTGTGGAATACGATCGGAGCAAAACGCCAGCACGCGTTTCTCAGTGAAATTTTATGTAACAGCGATGCTGTTCATTCTTTTTGATATTGAAGTCTTGTTTTTAATTCCATGGGTGATGATCTACCGCGACTTTATTGCCAACAGTTTGCCCATTATGGGGCCAATATTGTTTTTTATGGTAGTCCTCGTTGTTGGGTTGGCTTACGAACTCAAGAAGGGTGCCCTTGAGTGGGAGAAATAGTCCACTGAATTTTAATTATCGATTTTTGAATACGAATTAGATGCGTCTCGAAAGGTACTTTTCTCGAAAGCGAATTCTTCAATTAGAAAGTGATAACTTCGAGGGATGTCTGAAGGAGTTGCTAAAAGTATCGACGTCTAGTTTTAAGGACCTTGAGCGTAAACATTTGCTGCCAGGCTTAATACAGCGTGAGAGCACCATGACCACCTACCTGGGGAATGGTGTCGCATTGCCCCACTTACGGGTGAAGATGAAGCGCCGCTATGTTTTTGCGGTTGGTTTAAGTAAAGAGGGCATCGAATACGAGGGTCCTAAGAATCGCGAAAAGGCTCATCTAATAATACTTTTGTTGGCCGGGGAGGGAGCGCGTGATTATCTTAATGTGTTATCTGCTGTAGCCCAAATGGCGAAGGATAAGGCTTTTATTGAAGGTCTTATCGACTCAGATGATTTGGATGCTCTACACCGAAATTTGGTGTCTAGCTTCGGTGGAATATTCACTCCACAGCGCAAGGGCCGTCAGAGTTCGCAAAATAAGCTCATGTTTCGCCAAGCGATTAGAATCGCGAATGGAGCTAATTGCGCGTCGATAGCTGTCTTTGGGGATGCGATGTATGTGGCGCCGATTGACCCGCCGGAAGCCCTTCGCGATTTCAAAACAGTTTTAGTTACTAGGAGAGCTAAGGAAGGGGATTTGGATGATGCGAATTTCGCTCATGTGATTCAGGCCCGTTCATTTTCGAAAGGACGTCTATCACAAGCGAGGTCGGCGTTTCTCGTTGGGATGACTCGAGGCATATTTTCGGTGAACGAAAAGGTTTGTTGTATCGGCGGCTTGTCGGGGTCTGAGTTGTTCGATACCGTAATGGTTGTTGACTTAAAGCAGGAGTTTCAGGCCCTGCTTTCTGAGAGGGAGACCTTCATGCCGTCTAACGTTTCGCCGGAGGTTTTCGAGCGTGTGATCGGAGTTGCCATGGAATTGGCGGTTGAGGGCCGTGAAGGAAAGCCAGTTGGTACATTATTCGTGCTCGGCGACACTAAGAAAGTTGAAGGAATGTCCAAACCGCTTATCTTAAATCCGTTTTTTGGCTACAAAGAAGAGGATCGGAATATATTGAGTCCGTTCATGGATGAAACTGTTAAGGAGTTTTCAAGCTTGGACGGAGCTTTTATTATTCGAGGTGATGGTGTTTTGATATCGGCAGGAAGTTTGATTCATGCTCCAGACTATTACCATTCGTTGCCTGGAGGATTGGGCTCTCGCCATGCGGCGGGTGCGGCTATCTCAGCAGCAACTGATTGTGTTGCTATTGTGGTCTCATCGAGTACCGGGCAGGTAACAGTGTTTAGAAACGGAACTGCTCTCTCTCTTATGGATAAATCTTTAGCGGGTTATTCCCAATAAATAGAGCTCTGTAACGGATTTGAGAGAAAATTGTTGATTTCCTTTCAAAAGTTGTGAGTGTCCAGCCCTTTAATTTAACTTTTTAGTATCATGCCACGCGAAGTAATCACACTAGAATGCACAGAAGCTAAGAAAGAGGGCAAACCAGTGTCTCGTTATCTTTCTAGCCGCAATAAGAAAACTCAACCTGAGAAGGTCGAAAAAAAGAAGTACAATCCGCATTTGCGTCGTCACACGCTTCACCGCGAGATTAAGTAATTTTTTTGGCATCAAGAGTTTATAAATAAAGCGACCTGATAGTGGGTCGCTTTTTTTTGGAAAATCTATCTTTGAAGACTTGAGCTACTTGTCGGTGCTTTCGTTGCGCCTTTTGGCTCTCCACCCATCTCGGTGTTTCCGAATCCAATCGAGAAGAGCTCTTTCAAAACCCACGTCATAACCTAACCGTTCAGATTCTAGCCATTTGTGTTTAAGAATTTCTTCCCTTTCCGCCAAGAATTCCTGGTAGAGGCTCGAACGTTTTACAAACTCGTGTTGGTCTTTTGCTTGGGTATTTTTGGCAGCCATCGTGTTTAATTGCCTTAAAGGCTACTACGGGCGTAATTAAAATTTAGTTTCCAAAGTGCTTTTAATTCCATCTATGGCAATCTTTGTATTGGTTGGGTGTGCTCGATCAGCGCTTTTTTAACAAAAAGTGCCGAATTTACCTAACGAAATGAATGTTAGGATTGTGGAAATCAACTGCCAACCTTTTTCACTCCAATTCGCATTGGAAATGAACTAAACTGATTGGCACCTACTGCAATTGTTCTAGTACAGCATTTGCCATCTTATGAAACTCCTTGCCTGCAATGGAATCTGGTTGGCCGATAGAGATCGGTGTGCCGAGGTCGCCTCCATGTCTGATTTCTTGGTCTAACGGTATTTGACCGAGAAGTTGGGTAGAAAGTTCCAACGCAGTCTGTTGTCCGCCGCCTTCACCAAAAATGTGGGTTCGATTACCCTGAGGATCCACAAAGTAACTCATGTTTTCGGCCACTCCCAGAATTGGGACGTTTGTTTTTTCTAGCATCTTCGCGCCACGAATCGCGACTTGAGTCGCAGCAGGTTGTGGCGTTGTCACGAGAAGGGCGCCGCTGAGCTCAACATTTTGTACAAGTGACAGCTGGGCATCGCCTGTGCCAGGTGGGAGATCAATTACTATGATTTCCAATTCGCCCCATTTCACATTTTGTATGAATTGTTGGATTGTCTTCATTATCATAGGCCCTCTCCAAACTACGGGAGCGTTGTCATCTATTAGAAAACCCATGGACATGACTTTTACGCCGTGATTTTCCAATGGAATTAAGCTATCGCCTTCGACGAAGGGGCGTCCTTTTACGCCAAACATTAGTGGAATGGATGGGCCGTAGATATCACAATCCATTAGGCCGACTTTCTTCCCGTCCTTTTCAAGGATTTTTGAAAGTGCGCCAGCTAGATTTACAGCAAAGGTAGATTTTCCAACACCGCCTTTGCCGCTTGCGACTGCTATTACGTGTTTGACCCCATCTATTCTAGCCGCTTTCGGCTCAGTGCTAGCGGCTGCGGGTTGTTTGCTCGCGGTGACTGAGATGTTTACAGCAACTTCTTTGATTCCCTCGAGGGTGGAAACCGTATTTTCGATATCGTCTCGGATCTTTGCGGGGATCGAGTGGTCTGAGGTAGCGACTGCCACATTTATGGCTGCTTTGCCATCGACAACCTCAATCGACCTGATGAGTCCAAATGATACAATGTCTCGACTGAATCCCGGGTATTTGACTGCTTTAAGTGCTTCTTGAATGCTCTCTTTGTTCACGTTTTGTTTAAGTGAGATATTTTTGTTTTAAAGTGGCATCTCTCTTGCGCCGCAACCGGCTAGAGATTTAAAAGTTATATTCTATTTAGAACGAAAACCTTCATGCTCCGATTTATTTTTGGCAACAACAGGATAATGCTCCAATCCAAATCTTTTTTATCTTTTCTTGTATTAACCTTCGCTTTTTCGGCGAACCTTGCTCAAGGACAGGACCAGCGCGAGTTGGGAGTCGTTGAAGTTGATGTGATGCGTGACACCACTAGTGTGGTCGTCCGCTCAAGCGATTCCGAGTCATTGTCTTTGGCGCGGACAGCCTTTAATGTTCACGGAGCCTATCGAGTGGTGGGAGGTATGGCGGACGCAGCGTTTGCTATTTCTATTGATCCGGTTGGGGTTTCAGGCGCTCGATTGTCTATTTTTTCGGGATTGCCGGAACAGTTGCAGTTTACTCAGACTTTGGCGGGAACGAGCCGAAGAAACGCGATTTTTCGAGCGGTTGATTTAGCGATAAGGAAGACTTCAGGCAATCGTGGTTTTTTCGCTGGGAAATTAGCTTTTGTGAGCGAAGTAACAGGTTCGCAAGAATTGTTTACCAGCGACGTATTGTTCGGGGAAGTTCTGAAGTTGACCAATGATGGAGTGGAAATTTTAAGACCACGATGGTCGCCCGATGGTGACCAAATCGTATTTACCAGTTACCGTAAGGGGTATCCGGATATTTTTCGTCTTGATCGTCGTACGAACAGCCTCGATCTCTTAGTATCTCTTAAGGGGTCAAATTTGAGTGCTCGATACAGCCCTGATGGATCAAAAATAGCGATGATTTTAACGGGGGGAGGGAATGCGGAAGTATATGTTGGTGACTCAAATGCGAGCCGTCGTCGCAAACTGACACATACAAGTGGTGATGAGTCGGCGCCAACGTGGTCACCTGACGGTAGCCGAATTTGTGTAGCATCAGGCCAAAATGGAAAGCTGCAGCTTTATACTACATCCTCGACTTCGTTTCCTGCGAGTTTGCGGAGGGTTCCAACAAATGTCAGTGGGTATTGCGCGGAACCAGATTGGAATCCAGTAGATGAAAATTTGATACTATTTACGACTGCAGAAGGAAATGGTTTCCAAATAGCTATTTACGATTTCTCAAAGGGAGAAAGTGTGAAGGTAACGAGTGAGCGGAGTATGGCAGTTGAACCTCAGTGGCTTGCCGATGGGCGTCACATAATCTACACTCTTAAGTCGAATGACTCAAAGCGAATAGTGTTGTTGGATACGGTTACACGCAAGCGGTCAGTGGTCTCGCCCTCTAGTCTTGGGGATGTTTCTCAAGCGAGTTATTTGAAGCCTTAGATTGGGGTGAAGTAAAAAATTGTATACAAAAATGCCACACCCTGGAAAGAGTGTGGCGTTTTTCTAAAAATCTTTTGCTGAGATTAAAGAGCTGCTTTGTAATTAGCTTCAGCTGCTTCCCAATCTACTACATTCCAGAACGCAGCGATATAGTCGGGGCGTTTATTTTGATAGTTCAAGTAGTAGGCGTGTTCCCAAACGTCTAGGCCGATAACTGGCGTGTTGCCTTCCATGATAGGGGAATCTTGGTTTGCTGTTGAGCAAACACAAAGCTTGCCTCCTTTAACACAAAGCCAAGCCCAGCCGCTTCCGAAGCGAGTGGCACCTGCGTTGGCGAATGCTTCTTTGAAAGCATCAAAGCCACCAAGTTCGCTTTCGATTGCTGCAGCTAGAGAGCCGATTGGAGCTCCACCGCCGTTCGGGGAAAGAATCTTCCAGAAGAAGCTGTGGTTTGCATGCCCTCCACCATTGTTGCGTACTGCTCCACGGATTCCTTCAGGAACGCTATCAAGGTCTGCTATAAGGTCTTCAACTGATTTGTCGGCAAGATCAGTTCCTTCCAAAGCTCCATTTACTTTAGTGATGTAAGTTTGGTGATGCTTGCTATGGTGGATTTCCATAGTGCGAGCGTCGATATGTGGTTCTAACGCGTCGTACGCGTAATCAAGTGATGGGAGTTCGTATGACATAATGTTTTTGCTAGTTGGTTAATTGCTGAACGAAAATACTATTCATTAAATAAAGAATATTCTTTGTCAATTATTGCTTGTTCAGGCCCCGCTTTAAGCGGAAGAAGGTTTGGATGAGTTCTTTACATTCGTCTTCCATTACGCCGACAGAGACATTCAGAGTGTGATTCATGCCAGGGTAGTCGTTGACATTGTATGCTCCTCCGAGCCCGCCCATTTTAGGGTCGGCGAAGGCGTAGACGACTCGTCCGATTCTCGACATGATAGAGGCTCCGGAGCACATCGGGCAGGGTTCTTTGGTCACATACAAGGTGGCTTCGCTGAGCCGCCAATCCTCGATTGCGGCACATGCCTGTGTGATAGCGAGCATTTCGGCGTGAGCAGTAGCATCTTTATTCGATTCAACTTGATTAAAGCCTTTGCCGATGATGCTTCCCTTATGCTCAATAATCGCTCCGATTGGTACCTCGTTTGCTACCCAAGCGTCGATTGCTAGGTTGTAAGCATGTGCCATGAAAAATTGATCATCTTTTCTAAGTTGGGAAGGAAAGCGTTTTTGAAAAGGGCAGTCTGGGGCTGTTTTAACAGTTCTTTGGCTCATGTCTTAGTATCTGCTATGAATACTCTTGACTAATGACAAGGATTTGAAAGACACGATGCTCACCTTTTTCGTAATCTGGTCTTAGGACCAGGCTCATTTCTATATGTCAGACGATGTTATTCAATTAGAAGGCAAGATTGTTGCTGTACTACCTGGGACTATGTTTCGGGTTGAGCTTGAGAATGGGCACACGGTTCTTGCTCATATTTCTGGTAAATTGCGCAAGCACTTTATCAAAATAACTAAAGGTGACTTAGTTAAGATGGAGATGAGTGCTTATGATCTTAACAAGGCACGCATTACGTATCGACTAAAGAATGCTGCTCCTCGAGGGAATGCTCCAATCCGTTCTTACGGTCCTCGACGCAATCGATAAAAAACTACCTGAGAAGGTAAATCTTGATTTTAGTCTCACGAAGGGCTGTCTTTCTATCTGGTGGATTCGAAAGACATCTCATTAGGAAAGCTCACATTCCAAACTGATTCGTGTTTGGCGTATTTGACCTTGGAAAAAGGACTGTCTGACAACTCGATCGTCAGCTATCAAAACGACTTGGAGCAATTTGCTTCGTTTTGCGTTAAAAAGCTGAAGAGATCCAACTGGTTGCAAGTGAATTCCTTTGATGTTAGTGATTGGTTGTATGACTTGAGCGAGGCTGGTTTGTCAAATTCGACTCTGTGTCGAAAATTAAGTGCGTTACGAACGTTCGATACTTTTTTGTTGAGGGAAAGGGTCACTGTTAAGTCGTTCATGGATCTTGTATCCGGCCCGCGGTTGCAAAGAAAAGCTCCAGAAGTTTTGTCTATTAGTGAAATGGAAAAACTCTTAGCAGTTCCGGATTCATCTTCCCCTTTGGATCTTAGAGACCGTGCAATCCTGGAGCTACTTTATTCATCTGGGCTTCGAGTAAGTGAATTGTGTTCACTTCCTTTACAAATGGTCGACCTCGAGCACGGAGCGTTAAAAGTTTTGGGTAAAGGGTCGAAGGAAAGGGTTGTCCCGATCGGGGGAAAAGCCCTCATGTCTCTAAAGAATTACATCGATAAAGGCAGGCCTAGTATTGTAAAGTCGAATACGGGATCAGCTCTTTTTATTAGTCGGCGAGGGGCTCCTATTTCTCGCAAGACGATTTGGCTAATGGTTGTTAATGCGGGGAAAGCCGCCTGTATTGAAAAGCCTGTTAAGCCACATGCATTGCGGCATTCATTCGCTACGCATTTATTATCAGGAGGAGCGGATCTTCGGGTGATACAAGAATTACTTGGGCATGCGGATATAGCAACAACGCAAATTTACGCAGCGGTAGACGCTGCACGTGTTGTTTCGGCTCACGAAGAACATCACCCCCGTAGTCAGGGTGATGCCGATATCTTGTAAGTGCAGCCGGTGTCGCACCGGGCCGACGGATTGAGTCGGGTTAGAAGCTTGGCGTTGTTGTGTTTACGATTCCAGGCTTTGCAGTCGCATTGTCGCCTGTATCCCAAATTTCATCATTTATTAGTAGCTTGAAATCGAATGACTCGCTAACTCCTGTCATTGAGATCTCCCACACGGAATCAGATTTGCAATCGAGAGGAATGCCTTTTTCCCATGATAGCCCTGGTCCTTCTCCTCTAAGGAAGAGCGAATTTCCGAAACCTACATCTATGCTGGCACTGATCGTTGTTTTCGAAGGAACTGGAGCGGCCTTTTTTGCCACTTTTTTCTTAACGGTGGTCTTCTTCTTGACCGCTTTGACTGCTGTTTTCTTAGCAGCCACTTTTTTGACGGGAGTTTTTTTAACAGGAGCTGCTACTTTTTTAGCAGCTGTTTTCTTCACAGCCTTTTTGGCTACAGCTTTTTTGGCTACTACTTTTTTAGTCGCTTTTTTGACTGTGGTTTTAGTGGCTTTTTTCATTATATTCGTTTTCTGCTTTAGATCATGTTGCCACGCTTATCTTTAATGAATCGCCGGCAACTTAAGTGAGTTTGATATATTGGCTTAAGGATGTAATACAACACAACGTTTGCTAAAGTCTGTTACACTTCTTCGAGTTTTGTAACCAAGCAATTATCCTGCCATCGCGATAGGGCTATTTGAGGCGGCGACTCTTTTGCTTGTTATTACGCAATAGGGCGGACAATTTTGCTAAATTTAATTTCTTTGTATCCCAAGTGCTGTCGCTAGTCCGTTGGGAGTAGACACAAAAAAACGACATCGTTTCCGATGTCGTTTGTATCTGAAAAATGGATATTATCGACTGACTAGGATTTCGGTCTTTCTTTCGCGTCCCATTTGGGCTTCGCTGGCACCTTTGGTTGCATTGAGGTCACCCTTGGAGAGAGTTGTGATGCGGTCTGGCGACACGCCTAGCGTTTCAAGGTAGCGTTGCACGCTTTTTGCTCGTCGATCTCCAAGAGCTAAGTTATATTCCGATGTGCCACGCCAGTCGCAATGGCCTTCGAGGACAATCTTTGCTCGAGAGTTTAAGCGGAGGTAGTCGGCAGCATCAGCGAGTTTTGCTCGTTCTGAAGGTTTGATGCTTGCGGAGTCAAAATCGAAATAAACGTCAGATTCAGCGAGAACGCCGCGTTCTGCAGTATCCATTGGGTTTCCGCCAGCGCCATTGCTTCCTCTGCTCGCAATTGCTTCGCTGGCATCTGCAAATCCACCGTCTCCAAACGCTGTTGGGTTGATTTGGTCTGAACCTGCTGTTCCATAAGCTGATCCACCAGACCCCATGATTGTGTCAATCGGATTGGGGCGGCGTGGTTTTTTGGCGCAGCCTGATATTGCGGCTAAAAGTGCTAATGTGAGAGTAACGGGTATTATTTTTTTGAAATGCATAAGCTTTCCGCGAATTGTTAAATATTGACTATTTAGCTGATATGTAAATCGGCAAGATTTAACATGCGTTTAACTATAAAAAATCTATGATAGATAGTGATCAACAATCATTAAACGCGAGTCATTGCGTAGTTTTGCTCGATAACGGATCGTTGAGGGCGGAAACAACACTTCGTTTGAGGGCCCTTGCGGTCGAGTTGAGCACTCGTTTAGGTGTCGAGATTTTTCCAGTTTCAGCTAGGCATTCCAACAAAGTTAGCCCGACGGAGTTAAATGGGGTCGCAGCCGAGGTGTGGGAGCATTTTGTTGATAGTAAACTAGAATTAGGAAAAAGACACTTTGTGATTTTGCCACTATTCTTTGGCTCAAGTGGCTTGTTGGTAGATTATATTCCCAGGATATTCAAAAAATCGAGTAGCGACTACTCTGACGCATGTATCGAGTTTGCTCCAACATTGGTGGATGTAGACAAGCCTGATGATGGCTTGGCTGCGATCATTGTTAGTCTTATTCGCAAAAAATTGGATACAATAGACGAATCTCGTATTTCCCAAATCCTTCTTATTGATCATGGCAGTCCACTAATGCGAGTGACGCGGTGCAGGGATATTGTAGCGAACCAAGTTGGTGAAGTGTTCAAAAGAAAGGGCATGGATGTGATGGCCTGTTCGATGGAACGAAGAAATGGTGAGGAGTATTCTTTTTCAGATCCGCTGCTAGAAAATTTATTGAACGACGATTTTGTGAAAAGGGAATCCGAAATTCTATTGGCTAGGCTTTTTCTGTTCCCAGGGAGACATGCTTCTCCTGGCGGAGATATTGATCAGATAATCGAAAACTCTGAGTGGTCTAAAAACGGAGGAATCGTACATCAAACTGAATTGGTCGGGCAGCACCCTGACCTGGTTAGCTTGTTAGAGGAAAATTACTACGCTGACAGAATTTCGATCGATTAGACTACGTTTTCGACTTCGATAAGCCCGTTTTGCATAGCGTATCTCGTGATGCTAGCGACATTATGAAGGTCTAGCTTACGCATCATATTCGTCCTGTGGTTATCTATGGTCTTAACGCTGAGACCTAAGCGTCGTGCAATATCCTTTGTGCTATTGCCCTCAGCGATAAGTTGCAGGACTTCTCGCTCCCTCTCGGTAAGGAAGTCTTTGGATCTTTGTATACTATTTGGGTTGGCAACAACAGTTCGGATCAATTCTGCGATAGATGGACCGAAGAAAGTGCCGCCGGTGGATATAATTTTTAATCCATTAAGAAATTCTTTTAAAGAGACGTCTTTTTCAATAAAGCCGTGTGCTCCTGCCTCGAGCATGTCTTTTACTAAGACAGGGTTTTGGAATGCGGAAAAAATTAAGAAGCGTGTGCCGCTGAGTTGTCGTGTTAGTCGCTTTAATAGCTCCAAGCCATTCAACTCGGGTAGTTTTGCATCTATAACAGCAATGTCTGGCTGAAGTTCTAATATGTCCTTTAGGGCGTCTTGGCCGTTCCCTGATTGGCCGACTACATTAAAATTGTGGCGGCTGACTACGTCGACTAGCATTTCTCTAATCGCGGTCTGATCTTCGACTATGTAGATCGATTTCATGATCTCGAGCGTTGGTGTATAGTTTTTCGAATTGGGCGTCGGCCCAATTTTTCTCTTTCTGAGAAATACATTATGGGGAAATCACCTTAACGCAAGTCATGGGCATCTATTTAATTTAAATTCTATCAAATTAATTAGGATTTTAATAGAAGCCATTTCCAAATGGTGGGTCGAGTGGGACTCGAACCCACAACCAATTGCTTAAAAGGCAACTGCTCTACCGATTGAGCTATCGACCCGTGCCAAATTTGGAAGGCACGGAATTCATCCGTATCGAAGGTTAAAAGCAAGAATTTATTTGAATATTTCTATAACTTTTTGCGTCAAATGTAAGTATCGAGGTGGGAACCCGAATTCGAATTGAAAATTGATACCCAATTTGAGCAACCAAAGAGAGATTGGGCGCGTATAAATATTAACAAATAATAGTATTGCTGATGACCGTTTAGCCAAAAAATCGCTGGGCGAGCGACAAGAAGTTTAGAAAATGGTTAAGGGACTTATATAAATGAGCCAATTGGGAGTTGAAGGGGTACGGGAGAAAGAGAATTCTTCGTCGAATAGCTCATTGTTGAAGCCTGACAAAAAAAAGGAGGATATTTTGGGAACAATAGATAAAGCATACCGTCCAAAGGGCGAATTAGTTATGTCAAGTAAAGCGCAAGAAGTAGCATTGGATAAGGCCCTGGTCGCACGCTTCAAAGCAGGAGATGAAGCTGCTTTCGAAGAAATGGTAACTCGATATTGGGATCGTATTTACGCAATGGTTCATCAGTTGTTGCGCAACACGCAAGATGCTGAAGAAGTCACACAGGACGCTTTTATTAGAGCTCACCGTGGCCTAGAGAAGTTCCGAGGCGATTCTAGCTTTTCTACATGGCTGTATCAAATAGCGACAAATTTGGCCCGAAATCGGTATTGGTACTGGTGGAGGCGTAAGAGGGATAAATCAGTTTCTTTCGACCAATCTTTGGGAGGGGAATCCGACACAACTTTAGCAGAAGTCTTTCCTGCGGATGTAGCGACTCCATCGGATGTCGCAGTCACCAACGAATTTCAGGATAGAGTTTCTGCAGCTATGGAGCTGCTTAATGAGAAACATCGCGAGGTTTTAGTTTTGCGAAACGTAAAAAATATGACCTATGACGAAATTGCAGATGTATTGCGAATTAGTATAGGCACAGTTAAAAGTAGAATTGCGAGAGCGCGTGAAAGCTTGAGAGAAAAGCTAGGTAACGAATTGATATGAGCAGAGACCGCTTCCTAGAACTGTTGAATCTTTATCTAGACGATGAGATTCAACCAGATGAAATTGATGAGTTGTTTGCGGCGATCGAATCGAGCAGCGAGTATCGTATCTTGTATAATCAATACAATAGAATGACAGCGGCTTGTTCTATGTTAGAAGTCGTTAATGCCGAACCGAAGAGGCGTAGGAATTTCTCTCAAATAGTATACGCTGTTGGAGGTATGGCAGCTGCGTTTGCGTTAATTGGATTAGCTGCACGGAATTTAGAGCCATTTTTCGGTAGCCCCGAACGCCCATTCGCTATTAACCCGGTGGAGAAGCAAAATTCGCCGGATGAAGTCCTCGGGCCGGAGCAAGTTCAACTTGCATCGTTTTCAACGACTTTGGAATCTAGTTTCGATAATTATAAGTACAACGAGGAGGTCGTTCCTGCGACGCACAGAGCTACAGAGTTTTCATGGAAAAATGGCCTAAACTTAAATTTTGAGCCATCCAAGTATTCGATGAACCACGAAATGAGCCTTGTTCTAGACGAGAAACAAAAGGCAGAGCTGCTTAGTAATGCTTTGGAACAGTCGTTCGGGGACGGATTTATTAATTCTCAGTACTCAAGAAAAGCTCCTATTCGAGTTTCTGTATCGGAAGGTGAGGAAATAGAGTTACCGAAGACTACTGGTTTCAAGGTCGTGCTTGAATCAAACTAATAAAATTATCGACCGAGGGCCAATTTGATTACCTCTTCAGTGCTCAAAGCGGATGAGGTAGAGTCGATCGCTTTTTTAACCGCTTTTGCGGCTTCGGCTGGCTTATAACCAAGGGCAGTCAATGCCATGATTGCATCTTCATCGTTCGTTGTGAATGACGAAGAATTACTGAGATTAGCAGGGAGGCTCGTGCTTTCGACTGATGCTGTTTTAAAACCTCCCAGCTTATCCTTTAATTCAATGATTACTCGTTCTGCGGTTTTCGGGCCGATTCCGGGAGTTTTCGCTAAGAGCTTGGCGTCGCCATTGGAAATTGCAGCGATGAGAGACTCAAGCGGCAATTTGCTCATCATGCTAACACCGGCTTTGGGGCCGACTCCGGACACTTTTTCGATTAACAAAACAAACAGATCACGTTCACGCTCGTCCCAAAATGCGTACATGTTCTGTGAGTCTTCGCGATAAACAACGTGAGTGTGGAGCTTTACCCGTTGTCCTTCTTGAGGCAATCGTTCGGCTGTCGTAACAGGGATGTTCACTTGGTGGCCTAAGCCGCCCACATCAATTATTGCAGAAACGAGACCTGCTCGAGCTAATATGCCTTCGATTGTGACAATCATTTTTTGAGCTAGTCGAGACCGAGGACTTCACGAATCCCGTAGACTCCAGGTGTTTTTCCAATTGACCACTCGGCAGCCTTGACAGCTCCGCGAGCAAAGATACTGCGATTTGACGCTTTGTGGGAGAGTTCGATTCGCTCGCCCAAATCAGCGAAAAGCACTGTATGATCGCCAACTACGTCTCCGCCTCGAAGGGCGTGCATGCCAACTTCGCGCTCGGTGCGTTCGCCAGTTATCCCTTCACGCCCGTGGCGAAGATCGTCTTCCGTTAGGTCGCGTGGTCCGAGAATTGAATCCGCAAGCATTAAGGCTGTTCCGCTGGGGGCATCTTTTTTGAGCCGATGATGCATTTCAACGATTTCAGCGTTGAAGCTCTGCGGCAATATGCTGGCTGCTTTCTCGGTTAAATAGCAGAGTAGGTTTACGCCAATGGAAAAATTTCCTGCCCAGATGGTCGGCATCTTTTCCGCAATTTTTAAGAGACTAGCCTTTTCTTCGAGTGAGTGTCCGGTTGTTCCACACACTACCGGTTTTCCAAGAGCGGCTGCAGTTTCAAAGACGTTTTTTGTTACAGCGTGAAAGGAAAAGTCGATGACGACATCAGATTTTTCCAAGGAGGCTTTCAAGTCGTCTCCTATGTCGACACGTCCAGAAACTGTATGACCCGCTTCTTCGACCGCTTCGGCGATAGCTATTCCCATGCGGCCTTTAGCCCCGTTTATACAAATATCGAGTGACATAAATTTAAGCGGAAACGGTTGAAGTCGAGCGAAGCACTGCTTGAAAAGCTTCCGAAACGCGTTGGTGATTTTCAGTTCCCATCTCGCAAAGGGGGAGGCGGACTCGGTCTGTTTGGAACAAGCCAAGAGCCTTCAAGCATGCTTTTACTGGAACTGGATTTGGTTCGATGAACAAGATATTAGAAATCTCGTTTAGCCTTCTGTGCAACTCGCTTGCCCCTTTAAGGTTTCCATCGAGCGCGAAATTTACGAGAGAAACTACCTGATCTGGTAAAACGTTGGAAGCCACAGAGATAGTTCCTTCCGCTCCAGCTGCTATAAACGGCAACGTGAGACTGTCATCACCGCTCAGTACTACGATATCATCGCCCATAGCATTCTTGAGTTGGTCCACTCGATCCACGCTTCCACCTGCCTCTTTGATATGATCGACATGCGGGTAGCGGTTGCGAAGTCGTTCTACGACGTTTACAGGAATATCGATTCCGCAACGTCCTGGAATTGAATAAAGAATGACCGTCTTGTCTGTTGCTTCGGCAACAGCAGAAAAGTGTCTAAATAGCCCTTCAGCACTAGGCTTGTTGTAGTAGGGGGCTACGTGCAAAGTCGCATCTGCCCCTGCTTCATGAGCATGCTTTGTCAGAGAAACCGCTTCGCGTGTCGAATTCGAGCCCGCCCCAGCAATAATGGGAACGCGTCCTTTCGCCGCTTCAATTGTGAATGCGATAACATCTTTGTGCTCGTTGTGATTAAGCGTAGGGGATTCGCCAGTTGTGCCGACTGGAAGCAAGCCGTTAATGCCTGCAGTTATTTGCGCCTCTACGAGTTTTCCGAGATCGTTCAGAGCCAATTCGCCATTTGAGTCAAATGGCGTTGCCAGTGCGGTAATCGATCCTGTGAAACGTCTATTAATCATAATTTTGCGGAGTGTAGGGTGAAGGAAAGCAGTTCCAAGCCGATTTATTACCGATTAGAGAATAAATTTCAGCTCGAGGGGCCGGACTCTAAAACAATCCTATCTATCCATGTCTAATAGAATTTTCGATGAACTCCTTTACCTTGCCGTCGAAAACGGTGCCAGCGATATTGTCGTAAAGTCGGACAAGCCAGGTTTTCTTAGGCTCCACGGCAATTTGGAGCCAGTAGAAATGCCGCCGATTGACGGAGAAGTCGTCCTTCAGTTTGTAGAGGATCAACTTCCACATAATTTTCGTGAAAATTGGGAAATGGACGGACAGGTCGATTTCGCCTATTTTTTGGACGAAGCAGGGCGTTTTCGTGTGAATGCATTTCTGCAGCGCGGTACGGTGAGCATTGTTTTTCGTCACATCAAAAGCGATGTCCCGAATTTTAGTGACCTAGGTTTGGACCAAGGGCCACTTTTACAATTTGGCCAGGAGAAAAATGGGATCGTGCTTGTCTGTGGGGCTACGGGTTCAGGAAAGAGTACAACTTTAGCTTGTATGCTTAATTGGATTAATCACAACCTCGATCGACATATCGTTACCCTGGAAGATCCTATTGAGTACAATTTTGTTGATGAAAAGTCGGTATTCAATCAGCGGGAAATTGGGATAGACGCTCCAAGTTTCCCCAAAGCGCTCAAAGCGGTTTTACGGCAAAACCCAGACATCATTTTAATTGGGGAAATGCGCGATCGGGAAACCTTCGAAACAGCTTTGTCGGCCGCAGAAACAGGTCACCTTGTTTTGTCGACCCTTCATGCCGCGAACACACTTCAAGCGATCACTCGATTATTCGAATATTTTCCGCCAGACCAGCATGCTCAAGTACAAAGAAAGCTCTCGGAGTGCTTGAAAGGTATTGTAGTTCAAAAACTGCTACCTAAACTAGAGAGCAAAGGCCGAGTTCCGTGTCAGGAAGTGCTTGTGGTCGATGGCGTTGTTAGTAATGCCATTAAGGACGGTCAATTTGATAGCATTAAGGGAATCTTGGATGCTTCGTCAGATAATGGTTCTCGTTCTTTTAATCGAGAGCTTTATCGCCTGATCAAAGAAGGCTTGATCAGTAAAGCAGATGGTTTGAAACACTCTGGAAATGCTCAAGCTCTTGAAATGAACCTCAAGGGGATTTTCTTGAGTGATACAAATCGAATTTTGGGCACAAGTTGAGGAAGCTAGATGATTCTATTGTACTTGGCCTCTGGTTACTAAGTTAGCCCAAATGGCTTCTGACTTTTGGTTAGCAATTGCTTTGCTATCGGCTACCGCTCTTTGGCGCTGTGTTTGATTTTCTTCCGCAATCGCTGCAAGGTCATCTAGATTGTAGAGGAATACATTATCGAGATCCTCGCAACTCTGATCGATGTTTCGTGGCATGCCTAGGTCGATCAGAAACAAGGGGCGTCCCTTGCGTTTGCTGAGCGCTTTTTGAGCGATCTTTTTTGTAATGAGTGGCTCTTCAACAATTGTTGAAGCGAGTACGATGTCATACTTATCTAAGTACTCATTTATTTGGTCCATAGCGATAGGGACGGCTCCCCATTCACCAGCTACTTCTTCGGCACGAGAAAGCGTGCGGCTAGCTACCCCAAAATGGGTCGCTCCTCTACTTTTGAGAGCTTTGGCGGTTTTTTCACCGATTTCTCCAGTCCCAAGGATAAGAGCTGAGGTGCCCTTCAGATTGCCGAAGATCTTTGTAGATAGATTAACAGCAACGTTGGAAATGTTCACCTGACCTTCGCCGATTTGCGTGCTATTGCGGATCAGTTTTACTGCTTGGAATCCCTTTTGAAAAATTCGATTAAGAACTGTGCCGACCGACTTTCTTTTATAGCTGTATGCGTAAGCGTTTTTGACTTGGCCGTAAATCTCTACCTCGCCGATTATTTGCGAGCGCAGGCCAGCGGAAACTTCGATTAAGTGGCTGACTGCATCTAATCCCTCGAATAGACGAGCGTGCTCTTTGATTTCGGCGATGTTAAGCTCGTAGAACTTTGCTAGTATTTCTAGTGCGTCCTCTTCGTTTTTATCTGAATTGAGGCAGATGTATAGCTCGAATCGATTACAGGTGTTGAGTATCAAGCTCTCGGTTACAAATTCCGAGTCATCGCATGGTTGGTAAATTGCCTCTACTTGATCATCATCAATCGCGTACCGTTCTCTTTGTTCGAGCGGTACGTTTTCATGATTGATGCTGATGATGAGAAAACGGCTCTTGCTAGAACTCATTATCGATCGAGCTCGACGATAGTCGAAAGGGTTTTAGGCTCTTTGTCTTGCACAGCTCCAAGCGATAGGAGAGCAAGAGCGAAGAGTATGATGCTGGACCATGAATATCGTTTTGAAGTGAGTGTTTGGCTAGCTCTCAAAATTGCTAATATCCCGTATGCAAGCCAGACGATCACCGTTGCAGACAGTTTTACGAAGTCCACGGAATCAAGATTTTTAGCCCAATAGAAACTACCTATTCCGAGGGAAACGCTCAATATTGCGAAACCCATCCATGCAAGGCGCATGTTGATATTTGAAAGTTCGACGATCGAAGGAAGGTAGGGAAAGAGTCCTCCGATTTTTTTCTTTTTGAGGTTCCTACTTTGTATCAGGTACATCGCGGAGGTGAGGGCAAGAATGCCAAAAACGCCGTAGCTAAAAAGAGCAGTAGCTGCGTGCATCTCAATCCATGGATTGTCCCCAAAGATAGGAGTTCGGTTCAAGTTATCCCAACTAGTAACGGAAAGGGATAAAATGGAAAAAATCGTAGCAAATGCAGAAGTGAAAACGCCTAAGAGGCTTACTCGAAATGCAGGTCCAATAAAAATGTATAAAGCGATTGCGGACCAAACCATGAACTGGACGAGTTCGAATTTGTTAGCGAGTGGGCAACCACCGTATTCGAGCCCGCGGGCGTAAAGTCCAAACGTTTGTAAGGCCCAGCCAAATACGACTAATGACAGTATGTAAGGCCGGCCGGTTTTTCGCCTAAGCTTGAGCGCCGAATACGTGCCAAGAAAGAAGGTTCCTGCAAATACGATGGTAGCCAAGCGTATCCACTGAAGATCTTCTAAACCTAAGAATGTCATGATAAACGTCTTTAAGTTCTATTTGGCGAGTATTCGGTTAGCTCTTGCTAGAATAGCTTACTTCTTCGCTTTCGCTTCGCGGGCTTTTTTGCGAGTTAGGTAAGCTTTGCGTCGGATGCGTTTTGTTTTTACTCTATGTTGTTGTCCCATAAGTTTTTTGGTTTGGATTTTAGTTTTATGATAGCCCGATGGGCGTTATGAAATTAATTATACTGGTAGAATAGGCTTCGAACGGCTAAAATTCGTGGAAGGCTGGAAGCCATGGACGTACGGTGCTATTCGCTTCAGTTTAGAATTGGGTATGATATCGCGCTTACCTTTTGGGAATTCAACTCGAAAAGCACCGCAGTGCCGGTGGATTGGTAGGTTCGTGGTTTTCTATGATACGTTTTAGGCTTGCTCGAATGAGCATAGGTCGGATGTGATCGCCGTCTTATGGGTGCTTTTGCCTTACTACTTGCACGAGAGAAAACAGGTCTTGTTGATTTTGCAGAAAAATTGAGCAAGGACTTTGGCTATGCCCTAGTTGCCTCTGCAGATGTTGCTTTAGAGCTGAGCAAGAAGGGTTTAGAAGTCGAAACTGTGGAAACGAAGGAGGCACTAAATTTGTTCGATGATTCGTGTTCTGATCGGGGGATTTTGGTCGGCAACTTTTTTTCTGTCGAAATGGTTGGGCGCGAGTTTATGTCCTGGAAAAAGGCGTTAGCAGCATTTGATACAGACATCGTAGCAGCGATCCGAAAGGCCGCTCTTCAACCGTCGAAATTTGCTGTGCTTGGGAATCCTCACGATTATGACCACACACTTGAGTTACTTGCGATAGGCAAGGGAATACTTCCGCAATCATTTTCAGTTACTCAAGCTACGAAGGCTTTGTTAGCATGTGCTCAGTTTGACGCTTCTGTGGCTCAATACTTGGAGCTCCAAGCAGCCGATGCCCCTGATATGGACGCCTTAAGTGGTTACCCAAAATCGATTTACCACAGTTGGAAGCGATCTAAAAAAGTGGCTTCTGGCGAAAATCTTCACCAAAAAGCGGCTTTGTATGGTACGTTTGAGGAACATTTTGATCAATTATCGGGACCAGATCTGAACTACCAATCAGTACTGGATTTGTCTGCAGCGATTTTTTTGATAGGTGACTTCGAACGCTCGACTGTGTCGTTCATACAGCGAAATACTATCCTTGGCCTTGCGAGCGGTGATACTCTCGCTGAAGCGTGGGCAAAGATTGAAAAGGATTCGATGTCAGTATTTTACGAAGGCGTTTGCATCGTAAATGGATCGGTCGATGCTGAATTTGCCCAAAGCTTGGTATTATTGGATAAAGGGACGATCGTTGCCCCGCGCTTTTCAAGCGATGCATTGAAGGCGTTGCAGGAAAAAAACGACTTGCGCCTTTTCGTGTCAAAGGAAGGTATTGGGTACGAGGCTTTGCAGGAGTTAAGAAGCGTCGTCGGGGGTGTTTTAGTTCAGGACAAAAATAGAATCGCAATCAATCCAATGGAGTGGGTCGTGAAGAGTTTCGCCCAACCTAGTGTCGATAGTTGGGCGGATATGATTTTTGCAGCTAAGGCGACTCGTCACTTACGATCATCGATGGCGATCGTTGTCTCTGGTGAAAAAATTGTGGCTCAGTCATCGGCATTGCCTGTCCAGAACTGGTCGATCGAGCAGGTCATGTCGTCCGTTGAATCGAGTTTAACTGGCAGGTGTGTGCTTGCCTTGGATGAAAAAATTCAAGATGTCGCTTGGATAAAGAAGTTGAAGCAGACAGGATTTAACTTGGTATTACATCCCGGCTCATTGGACCCTTCTCAAGATTCAGAGTTGAGCGAAGCTGCCAATGAAGTGGGATTGGTCTTAGTCGCCACGGGGCGGGAGCAAAAGAAGTTTTAGCCGTGATATTTAGCAGTAGTATAGTGAAATTGGCGGAAAAAATTGCTCGGCGAGCCCACAAGGGGCAATATCGTCGCAATGGAATGACGCCGTACATCAAACATCCGCAACGAATCGTTAAGGAAATTTCGCGAGATGATCATGCCAAGGCAGTCGCGTGGTTGCATGACGTGTTAGAGGACACGGACGTGACGGCAGACGATTTGATCGCAGAAGGTATTCCTGAGGTGGTTGTTACGGCTGTACAAGCGTTGACGAAGCAAAAAGGTCTATCTTACCAAGATTATCTCCAACGGGTGAAGTCGAACAAGCTCGCTAGAAAGGTAAAAATCTACGATATGTTGGATAATCTGGCTGATTCGCCGACCGAGCGTCAGATCAAGAAATACCTCGGAGGGTTGATGTACTTGGCGGAAGAAGAAGTCGAGCCAGCGTCAGATCCGAAGAATATGCCTTGAGCTGGACCATTAAGCTGCTTTCATTCGGGTCCTATGTTCGATCCAATCGAAAAACTGAAGCAGTACATTAGTCTCCAAAGCGTATCGACCGATTCATCCTTTAAAGAGGGCATGAATCAGACGCGCGATTTTGTTTCCGACGTTTTCAATCAGATGGGATTGAATGTTGAGATCGTGGATACGCCATTGCATCCTATCGTGGTAGCCAAACGTGAAGGTGAGCCTTCTTGGCCTCATGTGATAATTTATGGGCACTACGATGTTCAGCCGGTGGACCCGATCGAACTTTGGGATAGTAACCCATTTGAAGCGGTAATTAAGGACGGTCGTATTTATGGGCGGGGGGCAGCAGATAACAAAGGACCGCAAATGGCCCATATCGCTGCTGTTGCGGAGTTGTTGGAAGCGTACCCAGAATTACCGTTGCGATTAACTTTTGTAATCGAGGGTGAAGAGGAGATTGGCAGTCCGAACTTGCTACCGTTTCTCAAAGAGCGAAAAGAAGAACTCGCGGAAGCTGATCTAGTTTTACTATCAGACACGCTCAGCCCTTCTGCCGAACAAGTTGCTATCACGGTGGGGCTTCGCGGTATTGTTGCCCTTGAGGTGGAATTGACGGGCCCGAACTCCGACCTTCATTCTGGCTTGCATGGAGGCGCCGTTTACAACCCTGCTCAAGCCTTGTGTGAATTGTGTGCGTCATTGCACGATAAGGACAATCGTGTAAACGTTCCTGGCTTCTATGACGATGTTGCTAGCGTAGAAGATTGGGAACGCGAAGAACTCAAGAGATTGGGTATTGAGGAAGTAGCTTACAAAAAGTCGCTGGGTATCAATTCGTTTCATACTCATCCGGGTTACTCGCCTTTTGAAGCTGTCCGATATTTGCCTACATTGGAATTTAATGGTCTTGGAAGTGGCTACCAAGGAGAGGGTAGCAAAACGATAGTGCCTTCTAAAGCATTTGCCAAGATAACCTGTCGACTAGTGGCGAATCAAGATCCCGTCAAAATTGGGAACTTAGTTAAACAAACTATTTTGGATCGTATTCCGGATGGAATTACAGCTGAAATCGAAGCGGGGCATGAAGGCATTCCTTATTTGGTTGTACCACCACATCGGGAGAATTCCCCCGCTAATTATCCGTCCCGACTTGAGCAAGCATTTGATGCTGCGGATAGTGCGATTGCTGAGGAATTCGGGAAAGCTCCTTTATTTTTACGAGAGGGAGGCAGTATTCCAATTATTGCGGACATCAAAAGCGAGCTTGGTTTGGACTCTCTAATGATTGGGCTTTTCTTACCGGAGGACAAAATTCATGCACCTAATGAAAGTATGGATCTTAGTATGCTCACGCGTGGAATCAAAGCTTCGAAGAAAATTTTAGCTAACCTCGCTGGCATAGGATGACTCACGACGATTATGTGCCCAAGTACTTAAGAGGACAGGGGGCTGAGATTGGTGCCTTCAAAACACCGATTCCGGGAATTTCGCCTTACTATATCGATAAATTCGATACGTACGATGGTGAGAAATGCCTCGTTGATTACTTGGGTGACGCAGTATCGCTCCCATTCGAAAACGAATCGCTTGATTTTGTAGCGAGTTCGCACGTTTTGGAGCATATCGCAAACCCAATCAAAGCACTGTTGGAATGGCAACGTGTTTTAAAACCGGGAGGGGTGGTGTACACAGTCATTCCAGATCGCCGTTTTACCTTCGATCACCGCCGTGAACTAACTACGGCTGAGCATATGATCGATGACTATCGGAAAGGCACGACAGATTGCGATGCGGTTCACATCAATGACTTTATTTATGGAATCGATTGGAGCCAGACTCATCCTGACATTCCTGAGAACGAGGTGCCAAACCACCAAAAATCTCATTCTGAATACTATGAAAAGGAAGTGACTGAAGGGCGTGAGATAAATCTCCATTTTCATGTATTTGAACCTCAATCATTTATTGAGCTTATAGGTGTGTGTGAAAAGAGTCGAGAGGTGCAGTTGAAATTGAAGATTGAAGAGGTTGTAGAATCTTTTCCCAAACCTGTCGCGAATGGTTTTTTGGCAGTTTTGAGAAAAGAGGGAAGCGTTAGCGTTGCAAATCAGGTGGTTCGTAAAATACGCAAACTTTTGAATACTGGCTACCCTGTTAAGAAAACAGCTAAGAAGGTTAGTTGAGTTATTTTCAGCGTAACGATAATCCGATCTAATATTAGCCACGTGTATTTGGATGATTAGTACTCGTTCTAGATTTCATTATAGAATAAAATAAAGATAAAGAGCTCTTCTTTTCGTTGTCTTTAAATTGTCGATCTTCAGGTTGGCGTTCTTATGGATGAAGTTCAAGCTGTTGAAGATTACCCGGTGCTTATTCAAGGAGGTATGGGGATTGCTATTTCAAATTGGAAACTAGCGCGAGCCGTTTCGCTCCGTGGTCACCTTGGTGTGGTTTCGGGCACGGCAATCGATCGAGTTTTAGCGTACCGCTTGCAGGAAGGAGATATTGGAGGACACCTTCGTAGGGCTATGAGTGCTTTCCCATCCAAAGAGTTGGCTGATCGCGTATTTAGTCAATGGTACCAAGCGGAAGGACTTGCTGCACCGGGAAAATACAAACCCGTACCGATGTTCCGTGAATCGCCTCGTAAGTCACTCTTGGAACTCGCGGTCATTGCCAGCTTTGTCGAAGTATACCTTGCCAAGGAAGGGCATTCTGGACGAGTCGGGATCAATTTGTTGGAAAAAATTCAGCTGCCGACTTTGCCCATTCTTTATGGGGCAATGCTGGCAGGTTGCGACTACGTGTTAATGGGAGCGGGTGTGCCGCGCGATACCCCAGGTCACCTTGATAAATTGAGTCGGCATGAAGCCAGTATTCTTCGATTGTCAGTTGAAGGTGGGGAGGATGTTGCGCTTGAGTTTGTTCCGAAGTCGATCGGTGATTTCTGCCATAAGTTGGTTCGTCCCAAGTTTTTGGCAATCGTTAGCTCGCATGTGCTTGCTATGTCGCTTGCTCGAGTTGAAGGGGTCGATGGCTTCATCGTAGAAAGTCCTGCGGCGGGAGGACACAATGCAAGGCCACGCGGGTGGAACCCGTCTAGTGGCGAACCATTGGAGTACGGCAGCCGAGATGATGCGAATCTAGGTCGCTTGAAAAAACTCGGTCGCCCATTTTGGTTGGCTGGGGGGCAGACTGGTGCAGATGCGATTTTGAAGGCTAAGGAAGCGGGAGCTATAGGTATTCAAGTTGGAACTGCGTTTGCCTATTGTTCTGACTCGGGGATGAATTGGTCAATACGGAGGCGGGCATTGGCGAGTGTTCGAGCTAAGATAGCAAACGTCGATACTGAGGGCAATGGGTCTCCGACTGGATTCCCGTTTAAGACACTCAATTTGCCTGCTACGGAGGGTGGTCGAAATGCGGGAGATCGAAAACGACAAGAATGTGCACATGGTTATCTTCGTTCGGCTTATCGTAAAGATGATGGCAGCCTAGGCTGGCGCTGTTCAGCAGAGCCAATTGAGCGTTTTATTGCAAAAGGAGGGGTGGTCGAAGATTGTACCGGACGTCGTTGTCTTTGTAATGGATTGTTGGCGACTGCAGGGCATTCTCACGTGATGAAAGGAGGTGAGCTTGAATTGCCCTTGGTGACCTCAGGCAATGTCGATTGCCTTGAGCAATTTGTTGGAAAAAAAGGTGATTACGACGCAAATACAGTGGTTGATCATTTTATTTTTTTGTAGCCTGTAAATATCTTTCTAGGAAGATATTTTTTCAGTTGTTAGACTACTTGCTAAATTAATGATGAGCTCCTGTGTGCCATTATACGTGATTAGAAGATACGCTTTTTTCTGGTTGGCTGGGCCGTTGTTTTTGATTGTTAGAGTTCTTTTAGAATTTGCTAGGATCAATGTTTGATCGATGTCGCTTTGGATGCTAAAATTTTTGGCGTTGTTGCCTTTTAAATCTACTTTGTTTATGAAGCACCCTGCATTGCCGACGGTAGCCTCTAAGCTGATTGCTATACTTGTTCCGACTGCAACGCTTATCTCTTCTGCTGAAATGAGTCGTGATGGTGTAACTAAATACGGTTCAGGCGAGTCGTGAGAGTAAACTTCCATGTTAAGTTGTCGGCCACCACCTCTCTTAGGCGAGCCGCCAGCGATGTAGATTCCTTTTCCGGATACGATTGCTTGAGTGCCGTGGCGGGCATAGAGCATGTCGGCCATGCGTGACCAAACTCCCTTTTCCGGGTTGTAGGCTTCAACGATTTTGTAAGCGGGGCCTCGCTCTTCTCCTTCGCCTCCCATTACAAAAAGTTGATCTTTGAATACGGCGATTCCCGGTGCAGCTCGAGGGGTGGGAAGATTTTCGTTAAGGGTGGACCATTTGCCGGTGGCGAAATTGTAGGTATCGACGACATCTATCAGTGGACTGAAAAAGCCACCCTCGCCGCCAGATTTTCGTCCTCCGCTTGCGTACAAGACGCCGTTGAGGATAGCCGCGTGGAAGTGATCCCGGGCTTGCGAAGCAGGTGGGAGCTCTGTCCATTCGTTGGTTTGTGGGTTGTATTCATCGAACCAGTTTACGTATCCTCCATCGTGACCGATGGTATTGCCGCCGATAAGGTAGAACTTGTCATTGTAAACGACTAACCCGGCTCCGCCGCGTCTTCGGTGTTCGGGGATTTCTGGGCCTTGAATCCACTCATCGGCGGATGGGTCGTACAGCCAGACAGATTCTTCAGGTGTTTCGCGAGGAAAGTTGTTATCTTTGAAAGCTCCTATTACCCATACGAAGCCCTGGTAATAGGTGGCTTGGAAGTGATTGAATTCCTTGGGAGCTTCTTTGCCGAGACTCCATTTGTTTTTCTGGAAATCGTAGAGATCTAGGCGTTGCGAGGATTCTCTACCTCCAAACATAAGAAAGGCATTTCCTGCTTGGACGAAGGAGCACTCATGGCGTGCTATGTAGTTCTCGTCTTCGTCTTTATCAATCCACAGGTCATGAGATTGGCAACATGAGCCATGGTTGCTGGCTATTAACAGGTTACTAAATGCAAGGAGCGCGACTCCTATTTTTACGAAATGGAGCTGGCTTGGCATCTCGAATCTTTTCTACTAAAAATGTTTCTTGTCATTGAATCGCTTTAGGGCTGATTCAGCAAGATTAGCTATTGATTCTAAGTTGTTTTGCAAGCGCTCGAGTTCGTCGTCTCCGAAGAGGTTAGAAAAGGTCTCTACAGGTTGAGTCTTTGATACAGCGTCTTGTGAAAGAGTCTTGGTACCAAGGTGCTCGCTCGTTTTTCCGACTTGAGGGGAAGCTTCTGGTTTTTGATAGGTTTGAGCAATCCGAGAGGGATTTAGGTAAGGATTTGAGTTAATACTGTCCATAGTAGGTGTAATGAGCTATCGACTCTAGTTGGTTGTTGAGTACATAGGACCATAGGCGATGGGGCGTTACGAGCCGCAATGTACTGACTGCCTATGTTTTACGAATCGTTTGCAAATAAAGTTAAGATTTTGCCTAAAGAATCAACGTATTTGAACGACAGTGGAGGAAATACTCTATGCGTGCCTAGTGCAAAGCGGCACATTTGTAGTTGTATAGCTTGAGCTTGCAGGTGCCAGGCAACAAACTTGCATCCGATTATGTTAGTAATTCGAAGAAAAATAACTCGAGAACAGGCTTTTACCGTCTTTATGCTCCCGGGTGTCTACAAGGAATGGCCGACATCGGATTACGAGCACCAAGAAATTCTAAAACTTTACAAGCAAGATAAGCTCTATCGTGATATCGTTAATGATTTTTCTGAGTATCGAATTGGCGAAATCATTCCGGGGAAGAAGTGATCCGATAGCAGATTAGCTTCGACAGGGAAGGTATCTTTCTTGTAACTGCTTCGGATTTTATGGCTAGGGGACTGGAAAAACATAAGCAGCGCGAGGCAGCCTTATCTTTGTACGGCAAGGATTTGGCACGTAGGTCTGGGCGAAAGTGCGAGCTTTGTTCAAGTAGTGGCGTAGCCCTGACAATCTACGAGCTTCAGCCAGTGCCTGAAGAACCAGTCTTTGAAAACTGCATTTTTATATGCCATGATTGTTGCGATCAGTTGGTGAAGCCCAAGACTCTTCAAGCGGAAAAATGGCGTGGCTTGAAAGAAACTATTTGGAGCGAAGAACGAGTTGTTCAAGTGATGGCCGGGCGAGTTTTAAGCTATTTGTCTAAGGACCATGCCTGGGCTCAAGAAATCCTCGAAGAAGCTTACCTTGACGAAGACGTAGAGGAATGGATGAAGCGACAACTTCTCTAGGTAGATACGTTACGATGGAAGTATTGCGGCAAGAGGTGTGGCGTCGAAAAATCGCTGATCACGAACAACGCTCCTCACCATGGGTAGAGAGTTTTCGGCAACGCAAATCCTGGCGTAAACCGCATCCTATTTACGATTTTCTTTTTGAGTATTATAAGACAAAATTGAAAAATTTCACTAATTGGAGGCCAATGCTCGATATGGCTCTTGAGGGTGAAGGGGCTGAACTTTTTTTGACTGATGGTCGGTATCATCGAATTGACTCTGTGGTGCGATTAAACGTCAGAGCAATGATTGAACGCGAGCGGCGGTTGGTTCGGTGGGTGGCAAATTTGGTCATTGCTGCTTTGAGCCGTCCTGCGAAGTTTGGATGCTTTGGTCTGCACGAATGGGCTATGGTCTATAAAACAAAGGAGATTCGCCACGAAACTACGCCTTTGAGACCGAGTAGTGAGATTTTGGAGAAAACAGTCGAATCTTTGCCGATCTGTTGTACTCATTATGACGCTTTCCGGTTTTTTACGCCGAATGCGGTACCCTTGAATACGTTGCAACCGACTCAAGAGGATCGTGAAAAAAACGAGCAGTTTGGCTGTGTCCACTTCAATATGGATCTATACAAGTGGTCTTATAAGTTGTACCCATGGATTGGCAGTGATTTACAGATGGATTGTTTTGAGTTAGCGATCCGGGCACGCGAGCTTGATATGCGGGCGAGCCCCTATGATTTGGCGGCGTATAACATGGCGCCTATAAAAATAGAAACAGCCGAAGGGCGGATCGAGTATAAGCGTGAGCAAGAGGCATTACACGAAAAAGGTAAAGCATTGGGAAAGCGATTACTCGGCGAATGCCAAAAAATTCTCGATCAGTTGGAATCAATGAAACTTCTGTGATGGAGTGCATTTTTTGAAACAAACAGATTGCCTCTCTCTGATTGCTCATTCGTGATAGGGCGTATGAAAGAGCAATTGCAAAAACTCCATAAAGAAGCTCGCTTAGCACGCGATGCCGCAAAGATTGAAGCCTACGGGGCAGCACTGGCTGCTATTCAAGAAGGCGAAGTGCGTGAGAATAAGGATTTTGACGAGGCTAAGGTACTCGCAGTTGTTGAAAAAGAGGCGGGTAAGTTTCGCGAGTCCGCTGAGTCTTTTGCAAAGGCAGGTCGCGAGGACCAAGCAACTGAAATCAAATTGAGATCCGATTTTTTGGTAGCATTGTTGCCCGCTAAGTTGGATGCGTCTGCTTACCCTGATTTGGTTGCGAAAGCAGTTCAGGAGTTACAACCGACTGGAATGAAGGATATGGGCAAAGTGATGGCTAAATTGAAGGGCGAGCTCGGGCCGTCTATCGACATGAAAGTGGCTTCGCAAGAGGTTAAGAACGCTCTAATGCAGCTTTAGCTGCCTCTTCTTTAGCTTGGGGCTAAAGAACGTTGGTGATCAGTTGATTGAATTCTGGATACAGTTGAGTTAGCTTATCTTGTCGTTGAGATTTGATTGCGGCGAAAAAACGTGCAGCGAGTTTACGGTCTTTGTCAGACCAGTTACTGCTATCTCCCTTTTTTTTGTTAGAGTCTATTTCTAGGGTATTTTCTTGTTTTGCGTGTGCCCAATTACTGGCGACTCTATGAAATAGGAGAGCTCGATCGAGCAATATAAATGGAAATTGTTCGTTTCGATTTGGGCCGATGGTAAGCTTCAGCCCTCCAAGAGGAACGTGATTCACTTTCATCTTGGAGAGTTCTTGGCCTTTGAGGAGTGCTGCTCCTCCTCCAAATAATGCACCGGCTGCGGTGAATACCCCGAAGGACAGCCCGGAAAGAGCGGCATCTACGCTGAGTCCGATACCCGCTCCTATAGTGGAAGCAGCGATAGCAAGTTGAGATTGAGTCAGACCCATTGCTTGCCAGGTTTTTTCGGAAAAAAGGTCTTCGTTCAGAATCGATTGTTGGTCGAAATCGATAGAGAGTTTGTGGTGGCGATACAGGTTTTTCATGTCTGCCCACGCTCGTTTTTCGAGCTTAATCAAACCTTCGCGGTAACTCTCCTTGAGCTTTTTTTGGGAAGAAGCGCTTTGCGACTCATTTGCTATGAGTTTTGACTGGGTGAATACAAGCGACTCCTCTAGCAGTCCAGATATTATCTCCGCCGATCGTTGTGCACGCTCGCCCCAGTCTTCGTTTATAGCTTGAATGGCTGCAACTAGAGCTGGGCTCCAGTCTTGCTCTATCGTTTTCAAGGTTTCCAAGAGACCAATACGTTCTGTAAAATTTGCGTTGTGAGCGTTGAAAACGCGTATTGCATTGAAGTTCTTACGGAAGGCATCTTTCCACTGTTCAAGGTTTTGCTGACTCTCGCTTTTGGAATTGATAATAGCAGCACGAGGGAGCCCGAGAAGGCGTAGAATCTCCATTTCCTGAAGATCAACTTTTGATAGAGGTCGTGAGGCGTCTGCTACGAAAATGACGCCGGCTCCTTGAGCAAGCGGTGTCATTAGCTCGCAATCGTGATGAAATTGAGAATCGGCTGAAAATCTATTTATAAATTCCTTAGCAGCAGCGGCTCCGCTCAGTTCGTTTTCCTTTAGCCAAGAAAGGCAACGAGTGGGGTTTTGAAAACCAGGTGTATCGACAAAACTGATAATTGTTTTCCCCTGTGCTTTTGCATCGTAAGTGTTGCTACGAGTTGTTTCACCGGGAGTAGAGCTGATTGCGATTGAATCGTTTTCCGTTAATGTTGAGACAACCGATGATTTGCCTTCGTTTGGGTGGCCTATTATTGCGAATAGCGGCGGGGTCATACTTCGTGAAGGCTAACGGTTAAATAGGGATCGGACAGTTGATGTGCGATTCTTTTCCACTGTTCGAAATTTGGATGCAGGGATGGATGCTTGTGTCCTATTAATGCAATATGGATACTTGTTTTTGGTGCCAAAACCTCGCGAGCATTTCGAACGAGCTGCTTTGTTTCCTCTAAAGGAGGGAGCCAAGCTTCGAGGACGAAGCAAACAGATGATTGATTATCGGAGAGGGATTGCTTAAGTTGCTCGCGTGAATCAACCAGTTCGTCTCTTAGTTCATTTGTCTCAACAGCACCGAGCTCTTGGAAAAGAATCTCTTTTATTTTTTTGGAGGAGAATTGAGTTTCTAGTGTGGAAGCTATCCATGCTTGGCAACTTGTTGGTGGAGAATTTCGATAAGCGTTCGGGTTTTCGCTCGTCGCAGGGTTACTCTTCGGTGCTGAGACTGAGTTGTCTGTAGTAAATGCAAATTGGTGGGCATTTAAGCGACGTAAGACTCGTTTGGTTTCAGCGTTTTCGATATCTATGCTTCTCAAGCATTTTTTTAGGTTTAAGTGCGCTAACCCATTGAGTATTAGTCGTGGAAAAAATCCATAAACGATCGTTGATAGAATCAAAAAGGGCCACCAAGAGGTTAGGTCTGCAGTATTTAGAGAGAGAATACCGTCTTTGAGAACAATTTGGCTGCCTTGAATTTGGAGAAGATCGGGAAAACCTTTTGTTTCCGGCAGTGCCCATGACCAGGGGAGGGACAGTGTGGTGATGCAACTGTGAACAGCTTCAGGAGTGATATCTAAGGATGTTTGCCAGCCGAATGCACGATCGGAAAACGTCACAGCAGTTGCCAGGGCAAGAATTGCCCCGAGGTTGAAAGCCATTCCAAGTGATTGGGCGAGTTGGAAGAATTTCCAACGGAGTGGATCTTTGTATATCCAGAGCCTGCTCCGGAAGCGTCCAACTTTGGCTAAAAGGTCTTCGCGTTTTTCTGCACTTAGAGAAAACGCTGCAACACGAGCTATGATTGGAGTGAGACTTGTTAGGAAAAATTTTGCAAACTCTGAGCCAATCGAAAGGTCGGTGACTTTGGGCTTTAGTAATCCGAGCAATAGCAGAATTAGGCTAGTAGCAGCAGCGAGTGCTTGTATTAATATTATAACGCCAATAAATGCAGATACATTGATTGCTTGCTCTCCGTTATACCTCAGAAGATTCCAGGATAGCGTTAGCCCGATAAAAAAGTAAACGATACCAAGGGTGAGTGCAGCTTTGCGTGGGGCTTTTTGCAGAGCCAGCTCTTCGAAAGTGAGTGATTGAACTTTTTCCTCTCGAATAATTTTTAGCCAAGAAAGTAGGCTTCGATTTGGACTTGGGCTTTCGCCTTGTTTTCCAATTTTTTCGGCGATCTTCCTATCCCGTTCGACGAGCGTAGCTTCGTCAACCGCCTGGTCATCGAAAAGCTGTGTTTCCAGCTCGAGGATACGTCCGAATGACCAGGTTCTCAGATGCGATTTGTTGTCTGTTGACTTTTTTGTCATACGCTTAGGAAAAATCCTAGGGAGGATTTCTCACTAAGCAATAATGATTTACGCAGTCTAGCGTAGGCTCTTTTTGTGAAAATTCGAGCTATTTTTGGCCGCTGCAAGAAGGAGATCCTTGGAGATTCTGAATTTGTAATCAGGATCTACGTACGAGTAGCATACCTCGTTATTTTCGTTGATAATAAATACTGATGATACTGGCAGCCTGTTTTTGTTTTTACCACCCGATGCTTTTTCGAGATTGATGCCGTAGCCGATGTACTTCTCGAGAGTCTTATCGTTCAATGAGTATGTAATGCCAAAGCCGTCTGCAGCAGAGAGATTAGCGTCTGAGTAGAGGCTGTAATTGAGTCCTTTTTCATCGAGAGTCACTTCTAAGGATTCTGGAGAGTCTGGGCTGAGTGCGATTATTTGGTATCCTAGTTCAATCAAATCGCTCTCGGCTTCGGCGAGTTCTTGTAGATGAAGATTGCAGTACGGGCACCAACCTCCGCGATAGAAGATTAAAACCGTTGGCTTGGAGTTGATTGCTTTAGCGAGGGTGATTTCTTCACCCCTAACAGTTTCTATAGTCGCTGCTGGAAGCTCGGAACCAATCAAAATAGGGTTAATATCCCAAGCTGTTTTTGCGAATGAAGATAGAGATAGAATGGCAGCAATTAATCCTGCCGAGAGGAATTTTAGTTTCATATGAGTTTGTGAGTTGTGGAGGTTCTGTTTGTTGTTCAGGTTCGAGAACGATGTACAGCTGAACTTGATTTTATAATTTTGAACTTTCTACTTTGAGCGGGTGGAGAGGTCCATTATTTTATAGACAAGATTAGCTGCTAGGAAATCTGTATCGTGCCGCCCGGGCTGTGGGGCAAGCTCGACAATGTCGGCACCGATTACGTTTTTATCTGAAAAAAGACGTTCTAAGCCATCGATTGCTTGGAACCATGTTAAACCTCCGGGAACAGGAGTTCCAGTCGTTGGCATGATGGATGGGTCGAGCCCGTCTACATCGAAGGTGATGAAAATATTCTTTGGAAAGTCTATTGGTAGAATTTGCTCTGGGTATCCATTTTTCCAGAATTCTTTTCCGTCAAGGTGGGGAATTTCATCTCGCTCACGCAAGTCCGCTTCTTCTTTGCAAAGGGCCCTGACTCCAATCGAGAATATGGGTATACCGAGATCGTGAACGCGTTTCATGACACTCGCGTGGCTGTGTGGATTGCCTTGGTAAGCTTCTCGAAGGTCTGCGTGAGCGTCGAACTGTATGACTCCAAATTCGATTCCTGTGGCGGCGATGGCTTTTATCGGACCAAGTGTCATGGCGTGCTCCCCACCGAGCAGAATTGGGAATTTTCCGAGCTTGAGCGTATTCGCAGTCGCTTCTTGGATTCTATCTAAGACTTCTGGGGCCGTGCCTACACAATTAATTTCTGGAGCTGTATAAATACCTGCCTCACCTGGCATGTTTCCATCGCAGTAGACCTCTAACTGAGTGGATGCATGCAAAATTGCAGCAGGGCCGTTTTGCGTGCCGCCCTCGTAGGAAACGCTTGTTTCCCACGGAACGGGTATGACATGAAACGCTGCGTCTTCGGGCGATTGAGGAGTGAGGTCGTCCGAATGAAACGCAGGCGGATTATTGTATGGGGATTCGTTCATACGAACTTTCTACGATAGGCGATTTTTGTAATCTTCGTATCCAAATTTTCTAACGACTTTGAAATCTTTTGATTCAGGGTCCCAGGTCGCGATATCAGGATGTTTGATGCCGTTGAATGTAGTTGTCTTGACCATTGTGTAGTGCGCCATGTCGAGAAAGCTTAAAGTATCGCCGACCTTGAGCGGTTGATCAAAGGAGTAGTCACCGATGACATCGCCAGACAGGCAGGATAGTCCGCCTAGTTTGTAGGTGAATTCTTTTTCCTTAGGTTTGCCTGCTCCATAGATCTCCGCTCGGTAAGGCATCTCTAGAGTATCTGGCATATGGCAAGTCGCGGACGTATCCAAAATAGCGATAGGCTGATCGTCTTCTTGAATGATGTCTAAAACCTTTGAGACAAGAACACCTGTGTTTATGGCGAGTGCTTCTCCGGGCTCTAAGTAGACTTGAAGGTTCGGATACCGATTTTGGAATGAGAGAATGGTGTCAACGAGGAGATCGACATCATAGGAAGGACTCGAAATGTGGTGGCCTCCGCCAAAATTGACCCATTTCATGCTCATTAGTAGGTCTCCAAATTTTTCTTCGAATTTCTCTAATGTTCGGACGAGCGTGTCTGCCCCTTGTTCGCACATCGTATGGAAGTGTAGGCCTTCAATGCCTTCTAAGGATCGATCTTCGAACTCTTCTCGGCGAATTCCGAGGCGAGATCCTTTCGCACAGGGATTGTAGAGTTCTGTGCTTACCTCTGAGTATTCGGGATTCACGCGCAGACCGCAGGAAATTTTGTGGTCCGCTTGTTGGGTGGTTTCCTTGTGGAGTTCCCACTGATTAAAGGAATTGAAGGAAATATGGTGTGCGTAGGTAATAAGATCTTCCATGTCCGCCTCGGAATAAGCGGGGGCATAGGCGTGTACTTCTTTACCAAATTCTTCGAATCCAAGTTGCGCCTCATGTGGGCCGCTGGCGCAAACGCCGGCAAGGTATTCTTTCATGATCGGAAATACACTGTGCATGGCGAAGCCTTTGAGTGCTCCGAGTATACGGCAATCTGTTTGGTCTTGTACGTCTTGTAGAATCTCTAGATTCGCTTCGAGACGTTTTAGGTCTACAACATAGCAAGGTGTGGTGATGTCCGACGGCAAAGCCGGATCGTAGTGTATGATATGATCCATTTTGAATATAGGTGTGCGGGCCAGGTAATTAGTATCCGACATCGCACTTTATACTGTGAAAGTTAGTCGACGAGAACGTCTGGCTTTTTGTCTAGGAAGACTTCGTTCCAAGGGAGTCCGTTTGTATTTAGTTCTTCCATGAATGGATCTGGATCGAACTCCTCAACATTGAAAACGCCTTCGCCTTTCCATTTTCCGGTGAGCATCATTTTTGCTCCGATCATAGCGGGAACACCGGTAGTATATGAGACGGCTTGGGAGTTTACTTCCTCGAAGCACTGCTCATGGTCGCAAATGTTGTAGATGTAGTAGTGTTTGCGTTCACCGTTCTTATGTCCATCGACGATGCATCCGATGCAAGTGCGGCCTTGCGTGGATTTTCCGAGAGACCCGGGATCTGGGAGAACTGCTTTGAGGAATTGGAGTGGAATGATCTCTTGACCGTTATAAACGATTGGATCGATACGAGTCATTCCAATGTTTTCGAGGACTCTGAGATGAGTAAGGTATTGCTGTCCAAATGTCATCCAAAAGCGCATACGTTTTACGCCTGGGATATTCTTTACCAAAGATTCCATTTCTTCGTGATACATCAGATACATGTCTTTGGGACCGATGCCTTCCGGGAAATCGAAGCTCCGGTGCACGTCAAGTGGAGCAGTTTCTTTCCATTCACCGTTTTCCCAAAAACGACCGTTGGCGGTGACTTCTCGAATATTTATCTCTGGATTGAAGTTTGTGGCGAAGTGTTGGCCATGGTCGCCAGCGTTACAGTCCAGGATATCGAGAGTTTCGATTTGATCGAAGTGATGTTTGTTGGCGTAAGCAGTGAAAATATTGGTTACGCCTGGGTCGAATCCGCAGCCGAGCAATGCCATGAGTCCGGCTTCTTTGAAGCGCTCTTGATATGCCCATTGCCAACTGTATTCAAATTTTGCTTCATCTTTCGGTTCGTAATTGGCTGTGTCTAAATAATTAACTCCAACTTCAAGACAGGCGTCCATGATAGTGAGGTCTTGGTAGGGGAGTGCTACGTTGATGACGAGGTCAGGTTGGTAATCTTTGAGCAAGCTTACGAGTTCCGGAACATTATCCGCGTCAACGGCGGAAGTACTGATTTTGCGATTTAGCTCCGCCGCGATGGCGTCACACTTTGATTTTGTACGGCTGGCCAAACAGATGTCGGTGAAGATGTCAGGCGTCATGGCGCATTTGTGAGTGACAACGCGGCCGACGCCGCCTGCTCCGATTATCAATACTTTGCTCATTTGTTGAATAGAAATTTAGAAATTTTCAGCCGCTTAAATTTGTTGGGTTTAAGCGAATAGGCTTTTTGGCTAATGAGGAGCAAAGGTTCAAGCGGATAGGGCGATTGTCTGCGAAATCATTGCTAGGGGATCTTCTTGCACGATGACTCAGCGCAGGAATCTAAGGAATGGCACTGAGAATGCGAGATGGACTCTATTTACATTTCTGATCTCAAACTGTTATTATATGTGATCCTCGACATCGCCCGTTCGGGGAAAGCAACAACAATAAAAAGGAGAAAGTTAATATGGAATTTCCACCTGTCGCACATATGGTATCAGCAACGTTCAACGAATTGCACAATCGTGCACCGACTCAAGGTACGGAAACTCTAAATGCGGCACAACCGTCAGCTACGGCAAGCGATACAGGAACTGGTGAGAACCAATCGTCTTCGTCGAGTTTTGAGCAGAATCGTTCTGAGACGGTAGGACAGTATTTAGATGAAAAGGCTTAGCTGCCCAATCTGATGCTAATTTCGTAGGCTGCCGTTTGAATTACGGCAGCCTTTTTTTGTAAATTGAAAGTGGAAAAACGCTCGCCACCGAACCGTAAACAAAATCCTCTGTGAATGATGAGTGCGAACGACACGTTTAGAACGAACATAAAGGTCACTGTGGGCGATTTGAACTATGGGAATCATGTGGGAAATGATCGATTTCTGCTATTTTTTCATGAAGCTAGAATTCGTTTTCTACAGAATTCAGGTTTGTCCGAAATGGATATTGGAGAGGGTGTCAGCCTGATAATGTCAGAGGCTCAGCTTAAGTATAAAGCTCAGATTGGGTTGGGTGAGGAGTTAGGGGTTGAAGTGAAGATCTGTGACGTAGGCCGTGTACGTTTTGTGATGGAGTATTCGGTTCTGAAGAAATCGGATCAAGTAGTCGCTGCTACGGGTAAAACTGTGATGGGAGCTTTCGATTATGAGGCTAATAAGATCACAATGCTTCCGGCGTCTTTCATCGAGCGGTTTTCTTGAGGCTTCAAATTGGGCGTTCCAGTTCTTAATAAGTGATTAAATATAGGCATTGTGATTTTAAGCTATGTCACAATTAATTTAGCGGAATGGATTGCGTTGAAATTCGAACTGATTCATCAGTCATTATTGCCCTAAAAAGGACCTTTTGAGGTTTTATCTGTCTTACACAAACATGAATGACTTTACCCCATTATCCTGCCTCCCCGGACTTTGTTTACTTCGGATCTCATTAAAGACTATCGCGGTAAGTTGTCGTTAAGGGACGGGTGAGTACGGAAGCTTGGGTGCCGTGCTCAAGTGAAGCAGTTGGTTGGCGATCAAGAATAAAGCCATCCGTTGATTTGGACGCATTGTTATTCCACTTATATATAGTATGATCGAATTTGTTGAAAATTATTTGAGCAGCGTGAAAAAGCTTTTCGCGATAGTAGCCGCCTGTGTCTGTTTGCCTTCCTTTTTGCAGGCTGAACGGATTGACAATCAAGATATTATAGTAGGCGAGTTTGCCACTGGTTGGCCTGAGAAATTAAGTGGTACGAATTTCTTTTCTGATCTCGAAACTCTAACTCCTGCTCCGGGAGTCGTTGCTTACGCGCCAAATGTTAATTTCTGGTCTGATTACGCGATCAAGAGTCGTTGGGTTTATGTGCCATTTGGTGAGACAATTACCTTTGCAGCTGAGGGAAGGTGGTCATTCCCAACAGGGACTATTTGGGTAAAGCATTTTGATATGGCGATTGTTCGAGGGGAACCCGAACAGGGCGTAACTCGATTAGAGACGCGATTTTTGGTGAAGAATCGTTTCGGTATTTTTGGAGTAAGTTATGTTTGGGATGAGGATGGAACAGATGCTACTTTGGTGGATAATAACGATTACACCTTTCCCATAGATGTAGAAATAGAGGGGCAAGTGGAGACTTTAGATTGGACGATTCCCAGTCGCTCCGACTGTTTGACCTGCCATGTTTCCTCATCTGGGTTTGCTTTGAGCTTCAACACACCGCAGCTAAATAGAGAAGCTATGTTTGATGGTGTCATGCAAAACATCATCACTTACCTGGATGAAGATGGTTATTTTGACAGTGAGATTCCGGACCCAGATTCATTGCCTTACTATTCATCTGCCGATGATGAGACAGCTAGTTTGAATCATCGTGCTCGATCCTACTTAGCCGTAAATTGCGCTTATTGCCACGAACCGCTTGGCCCCCTCGAAAACAATACTTGGGATGCTCGTTCAACTACGTTTCTGACGAATATGGACATCATAGATGAGGACCCGGCAGAAAATGGAGTTGCGGCAGATGTGAAAATCGTTGTCCGGGGAGATGCTAGTAAGTCTCTAATGTGGCAACGATTGGCTGTATTAGGGGATGTTACCCGAATGCCGCCATTGGCGACAGCAGAGCTGGATCTATCGGGAATGAGTCTGATTCAGAGTTGGATTGAGGAAGCCTTAGTTGATTACGAAGCCTTCGATGAATGGATCGTTTCGAATTTTGAAGACGTTACAGATCCTCTAGTCATAGGAAGGGATGTTGATCCGGATCTTGATGGAGACTCTAATTATCTGGAATACCTTAACCATACGGATCCTCAGAGCGCAGAGTCTAGAAGCGAGATCGCCATACAAAATTCTGAATCTGGACTTGAGCTGGCAATTAAGGCAGCAGCTCTTTCTAATTATCAAATTGAAACAAGTACGGATTTAGAGAATTGGGGTGCGATAAAAGGGCACGGACATTCGATCCGATCATTACCGCACGGTGAAAACGAAATTCAATTTGAGATCGATGAGGAAAATCAGACTGAGGAGTCTGAATTCTATCGAGTCAGAGTGCTAGAACGTTAGTAGTTTGAACAAGTCGTAAGTTATTGAGAGGCGTTTGCTACGCTTCTCGATTTTCCCAAGCTTTACTCATCTTTGCACGGATATCCGCCAACTCATCTATGGTACTTGTGAGTTCGGTGATGAAGGCGTCCATGTGGATAAGCTTGGACGAACTGTAGGATTCGCTTCCTGTCTCGCGCTTCTTCTTAGCGTGTTCGAGAAGTTCCTTCTTGTTTTCAATGATCTCAGCCAAGGTTCTTGGCTCAACTGGACCTGAATTGGGTTTTGTCGATGTGATTGGCATTTTTCTGACTAGAGATAACTCTCACACTCTCTTTTACGGCTTCCAGACGGGTTATCTGAATCAGATGTTAAGAATTTAAGGATAAATAACAGGTGCCATTGGAAAAACGCCGTCACACTATTTGTCCTACTAAGAGCCATTGCGGATTCGCGAATTTGTGTAATTTCGGCGGAGAAAAAGTTTTTTGTTTTATTTAAATCTAAGAGTTGACAAAGCGAAGTAGAGACGCCTTTTTCACACCCCATCACTGCCCTGTAGCTCAGTGGTAGAGCAGGTGACTGTTAATCACTTGGTCGTTGGTTCGAATCCAACCGGGGCAGCCATTTTAATTTTCAAGACCGTGGTTACGGTCTTTTTTTATTCTAGGACAAGGAGTTTTCTAGAACTTTCGAAAAGTCAGTACTACTTGATACTTAATCGAATGCGTGTCGGTTTTCTTAGGATTGAGAATAAAAGATTATTATTGACGAAAGTTTTTATTGATTTCCTTTGGTCGCTCCTTACTTTCCTCGCTTCTCTCAAAAGGACTGATGAGAGACACTACCAATTTCTCGACAAATGAAACAGCTAACAATTAACGCCTATTCTCGCGAAACAGCGGGTACTTCTTCTTCAAAACGCCTTCGTAGAGAAGGTAAAATCCCTGCAGTCGTTTACGGAAAGACTAAGGAGCCAGTAAACCTTTACATCGACGCTTCTGACTTTCGTATAGCATTGAAAGAACTCGGCAATAATTCTCCAGTTGTTCAGCTGAAGAGTGAAGGTGGCGACTCTAAGACTTCTATCATTAAAGGAGTTCAAAGACATTCAGTAACCGACAAGTACTTGCACATCGATTTCCACGAAGTCGCAGAGGGCGAGCTTATCAAAGTCGCCGTGCCAGTTCACCCAACAGGAGAAGCTTTTGGTGTTAAAACTGAAGGGGGTACACTTGAGTACGTTCTACAAGCTGTTCATGTTCGCTGCTCATCTAAGGATATTCCCGAGTTCGTTGAAGCAGACGTTTCTGAGCTAAAGGTTGGTGATTCCTTCCATGTGAAGTCTCTTCCAGCTATCGATGGCGTAACTTACCTCGACCATCCAGAGCAGCCGGTTTACTCCGTTGCTAAGTAATTTTTTCTTTGTGAGTCGTCCTAACTTCATGGGCGACTTACTTTTTTGTTCTTTCAAAAGTTTATTCCTAACGCGATAGGCAAATGTATCGTCTAATTGTTGGACTAGGAAATCCAGGGGCCGAGTATGAAGGTACGCGGCACAATATTGGGTTCCAAATCGTCGACAATTTTGCGAGCAAGCAGAACGCAGCCGATTGGAAAAAGGAAAGGTCCTTCAAGAGTTCTTTAACCTCCGTCAATATTAGGGGGCAGAAGATTCTATTGTTAAAACCAGGAGCTTTCATGAACCTAAGTGGTGCGTGTCTGCAAAAAGTATCTAGTTTTTATAAAATCCCCCCTGTGGAGATAATCGTCATTTACGACGAAATGAACATAGAGCTTGGCCAGCGGAAAGTGAGTCTCAAAGGAAGCGCTGGAGGGCATAACGGTATGCTCGATATAATTAACCGTATTCATCCTGTCTTTACTCGATTACGAATCGGTATTGGACCAAAGGCTCCTCCAGAGATTGACCTCGCTGATTTTGTGTTAGGAAAGTTTAAAGACGAAGAAATTTTTAAGATAAATGCTTCAATGGATCAATACATCGATTGTATCGAACGCTTGTTGTTCGACGGTCCAGAAAAGGCAATGATACACATTAACAAACGAATCAAGAACGATGACTGAAACAACATTCAACTACAAAGCTACCTTTATTCTGGATACGCGCAATCGCGAAGAGACTCCTGAAGAACTTATTGAAGGTCTTAAGGCAGAGCTCGTTGCTGCGGGCGGCGAAGTAACAGGGGTCGAGGACCTCGGCAAGAGCGATTTCGAGCGTGCGGCGGATCGCCGTTACACTGCTGGAAACTACGTGCAATTTTTGGCAACGGGAACTGCAAATTTCCCTGCAGCTGTATTGGAAGCTCTCCAATTGAATACTCTTGTGTCTCACAAGATGATTCAAAAAGCGTAATTAGGCACTCCGTTTTCTCATGCCTAACTATAACAAAGTCCAGTTGATGGGGAATCTTACGAGAGACCCCGAATTGCGTGTCACTCCGAAAGGAACTCCTGTTTGCGCATTCGGTATGGCTATCAATCGCGTGTTTCGCGATGATTCTGGCGGAAATCGAGAAGAGACGACTTTTGTTGATGTAGAAGCTTGGGGAAGACAAGCGGAAGTAATTTCCAAGTACGTTACTAAGGGCGGGCCATTGTTTGTTGAAGGTCGTCTGAAGTTGGATACATGGGAGTCGAAAGAAGGCGAAAAGAGAAGCAAGCTCAAGGTGGTCCTTGAAAATATGCAATTGCTTGGTGGCGGTAGTAGAGGTGAGTCGAGTTCGTCTTCTTCAGCAGATCGCCCTGCGCAATCTTCAACTGGGAGTTCTTCACCGAAACCTAGTCCAGCGTCTCCGGCTTCCGATGACATTGAAGAAGATGTGCCGTTTTGATTCGGCAGCAAAATAGAATAAAAAATTTAAAAGTAGAAATTAAAATATCATGGCAACTAGCGAAATTCTCCTCATTGAACCAATCGAAGGTCTTGGAGCCGAAGGCGATACAGTCGTTGTAAAGGCTGGCTACGCTCGCAACTATCTCCTTCCACAAAAGAAGGCTCTCCCAATTACTCGTGCTAACCGTAAGCAGGTTGAAGCTCTTAAGACTCGTCGTGCATCACGCGAAGCGAAGAATCTAGAAGATGCGAAGTTCCTCGCGGAAAAAATCGGATCGCTCAGCTTTGCGATAGCGGTAAAGACTGGTGATTCTGGCAAGATGTTTGGTGCGGTAACTGTTCCAAATATTTTGGAGAAGACAGAAGAAGCCGGCGTTAAGCTTGAGAGAAAGCAAATTCAGCTTGCTGATCCAATCAAAGAGTTGGGACAGCACACGGTAACTGTGAAGGTTCATCCTGAAGTAGAGGCTTCATTGAAATTCGACGTTGTATCCGAAAATCCGATTCAAGAAGAAGCGGATGCGGCGGATGAGTCGTAGCAGTGGTGGTTGCTTTCTTGGCTTAAACGATGCCTAAGCCTTATAAAAAGAAAGAAACTTCCGCAAATGATGATTTAGCGGTGGCCATTCCAGATATGGCTGTCCGCGCATTGCCCAACAGCGTCGAGTCCGAAAAGGGCTTGATAGCTTGTTGTTTGCTTGATCCGGCCGAAATTATTTCTCGTTGCCAGGCTCAAAAGCTTCCGGCTGAGGCTTTTTATAATTCAGCGAATCAGACAATCTTCGAAATTTGCGTTAAAGTCTTCGAAGAACGTAATATGCTCGATGTTACGATCCTAGCGGAAGAATTAAATTCTGCAGGTAAATTGCAAGAAGTCGGTGGCCCTGTGTATGTCACAGACATCGCTTCTCGAATCGAGACAACGGCGCATGCGAACTATTTTATAGATGTTGTTCGTGAAAAATATCTCCTTCGCCGATTGATCCACACGGGAACGCGAGCGGTACAAAAATGCTACGAGCCTCAACAGGACGGAGGTATGGAGAACCTCATCGATAGTATTGAAAAAGAGATATTCGCGATCGGAGATGATCGACTCGATGATACGACCAAACCATTGAAGAAATCAGTGGATGAGGCTGTGAAGCTTGTTCAAAAATTACTGGCAGGGAAGGGCAATACGAGTGGGCTTTCTTATGGTCTCATTGATTTGGATAAAATGACCCATGGTTTGCATCCTCAGGAAATGATAATTTTGGCGGCCCGTCCATCTATGGGCAAGACGAGCTTGGCTCTTAATATTGCCGATGCGGTAGCTATGCCAGAAACGGGAGAAAAACGTGGTGTCCTGGTCTTCAGCTTGGAAATGGGGCATGAGCAATTGGCGATGCGACTTCTGACGGGTCGCGCTCGCGTGAGTTCACAACGGTTGCGTGAGGGTTTCGTTAATAAGGAAGAGCAACAGAGACTTGCCATAGCGGCTAAAGAGTTGAAGGAGGCGAATATCTGGATTGATGATTCGAGCCAAGTTACAATCAACCAGCTTCGGGCTATCTCTCGTAGAATTTTCGCTAGGAACCCAGGTATGTCCTTAATTGCTGTCGACTATTTGCAGCTTATTTCAGGATCGGACCCCAAGATGCAGCGGGAACAACAAATTGCTGAAATTTCTCGTGGATTAAAGGGGTTGGCGAAGGAACTAAATGTTCCAGTCATTGTTCTAAGTCAGCTAAATCGTGACTCGGAAAAGGAAAAGCGTAAACCTAAGCTATCAGATCTTCGCGAATCGGGTTCTATTGAACAAGATGCGGATTTGGTGCTGCTTTTAGCTCGACCTGACGACGCGGGCGATGATCATTCCACAGCAGCAGACACAGCAGATCTCATCATTGCAAAACAGCGTAATGGTGCGGTGGGCGACATTAGATTGAACTTCATTAAAGAAATTACCCGCTTTGAAAATTATACGGAATAACCTCTCACAATTCTTTCTATTATTTACTGTGGTTGTCGCAGTTGGGTATAGGTCGTCGCTGGCTCAGGAAAATTCGAATGTCGAGCTCGAGCCAAAGGTACCCGCGATAGGAGAAATTCTCGTAAACTTTACCGGGTTATCGAATGTAAACGAAGAGGTTGTGCGAGCAAACATGTCGATTCGCGAAGGCGAAGATTTCGATCAAGTCGCTATAGATAGAGATATTCGTAATTTGTACAAAACTCGGCTCTTCGAGTTTATTGAGGTTCGGTTGAAGGAACAGTCGCAAGATGTTGTCGATGTTATCTTCGATGTGCGCCCTAAGTTTCGTATAGCTTCGATCAGTTTCGAAGGTAATGAAAAACTGAGTGATCGGTTACTTGAGACAAAAATCGAGACTGATGTAAATGAGGTGCTCAATGAAAGAAAGGTCAAGGCGGACAGCTCTATAATTAAGGAGCATTATTTAAAGAAAGGATTCTTTAAAGTTCGCGTAGATTATAACATAGATCGTAATCCAGGAACTGGATACGGAAATGTCACATTTAAAATCTCTGAAGGAGGGAAGTTCAAAATCAAAAAAGTCGGTTTTGAGGGCAATGATACTTTTTCCAGTCGAAAATTACGCCGCAAGATGAAGAGCAAGAAATGGGGCTTTTTCTCGTTTCTGACCGGTTCTGGAAAATTTGATAGCGATCAATTTGAAGATGACTTAGAAAACGTTCGCGATACTTATCGCAAAGAAGGTTACCTTGACGTGGATGTAGATCAGTCAAAGGTTCAGTTTTCCTATCCGACCAGGAAGCAACTCAAGATCGATATCGATGTGAGTGAGGGAAAGCAGTATAGGGTCGGAAAAATCGACTTTGAAGGTAACGAAGTATACAAAGAAGAAGTTTTGTCTATGCTTCTGCGTGTTCGGCCTGGAGACATTTACCGTCCTGAAAAGCTCGATGAAGATGTAACGACATTGGAAGAGTTTTACGGGAAATTCGGCTATATGGAGACTCGTGTCCGTATGAATCGTATTCCGAATGTTAAGACAGGAAATATTGATATTTCTTACCAATTCTTCGAAAGCGATAAATTTTTGGTAGAATCGATTGATATCGAAGGAAATACTAAGACTAAGAGTATTGTTGTTCTTCGGGAATTGGCTTTGGGACCTGGTAGTTCGTTTGACAGTACGCGTATGGATGCGAGTCGGTTGAGACTCGAAAATACGCGCTATTTTGAAAACGTGAATGTCTCCCCACAGTCGACTAATATTCCTGGTAGAAAAGATATGAAAGTGTCCTTTATGGAAGGCCGTACGGGAAATTTCTCTTTTGGAGCAGGCTTTAGTTCACTAGAGCAAGGCACTTTCTTTGTTGAGCTCACTCAATCTAATTTTGATATCATGAACTGGCGTGGAGCGTTTCAGGGAGACGGTCAGAAGTTTCGCCTAAAAGCTCAACTGGGGTCCTATTCAACTTCCGTTGTTTTGGCTTTTGAGGAACCTTGGTTGTTCGAGAAAAGATTGGCTCTCGGTTTCCAAATTTTCGATACGACTAATAGTTTGGATACAATACGAGGCGATACGCAAGTCCGGCTCGAGTCTGTTGTTAGGGGAATTGAAGTATATTTTCGAAGAAGGCTAATTGAACTGATAGAAGCTAAGCTGACATATGGGTACACGCAGCAAGATTATGAGGATTTTGGGGATGTCGAAGATCTGCTAGAATCAAGTATTGGTGATACTTCTAGGATAAACCTTCTTTTGCTGCGAGATACTCGAGATCGGATACTAAACACATTCCGTGGAAATCGAATCACTTTGGATTTAACTACTGCTGGAGGGGCGCTCGGAGGAGATTTTGATTATGTAAAAGCAGAGTTTCAAAACGCTTTTTATCTTCCGATATCTCGCCAAAATACGCAAACAATTGAGATTCTTCTTAGGGCAGGAGTAGCAGATGCTTATAATGGAGGAGGAACGAGTTTGGTTCCAAGAGAACAGCGTTTCTTTTTGGGGGGGCCTAACACATTGAGAGGTTTTGAGTACAGAAGTGTTGGTCCGCGCGAATCAGGTGTTGCTACGGGTGGAGAGACTTACGGGTTAGTGGGCGTTGAGTATTCTATCGGGTTTACAGAAGGATTCCGAGGAGCGCTGTTTTACGATGGAGGTTTTGTAAATGAAGGTGCGGGCGACTTTAGTTTCGATAATTTCTGGAACGATAATTATGGGTTTGGTATTCGAATCAATGTGATGGGTACGCCCTTACGTCTCGATTATGCGATCCCTATGACTAAAGATGATAGCAATCAAAATACCGATAGCTCGCAATTTAACTTTTCTTTTGGTGGACGTTTCTGATTTCCGCCTTTTACTAATTATCCTCTAAAACCAATAATACTATTATGATTCGTCTCAAATCCCTAATAACTGTGTGTGCATTGGCACTCGCATCAATTTCAGCTCAAGCAGAAAACGTTATCCTTACAGTTAACGTCAATTCTGCGGCGCAAGAATACTATAAAGTAAAAGCTTTGATGGAAGAGCTGGGAGCTGTCAAAGACCAGGCTCAAGAGCAAGTAGAGAGCATGGAAGAAGGTGGAAAAGAGCTGGTCCAAGAATTCGAAGAGCTTGTTGAACAAGCAAAGAGTGAAATCTTGACCGAAGAAGCTCGCAAAGACGCTGAAAAAGATGCTCTTGCCAAGAGATCTGAGATCCAAGCGAAGGAAAATGAAATCCGTGAATATTTGACCAATACGGAGCGGTCAATGGCAGCTCGTCAACAAACCCAAATGAGTGTATTTGTTAAAGAAATCGTAGATGTTATTGAAGAAATCCGCGAAGCACGGGGAGCAACATTGGTTCTCGACTCAAGTGGAGCAAGTAACAACGGGTTGCCGACGATTTTATATACAGCTCCTGAAAATGACATCACTGAGGAAGTGATTGAAAAGGTTAACTCTACTCAAACAGAAGAGTAATTCTTAGAACTATTTAGTTCACGAATTTTGAGACCTCGATGAGATTCATCGAGGTCTTTTATTGTTAAATTCTACTTGGGAGTATTTCATTAATTCGTATGAAAATTGAGATCAGCATTGATCAGGTTAAGGACGCCAGTCAGCCGTCGAGAGAATCAGGTTCAACTGGTATTGAAAGCATTTCGGGAGTAGCGACCCTTACAGAAGCAGTTGAGGGTGATTTGTCCTTCCTTGGTTCTGCAAAGCACAAGGGCGATTTGGAGTCTACTTTGGCGTCAGTAATTTTTGTACCCCAAGACACTCATATATCACCTAAAGAAAATCAGTTATTTTTGTATACAGAGAACCCATCGATGAGCCTCGCGAAAGTTTGCGAGATTGTTGCATCAGAAATGTGGATTCAAAGGCCTGCCGGGGTTCATCCAAGCGCCCATGTTTCTGAAGATGCAGAGGTGGACCCGACTGCTTATATTGGCCCCAATTGCGTATTAGATAATCGGGTCCAAGTCGGACCGAATGTTCAGCTCTCAGCTGGTGTGTGTATAGGCGAAGGCGTGGAGATTGGCGAGTGCAGTACTATTGCTACAAATGTAACAATTGTTCGGGATTCTGTCATTGGAAAGCGTGTTCAAATTCACCCAGGCGTAGTTATCGGTTCAGATGGATTTGGATACGAGCCGACTCCCACAGGAATTTATAAAATTCCTCAGGTTGGAAATGTTGAAATAGGAGACGATGTAGAAATTGGTGCGAATACTACTATTGATAGAGGCCGTTTGAATGCGACTCGAATTGGGTTCGGAACAAAAATCGATAACCAAGTGCAAATAGGACATAACGTCCAAATTGGCAATTGCTGCATCCTATGCGCTCAGGTGGGGATCGCTGGTAGTACGATCATCGAAGACTTCGTTGTTATGGGAGGCCGATCTGGGGCATCCGGACACATCAAAATTGAAAAGGGAGCACAGCTTGCAGGTTGCGCTGTTGCTTTCAGTAATTTAGAAGCAGGTGGTAAGTATGGGGGAAGCCCTGCAATGAATTTAATGACATTTCAGCGAATTACGGCGATAACACAGCGCTTGCCTGAGATGTTTAAACGTATTAGAAAGTTGGAGTCTGCGTTAAAAGACTCTTAATTGAAATGGGTCATCGCCCAATCTTACTTAAAAATTAGATGAGTGTAGAAAACTTAAGCATATTCTCTGGAAATTCGAATAAGCCGCTAGCAAAGAAGATTTGCGATTATATTGGCGTACCCCTTGGGGAGGCCGAAGTGACGAGCTTTCCAAACGGAGAGTCGTTTGTAAAAATCAACGAGAATATTCGCGGACGAGATGTATTCATAATTCAGTCTATTAGCCCACCTAGTAATCATCATTTTATGGAATTGCTGATAATGATTGATGCAGCAAAACGGGCATCTGCTGATCGAATTACTGCGGTTATTCCTTTTTATGCTTACGCTCGACAGGATCGAAAGGACCAACCTCGCGTTCCCATCTCGGCGAAATTAATTGCAAACTTGATAGTCGCAGCAGGTGCAGACCGTGTTGTTGCGGTTGATCTGCATGCCGGGCAAATTCAAGGCTTTTTTGATATTCCAGTTGATCACTTGTATGCATTTTCGGTAATGCACGAAGAGATTTCGAAAAAAGATCTCCACAATCTTGTTACGATGTCGACTGACTTAGGTGGCGTTAAGATGGCGGATGCATATGCACGCTCACTGAAAAGCGGGCTAGGCTTTGTTGCTAAGAAACGGTACAGTGGCACACAAGTTGAAGCAACCAGCGTTGTTGGAGATGTTGATGGCTGCGATGTCTTGCTTGTGGACGATATGACTGAAACGGGTGGGTCATTGTACGCTGCTGCGAAATTGATAAAAGAACGGGGCGCTAATCGTATTATTGCTGCGGTTACGCATGCGAATCTTCAAGATTTAGCATACGAGCGTTTATCAGAAGGTGTTTTGGATGAATTGATCGTGACAGACACGATTCCGGTAGAAACAAGGGATCTGCCGATTAAAGTACTTTCGGTTGCTTCATTATTGGGAGAGACTATCCTTAGGATAACGAGTAATCGAAGCGTTACCGATTTGTTTATGATTAAGGGATATTGATCTCTTATTGAGCTTGCTTCTTACATGAAAGCCAAATTGCGGCCCCGTTTGGATTTGGTTCGTATTTCTTGGCTGTAATCTCATAGCCAAAGTATTGAAGCCCATTTAGGATGTCATCTTCGCTTAGCCAGCATGCTGATGCATAATCTGCTCCGCAAAACCCATTCCATTCTAGAGCTTTACCGTATTCATAATGGTGAAGTGTGTGCTCGTAGCCTTCACACGAGACATCCTCAGAGTGAGCGAATTTTCCTTTCAGGTGTTCTATTTTACTTATCGCTTCTTTTTCAAAATAGTGGGTCCAAATAAATAGAGAATCGCAGCAGCTTGCTAGTAATCGGATGAGGTTTATTGGGTCTCTTTGATGGTATAGGACCCCGCATGCGATTCCAGTGTGGTAATGCGTATTTGACGTTTCGATATGTCTAGTGAAGTCACCGAGGAGGAAATTGGTCCGCCTTAACTTGCAAATTTCTTTTGTGACCAGGCAACGAAGATAGGCTTCAGAGTTCGCTTCTATTGAGTCGATTTGCTCAGCCCCCATTTGTTCTATCATAAACGAATGCCCTCCTTCAAGGGGGCCTAGCTCAAGAATTCTTTTATTTTGGAATCCTCCGAGGTTTTCTTGAGCCCAAAGCAAGCGTTCGTCTTCAAATAACCCAGCGCTTCCACCCGTTTGCGTTTCATACGAGTCAGGAAAATAAGAGGACCATTGGCCTTCAAATATATCTATAGCGTTTTGGTTGCTGGGTGGGGTGCCGAAAAAATTTTTGGATTTCATTTTATTGGAATCTTAGGTTGCTCGCATGGCTGAGTACGAATCTTTTTTAGCCAATGTTACCGTGGAAAAGATTACAAAAAAACCGAGCAAGGTCGCTCGGTTTTCTATGAATGAGTATTTTCTGTAATCAGACGATTGCCTTTGATCGCGACTTAACGAAATCAACGATAGCTTGTTTGTCGCCTTCTGCTGCCCAAACCACTCGTAGGAATTCAGCTGGGTGAATATCGTGTGTGGATAGGAAGCGTCTGTCACCGCCACAGCAGTACATGATGTCTTCACAGAGTTCGCCCTTTATTTTGCCGTTCGCTTTTTCGATAATTCGTGGAAGCCAAACAATGCCGCCGAGTTCGCCGGTCTTGGGTGTTAATTTGCTTGCTTCTGTTGTGTTTTCCGAGGGTACGCCTTTTTGGATGTGGAGAAAATAGTCACGGCGGACTTGTTCGATGGACTGAGCAATTTCGTAGGAGGGGACTTGCCCGTCAAATTGGTCTTCTGCGTAGTCGTAAAAATCCAGTACACGCCAGCCGTTCTCAGCGATAAAGGCCTCTTCTTCATCGTCGAAAAAAGTCGATTTGTCGCGGTTCCCTTCAGCGTATTTCGCGACGGCTTTGTCGTAGAGTTTCTTGAATTGGTTTTGGTAGTCGTAGTGTTTCATTTCGTGCTATTTGGAAATTAGATAAACGATTGAGCTGTTTATGCGATTGTCGGAATAATTAGCGAGCGACGAGTATGAGTATTAGCTCACCTTGCTTCACTTTTGGACCACCCAATAAGGAAGGGCGGTTTCGGGAAACGACAAGGGTGGTTTCGATCAACACGCGTGAGCCTTGTATCCATTTTGCTTTGAGCCGGATGCGGCCATCTTTAGCAGGCGATGCATCAAGTTTGAGTTGATAGCCTCTGCCTAGAGTTAGGGTCGAGGTGCCTGGTAGGCTGATTTCGGTGTTCGATCGACCGTGTAATTTGAAGGAATCGTGGCGAAAGAGTTTTTTTAGGTTTGCGCCAAAACGCTTGAGTTGTGGATCGACGCCTGTTCCGTCTGAGCTCGCGAGCACCACGGTGGCTTGTATTTGAGAGCTTTCAGCGTTAACTGCACTAGTGGTGGCAAGACAGCTAATGATGAAAGTGAAAAGGACTGCTAGGCGAAGTTTCATTTTAAGAAGTCTTTCATGTAGTTTTGGATTGCTTTGCGAGCATTGAAAATACGTGACATGACTGTGCCGTATTTGCAATGCGTTCGGTCGCTTATTTCTTGGTAAGAAAGCCCTTCGATTTCTCTTAGGATCAGAGCTTCTTTGTGGGCGGGAGGAAGTTTTTCAAGGGACTGTTCGAAGTGTTGGCGAAGTTCTTTGTTTTCGAGATCTTTTAATTGCCGCGGTTCTATGCTGCAGGCTGCGATTGCTTCAGGATTGGCCGACTCATCTTCATCAATGTCCAAGGAAATGGTTCGTTGTCGCTTATTTTTTCGAATGGCGTCTAGAGTCGTGAAGGTCGCGATGCGATAGAGCCAAGAACTGAATTCGGACTCGAAACGGAAGCTTTCAATTTTGTTCCACACTTTGATCCATGTGACTTGGGCGATTTCTTGTGCTTCTACCTCGTTTCCTATCATCTGACGAATACGGTTAAATACGACTCCGTAGTTCTCTTTCATTAACTCACCAAATGCGACCTGGTCTCCCGCTTGGGATTTTTTTATGAGATCGTTTGCTGAGCTAGGCATTTATAAGTGGAACCTTCAGTTCAATCGTTAAGACGAAATCTTGGTGGGAAATATTCAAACTCTTAAGAAACTATGGCTTACTTGGTACCAAAAATTTTATCTCCCGCATCTCCAAGACCTGGCAGTATGTAGCCTTTTTCATTTAGCTTTTCGTCTACTGCCGCGACGTAAATATCTACGTCTGGGTGGGTATTTCTAACTTTTTCGATACCTTCGGGGGAAGCGACGAGAAAAAGGCCAAGAATGGACCGGCATCCTTTGTTTTTCAGGAGATCGATGGTTGCGATCAATGTACCGCCGGTGGCAAGCATTGGGTCTAGGATCAAGGCTGTTCGTTCGTCTGCGTCTTCTATCACTTTGTCGAAGTATGGAATGGGCTCGAGGGTTTCTTCATCGCGGTAAAGGCCGACTACGCTTACTTTTGCGTTTGGAATTAACTGCAATACGCCATCAAGCATGCCAAGGCCTGCTCTTAGTATTGGGACGACGGTTATCTTTTTGCCCTTAATTCGTTGAACGGTGAGTGGCTCGCTGGTCCAGCTTTCGATTTGGATGTTCTCGGTTTCTAAATTCCGAGTGGCCTCGTAAGTGAGTAAGCAGCCGATCTCGCTTGCTAACTCGCGGAAGTTTTTGGTGCTAATACCATTAACCCGCATTTGGCCGAGCTTGTGTTGTACAAGTGGATGTTGAATTGCGTGCAAGGCCATGGTGTTAATCAAGTTAGAACGATTATAGGATCAGTTGGTTTTCTTAAAGAGAAGCGTTTACTGTAAGCAGATTTTTACTGACGTTGCGATTTTCTTTTGTAGGAAGTAGGGGCCATCCCGGTCAATTTTTTGAATGTATTAGAAAAATGGGACGCGTGACAAAAGCCTGTTAACGCTGCGATATCTTCAATTGGTTTGGCTCCTTCCTTGAGCATCATCTTGCTTTTTTCGATCCGCATGCGGATCAGTTTATCCCGAATCGTGCTGTGCAGTTGTTGGCGGAAGCGGGTTTCTATTTTCTTTCGCGTGGTGCCGAAAGCTTCTGCGATGTCATCAGTGGAAATTGGGCGATGGAGATTTTTCTCAAGATAGGTAAGCGTTTCGCTTACTAGAGGATCGGTTACTACCAAAGAATTTGTGCTGCGACGAATGGTGATTCCATCGGGCTTGATCAATTTTCGATCGATATGGTGAGTATCGTTGTTCATGAGGCTCTCCAGCATGGCAGCGCCCTCATAGCCGATGCGCTCGAGGTTGTGGTTTATGCTGGAAAGCGGGATTGATTGGTTTTGGCAGATGAGTTCATTGTTATCCACGCCAAGAACCGCGATTTGTTCGGGAACTTTGATATTGGAGTTGTAGCAAAGGTCGCAGATCCACGCAGCATCGTAATCGCTTTTGCAAAACAAGGCGCACGGTTTGGGGAGCTCAAGAAGGCGACTTACAATCGTGGGCCCGTCTTGGGCTCTGGATTTGTCAATTCGCGTTAAGTCGAAGCCAGCATCTTTTAGACTGACACGAAACCCCTCGTATCGTTCCTTGCCCACTGGATTTAAAGAAAGGGCGAACCATGCGAAGTTGTGGTGCCCCATTTCAAGGAAGTGCTCAGCTGCGACTTCGCCTATGTTGAAATTGTCCGCAGTTACGCGTGGCACTTCGACATCCTCTCGCCAGGAGGATATATCGACAACGGGTACATTGGCTTCATTGATAAATTGCACAATTCGGTCGTTGTTATTGAGCGAAGTGATGATGCCGTCGCCATTCCAATTGTGGGGCATTTGGAAGGTTTTCAACACGCTTGAATTGAGGTGCCATTTGTTTTCCGAGGCGAATCGTGCGATTCCTTTGTGGGCGCTATAGTCATAACTCCCTAGGGCCATTAGAACGTGTTTCATGCTTCGACTTGAATATGCAAATGATTTCTAAAATATGCAGTTTTAGTACAGTGCTTATATAATGCAATATCGTATCTTTGCATGAGTTCTCTATTTAACATAAAAGGTAAGGTAATTGCGGTAACAGGTGCTACAGGTGCGTTGGCTGGGGGAACAGCTAAGTACCTTTTGAGCGAGGGAGCTACTGTTATCTTTCTAAGCAGGAATCTTGAGAAAGTTAACGCGACTGTCGAGTCTGCTCGAACTATTTCTGAACAAGCTTATGGCTATGCGTGTGACGTGCTCGATGAGGCTCGAATTCGCGAGGTCAAGGACGATATCATTGCACAGTTTGGCCGCATTGATGCTTTAGTGAATGGAGCTGGTGGTAATATGCCAGGTGCTACGATCTCCCCGGATAAGACTGTCTTTGACTTAGCTATCAGCGACTACGACTCGGTTATGGACCTAAACCTTAAAGGTACATTACTTCCTTCTCTGGTTTTCGGAGAAGAAATGGTGAAACAAAAAGCGGGCTCCATTGTGAATTTTTCTTCGATGTCATCCGAACAAGTGATCACCCGGGTACTTGGCTATTCCAATGCTAAAGCTGCTGTGGATAATTTGACTCGTTGGATGGCGACTGATTTCGCTCAAAAGTTTGGGGACAAGATACGCGTCAATGCGGTTGCTCCAGGATTTTTCATTGGTGATCAGAACCGCAAGCTTTTGACCAACGAAGACGGTTCCTATACCGAACGCGGGCAGCAAGTCATTTCGAACACGCCAATGGGGCGTTTTGGCGAAGCTAACGAGATCTACGGCGCTATTCACTATCTCCTTTGTGAGGCCTCTCGTTTTGTGACTGGCACGACTCTTAATGTTGATGGCGGTTTTTCAGTTTATAGCGGAGTTTGATTTTCGCTGAAGTTACTGCTATTTGTATCGATATACATCATTCTAATTTAATTCTAAAAAAACTTAACGGATTATTACTATGCTTGATATTAAAGCTCCTGAAGATTGTACTTATGATATTCTCTCGCTTGGCGAGGTTATGCTCCGCCTAGATCCAGGTGAAGGCCGCATTCGTACGAGTAGAAATTTCCGCGCATGGGAAGGCGGCGGGGAGTATAACGTAGCGCGTGGTATGCGTCGTTGTTTTGGTAAACGCGCTGCTGTTGTAACAGCATTTGCGTCTAATGATGTTGGATACTTGATGGAGGACCTTATCCTTCAGGGTGGAGTTGACACGCGTTTTATCCAATGGCGTGACTACGATGGTATCGGACGCACCGTTCGCAATGGCCTAAACTTTACAGAGCGTGGCTTTGGAGTTCGTGGAGCTGTTGGTTGCTCGGACCGTGGCTTGACTGCTGTTTCTCAGTTGAAGGTGGGTGATGTTGATTGGAATCACATCTTTGGCGAGCTTGGTGTTCGTTGGTTTCACACAGGCGGTATCTTCGCTGGGCTTTCAGAGTCGACTGCAGAAGTCACAATCGAGGCGATGAAGGCAGCTAAGGCGAATGGAACAATTATTTCTTACGACTTGAACTATCGTCCTTCTCTTTGGAAGGCCGTTGGCGGACACGAAAAATGTCAGGAAGTGAACCGTGAAATCGCTAAATATGTCGATGTTATGATCGGCAACGAGGAAGACTTTATGGCATGTCTGGGGCTTGAAATCGAAGGTCTCGACGAAAATATCACAACACTTCAGTTGGATTCCTATAAAGCGATGATGAGATCCGCAGTTAAGCAGTATCCAAATTTTAAGGTCATTGGTACAACGCTTCGAGAAGTAAAGACTGCAACAGTTAACAACTGGGCAGCGATTAGCTATGCTGGCGGAGAGTTTTACGAATCAATCAGTCGCGAACTCGAAATTATGGATCGCGTTGGTGGTGGGGACAGCTTTGCATCTGGCTTGATTTATGGTTTGATGGAATTGGGTGATCCAGCCCAAGCGGTTGAATACGGAGCGGCCCACGGCGCGCTTGCAATGACAACTGCAGGAGACACTTCTACTGCTCGCTTGTCAGATGTTGAGAAGCTTGTTGGTGGTGGAAGCGCTCGCGTAGACCGCTAATCAACAAAACGAATACAACTATGATTGATTTCGAAAAATATCCAGTCGTTCCCGTTATTGTAATCGAAGATGCGGACGATGCTGAACCGTTGGCGGAAGCTCTTCTTAAGGGTGGACTCAACATAATCGAAGTGACTTTCCGAACCGCGGCAGCTGCTGAGGCTATTTCACGCATTTCTGCGAAATTTCCTGAAATGCTCACTGGAGCAGGAACGGTTGTTACGCCTGATCAAGCGAAGCTTGCGATCGATAGCGGCTCCAAATTTGGGTTAGCTCCAGGCTTGGATCCTGACACAGTCAATTACTTCAAGGAAAACAATGTTCCGTTCATTCCGGGAACAATGACACCTTCTGATATCCAAGGGGCGTACAAGTTAGGTTGCAAGTACATGAAGTTCTTTCCGGCGGGCGCTGCAGGGGGAATGAATATGTTAAAAAATATGTCTGCTCCTTATACTAATCTTGGTATTAAGTTTTGCCCTACGGGTGGTGTGAACATCAATAACATGAATGAATACTTGGCATTGCCTCAAGTGTTTACCGTTGGTGGTTCATGGCTCGCGACCAAGGCTCAAATTGCTGAGAAGAAGTGGGATGATATTACGGCACAAGTAGCTGCAGCTGTGGCAAAAGCTGCAGAAGTGGGTTAATATGCCATTCATCGATCCAGATTTCCTATTACAGAGCGATAGTGCGTGCTTGCTTTATCACGAGTTCGCGCATGGAACGCCGATTATAGATTATCATTGCCACCTGCCTCCTCAGGAGGTGGCTGAGGATCAGTCCTGGGAGAATATTGCCCAGGTTTGGTTAGCGGGAGATCATTACAAGTGGCGTGCATTGCGGGCCAATGGGATCGACGAGCGTCTTATTACTGGAGGCGCTTCTGACCGAGAAAAATTTAATGCGTTTGCAGCTAGCATGCCTTGGCTGTTGCGCAATCCATTGTATCATTGGAGTCATTTGGAGCTTTCCAGGTTCTTCGGTTTCGAAGGCCTTTTGAATGCGAAAACGGCGGATGCGGTCTGGGATAAATCTTCCGAAGTGCTTCAAGGTGGGCTGACTGCTAGGCAATGTATGAAGCAGTGGAAGGTAGAAGTCGTTTGTACCACTGACGATCCAATCGACGATTTGAAGTGGCATGCTCAGGTTTTGAGCGAAGGTGACATTGGTTTTCAAATGAGACCGACCTGGCGCCCAGATAAGGCGATCAATATCGCAGATTCGGCCTCATATAATGAATACATTGGTAAGCTTGAATCCGTCTCAGATATCTCGATTTCTACGTTAGATGACCTGATGTCAGCCTTGGAGAATCGCCATGCGTTCTTCGCTGAGAATGGGTGTAAACTTTCTGATTATGGATTGAGTCAATTTGCTTACCGTGACGTTAGCAAAACTGAGGTGGCTGAAGTTTTTGCTAAGGTTCGCTCTGGGAGTGAGTTAAATCAGGTTGAGATCGAGTCTTTTCAATCGTATTTGCTTGTTGAATGCGGGCGAATGGATGCCAAAGCAGGGTGGACACGTCAGTTGCATATCGGCCCTATGCGTAATAACAGCTCACGTATGATGGAGAAGCTCGGACCAGATAGCGGTTTCGATTCCATCGGAGAATTGAATTATGCTTCGGAGCTTGCCCAGCATTTGAATGCTTTGGACCGAGATGAGTGTCTTGGTCGAACGATCGTATATAATTTAAACCCGAAGGAGAACGAAATGTTGGCGGCCTTGGTTGGGAATTTCCAAGGAGGCGGTATCCCGGGTAAAATGCAATTTGGCAGCGGCTGGTGGTTTATGGACCAAATGGATGGAATGCTGGACCAAATGAATGCGTTGTCTCAGATCGGACTCTTGAGTCGTTTCGTTGGCATGCTGACTGATAGCCGTTCGTTCCTTTCGTATACAAGGCACGAATACTTCCGTCGTATTTTGTGTAATATGCTGGGCGAAGATATTGAAAAGGGGATTTTGCCAAAAGATTACGATTTGATTGGTGATATGGTAGAAAATATTTGCTACAAAAATGCTCACTCGTATTTCGGTTTCTATGACGACTGATACGAGTCTAGAATTTGATAAACGTCTATGAATATTACAAAGCCCTTCACTAGAAATAGTGAAGGGCTTTTTGATTCAAACGATCAAGCTATGATCGCAATCGGATTTAGAGGCGAGGAATTGTGAGTCCGCCGTCGATCATGATCACTTGCCCAGTTGAGTATGGGAAGTTGCCATCAGCGAGAGAGACGGTGATACGACCGATGTCTTCTGGGAAGCCCCAGCGAGGTGTTACGCAAAGTCCATCAGCAATGAGCTTGTCATACTTATCAGTTACGCCGGAGGTCATGTCTGTTTTTGTGACACCGGGGCGCAGTTCAAAAACGGGAATGTGGTATTCTCCGAGGCGGGCGGCGAAAAGTTGAGTGACCATTGCAAGACCTGCTTTGGATACGCAGTATTCACCTCGATTTGTGGATACGACTGTAGCGGAAATACTATTCACGTTTATGATAGAACCTTCGAAGCCGCTATCAGCTTCTTTTTGTTCGATCATCCAGTTAGCAGCGGCCTGAGTGAGAAAGTATGGGCCTTCGAGGTTGATATCCATCAAGCGCTTGAAGCTTTCTTGAGTTGTCTCAAGAACGTCCTTACGTTCGCTAGGAGCTACACCGGCGTTGTTAACCAGTACGTTTAATGCTCCGAGCTCGGACCTTATTTTTGAAATGATCGCTTCGCGTCCTTCGGTGGTTCCAACGTTTCCTTGGCAGTAGATTACTGCGGGAGCTCCGGCTGCCTTGATTTCTTCCATGACGGGAGTCACTGAAGATTCGTCGCGCATTCCGTTGATCGCAATTGCGTATCCGCTAGCTGCTAAGGCTTTGGCACAACCGAGTCCGATGCCACGGCTTCCGCCGGTAACGAGAGCCACTTTGGGCTTAGAGGTGTTTTCGCTCATATTTTAAAGTGTGTTGATATTAGAAAAAAGCCCAACTACTTCACATTGATTAATGGAGTAGTTGGGCATCATTAAAGGTTTGTCGGTATGATTAGCCCAATTCTGGGATGTCGATCCAACGACGCTCTGCCCAAGATTGTAGTGCTAGCTCAGCTAGTTGAACACCGCGTGCACCCTCGAGAAGGTCCCACTGGAATGGTGTGTCGAGAACAACGTGCTTGAGGAAAAGTTCCCATTGAACCTTGAATGCGTTGTCAAAGTTCTCTTGCTCAGGCATCTTCTGCCAACCTTCGTAGAAGTCAATTGGTTGCGGAATATCTGGGTTCCAGATTGGTTTCGGCGTTCCGCTGTATGGTTGGAACCAAAGGTCACGCAAGCTAACAACTGCAGATCCCTTTGTACCGTCAACTTGCATCATGAACAAGTCGTCACGGCGTGGGCGTGTGCACCAGTTTGAATTGATGTGAGCTACGATGCCACCTTCGATTTGGAAAGTAGAGTAGGCGGCATCGTCCGCGGTTGCCTTGTAAGTCTTTCCGTATTCGTCAACACGCTCAGGGATGTGTGTTGCTCCGAGGCAAGAAACGGATTCGATCTTACCGAAAAGGTTAGCAAGAACGTAGCGCCAGTGGCAAACCATGTCGATGATCATTCCGCCATCGTCTTCCTTGCGGTAGTTCCATGAAGGGCGTTGCGCTGGGATGCTGTCGCCTTCGAAAACCCAGTATCCGAAATCGCCTGTTACGCTAAAGATGCGGCCGAAGAAGCCTGTATCGATTAGGCGTTGGAGTTTAGCCAAACCAGGGAGCCAGAGCTTGTCTTGAACGACACCATTCTTTACGCCAGCCTTCTTACAGATATTGGAAAGCTCCACGGCTGTATCCACATCAACTGCTGTTGGCTTTTCACAGTATACGTGCTTGCCCGCTGCAGCTGCTTCTTCAACACCCTTTGCACGACGTGAAGTAGTTTGTGAATCGAAGTAGATTTGGTAGTGATCGTCCTTCATTACGCTGTCGAGATCTGTAGTGTATTTTTCTACACCACTTTGCTCGCACAAGCTTTTAAGCTTGGTTTCATTGCGGCCTACCAAGATCGGATCTGGCATGATGATCTCAGTTGGGCTTACTTTAACGCCACCTTCTTTGATGATCGCTGCGATTGAACGCAAGAGATGCTGATTAGTACCCATGCGTCCTGTGACGCCGTTCATGATGATGCCTACTTTGTGTTCTTTCATAGTGTTTGGTATTTAAATTATAGAATTAGAGTTTTAGGATGGCTTATACGTGTTTGAGATATGCTTCTTTGATCGCTGCGAGGTACTCATCTTGATCGCGTTCCCACCAGCGTTTTGAGAAAATTTCAACTTCGACCCATCCGTTGAAGCCAGCAGCTTCGACGAGTTCGCGGATACCGCGATTGTCGATGCATCCTTCGCCCATAAGGCCACGATCTTCTAGGAAATCATTAGTTGGAGTCATCCAATCGCAGGCGTGGAATCCGCATATACGTTTTCCGGCACGAGCGAGTTCCGCCTTTAGTGTAGGATCCCACCAGACGTGATATACGTCGACGGCGATTCCAATATTATCTTCATCACCGATCTCATCCATCATGTCGTTGCATTGTCCAACTGTATTAACAGCAGAACGACAATCTGCGTACATCGGGTGAAGCGGCTCTATGGCCAGTTTAACGTTAACTTTCTTAGCGTAGTCGGTGAGTGAAGCGATACCAGTTGTGATTTGCTTGCGATTTTCTTCGATAGAAAGCTCTGGTTTTGCTCCGCAAACAAGTACAACTTGAGGAGCTCCGACTGCTGCTGCTTCGTCGAGTGCTTTAATATTGTCGTCGTAGGCTGCTTGTTTCTCGGTTTCGTTTAAGTACGGGTAGAACCCACTGCGAACGAGGGAGACTGGAGTTAGGCCGTGATCGTCCAAGATCGCCTTTGATTCCGCCAAGGAACGTCCATCGAGCCATTGACGCCAGAGGCCGACGCCTGGTACTCCCGCTTCGGAGTACTTTTTTGCTGCCGTTGGAAGGTCCCACGGCTTTGTAGTCATTGTGTGAATTGCGAGTCTGTCGAGATTTTCCATAATTGGACCGTTTGAGTATAATTTGAGAATTTTGGGTGTTTCGAAAATTACCGTTGGTGGGTGCCTGCGATTTAGAAGCGATGCTCTTTTGTTAGGTGAACGATAATTAATTTGGCATCTTCGAGGATTTCGTAGCTGTGTTCGAGAATTGCGTCAAATTTGAGAGCTTCGCCAGGTTTTAGTGTATGTTGCTCACGTGGTAGATTGATTTTAACACTGCCTGATTGAACCCAGCAGATTTCAAACTCATCACCATGTGCCTCTGGACGGCTAAGACTTTGGCCGACTTTACCGTAAGCGTGAAAGCATTCGATTCCGTTAAACGCGATTTTTTCGAAATTGAAGAGGCCTGATTCGTAGTGCTCTGCATGTTTGAGGTGAGCGCTACAAGATTCTGCGAGCCCAAGGAGATCGGATGCTGATAGTTTGAAGACTCGAGCAATGCGATAGAGCGTTTCTAGCTCGATCATATTTTGATTTCTCTCCAACTTTGACAAAACAGCTATGGAGATCCCTGAGAGTTGGGAGACTTCTTCAAGAGTCATGCCGGCACGCTTTCTTAAGTCGCGTACGACGGAAAAGTCTAGGTTATGGTTGCCGTTCTGATTTTGAATCATTGTTTTCTTTGGGGATAAAAATCATGGATAAATTTCTACTTGAGAAAAACAAGGTTATTTTTCCAATTGATGCAAAATTGAGGTGTTTTTGAAATGTTTTAGGAACGAACCCCCTTTGTTTCTTCGGCGAGAACCATGTCGGCCAAAATTTGAGCACGAAAAAGGCGGTTGGCTAAAAAAGCCACCGCCGTATTTAGTCTGTGTCGTGGGGGGATTAGCGACGAATTTTACGTTTTAGTCCTACCAGGGAGAGAAGTCCAAACCCGAAGAGTGCTAGAGTTGATGTTGTATCCGGAACTTTAGTTGCGGATGTGTTAGATGCCACTTCGTAGTGGATGGATCCGTTCCAGGTACGTGG
>JAKYXN010000019.1 GCA_022538095.1 Puniceicoccaceae bacterium K14 | reverse complement strand
CTTTGTTCTTTATCATCGAAAACTTGATATAATTTTTGCATCCTATTGCAAATCAATTACTTGAGAACTTACACATTTTGTCCACACGGCCTAGTTGGTTTATTCCCCAAAAGAACCTCTCAATTAAAATTGGTACACAATCCCAAAGGTTAGGAAGCGGGCTTCATGCTGAAGTAATGCTCAGTTATACTTGTTGGCCTCTTCTTATTTAAAACATGATATATGAACGGTAAAATTTGGATGCTGCTCTTAGCGACTATATCTTTGTGCTTTTCTGCACGAGGGCAGTCTGTCGTTATTAGCGAAATTGTTGCCTCTAATAAGGATTCACAACTGGATGAGGATGGTGAGAGCCCGGATTGGGTAGAGCTGCATAACTTGACAGATCATTCCATAGATCTAGAAGGCTGGTATTTGACGGATGATGAAAGCGACCTCGTTAAATGGCGGTTTCCAGCGACCGAAATTGCAGCTAATGGATTTTTGCTTGTTTTTGCGTCGGATAAGGATCGTGCAGATGCTGGGAGTGAATTGCATACCAATTTTAAACTAAGTGCAGATGGCGAGCAAGTACTGCTAGTTCAACCTGATGGGGCTACGGTCGAGCACGAAGTCACTTTTACGAAATTGGAGGAGGATGTTGCCTATGGATATACATTTGAGGATCACGGCGAAGAGTTGGTTACGATTCTTGAGCCCGGAGCGCCATGTATTGCGAGGGTGCCGACAAGTAGTTTCGACGCTTCAGGGTGGACCGATCTTAATTTTAGCGCAGCTGGCTGGTTGAGTGGCACGACAGGTGTGGGGTATGACAAAGATTCGGATTTCGATAGTTTGATCGGTTTGGATGTCGAGTCGGCAATTAGTGGTGTGAATACGTCTATATATATTCGTGTTCCGTTCGAGGTCGAAGATCCATTTTCCATATCGACTCTTTCGCTAGATATGAAGTATGACGATGGTTTCGTTGCGTACATCAATGGAGTTGAAGTTGCACGCTCTGAGACGGCTCCATCTTTGCCGCAGTGGAATAGCTCAGCCGATAATCGCCCTGATTCACAGGCTGTGATTTTCGAAACATTTGATTTGGATGTTCCTCTCTCTGGTTTGCGGACGGGAACGAATGTATTGGCGATCCATGGAATGAATACTGATATGGATTCAATGGATCTTATTTTTGTTCCAAAGTTGGATGTTACGAATTTCGAGGCCGATATTGATCTTACCGTCGCGGGGCTTCTTGTATCGCCCTCTCCCGGTCGACCGAATTCGTCTATATCATTCGAAGATTTCGTGGAGACTCCGGTGGTGTCTCCTGAACGTGGATTTTATGAAACCGCTTTTGTCGCCACAGTAAGTAATGCGACAAGTGGAGCGACGATTCGATTCACGCTCGATGGATCGGAACCTACGGAAGAAAGCCCAGAGTACACTCAGCCCGTTGAGATTTCGACAACTACATGTTTCCGAGTGCGTGCTTTTAGAGACGGATGGCACCCTTCGGATTCGCATACGGATACATATATTTTCGTGGATGACGTGGCCGCTCAGCCAGAAAGTGAAACATCTATCAATGGGCAGACGATGGTATATGGAATGGATCAAGAGGTCGCGAATAAGACTTATTTCGATGCTTCGAATGAAAGCTTTACGTTGCAGGATGCCTTGAAATCAATCCCGACTATATCGATCAGCACTAATGATAGCAATCTCTATAGTCCAGAAGAAGGTATCTACGTAAATGCGACAGAGAGATGGGAAGTGCCGGCATCGGCTGAGTTGATTAACCCAGATGGAAGTGAGGGGTTTCAAATAAATGCAGGTTTGAGAATCAGGGAGGTTGGAGTCGCCACTCTCACTTTCCAAAACATTCGTTTCGATTGTTTTTTCGGGAAGAGTATGGCGAAGGCAAATTGGACTTTCCTTTGTTTGAAGGGGAAGGTGCGAGTAGGTTCGATAAAATTGATTTAAGAACTGCTCAGAATTATTCCTGGGCATTGGATGGAGATTCTAAAAATACGTTTTTGCGTGATGTTTTTGCTCGTGACACTGCGGCAGCGATGGGACAGCAGTCTCCACGCAGTCGATACTATCACCTTTACTTAAATGGTTCGTATTGGGGACTGTTTATGACTGAGGAACGTCCTGTCGCCACTTTTGGAGAATCCTATTTTGGCGGGGATAAGGATGACTACGATGCAATTAAAGTACAGTCATGGACGGACGCAGATGCATATTCGATTGAGGTCACTGATGGTACGATAGATGCATATGAACGCCTATACAATGCGGCGATGAATGGGTTTGAAGAAAATGAAGACTATTTTTCGGTGCTTGGTTTGAATCTTCGAGGAGAGCGGGATGCAAGTTCGGAAAAACTGCTAGATGTCGATAACATGATCGATTACTTACTGGTGATATATTATACGGCAGCTTCTGACAATGGGATTACTCGTTTTGCTGGGGGCTATGAGAAATTAAACAATTTGTATGCGATCTATAATCGTGTAAACCCTGATGGGTTTAAATGGTTTCAGCACGATTGTGAACATTCATTGGATACGAATAGGGATCTTGATTTAACGGGACCGTTTCAGCATGAAAATTTCACCTTGCTCAAATATTTCAATGCTCAAACGCTTCACGAAAAACTTTCAATCAATGAGGAGTATCGGATAAGGTTTGCTGATCGTGTATTCAAACATATGTATAATGGAGGGGCTTTGGTTCGAGAGAATTGCGAGGCACGGTTCGATTCCCGGGCAGCTCAGATAGACCGTGCGATTGTAGCTAATTCTGCTCGTTGGGGAAATACTCAGCTTGATAGAGACACGTGGGTAGACGCGGCGTCGACTGCTCGTGACTTCTTCGCTCGTAATGGGGACCGAGGTTCAGAGGTGATCGGATATCTCAAAAGAGATGGTTTGATTCCTTCGATTGATCCGCCATCGATCAGTACAAATGGAGGGGAAGTCGCGAATGGGGCCAACGTGAGTTTGTCCGCTTCGGTAGAAACTATTTATTATACAGTTGATGGTACTGACCCGCGAGCGGTTGGCGGTGGAATTCGTGGTAGCTTGTACACTGGAGTATTTACGATCGACGGGCCAACTCATTTAAAGGCTCGCGCTCGAACGTCCAATGGAGAGTGGAGTGCCTTAGCTGAGTCGATGTATGGGGCGCCCGAAATTCCGGTAGCGATTACCGAGCTTATGTACCATGCTCCGGAAGGTGATTCTTATGATTTTATCGAAATACAGAATGTGTCTTTAGATATAATTAGCTTAGCTGGTTATAAATTTGATAATGCTATTGAATTTGAATTTTCCGACGCCTCTAAAACGAGCCTGGCCCCGGGCGACTATTTAGTCGTTGTCGATGATATCGATGCCTTTAAAACTGCGTATCCGACTAATGGAGTAAATATCGCTGGAGAGTTCAGCGGTGACCTTTCAAATGGTGGTGAAATGGTCGAGCTCAAGTATGATGGAGTTGATTTGATCACATTTTCATATGATGACGCAAGTAACTGGCCCCAAGCGGCCGACGGTGCGGGACACTCGCTCGTGTCATTGCATTCTACGATATATAGTCAGGGCCAGGGGGCTTTAGACTATGGAGGAAATTGGCGTTCGAGCACCTTTTTGAAGGGATCGCCTGGTTTGGAAAACCCGAGTCGGTTATCCTCGGTTATTATCAATGAGGTGATCGCCAATGCAAATTCTAGCGAGGCAGTTAACGATCAGATCGAATTGCATAACCCTACTTTGTTGGATGTGGATGTTAGTGGGTGGAGCTTAAGCGATGACAGGGACAGCCTTGACCTATTTGTGATTTCTGAAGGAGTGACTATAGAAGCGGGTGGGTATCTTGTTTTTGACGAGGACGATTTTAATTCGGATCAAGCGAGTGGGTTTGGTTTGAGCAAGGCAGGTGAGCAGGTCTATCTGTCCAATCCATCTCAAGGAGTAATCGATTCCGTCCAATTTAAAGGACAGGAAAACGGGGTTTCTTGGGGGCGGTATCCAGATGGTGGAGAAAAATGGATAGCAACTCAGCCAACACTTGGAGAGGGAAATGTGCCGTTTGATTTTCCGTTTCAAATTAGCGAATTGATGTATAATCCATCGTTGTCTGCGGGGAGCGAAATGGAGTATATTGTAATTGAAAATATCTTAGGGGCGACCGCTTCCTTGGAAAATGAAGTAGGTTCTTATCGTATCGACGGAGAAGTTGAATTTTTGTTTCAAGGTGGGATTAGTCTCGAGGCGAATGAAAAAATTCGGATTGTTTCTTTTGATCCGACCGATGCATCTCAACGCAGTGCTTTCCAATTGAAGTATGGTTTGGATGATACGGATCGATTATTTGGACCATACGAAGGAGAGCTTTCCAATAGGGGAGGACGAGTAGCCCTTGAACGTCCCCTAAATGCCGGTAATACACTTGATTCCGATGAAATTTCGTGGGTGGTCGTCGACGAATTATTCTACTTTGACCAATACCCTTGGCCGGCGAGTGCGGATGGCAAGGGGAAGCCTTTGGTCCGAGTGAGTCCAGTAAAATGGGAAGCATCTTCGGATTTTGATTTTGATCGTGATGGAATTGAGGACATTTGGGAGCTAGGATTTTTTGATAATTTGGAGCAACCGATTTTCGATATGGACGGGGATAGCTGGAGTAACTACGAGGAGTATATTGCCTCTACAGACCCAACTGATGCGGGGTCGTTTTTCCAACTTGAGAATTTAACTGGAGCTAAAATTCAATGGGTTTCCGCTCCTAACCGAATTTACTCTGTTTATTGGACTGATGATTTGAATAACCCCTTTACCTTAGTCGCAACAGGTTTGACTGAGGGAATCTTTGTCGATGTGGAACGTTCAGGATCGAGTTTCTATAAAATTAAAGTTGAGCTTTCAAAAGAGGACTAGCTCCCGTTCTTAGCGAATGAATTGGAAGCAATAATACTATCATTCGAGTGTCTGAAGTCAGAAATTTTAGATACGTAAATACGTTGATGATCACGCCAAAATTGGGGGCAAATAAACGCAAGACTTGGAATGTGCTTGGCTAAAGTATCGTGATTAGGGTTCTGCGACAGGCGCTGCTGTTTAGATTGCTTTATTCGAGAATCCCAATTGTGGATAAAAGTTTGCCTGGTTTCGGGCGGATGACTCTTGTTGGTGATGATCTGTACGATTCGCCTATTTGATCCATCCTCTGATGTCGTAGACAAAGTAGCCGACGTATTCGCGGATGAGTTTGCTGGTCTTAGTAAGTGCTTCGATGGTTGGGATGTAGTCGTTTACGATTTGAGATTGGCTCACCATGGAATCAACTGGATACGGAATTATTTCAATGCCTTCGAAATTGGAGTCGAAAACATCTATGCTTCGTCGCATATGCCAAGCGGAAGTAACTAGTATGAGAGAGCTTATACTTTCTTGTTCTAAAAGGGGACTAAGATAGACGGTGTGTTGGTAGGTATTCAGAGCCTCATTCTCTTGTGTAATGCTCTTTTCTGGCACCCCCAATTCCACAAGAAATTCGGTCATTGCTTCGCTTTCTGGTCGTTGATTAAGAGTGGCCCCACCTGTGGCCATTATCATAGATGCTTTCTCTGCTTTGAAGAGTCGAGCAGCGTAGAGGGCTCGATCTGCAGACGTTTCGAGGTTTAGCATGTTATTGCTGAAGTTTAAGCCGCCTCCCAAGAGTACTATTGCATCGGCTTCGGGGACATCTGAAATCCCAATCTGTGGGTAGTCCTTTTCTAAGGAGCTCGCTAGCCAATCGGCGGTTGGCTGAATTGAACAAACGTAAAGATAAGCGACTCCAGCGATTATCAGGAAATAGCCAGGCCATTTTCTGAAGAGTCTGAAGATCAATCCAAGTACAATTAATAGCAACGACGTAAAAACCGGATACAAAAGAGTACTAAGCGTTTTTGTAAGGATGAACGACATGAACAAAGAGAATGACTGATTCAATTTAGAAGACAACCATACTTCAGCAGGCGGTGAAATTGCACGTCATTAATTTTGGTCGATAATTTGGTTCAAAATAAAGAGACCTTGCCTTCGGTGTCGCGAAGGTCACGGCGGGGGTGTTGGGCACCATTGGTGGCTTCCTTTACCTTATCGAACAGGTATTGGTAGATCTCGTCGATTTCGCTATGCCCTGCCAACCATCCTTCTATCAGAAAATGAGTGAAGTATCCATTTTTATGGGTCTGTGATTCTAGGGAAGGTTCGTTGTCCCTGCTCGAATACAGTGCTACTTTTCCTTTGCCAAAAGTCAGTCCTCCCGTGATGCTTTTTTCTCCGGTAGATTTTCTGAATCTGTTTTTGTCGATTACCGATTTACCCCCGGCAGCAAAGCAAGAATCCAATAGGATGACGATGCGTTCCGCTTCGCTTCGATCCACAGCGTTGCGGATATTCTGCAAAGGCACACTAGTTGCTGGAATCCTACCGATTTGGGCATCTTGCGGAAGCAGGTAGCCGCGATCGTCTCCAAAGGGATTTGCTTGGTCTGAGCCATGCCCTGAGAAATAGAAAACAATTTGATCGTTTGGCGAAGCGTGAGATATCAATCTAAGGATATCTAATATTTCGTTCTCAGTTGCTGCGGGTGTTGTTTTTTCCGTCAACAAAGCGACTTGGTAACCTATGCTATCAAGCAAAGCTGCCATCTCCTTAGCATCTGTTCTCGTGTAGTCTAGATCCGAGATCTTTGGGTCTTGATAATCTTGGACGCCAATGACGTAGGCAAGTTTTCGATAGCTAGGTGGCTTGGGATTGGTTTGAGCGATCGAAGTTGCACCACCCCCTTTTGCATTTTCGCCCCAAAGTGGGAACCAAGCAATCGACGAAGGAGGCCTAGCGACTGGAAACAGCCCGATGTTGTCCCCGTTTGAGCCCGCACCGATAGCAGGCGAATTTGACCTTAAGCGGAAGTCACTGTTTGTTGCGTCAACGAATTGCGGATCTTGATCCAATATTTCAGTTGAATGGGGTTCCCCTTGATGAATAGCACCCCGTCCGTTGCTCCAGTACAGATTGTTGTATCGTTTTTTTGAGCTAGAGGAGTTTTGTGAACCACTAAAGCCCGAGAACCTGTTCTGACCAATGATGGAATTTTTAACCGAAATCGATACTTTATCATAGGCAGCCACTCCGCTTCCACGATTGGACCATATTACACAGTGGTTTATATTTGAATTTTGACTACCTTTTATTGACCAGATTCCATCACTTTCATTTTGAACTGAGATAGATCGTTCGACAGTTATCGCACCTCCATTGTTGACGAACAACCCGGCTCCCTCATTCATGGCGAATGTTGAATCTATAACTGATAAATGCGATCCGGAGCCCATCGTAATTGCTCCTGCAGCTCCTTTGTTCTTCGAGAACGTCGAATGGGACGCGTTCGCAGTGGCTCCGGACGAAATGCGAAATCCCGCCGCTTTGTTTTCATGGAATTTGCAGTTTTCGATCTCGAAGTGAGATCCGGTGCCATGGACTTCTGCTCCTTCTCTGTTATTGGAAAATGTCGAATGGGATGCGTTCACAGTTGCTCCGTCGAAGATAGAGAGTCCATGACTCTCGTTTTCATAAAAACTGCAATTTTCGATTTCGACTTTGGTGTCGTTGTGCCAGCATAGTAGCCCCCCAGAGAAGGTTGCTCCAGTGACATGGCAGTTTTGGATAATCAGAGAACTGCCTTGTTGTACCCAAATCGCTGCTTCCCTTTTGTCTTCTTGGTATTTTCCTTCGAATTTAATGGAGTCCAACACAACGTTTTTTGCGGCGATGAGTGTGCAAACGTTATCTGTTTTATTACAAATGACAGTCGTGTCGGGACCTGCTCCGCGTAGTGTGATATTGGAAGGTATCTCAAGAGCTTCGTCGTATTCGCCAGCGGCGATTTGAATGATGTCGCCTGCTTGGGCGATCTCGATGGCTTGAGTGATGGTTGCTTGATCAGCCGGCACATGGATGGTCTCAGCTCGGCAGATTGGTGCGATCAAACACAGCAGTAGGACGATAGCTGGCTTCATCGAACTACCTCCCAGCTCGTAGAGGCTGCTCCCCAATGGGTGGCTTTTTCCGATACAGCTTTGATGCTTAGGTCGGGACGAATGGATTTTAGTCCAGTCAAGGCCTCATTGAAAACGTTGTTCTTTGTCACGATGAGTATCAGCTCGTCCGGTCCTTCTGCGGGACCTGTTTGTATGGTTCTTGGATCGGTCTTTTGCGGGAGCTTTCTCCATTGGGACACTTGCAAGCGATGCACGTCCTTGGCTATCGCGGACGCGCAATCGTCTAGAGAGGGACAGGGAAAGAGAAGGTTGGGGTTGCCATCGAAAGGCGAGAATATCCAGAGGTATCCACTGGTGTCGCACTGTACCTCGAAGTGAACCGTTTCTCGAGGGCCATATTCGCTCTGCAAGCCGGATATCTGTATGCGGTAGATTCCGTAACGCTTTACTTGGTTGAGTATTCGATATATGGTTACGGAATTGCCCCCGATGCCCTCTTTGATCTTTTGCCAGGCATCGGTAAAAGAGCCAATCGCAATCACAAGAGTGCCAATGACGATGAGTGTGGCGACAAGCGGATTTCGCCTGACCCTGGCGATGAAATCGTTAGCTGGGTCGCCTTGTTTGTCTGCATTGGCTTTGGGATCGTCGTTTGCAGTTAAAGAAGGTTTAGGGCTGGATTCTTTTTCGCTATCTGGAGGATTCATTAAAAGAGAAGGCTAGTACAATGAATACTCGGGATTACGCTTAAATCTATGGGAATGGCGAGTCTAAGTTTTGTAGTATCTCCGATATGGGGGCGACTAAAAGTGTGCCCTTGGTGCAATAGATCATTCTTCTTTAGTCGGGCACTAGCTAAATCAATGTGGAGCGTCTGCGTCTCGCCTGAGATGCAGACGACATGGCATTTAGGCGAGACACCAAAATAAGCACGCGAGATGCGTGCTCTACCCAAGAAATGCCTTTATCTGAAAGAAAATGATCGCTACAGCGAGAAGTCTTCGATGACGGGTTTGAGTTTGGAGGCATCGGTGCCGCCGCCCATTGCCATGTCGGGTTTGCCACCGCCTTTGCCGCCTAGTTGGGAGGTGAGGCTGCGAACAATGTCACCGGCTTTGTGGCCAGCTTTGATAGCATCAGGTGAGGCGAATGCGACTACGCTTACTTTGCCTTTAATCTCTGCCCCCAGGACAACTACGCCTTCGCCTAGTTTACCGATGATCTGAGCGCCTAGACTTCTCAGGGCGTTCGGATTGTCAGCGGCTACGACTGCATTGACGAGTTTTAGATCTCTGCTGTCTTTGGCGGATTTTGCGAGGTCGTCGGCGAGGTTTCCGGCTGCTTTTTGTTGGAAGCTTTTGAGTTGTTTTTCTAGCTCGGCGTTGCGTGCGAGAACGGAGTCGATTTTTTTGACGAGATCTGAGGTCGGTACGGAAAGTGATTTGGAAATTCCCGCAATGGTGGACTCAATGTTGTTGATGTGCGAATACAAACTATCACCAACGATGGCTTCGATGCGGCGAGTGCCGGCGGCGATTGCAGATTCGGATACGATCTTGATGAGTCCGATTTCTCCGGTAGCACGAACGTGGGTACCGCCGCAGAGCTCTTTGGAGAATCCTCCGATGTCAACTACGCGAACGACGTCGCCGTACTTGTCGCCGAAGAAAGCGATAACGTCTTCTGGCTTTTTATCAAATGGAGTTTCGAACCAGTTGACCTTGCTGTTGATAAGGAGTTGTTCGTTGCAGAGTTGTTCGATTTCTGCGAGTTGCTCGGCGTTGATCGCTTCGAAATGAGCGAAGTCAAAGCGTAGTCTTTGGGCGTCTACGTAGGAACCTGCTTGGCGCACGTGAGTGCCGAGCACTTTTCTGAGTGCCCAGTGTAGAACGTGAGTGGCAGAGTGATGTCGCTCGATACTACGGCGGCGGTCGTGATCGACTATGAGATTGGCTTGTTTTCCAAGGAGATCGGTGAAGGAGCCTTCGATCTTGTGAAGGAAACGTCCATTAGGATCTTTTACTGTATCCAGGACTTGGAACTCGTGGTCTTCGAATTCGATGAGACCGGTATCGCCAACCTGGCCACCCATTTCGGCGTAGAAAGGGCTTTGGTTGAATACGAGGAAGGAAGTGTTGTCTTCTCCTTTGACGACATCGACGAGTTCCGCTTCATCGGCTAGGGTGTCGAATCCGGTAAAGTCTGTGGCCTCGCCGCTTTCTCCGTCGGAGACGAGGATGTCGGTTTTGTTTTGAGCTGCACGACCCATGGCTCGTTGTAATTCCATTTCGACTTCGAAGCCAGCGGTATCAACAGCGATGCCTTTTTGGTTTGCCATCAATACGGTCAAGTCGAGCGGGAAACCGTACGTGTCGTATAGCTCAAATGCCTCGGGCCCGCTGATTGTGATTTTCCCTAAGCCGTATGAATCTGCAAGGCTTTGGGTCATCTCAGAGGCTTTATGTTGATGCACTGATAGATTTTCAGTAGAGCCATCCGCAACGGTACTAATGTATCCACCGCTCCCTTCTCGAGTTTCTACAAGTAACTGAAGTTCGCTTCCTTTATTGTTTTTCCGAATTCCTCTGCTGAAAGCATGAAGTAGGGATTGGTTGAATTTCTCTATCCCTCGATCCAGGGTCCGGCCGAAGGCGTCTTCTTCGGATTTGATGATCTTTTGGATGATGCTCTTTTGCTCTTCGAGTTCGGGGAAAACGTGCCCGAGTTGTTTGACTACGAGGGGAACGAGGTTGGCGAAAAATCCGTTTTCTAGGCCGAGCTTACGCCCGTACATGACGGCACGGCGTAGGATGCGGCGTAGGACGTAGTTGCGGCCTTCATTGCCGGGGATGATGCCGTCGGCGATAGAGCAGCAGAGGCACCGGGCGTGGTCGGCGAGTACGCGGAAGATGATGTCTTTCATCTCAATCTCGCCAATGTTGTCGAGGTCTTCGGGTAGGGTCGCGGCGTATTTGTGACCGGAGAGCTTCTCTAGTTCATCGAAAATTGTCGTGAAAAGATCCGAATTGTAGTTGCTCGGTGGTGTCGAGAAATCGGTGAAGTTCTTAGACGTCGCCATTATTCCCGCGACGCGTTCGAAGCCCATACCGGTATCGACGTGTTGTGCTTTGAGGGGAACGAAGTCGCCTTCTGGGGTAGCGTTAAACTGGATGAATACGAGATTCCAAATCTCGATGCAGTAAGGAGAGTCGGCGTTGACGAGGCTGCCTTTGGTATCGCCTGCGGGAGTGAGGTCTACGTGGAGCTCGGAGCAAGGACCGCAGGGGCCGGTGTCGCCCATCATCCAAAAATTGTCGGCTTTGTTGCCGTAGACGATATGGACGTCGGGATCGAGTCCGGCTTTTTCGAAAATCGCTTTCCAGAAGCTGTAGGCTTCATCGTCAAAGTTCGCTGGGTCGCCTGGGCCTGGTCTGTAGACGGAGGCGTAGAGGCGATCCATGGGAAACTTCCAGACTTCGGTGATGAGTTCCCAAGCCCATTCGATGGCTTCTTTTTTGAAGTAGTCGCCAAAGGACCAGTTGCCTAGCATTTCGAAGAATGTGTGGTGGTAGGTGTCGAGGCCTACGTCTTCGAGATCGTTGTGCTTTCCTCCGGCACGGATACATTTTTGGGTGTCGGTTGCGCTTGGATATGGAGCTTCTCGGTCGCCTAGGAAGTAGGGAACGAATTGATTCATACCCGCATTGGTGAACAGCAAGTTTGGGGCATCCGGCATGAGGGATGCAGATGGCACGATGGTGTGCTGTTTTGACTTGAAGAAGTCTAGGAAGGACTGGCGAATTTGGTCAGAAGTCATGGCGGTTTTTTGCCCACAGATTGCTCAGATGAACACAGATGATGCTGGGCTCTGCTGGATTTGTTAAAGTACTATTCTTTTGTATTCGAGTTTTGGGTGTGATCCGAAGTTGATTAAGAGGCCGACTTTTATATTTGCGGCTCTTAGGTAATTTAGGACTTGGGATTCTTCTCGCGGCGTTAGTTTCTCGATGGCTTTTAGTTCGATGAGAATATTATTTTGGACTATTAGGTCGGCGAAGTATTCTTTTTCGAGGAGTTTGTCTTTGTATCTGACGCGTAGGGGAGCTTGGGGAACGAATTGGATCTTTTTTAAAATTAATTCGTGTTCGTAGGCTTCTTGATAAATGGCTTCTAAAAAGGAATGGCCTAGCTCGTTGTAAACTTCGAAAGCGGCACCAATGAGTTGATAGGTTTCTTCTTTGAAGAGAAAGTCTCTATCATCTGTGCTCATCGGTGCAATCTGTGGGCAACTAATTGCTTACAGTCTTTCGATGATGGCGGTGGCCATTTCTTTGGTGTTGATTGACTTGGCTCCGAAGGCGATGTCGCCGGTGCGAAAACCGTCCATGACGGCTTGCTTGACTGCGATTTCGATTTTTTCAGCGATGTCGTTCAAACCGAAGCTGTGGCGGAGCATGAGGGCTGCGCTTAGGATTTGGGCACAGGGGTTGGCGATGCCTTTTCCCGCTATGTCGGGAGCGGTTCCACCTGATGGCTCGTAGAGTCCGAAAGGAAGGTCGTATTGGTTTTTTCCTGTTCCAAGGCTGGCTGATGAGAGCATGCCGAGGCTGCCGCAAACGATGCCCATCTCGTCGGAAATGATGTCGCCGAACATGTTTTCGGTTACAATCACGTCGAATTGATTTGGATCGCGTGCCATTTGCATAGCTGCGTTGTCCACGTACATATGGCTGAGCTCGATTTCTGGAGCGTGCTTGGCTATGTACTCGGTGGCTGTTTGACGCCAAAGGACGGAGGTGGTAAGAACGTTTGCTTTGTCGACGGAGCAGATTTTCCCGCTGCGTGACTTGGCTGTGGCTACGGCGACTTCGAGGATGCGTTCGATTTCGCTCTTCTTGTAGACCATTTCGTCGGTCGCTTGGATATCGCCGTCTTCTAATGTTTTAGTGTGCTTGGGTCCGAAGTAAATTCCACCGGTGAGTTCGCGTACGCAAACCATGTCGATGCCTTCTGGGATGCGCTCTGTTTTAAGAGGCGACGCGTCGGTGAGCTCTTTGTAGAGAAGACCGGGGCGAAGGTTGGCGAAAAGGCTAAAGTGTTTGCGGATTGGAAGGAGAGCCGCGCGTTCAGGTTGTTCGGCCGGAGGGAGGTTTTCCCACTTTGGTCCGCCGATTGAGCCGAAGAGAATGGCGTCGGCTTCTTCGCAGATTTTGATGGTGGAATCGGGCAGAGCTTTGCCTTCGTTGTCGATTCCAGCTCCGCCTACGTTGGCTTCGGTGTAGTCGAGCTTGATGCCTGCTGGCTCGGTGGCTGCTTTGAGGACGTCGAGCGCGACGGACATTACTTCTGGTCCGATGTAATCACCGGGAAGAACTGCGAATTTTATTGTTTCCATGAAGGGGAGGTATTGAGGGGAATTTTTCTTTGGGTTAAAGAATAAAAGGAGATTTTGAGGGCGGGGAGGCCGCAAAGTGGGCCGTGATAGCGGTCGGACCTTAATTTTGAGTTAAAAGAATTGATCTTCGGCGCGAGGAGGCGTTGATGTTTGGCATGTCTTTGGAGTTATCCGTATTGCCATCTGGTTATATTCAAACGAACGCGTTCTTGTTGCAGGATCGCGAGCGCGGTGAAGCGATTTTGATCGATGCCCCTCATTTCGTGTGGGTCGACGTAGAGCCTTTGCTCAAGGAATCTGGCTGCAAGTTGGTCGCGTTGCTTCTGACGCATGGGCACTACGACCATATGGGAGATGGATGCCGAATTCAAGGGATGGGCGTTCCGACTTATGGGCATAAGGACGACGAGCCGCTGTATTCGAATCCTGCTCGAATGCTTCCCTACGCTTATCCGCCGGACATAAAACTGGATCCCGTTCCAATTAACCACTGGGTGGATGATGGAGATACGATAGAATTGCTTGGGCATAAAATAGAGGTGCGGCACGTTCCGGGGCATTGTCCGGGGAATATCCTGTTTTACTTTCCAGAGCTGAAATCTGCGTTTGTAGGTGATGCGTTGTTCGCCGGGAGCATAGGTCGCTATGATTTGCCTGGTGGCGATTTTACCGTTCTTGAGAAATCAATCCGAGAGAGGATTTATACTTTGCCAGATGATGTTGAGGTGATGCCGGGGCATGGACCTTCGACGCTGGTTGGGGATGAGAAAGAGACGAATCCTCACGTGCGACCGTAAGTTAGGGGTTGTGACTGCAAGGATTTCTTTGCAAACCCATATGTTAACCACAGATTTGAGAAAATGACCCGTAACGACAAAGAATTTTACATGCGATCTGCCTTGGAAGAGGCGAAAAAGGCGTGGGGTAATACTCATCCTCAGCCTATGATAGGAGCTGTTTTGGTAGAGAATGATGAGATTGTCGCGGCGGCTCATATGGAGGCTCCGGGCGCTCTTGCTCCAGAGTTGAAGCTCTTGGAGATTCTGGGGCGTTCCCCTAAACAGGATGCGAGCTTGTTCATTACGCTGGAGCCTGGCCAATCGTCGAATCGCTTAGAAAAGGGCGTGAAGGCGATTGTGGAATCGGGTATTTCACATGTTGTGATTGGAGCGGGTGACCCGTTAGAAGATCATCGAGACCAAGGATCTGAAGCTTTAAAAGAGGCTGGGGTCATGGTGGAACGTCGCGTTCTAATCGAAGAGTGCGAAGACTTGAATTTAATTTTCAACTACTGGATTCAAAACTCCTCTCCAATGTTAGCGGCGAAATCTGCCACAACGCTTGATGGTAAAATCGCTTGCCGTACTGGAGAGTCGCAATGGATTACGGGAGAATTGGCTCGGCAGGACGTAATGCATTGGCGTCGTTTGTTTCCGGCGATTGCGGTGGGAGCAGGCACATTGATTAGTGATGATCCCCGGTTGACGAGTCGAGTTGACGGTGAAGAAGAGTGGTGTGGTACGCGTTTAGTTTTGGATGGCTTGTTGCGTACGGCAATGGAGCGTTATTTGCCGTCACTTTATACAGATGATTTTCGCGACAATACGATTGTCGTGACGACTGACCAAGCGGGAACGGGATATATTCGCCGATTGGAGACGGAAGGTGTCAATGTTTGGGTAATGCCAGCGGAAAACATGAAGGTGCCTATCAGTGAATTCCGTAAACGTTGTCGCGAAGTAGGACTCAATGGGGTCTATTTCGAAGGTGGCAGTAAACTTGTGAGTGAGTTGTTGCACTCGCGCGAGTTGGATTACCACTTTAATTACCGCGCTCCTATGTTGCTCGGTGATGACAAGGCAAAGTCTGTTTATCGCGGGCTTCGTACGGAGCGTCTTGCACATGCAATTCGTTTGGAGAACGTGAGGCATCAAGTTTTTGGAGACGATCAATTGATGCGCGGGTTTGTTAACTATCCATCTAAGTTAGACGTCGATGAAACTGTATTTAGCAACGGGTAACGCCCATAAAGTCAAAGAGCTCCAGGAGATTATCGCAGCGGCTAAACTGCCGATCGAAGTTTTCTCTGCCAAAGAGGTTGGCGGGATGCCAGAGGTCGTCGAAGACCAGGAGACTTTTACGGGTAACGCGTTGAAGAAGGGCTTGGCTTTGGCTCAGCAATTGCCGGAGGGAACATGGGCCTTGGCGGACGATAGTGGTTTGTGTGTGGATTGCTTGGATGGCGCTCCGGGTGTTTACTCAGCTCGATACGCGGGAGAAAAGGCGACAGACACGGAAAATTTGAACAAGCTCTTACACGAGATGGAAGGATTGCCACTAGAACAGCGATCTGCTTCGTTTCAATGCCATTTGGCGATGGTTTCATCTTCTGGAGATGAGCAAATTTTTATCGGCCAATGTGAGGGACATATCATTGAGGAAGCTTGTGGAGAAGGTGGATTTGGCTATGATCCCGTGTTTGTTCCACAAGGAAAAGAGAAGACTTTTGCTGAGATAAGCTCCGAGGAAAAGGCAGGCTTAAGTCACCGCGGAAACGCGTTGAAGGAAATGATCGAATTTCTGAGGAACGCTTTGTCGGCAAAAAAGTAGGACAACGCGCTGGAATTAGCTTTTCGTATGATGAAAAGCTTGCGGCTGGCGATATTTGACCTGGGTCAAGTTTGCATTGAAACTGATCTAAGCAAGAGCTGGGCAAGCTGGGAATCGTTGGCTGGTTTGAGAAGGGGAGGGATCAAGCGGTTTCGCCGGAGGTAGAAGAGCACTATAAGTATAAGCGGGGTGAGCACAGTTGTCGGGAGTTTGCGAATTGATTTTGTGAGCAACTGGCTTTGCCGCTTAGTTTCGAGGATTGGCCTACCGGTGGAATGCGATGTTTGGCGGCGTTTTTGAAGATACATGGCAAGCAATTCGTGAAATGAAAAAAGCGGGTGTCAAGATTGTCACTTTGTCGTATACCAATTTAGATCACTGCAAAACCTGGAAACGAAAATATGCAGAGTCTATCTCTCTTATAGACGAATTGTTTACTTCCAATGAGATGGGGATGAAGGAAAACCAAACTTACGGACGTTTACTTACGTGTTGGAGAAATGTGGAGCGAAAGAGGAAGAAGCTGTTTTTTTAGATGATCGTATAGAAAACGTACATGCAGCCCTAGAATTTGGCATCGAGTCAGTGCATTTTATTGAGCCGAATTCTGTGTTGCAGTGGTGGAACTCGTTATTCAAAGCCTATTCTGAGTTATTTATTTTACCTAAGTGAAAGCCATAGGTATTATTTGTATTAATTTCGTGTAAATAGGCTATTGCACTTGTTATTTGTTTGGGTTTTTTACTAAATATATAATCCTACGGACGAATTAAGAGTATCTGACTAGAAAAAATTATTTTATGTTTAGATGTTTTATTTTTTTAATCGTGACCTCTGTGGGGCTAACGCCACATGGACTTAAGGATTAAACACATACAGGTAGTAAAAGGGAATAAGCCGACTGTGAGTTAGGGACCTTGCAGTCGGCGCTCTTTTGTAATAGTAAGATAATCATTGGTTTACCCGATTTTGCCCAATGGAAAAGCCGAAATCTCGTGGATTTCGGCTTTAAAATTTTTTGAGCTAGCTGAAGGCTTAGCTTGAGCGGCCTTGGTATGATTTGTCGTCAGTGCTGACCTTGATGCTTTCGCCTTCCTTAATGAAGAGAGGAACTTGAACGACTAGACCAGTTTCAAGGGTGGCTGGCTTTTGTACGTTACTTGCGGTATCGCCTTTGATGCCTTCTGCAGATTCTACCACTTTTAGAACTACGGACGACGGAAGATTGAGTTGCGTTGGCTGATCGTCTACGAAGAGAATTTCGTATTCAGTGTTAGGGACGAGAAAGCTGATTGTATCTCCAAGCAATTCTTCGGAGAGTTCGAGCGTGTCGTAAGTTTCTAGGTCCATGAAGGAGTAGGTGCCGCGATCTTCGTAACTGAATTCGAGGTTCTTGCGTTCAGTGGTGAGGACTTCTACCTTTTCAGTGGAACCGAAGCGATGGTCCGCGGAGCGCATCGTCTTCAAATTACGCATTTTGACCTGCACAACAGGCTGCCCTTTACCAGGGGTACGGTGATGTGTTTCAAGGATAAGGCAAGGCGTGCTGTTGTGATTGATGACGTTACCTTTACGGATATCTAGTGCTAAGGGCATGGTATGTTTAAAGTATGAAATTATCGAAAGCCGGCGAAGCTAGGCAGTCGTTTTCTCTCTGTCAACCTAGCAAAGAGGCCTGGAAAGTCGTTGATGAGGATTCGGACTACGGTTAACGGCGAGGCGAATTTTTGAAGGGTGCTAAACGTTCTTATGGAAATACTTGTCATTTGTTTAGGCAACTGCCACTAAGCGTTGTTTATGAAGCAACGGACACTCTCTCGCGAAGTCACGATCAAAGGTACTTCTCTATATAAAGGAGATAAAGTACAGTTAACGATCAAGCCAGCGGCAGTTAATACTGGCATCGTCTTTCGTCGTATCGACTTGCATGACAAGCCTGAGATTAAACTGCATGTTTCTCAGGTAAAGGAAATCGGCCGTTCTTTAACTCTGGGAGAAGGCAGAGTGAAGGCTCACACAATTGAGCATGTAATTAGCGCTTTACATGGGATGGGAATTGACAATGCGATTGTCGATATGGATTCCGACGAACCCCCTATTTTGGATGGGTCCTCGAAGGCCTTTGTGAATTTGATCCTTGAGGGCGAACCCGTCGATCAGGAGGCGGAGCGCGACTATTTTAAGTTGGATGTTCCAGTGTCTGTGACAAAGGGCAACTCGTCCTTAATCGCGCTGCCGTACGATGGTTTCAAAATTTCTTGTACGTCTGCGGATGACAGGGGAATCCACACGCAACACCTTTCTATTGAGATCGACCCGGATGTGTTCGCTACGCAAATCGCGTCTGCTCGAACATTTACGGTTTATGAAGATATCGAAGAGCTCTTGAAGCTTGGGAAAATTCGGGGAGGGAGCTTAGATAATGCGATTGTTCTCCGTGATAACAAAATCATGACGGAAGAGCCACTTCGGTTTGAAGATGAGCTCGTACGTCATAAAATTTTGGATATTATTGGCGAAATTATTTTAATTGGTAAGCCGATCAAGGCGCACATTGTTGCTGTTCGTCCAGTGCATGCAGTGAACTCCGAATTAGCGAAGAAACTCACGGAGAGAATCGAGGCGATTAAGGAAGGCGCGAAACAGCCGGCTAAGCCGACAACGATCGTGAAAGAGGAAACTCAAATGGATATACGCCGCGTGATCGAGACGCTTCCGCATCGTTATCCGTTTTTGATGATCGATCGCGTAGTAGAATTTCGCGGGGATGATGAGTTAGTCGCTATTAAGAACGTAACAATTAACGAACCGTATTTCCAAGGTCATTACCCAGGAATGCCAATTATGCCTGGTGTCTTGCAAATCGAAGCGATGGCGCAAGCCGCAGGCGTTTTGATGTTGCGCAACACTAAGAAAGAAGGAGCCACAGCTGTGTTTATGAGTGTAGACAAGGTGAAGTGGCGCACCCAGGTGACTCCGGGAGATCAGCTCCGAATCGAGGTGAAGCTGTTAAAGATCATGCGTGGCAAGATTGGAACAGCTGAGGCTAAGTGCTACGTCGGTGACAAGGTTGCTTCCTCTGGCGAGCTGCGATTCATGGTGATCGATGCCAAGGATAGTGAAATGTAATCCTTAGATTACGAATACTTAAATTTAGAACTCATAGAGAATGGCGACGAAGATACACCCATTGGCGGTAGTCGACCCAAAGGCTACTATTGCAGATGACGTAGAGATAGGTCCATTTGCTGTGATCGGCCCTGAAGTCACGATTGGTCGTGGCACAAAAATTTGGAATCATGCTACGGTTTGGGGATACACCTTTATTGGTGAGGAATGTGAAATATTTCCTTACGCAAGTATTGGAATGATCACTCAAGATCTGAAGTTCGCTGGTGGGCGTCCGGGCACTAAGATTGGCGATCGGAATCGATTCCGAGAATATGTAACGGTTCACTCTGCGGACAAGGACGGTGAATTTACGGTTCTCGGCAATGATAACTATTTACTCGCTTACTGTCATGTCGGGCATGATTGCATAATTGGTAACAATCTGATTGCGAGCAATGGAGCGACTTTTGGCGGACACGTTACGGTGGAAGACAATGTTATCGTCGGAGGTGGTGGGACTGCGTTTCATCAATTTTGCCATATAGGAAAATTCTCTTTTACCGGTGGTTGCGCCAAGGTAGAGCAGGACATTCCTCCGTTCATGTTGGGCGATGGGCATCCTGCGAAAATCCGGACATTCAACAAAGTTGGCTTGGAACGGCAAGGCTTTGATGCTCGCCAATTGAGTGCCGTGAAGTTTCTCTTTAAAGCCTTTTACTGGGAGGGCAAAAACCGTCAGCAAGCTCTTGAAGCAGTGGAGGCTAGCGAGTTTGCCGAGATGGCCGAAGCGAAACATTTTTGCGACTTTGTGCGAAAATCCGAGCGCGGCCTAGCCGGCGGGACGCGGTAGGATTGTTGTAGGGCCGGGATTTGCTAGGGAACGGAGGAGCTGTCCTTTTATTTTTTTTGCTTACGGTCAATCTTGTAGGTTTCTTGGATCCTGGCAACGACTCCCATAATTATTCGCTGTATTCGATGCTTTTATATCCTCGGAGTGTGTAATAGTACTCGGAAGTGGCTCGAAATCGAAGTATTTGAGCAAATAGGTTCCTACCCTTCATTTAGTTCCTATTCTATAATTGCTTTTTGTTGATCACCACCTTTTATGGGCTTCCTTTTTTTAAAATGAAAATCCTAGTAGCCGACAAAATCTCACCAATTGGAGTGGAATTCCTTCGTAAACAAGAAGGATTCGAAGTCATAGAAGCCTATGGTTCGAGTCCTGAAAAGATCTTGGAGCTTTCGAAGGACGTTTCGGCGATCATTGTTCGGAGCGATACCAAGGTTCCACGCGAAGTAATCGAAAACGCTCCAAACCTAAAGGCTGTTGGACGCGCGGGTGTGGGTGTTGATAACATAGATATCCAAGCTGCGACCGACAATGGTGTTGTGGTCATGAATACTCCGGGTGGCAACACTGTTGCGACAGCTGAGTTGACCTTCACGCACATGCTGTGTGGAGCTCGCCCTGTTTCCCAAGCATCGCAAAGCATGCGCGAAGGGCGTTGGGACCGTAAAATTTACGGCGGTAGCGAATTACGTAACAAGACTTTGGGCATTTGCGGTATGGGCCGTATAGGCGCAGAAGTTGCAAAGCGCGCTCAAGCGTTCGACATGAATGTTGTCGGTTACGATCCATACTTGACTGAAGCTCGCGCTGAAACTCTCGGTATTAAGCAAGTCGAGTTGGCAGAACTTTTCAAGGTGGCTGACTACATCACAGTTCACATGCCTTTGACGGATTCTACTCGTTACATGATTGACGAAGCGGCGATCGAGACAATGAAGGACGGCGTGCGCCTCTTCAATTGCGCTCGTGGTGGTATTATTAAAGAAGACGCGCTTCTCGCTGCTGTGCAAAGCGGTAAGGTTGCGGCAGCTGGCCTTGACGTTTATGAAAGCGAGCCACTCGCGGAAGATCATCCTTTCCGCGGCGAAAAGAACATTGTTTTGACGCCGCACTTGGGTGCTTCCACTGCGGAAGCTCAGGAGAGCGTGGGTGTAGAAATCGCAGAAACGATATCTGCAGTTCTTAAGACCGGTTCTATTTCAAACGCGATCAATATGCCTTCACTCGATGCGAAAACAATCGAGAAGGTTGGCCCTTACTTGGATCTTTGCTCAAAGCTTGGTTCATTGGCTCACCAAATCGCGTTGGAAAAGGTTGAGAAGCTAAAGATTTCTTACTTCGGCAAGATCGTTGATCTCGATGCGAATTCTTTGACTCGCGGAATTTTGAAGGGATTCCTTACCGACGTGAGCGCGAACGTAAACTTCGTTAATGCTTTCTCTGTAATGGAAAACTTGGGACTCAGCTCTGAAATTGTTAAGTCTAGCACAGAAACAGACTACACGGAGCTAATCCGTATCGAAGCGTTCTATGGCAACGGTGATAAGGTTTCTGTTGAAGGCACTTTGATTGGAAACTCTAAGTCTCCACGCGTAGTTAACATTAACGGACGTGAAATCGAAGTTGAGCCAACAGGCGATCTTTTGGTTATCGCTAACCACGACGAGCTCGGAATCGTTGGACAAGTCGGTACTGTAATCGGTAAGGACGGCGTGAATATCGCAGGCATGTCTTTGAGTCGTAACGAAATCGGAGGCGTTGCTCTCAATATCGTCGCCTTGGATAGTCCGTTGAGTGATTCAGCTCTCAAAGAGATTTCAGACATCTCCGCGATCAAACAGGCTAAGCTCGTACATCTGTAGGAGCTTAGATATATAGATGGTTTTTGACACAACATTGGCATTGGCGGCAATCATCGGCTATTTCGTCGGTTCTTTGCCGTTTGGTTACTTAGTAGCCAAAGCGAATGGGGTGGATATCTTTTCCGTTGGTAGCTGCAGTCCTGGAGCTACCAACGTCAAACGATCAGTAGGTCCAAAGGCGGGCAATATCGTCTTTCTACTTGATTACTTGAAAGGGCTAGTCGCTGCCGGCTGGCTCTTGTTTATGCCGGATAAAGAGAATGCGGTTATGGTGTATAGCCTCATTGGTTTGGTGGCTGCCGTTTTGGGGCATTCTTTTTCTATATTCACAAAGTTTCGCGGCGGTAAAGGCGTTGCGACTATGTTGGGTGGCGTAACTGCATTGATGTATGTGGCGGCTGCGGTAGGAATAGTCCTTTGGTTGATCGTGTTTTATTCAACTCGTTATGTGTCCGTGGCTTCAATTCTGATGGCAGCGAGTTTGCCACTGACGAATTACATAGTAGGAGTGCCTGTAGTGCTTTTTTGGTTCTCCATTGCGATCGCTGTGGTCATTATTGTACGGCATAAGTCGAATATCGTCCGCTTGATGAAGGGCGAAGAAAATCGTTTCGAGAGAAAATCGAAATCGAACTAGAATTTTTTAAATGAGTGAACGAGTTATAAAAATCGGACTGTGTGGCTTTGGCGTTGTTGGCCAAGGCGTGTTCAATCACGTCCAAGCAAAAGCGAAGGCTTTGACGGACCAATTGGGAGCTCAGTTAGAAATCACCCGTATCGCGGTAAGGGATACGAAGAAAGCTCGCGATTTTGCGGTAGCCGATGGCGTTGTGTGTGACGATCCAATGAGTATCGCCCAAGACGAATCATTGGATGTCGTTTGTGAACTCATGGGTGGAACCACACTCGCTCTCGAAGTATGTTCCACTGCTTTGAAGTCTGGGAAGGTTGTTATTACCGCCAACAAAGCACTGCTTTGCGACTATGGCCCAGAGCTTTTGAAAGCAGCCAAGGACGGGGGCGGGCATTTGCTCTTTGAAGCGAGCGTTGCTGGCGGCATTCCTATTATCAAGGCGATTAACGAAGGCTTGGTGATTAATAGTTTCAGTAGTATCTACGGAATTCTAAACGGCACCTGTAACTACATCCTCACTCGAATGGCGAATGAAGGTTTGAGTTACGAAGAGATTTTGAAGGACGCCAAGGACCTGGGTTACGCGGAAGCGGACGAGACTTTAGACGTTCAAGGAATTGATGCGGCGCACAAGGCAGTTGTTCTCGCGTACCTCGCTTACGGACGTTGGGTGCCGTATAAAGATCTTTTTGTTGAAGGCGTTACTAAGGTGACTCAGGACGATATCGCATATGCCAAAGAAAATGGATACGGTATCAAGCTCGTTGCGGTGATTGCCAAAACCCGTGATGCGGGTAAGCTGTATATTACTGTTTTACCTACCTTGGTTCCATTGAAATACGTTTTGGGACGCGTTGATGGTGTTTTCAATGCTGTGTCCGTACGCGGGGATGTGGTAGGCGAGACCGTTTATATCGGTCCAGGAGCAGGGCGTGATGCGACGGCCAGTGCGGTGATTTCAGATTTGGTAGACGCTGTCAAAACGTTGGTTTGCTCAAGCAAGAATGAGAAGGTTCCTGTATTTGACCCTGTGCCACGTTGTGGCTGCGATATGGAGTTAGCGGAACCTGAGGAAATTGAATCACGTTACTACCTTCGTTTGCTCGTGCAAGATGAGCCAGGTGTATTAGCTGAGGTGGCTTCACGACTTGCGGCATATGACGTAAGTTTAGCTAGCGTTTCGCAAAAGGAAGTAGCAGAAGATGCATCACAGGCATCGTTGATTTTGACGACTCACATGACTACCGAGAAAGCGATTCTCGATGCTATCAAAAATTTGGAAGGCTACGAGTGTGTAGACGCAAAGCCTTTCATGATGCCGATTGGCAACTTTGAAGACTAATATTTAGAGATGGCCCGTATTGTAAAAAAGTTTGGAGGCACCTCCGTAGGCGACGTAGATCGAATCAAGAATGTCGCTAAGATCGTGAAGGAAGAGTATGACCGAGGAAACGAAGTTGTAGTTGTTGTTTCAGCGCGTTCAGGAGTGACCAATGAGTTAGTTGCCCGTGCAAAGGCAATCAACAGCACGCCTAACGATCGAGAGATGGACATGTTGCTCGTTGCTGGCGAACAAGAGACCATTGCCTTGACGGCGATGGCATTGCACGCTGAAGGAGTGGGAGCGGTTTCCATGACCGGAGGTCAAGCCGGAATCAAAACAGATTTTGCTCATACACGGGCTCGTATCGTGAGCATGGAATGCGAAGAGATTGAGAAAGCTCTCCAAGAAAAGAAAGTCGTTATCGTTGCTGGTTTCCAAGGCACAAACGACGACGGTCTTGTCACTACTTTGGGTCGTGGTGGTTCCGATTTGTCGGCTATCGCGCTTGCAGCAGGCCTAAAAGCAGATATTTGCCAAGTGTTTACCGATGTGGATGGCGTATATACGGCAGACCCACGTATCGTGCCTTTGGCTACGAAAATTCCTGAAATCAGTTATGAAGAGATGCTCGAATTGGCGAGTCTCGGCACAAAAGTCATGCAGGCTCGTTCGGTGGAGTTTGCCAACAAATATAATGTAACCTTTGAAGTTCGATCTAGTTTTAACAATAACCCAGGCACAATCGTGAAGCAGGAAGTAAGCTCAATGGAAGACGTCGTTGTACGCGGCGTAGCACTCGATAAAAATCAAGCTAAGGTTATGGTCGGAAATATTCCGGACAAGCCAGGTTCGGCCGCGAAATTATTCGATGCCTTGGCATCCGCCAATGTAATCGTGGATATGATCGTGCAAAACTTAGGTCGCAATGGCGTGGCTAACATGACTTTTACTGTGCCACGCGACGACTCTGAGCGTGCCCGTGTCGCAGTCGAGAAAGTTCTTGAAGAGCTGGGAGGCGGTGAAGTCACTTTGTTTGGCGATATTGTGAAACTATCAGTAGTCGGCATCGGTATGAGGAGTCACTCAGGCGTAGCGAGCACTCTATTCTCTGCTCTCGCCGAAGCAAAATCCAATATCCAAATCATCAGCACATCTGAAATCAAAATTTCTGTCGTCATCGACGAAGAAGGAGCTGCGGATGCCGTACGTATCGTGCACACTGCATTTGGTTTGGATAAAGCCGAAGCCTAATTGGCAATAAAGACTTAACTTGACGAAAGTATGAAATTTGTCAGTACGCGAGGACAAGTAGAACCACACAGTTTTTCCGAAGCAGTGCGCATCGGTCTAGCGCCTGATGGAGGTCTTTTCGTGCCTGATGCGCTTCCGGACTTGAAAGCAGAAATGCTTACGTGGGAATCGCTTTCGTACAGCGAGCTATGCTTTGAGTTTTTCAAGCATTTCGCGACGGATATCGATGAGGCGGAGTTGAAGGAGTTGATCACTCGATCGTACTCGCGGTTCGATCACGATGAGTGCGCTCCATTAGTGAGCTTAAGTGACAGCTTGCATGTGTTGGAGCTTTTTCATGGTCCGACTCTGGCCTTTAAGGACTTTGCCCTTCAGTTTCTCGGGAATTTGTACGAACGCCAAGTCTCCAAGAGAGACGAAGAAATAAATGTTCTCGGAGCGACTTCAGGGGACACAGGTGCAGCTGCAATCAATGGTCTCTTAGGAAAGAAGGGCGTTAATATATTTATCTTGTATCCAGATGGCCGCGTGTCGCCTTTGCAGGAGCGGCAGATGACTTGCATGGAAGAGTCCAATGTCTATCCGCTAGCGATCACTGGAAGTTTCGACGATGCTCAAACAGCTCTTAAGTCAGTATTTGGCGACAGAGATTTTAGCAAGTCGGTCAATTTGTCTGCGGTTAATTCAATCAACCTGGCACGCATCTTGGCTCAATGCGTTTATTATATCTACGCTTGGCTTCGCTTGCCTGCTGAGAAGCGAGAGAAGACGACCTTTGTCGTTCCAACTGGAAACTTTGGCAATGTCTTAGCTGGATGGATGGCATCTCGTATGGGCATGACGGTGGCTGGCTTCCAGGTCGCGACCAATCAAAACGATATCCTGCATCGATTTTTCTCTACGGGCGATTATTCAGTGGGAGAGGTTCACCCAAGTGTGGCTCCGTCTATGGATATCCAAATCGCTTCAAACTTTGAGCGCTTCCTGTATTTCAGTTGTGGTGAAGACGCCGAGAAGACACGTGGCGTTATGCAATCGTTCAAGGATGAGAAGAAATTTGTCACGCAAGAGAGTGGATTGTTGTCATCCATGAGCAGCACGCGAATGGACGACGCCGAAATTCGAGAAGTGATTGCAGATTTGTATGAAAAATACGATTACGTGGCAGATCCGCATACCGCGTGTGGGTTCAAAGAAATCGACTCGTTTGAAAACGTAGTCGTTTTAGCAACCGCGCATCCCGCCAAATTTCCCGACGTAATCAAAGATTCAATTGGAATCGATTCTACTCATAAAAGCTTAGAAGAGCTCAAGCAGAAGGATATTTCCAAGTATCCACTAGAGCCGACAGAGGATGCGATTCGTTCTTTTATCCTTTCTAAGCAATAATCACCAGCGAACAAGACCATGAGCAAGCCAACGATTAATATCTATGACACAACTCTGAGAGATGGTACTCAGGGCGAAGGCGTTTCCTTTTCCGTGACTGACAAGCTCCGTATTGCAGAAAAGCTAGACCAGTTTGGTGTGGACTATATTGAAGGCGGGTGGCCTGGATCCAATCCACGCGATATGGCATTCTTTGAGGAAGCAAAGAAGCTCAAACTCAAGCACGCTAAGATCGCAGCGTTTGGGTCAACGCGTCGAGCGAACTTGACTGCGGAAGAAGATCCTCAGTTGAAGACTCTTCTCGAAGCGGAGACTCCCGTTGTTACAATTTTTGGCAAGACTTGGCTTCTTCACGTTACCGATGTTTTGCGTGTCGATCCTGAGGATAACCTCAAGATGATCGAGGATTCCGTTCGCTTCTTAAAAAGCAATGGACGCGAGGTTATCTATGATGCTGAACATTTCTTTGATGGTTATGTCGATAATCCAGAGTATGCTCTTAAGACCCTGAAGGCTGCGGTTGATGGTGGGGCAGATTGTCTTTCTCTCTGTGATACGAATGGTGGAAAACTTGTTTCAGAAGTCGCTACCTTTACTCAAATTGTCGTAGATACGTTTCCAGAGACTCAAGTGGGTGTACACTGCCACAACGATTCCGGTCTAGGTGTAGCCGTTTCACTTGCTGGAGTTGACGGTGGGGCAACTCATATCCAAGGAACCATGAATGGTTACGGCGAGCGTGTGGGCAATGCCAACTTGACTACGATTATTCCAAATTTGGCTTTGAAGATGAAGTACCCACTTAGTTGTGAGGAAAACTTGGATAAGCTACGCGACGTTTCTATTTTTGTAGCAGACCTGGCTAATTTAGAACACGATAAGAAAGCTCCGTTCGTCGGGCTATCAGCCTTTACTCACAAGGGTGGAGCTCACGCGGATGCCACTAAGAAAGTGAGCTATAGCTACGAGCACGTTGACCCGACCCTCGTTGGCAATAAGCAACGCGTATTGGTATCCGACATGGCAGGACGCAGTAGCTTGTTAATGAAAGCCCAGGAGCTCGGATTCGATCTCGATCGCAATTCTCCTGAAGCGAAGGCAATTATCGAAAAACTCAAGGAATTAGAGTTCGACGGCTATGCCTACGAGTCAGCGGATGCTTCACTTCGGTTGCTTCTCGACAAATTGACAGGACGTCACAAATCTCATTTCGAATTCGAGGGCTATCGCGTGATCGTGGAAAAGCGTTCAGCAGATGCCAAGCCTATGGCAGAAGCGACTATCAAAGTTTCCGTTGATGGAGAACCCCATTACACAGTTGCCGAAGGCACAGGTCCTGTAGGAGCTCTTGATAAGGCGCTGCGTCTTGCTTTGAGTAAAGCGTATCCAAACATGAATGATGTGGAGCTCAAGGACTACAAGGTACGCATTCTAGAAGCCAAGCAAGGCACTGATGCGAAAACGCGCGTTCTCATCGAAACCGGCGATGGCGAGAGTCTCTGGGGTACCGTAGGTGCCAGCGACAACATCATCGAAGCCAGCTGGCAAGCCATCAAAGACTCCATCGAATACAAACTCCTCAACGACGAGGGGAGTGTGTAGTAGGATGCAGGAAATGGAAAGCGGCGAGACGCCGCTTCTACTCAGTTGTTTTGGGCAATACCATAACAACTCCTAGGCCTTCGACACCGGCGTAGATGTAGCCTTCTGGTCCAATTTTTATGCTGCGGACGCGTCCTAGATTTTCTAGGATTTTTTCTCTGGCTGTGACTTGATTGTCTATGAGAGTGATTCTTTCGATACAGGCGAATTTTAGGGAGCCGACGAGTAGGCTGCCTTGCCAATCGGGGTAGATGTCTGAATCGAGGAATGCCATGCCGCTCGGGGCGATTGATGGTACCCAATAGAACAGGGGCTGCTCCATTCCGACTTGATTTGTTTTATCTGTGATTGTTGTGCCGCTATAGTTGATACCGTAGGTAATTACCGGCCATCCGTAGTTTTTGCCTTTGTGGATGATGTTGATTTCGTCGCCGCCTTTGGGGCCGTGTTCGTGGGACCAAATTTCACCGGTTTCTGGGTGTTTGGTCATACCTTGCGGGTTTCGATGTCCGTAGCTGTAGATGGCTTTTTTTCCATTCTCTTGATCGATGAAAGGGTTATCGTCAGGAATACGTCCGTCGTCGTGGATACGATAGATTTTGCCTCCATCGAGTGTGATGTCTTGTGGATTGGTATCACGGCTTCCTCGGTCGCCGATGGAGAAAAAGAGATAGCCTTGGTTGTCGAATGTTATCCTGCTTCCGTAGTGAACACCGCGGGTTGTGTTTGGAGTTCCTTTGTAGAGTTCTTCGATTTCAATGAGAGTATCGTTAGCAAGTTTCGCTCGGATGATGGCAGTGTTACTGCCTTTGCCTTCTCCTTTGCGTGAAGAGTAAGATATGTAGATCCAACCGTTTTCGGCATAGTTGGGGTGGAGTTCGATATCCATGAGTCCGCCTTGTCCATTGAGATGAACGTCTGGTACTCCTTGGATGTTGGTTTTAGTATCGTCTTTGAATAAGATGAGCTCGCCTGATTTTTCTGTTATCAGCATGCCGCCCTGGGGGAGAAAGGCGATGCTCCAGGGGCTGACCAAATCTGTAACGATAACTTCGTGGGTATAATTCTGTGTGTCCGGACTTTCGGCTTTGATCTTGGTTTCTATTTGTCGGGCGCAGGCAGCGGTTAGAAGTAGAACAATCGAAATAAGTAGAAGATTGAAGCGCATGTGTATTAGTTGATACAAAAATACTCTGTTGTGTTCAACAGAGTATTGATAAATTAGTTTTTTGTGGGCAAATTTTGGATTAAGCCTTAATCAAGGAGGGCCTCCTCCACCAGGTCCACCACCGCCGCCTGAGGACCCAAATTCGGTGTCGTCGTAGTCCGCAAGACCGGATCGGTAAAGTTGGTAAAAGTTGGGTGCTGATGCATCGTCCGAGAGCTCGCTGACGGTTTCGAATTGAGTCGAAGTAGCAGTGAACTCGTTTGAACTCGTGTCCCAATCGGAAAGGTTGTTTGACGTTTGCACTTTGTAATTTCCTCCTTCGACGCCTTCCCAAATTATGGTTATAGTTCCATCGTCGCTAATTTCTGGGTTACCGGTTAGGCTATCTACAATCGATTCTGCTCCTGCGAAAACTTCAGTTACGGGTTCATCGATTTCAGTGACGGCTGTGGCGCTTGAAGAGTCTCCAAAATATCGGTTTCCTATGTTGTATGGGTATATTGGTACGCCATCAGATTCGATGCAGGTGAAATAGGCCCAAGTGCCTTCTGGAAATTCTGGAGTCACGCAGTAGCGAACGTTGTAGATATTGAGGTCGAAATGAACACTCTCATCAAATGCTCCGTCTGTTGCTAAGCCTTCATAGAGTTTGAACCCATCTAAGTCGTCTTTGTAGGCATAGTCTTCAATGTATGAACCAAGGCGGTACCTTCCTGTTTCATCTACGCTTGGACCATCGGAACTTGGTGTAGTACTATTTGTGTTTCCAAGAGTAATGGACCATTCTGGTAAGAGGTTTCTACCGTTTGATGATAGGTCATATGAGCCGTTGGATCCGTCTCTTACTTGATAGCCAGAAACCATGCGTCGAACTTCACTAGTAGGGTCATTGGGGTCGCTGTATCCGTATGGACCGTACAAAGGGAGTCCATCAACTACCCAGCCAATGATTGGGCTGTGTTGTCCGTTGGGAACTTCGGTGTAAGGGCTGACACCACCGTTGGAGGCAAGTCCAGTATAAACGGTTTCAGGATCGTATTCGACCGAATCGCCGAGAAGATGCCGTAACGCTGGAGGGTTGGCGTGGTAGTGATGAGCTTCGGCTGCTTGGTGAGCATTGGCGGCGTCGAAGGTACCTCCTTCGTTATAGAACGCGTCTTGGTTCCAGACTCCTGCGTCATCGTAAGAAGATCCATCACTAGAATTAAAAATAGGAACACTGTCTACCATTAGCCCGTTGGTTCCTAGCCCGGAAAGATTATTGGGATTAGTATAGTCTTGGGGATAATTAGTTTCTCTGGGAAAACGAAATAATATGGCTGCATTTGCAGGCCACGATGGAAATGCGACGGTTTTATCTGAATCGTCGTACCAAGGCCCCATTGTGTGTACTGCGAGTCCGGTCGCTTTTATGTAGACATAATCTTCGGAGTAGGAGACTCCTTGTATTCCTGCATAGATTGGAGAATCTTGGGTACCGATGAAAGGTCTGCCGTCCACGGTATCGGCATCCCAGGTGGTTACAGATGTCACGACTCCCGTGGTTTTTTCAGTTGTTTCATCTTCGATGCTTTTCCAGATTCGAGCATAGTTACCGGCTCGCTCTAAGTACCAAGAGCTTAAGATGGGCTCAGATAGGACTTGATGTGTGCTTGAAACAAATAGGATCGTTAAGGCAAAAAAATTTAAGAATGAATTAGGCATGGGTGGTGGTTCGTTGAGCTTATTCATAACTATGAAGAAGGTTAATCGAGTGTTTCAAGTATATGGCTCTATTATTACTGTTTTGTAATTTAATTGTTAACGGTTCGTAAAATTTAGTAATCCCTACGCTTGTGGTAGAAGGTCAGTAACAATGTAACTGATACAATAGGAATCAATATAAGAAACTTAGTTATAACTTCGTCGGTCAGGCGAGTTTTTATCGATATGATTCATTGGGCCTTAGCAAAGAGGTATTGGTTAGGCTTTTTACATTTCGTTTTTCGATATAGCCATAGAAGGAGCGATGGTCATACGATATTAATTAATAATGGCTTTAACATGAAAATTCTAAAGGTAGGGTATCAATCAGTAAACCTTATCAATTGTTTAGCCCGCTATCCTATTGGAAAATAGAGAAGGTTGGCTAGACTGAATTTAGTGTATCCAAAAATGTTTGTCTCAGAAAAACAGGGCTTTGCCCGTTCGCCTATAACAGTCTTTACTAAACCTTGGCAAAGCTTGAGTCCTGCCGAGCTGGTAGATCAGGTTTATGAAATGGGAGTTGATGGAGTCGAACTTCCGGTTCGTGAGGGATTTCAAGTTGATCCAGTTAAGATTTCCGAAGATTTGCCTAGTGTGGCGAAGCTCTTTGAGAAACGAGGTTTGAAGATTTATAGTGTTGCTACAGTTTTGAGTTCAGAAGCTATCCGGGCATGCGGAGATGCGGGTGTTCCTATATTGCGAACGATGTTACCTTTGAGGCCCGGAATGCCCTATTTGGAAAATGTCGAGCAATTTAGAGAAACGTGCAGAGAATTTTCCTCAGTGGCTGAAAGCTGCGGAGTTTCGATAGGATTGCAAAATCACTGTGACTCGTTTGCGTGTAGTGCTTTGAGTATTATTCACGCGATTGAGCCTTTGAGTGATGTGGCGGTGAGCGCGGTGTTAGACTTAGGGCATACAGGGCTTGAGGGGGAACGTGAAGACATCGCTATCGATATCGCCTGGTCTAGGCTTTCGATGGTGAATCTGAAGAACGCCTTGCGATTCAGTGATGGAAAAGACGAGAGAGGAGAAGTGATTTGGAATCGAACCTGGGTGCCAGGAAAAGAGGGATATACGTCTTGGCGTAAAGCGGTATGCGAGTTGGCTCGTCGGAAGTTTGCTAAACCTATATGTCTTACCGCTGAGTATAAGGATAATTCTCAGAAGGTACTTAAAGGGGATGATGTGTTACCTGTCATTAAAGAGGATATCGCCTATTTGAAAGAGTTAATGGCGGAATATTATAAGTAAGAAAAGGAATGTCCGTAATATGAATACAGAAAAAATTGGGAAACGCAGAATTGTAGCATTAAAAGGGGACGGTTCCTTCAAGATTGAAGAAACAGATATTCCAGATTTGGACGCCGGTATGGTTTTGATCGAAGTGAAGGCGTCTTTGATTAGCCCGGGTTCGGAACTAAAAGGCGCATCAAAGCAAGGTCGACACGCGGCAGGAGGGTGGCGTGTTTTGCGTGACCTGCAGCTGAATCCGGATCCGGATTTAAACCGTCGTGGATTTGGTTACTCCAATACGGGTATCGTAGTTGCGGTGGGAGAGAATGTGACGACTGTTCAGCCAGGCGATCGCGTGGCTGCGGTGGGTGTTCGCTATGCTCAACATGCCACCTACACAGTTGTTCCGCAGAATCTTGTAGTTGGTTTGCCTGACGAAGTAAGTTTTGAAAGAGGAAGTTATGCGATGCTCTTGGCTACTGCAATGCAGGCGGTGCGTCGAGCTAAGCCGGAGTTAGGCGAATATGTCGCTGTTGCAGGTCTTGGCCTGGTTGGATTGTTAACAGCTAGATTGTTTCAACTCGCAGGATGCTACGTAATAGGCTGGGATACAGTGCCCGCTCGTTTAGAGAATGCTAAGAAGTTGGGAATAGGTGCAACGGTTTTAGTGGGTTCAGAAGATACGACCGAAAAGACTCTAGAATTCACCCAAGGTAAGGGACTGGATACTTGTGTGCTTGCGTTGGGCGGTAACGCGGAAAAGCCAGCGAATGCATTGGAAAAATGCATGAAGGTGGCTCCAGACGGTCATCCAATGGGAGTGATGATTGTTGTGGGGGGCGCAGAATTCCCTTTTACGCGAACCTTGACTAATATCGATATACGACGTTCGTCGCGAACAGGACCTGGCTATCACGACAAGGAATGGGAACGCGGTGGAAATTATGGGGATGTATTCGTCCGGTGGGATACGCGGGAGAATCTTGAACTCTGCATGCGGTGGCTCAAGGAGGGAAAAGTTGCCGTTGAAACACTAACGACTCACGAAGTGCCCTTTGATTGTTTGGAGGAAGAAATGGCTGAAATCTCAAAAGATCCGGATTCAATTTTAGGGCTCGTGTTTAAAATGGGGGATGAATCGTAGCTATGAACTACGATGTTTCGATTTCTTCGTGTAAGTTGTACTTTTTGCCGGTTACGACGCGCACGCCTTATAAGTTTGGCTCACAAACATTAAGCGAGGTGACCTGTGCTCGTGTGTGGCTGGAGGTTGTGGATACAAAGGGAAGTCGAATAGGAGGCTGGGGAGAAACACCTTTGAGCGCTCAGTGGGCGTGGCCAAGTTCCGAAGGCGTTCAGGAACGAATTGCTGGAATGAAGGCTTTTTGTCGCCTGTTGGGGAAAGAGCTTTGCAACTACGAAAAGCGGGGCCATCCGATCGAAATTTGTCATGGATTCCAGGAAGAGGAGTTTCATGAGTTGCGTAAGTCCGAAGAAATAGGAGTACCGGGAGGGATTTCCTACTTGGCGGGCTTGGTTTGTTTGTCGGCCTTTGATATCGCTTTGCATGATGCCTATGCGAACCTCCATCGGGTTCCGGTGTACGAGACTTATAAGAAGCCGTATATGAATCAGGACTTGTCTGCATACCTTGAGCCGGCAGACGATGTAGATGTCTCTTTTGTTGGGCAGTATCCAAATGACTATTTAGAAAAAAATCCTCCCTCAAGGATCCCTGCATGGCACTCTGTGGGGGCGGGAGATCCTTTGACAAGTGCGGATTTGGACGGGAGCGAGCCGAATGATGCCTATCCAAGAACATTAGAAGAGTGGATTAAACGGGACTCTCTTAACTGCTTGAAAATTAAGCTTTCTGGCCAAGATTGGGAGCACGACTACAAGCGTATTGTTGCTATCGGAGAAATGGCGAAAGCGTTTGATTGCGAATGGCTATGCGCGGACTTTAATTGCACAGTCAAGGAAGTCTCTTTTATTACACGTATGTTGGAGCGTTTGTCAGAGGATGCTCCGGATACGTATCGAAGAATTTTGTACGTGGAGCAGCCATTTGCCTACGAAATGGAGGAGTCGCCCATGGATGTTAACGCGGTTTCTGCTCTGAAGCCACTCTTCATGGACGAGAGCGCTCATGATTGGAAACTTGTTCGTGAAGGGCGATCTCGGGGTTGGACGGGGGTGGCTTTGAAAACGTGTAAAACGCAGACAAACGCGGTGTTGATGCAGGCTTGGGCGTCGGCTCACACGCTTCCGCTTATGGTGCAGGACTTGACGAATCCGATGTTGGCTCAAATTCCACATACCTTGTTGGCTGCTCACGCAGGCACGATTATGGGCTTGGAAACCAATGCGATGCAGTTCTATCCCGATGCATCGTCGCTAGAAGCGCTTATACATCCGGGGCTATATGAGCGAAAAGATGGTTTTCTCGATTTGAGCTCTCTGTGCGAAAGCGGTTTTGGCTATCGCGTAGAGGAAATCGACAGAGCTTTGCCGGAAGTGGATTCGTTTTTCGAGTAATAGATCGGCTGTTAGTCCTTGGGGTTGGTTATTTTGCTAATTTTTGTTGAAAAGGAAGGAGGGGGATAGAGTTTTCTAAGAAGGTCCTATGGGTATCCGATTCTAAGTATTTTCTGTAAATTTGTGGAAAGTATCTTAGAAAACTCATGAAAATATCCTCTATCTCACCCTTTGCTATCCTCAAGGCGCAGCTACTTTTAATCGCTGCAATTTTAACACTGAGCCTGCACGCTGATGTGGGAGACCCTGATGACGCTTTAACCTATTTTGGACCACGTCCAATCTATACGAATGGGACAAAACCTTCTGTAGTAGTGGATGATTTCGGTTGGATCGATGATACGCTCTCCGAAGTCCGGAAGGACCAGATAGCTAATGCGATTGAAGAGTGGAACGCTAACGGCATCGAGTACGCTGCTTATTATGCCATTGGTGTTATTGAATCTGAAGAAGGGGCTGAGTTGGTAGGCGAGGCCGGAAAGAGTGTGGATCTCGACGGTTCGACGGGCTCTTGGTTTGTTTTTACGCGATCGGCTTTTACCGACTATTTGGTGGATTCGGGTAAGGTCGCTGTAGATTTGGGAGCGAGTTATTTTTTATTAGACAATGCATCGCCTGGGTTGGGTACGTTGTCATTCGATAGCGAGGCATTAGCTGGCTTTCGTGATTTCTTAAGTGCCAATTACACGGTTGATGAGTTGGTAGGGATGGGCGTTTCCGATGCTACGACTTTTGATTATGCAGATTTTTTGAAATCGGCTTCTGGTGGAAGCTACACGGATTCTGACTCGGTAAGTTCTAGTCCTCCTTACGGCGATTTGTGGGATGCTTGGCTCGATCATATGACAGAGGTTGAGCGAGCGTTCTTTGAGGAGTGGACTTCTGAAATACGCACGTATGCAAATAGCGAGTATAGCATGGATGTGTACTTTGCGGCTAATCGCTATGTCGGAGCGCGTCAGTGGGATAATTTGGATAACTTGGACGTGGGCATGGCAGAAACGTTTTTGGATGCCTTAGGTTATCCGTATTATAATTTGGATCACGTTTATAAGAATATCCGAAATTTCGATAAGCGCTTTTGGTCGTGGAATTTCCCAGCTAATACCGGTTCTATGAACGGTTCCAATGATCCGTATGGAAAACTTCATATCACAGAGCTGAGTAAGGTGTATGCGGCTGAAGTTTTTGCGGCAGGTGGCTTGTATCAAATTCCGATTGATTGGGTGTCTTATTATCATGAGGACGCTCGCTTGGATCCAATGGTACCTTTCTTGCAATTTCCATCGATGTTCCCCGAATTGTTTAATCAAAACGAGGATGGGGAGGTTGCTGTTCTTTACAATGAAGCTCACCAAATTGAGGATACGGGTACATTTACGTCGAGCTACCTCGGGGCTATGATGCTTTTAGGAGACCTTCATCGACCGCTTGATGTATTGTTTGCTGGGCATCCTGACAAGCGTGATGGAGTAGATCCATTTTCGAGTGCGGACTTGAGTTCGTATAAAGCGATTGTTTTACCACAAGCAAAGATGCTTACAGATGCGCAGGTTTCTAAGTTGGATAGCTACTTATCTGGCGGTGGAATCGTTATTGGATTGGGTGATGTTGCCGACTCTGATGAATATGGAACTGACGTGAGCAGTGTTCGTAGCTTCGACGACTATTTTTCCACTACAGGAACAACCTCCGTTGGTAGCGGGAAAGTTATTCACTTTGCGACCGACTTGGGAGATCAATATCATGGAAATTCTGCTACGAGCGCTTCTGAAGGTGAATGGGAGCTTACTGCTCAAAATGAGACCGACTTATCCACAATCCGTAGTACTTGGACGAGTGCGGTCGACGCAGAACTCTCTTATGATTTTACCTCTGATCATTCACGCTTCGTGCGAGCGCATCGTTACGAGGGAAGTGACGGGTCGGAAATTTACCACTTGGTTAATCGCGATATCAACCTAACGGAAGATGTAGACAATCAAACCATTGATGCTACAGCCAGCGTCTCTTGTTCGGTCGTAATCCCAGACGGATTTACAAGTGGGGATGTTAAGCTTTCTTGGATGATCGTAGGGTCGAGCGCTGTTACTGATATTAGTTTTACGGTAGATGGTTCGTATTTAGATTTTACTTTGCCATCCTTTGATGTATGGGGTGTGTTGCAAGTAGGTACGGCAGCGACAGCAGCTGTTGCCTTGGACTACTTACCGCATTCAAATTTCGAATTAATTAGCGAGACCGGAGGTAATCGACCTGATCATCTAGATTCGAATGGCGAAATAGCATTCAATTATTGGTACTGGAAGGGAGGCAATCATGGGTCGGTCCCTTGGGATATTCCTTTCACTGCTACAGACGATAGTGAGGTGGATAGCGTAAGTCTATCGTATCGATATTCTTTGGACAATGAAATTTGGGGCGACTGGACTGATGATGCAGTCAAAGACGTGAGTGGCACAAATGTGCAGGATGTGATCTCCTTCGATGCGCCTGAGGGTCAAGGGTATTATCAATTTAGGCTGCAGGCGACTGACGATGCAGCTCAAAATGAAATCTTGGTGGATCGAGATGAGGTGGGTTATGGCGTAGACGAGGAGAGCCCGGGGGAACCGAGCGGTGCAACGGAAGCGACTTATGAAACCGGGACTTGGATTTCGGACCCATCAAACTTAAGCTTTTCTTGGACCTTGCCTGAAGATAATTTGAGCGGTATTGGAAGTGCCTACGTTTCTGTAGTGGACGATTTTTCGACTTTGACTGACGCGACTCTAGACGTAGCAGCGACTAGTTGGAGTCCGACTTTGTCTGGATTGACCGAAGGCGAGCGCTATAGGTTCAATTATCGTGTAGAAGATTTAGCAGGTAACAATGCGAGTACCGTAGAGTTATTTTCCTTTTACTATGGAACCTTACCAATAGCAGATTTGGATGGATTCTCTGTTGAGGAAGGTGATGCCTCTCTAACGGTAAGTTGGACAGCGTCAAGTGACCCTGATTACGATTCGGCGGTTCTTTATGTAAGGGAAGTTGATGATGTGTTTGGTAATTGGACGCATATTGGGCAGACTGGCAGCGCTCAGACTACGAGTTACAATCTCCCTCAATTGACTAATGGTACGGCTTATCGAATTCGTATTAACGCAGTGACGACAGACGGCGATATGGGGAACGATGTTGTAATTCCTGGCACTTACACCCCTGAAGCAAGTAGCGGTAGTGGAGGCTCTGGTGGTAGCTCGAGTGTATCAGCTCCCTCTTCTCTTACAGCGGTTGATAATACTGGAAACGTTGGACTTGAGTGGACTGATAACGCGAGTGATGAAACGGGGTATGAAGTTGAATACCGCGCATCAGGTACTGAAAATTGGGATATTGTAGCTTCTATCGGGGCTAATTCTCAGGCGTTTGTTCACAATATAAATATTGGAAACGATTCCTACGAATATCGTGTTAAGGCTGTGAAGAATGAAAACTCTTCTGATTATTCGAATGTTGCATCTATCTCTCGTTCAGGTAATGGCAATGGCGGGGGCTCTGGTGGCGGAAGTAGCACTGAGTTGATTGCTCCTGCGTCCTTGTCTGCTAATGACGTTGATGGGAAGGTGCAGTTGTCGTGGGATGATTTGTCGAGCGACGAAGACGGTTTTGAAATCGAGCAACGTCCTGAAGGATCTGACTTCTGGAATTATGTCGGATCGATCGGTGCGAACGTTGAGAGTTTTGAGCATGATTTCGATATCGGAATCGATACTTACGAGTACCGCGTTGTAGCAGTACGCGGCCAAGATGTTTCTAATCCTTCCAATGTCGCAGCTGTTAGCGGCTCAAATGGCAACGGCGGGGGCTCTGGTGGAGGCGGAAGCAACACCGAATTGATAGCTCCTGCGTCCTTGTCTGCTAATGACGTTGATGGGAAGGTGCAGTTGTCGTGGGATGACTTGTCGAGCGACGAAGACGGTTTTGAAATAGAGCAACGCCCTGAGGGTTCTGACTTCTGGAATTATGTCGGATCGACTGGAGCGAACGTTGAAAGCTTTGAGCATGACTTTGATATCGGAATTGATACTTACGAGTACCGCGTTGTCTCAGTGCGAGGCGAAGATGTTTCTAATCCTTCGAATGTCGCATCCGTTAGCGGCTCAAGCGGAAATGGCGGGGGCGGTTCCGAAGAAGTTGTGGCTCCAGGGTCATTAACCGCTGAGGACATAAGTGGGAAAGTGCAATTGTCTTGGGACGATTTGTCAGAGGACGAGGATAGCTTTGGAATCGAGTATCGCAATGCCAGTGGAGGAGATTGGTCGTTCGTTGAAGGAGTTATATCGAATATAGAGTCGTTCGAACATGACTTCGACATCGGGAATGAGACTTACGAATATCGGGTTTTTGCGATACGAGGTAATTACTTTTCGGACTTCTCGAATATAGCCTCTGTGACGCGCTCTGGCGGTGGTGGCGGGCAAGTGATTACTTATAATTTGTCTGGCAGTGTTTCACCTGAGAATAGTGGAACGACGACTGGAGTTGGCACTTACGATCAAGACCAATCAGCACAAGTTGAAGCGATTCCAGCTGAAGGCTATGAGTTTAGCCACTGGTCGGGAGCTTTGTCAGGTAGTGTGAATCCAGCATCGGTAATTATGGATATTGATAAATCTGTAGTAGCGAACTTTATCGTTGTTGAGCAGGCTCCAGTGCCGGTTCCAACAGAACCTGAGCTTGTGGAAGCAAATGCCCGAGATTTGACTTTCTCGTGGACTGTAAGTGATAGTGAAATCAACGAGTTTATTATACAAAAAGTAAACCCTTCGGGAGTGTTGGAAGAATGGGATACGGTCGTCGGTGCACTTGAGTATACAGATGAGTCTTTGACGCCTGGTTCGAGCTACGAATACCTAGTGCTAGCAGTTGATGGCGAGCGGGTTTCTGACCCTAGTCCAAGTGCAATTTTTGAAACGCTTACCTATGATGGTTATTACATAGGAGAGTTCACTGGGAATTCAGGAAGTTTTGCGGTTGTCGTTTCGTTAGACGGGCTGGCTGACTTCTTGATATATTTGGAAGAGGGAGCACAAGCGATTTTTGAGCAAGGCATTGAATTGAATTCGGATGGTAGTTTCTCTTTCGAGGTTAACGGTCATCTATTTGCAGGTTCAGTGCCATTGTTCCCAGCGGTTTCTACCAGCTCGTCTGTACTCTCAAGCGAAGGACAAGATCTTTTGATTACGGTTGATGGTAGTGCCACAACTGGTACGGCAACGAAAGAACCAAGCTCTAATGTACACAGCAATTCTGCTGGGTACTATGAAGGAGAGTTTGGCAGCGTATACACTTCAGGGGTTGTGCGAATGGTTAAGGCTCCATCAGGAAAAGTTTTCGCTGTATCGGAAACTGAGAACGGAGAGGCCGAGCCCGGGCTAGGTGATATCCAAGAGACAGGCGAATTGGTTGTAACCTTCGATGACGGAGGCGAATTGAATGCAATTTTTGAAGAAGAAGACAAATTGCTTTCAGGGACTCTGGTGACTAGAGACCAAGAGGAGCTTGGGTTTGCTGCTGCTACCGAAGATAGTGATGTCGCCTCAGACCGATTGGTTAATATCTCGACTCGTGGGCCTGCGGGTCAAGGTACAGGAGTCATGATCGGAGGGTTCGTAATCGATGGCGAAGGACCTAAGAAAATCTTAATCAACGGAAAGGGACCTTCATTGGAAGCGGCAGGAATTAGTAACTTTTTGGCTGATCCAAAGTTGACGCTATTCCAAATGCTTCCAGAAGGTGGGGTTGGGTTGACCGTTGTCAGCACGAATTGGATAGAAGAGGAAAATTCATCGCAAATTACTGACACTGGTTATGCGCCTGGCGATGATCGCGAACCTTCTATGTTGCTCATGCTCGATCCCGGGATTTATACAGTGGTGGTTGATTCTGAGATTGTTGCTAGTGAAACGGGCGTTTCTCTCGTAGAGGTATATGAAATAGCAGGAGAAGTCGCAGGTGTCATAAGCAAAGTGGTAAATATTTCAACGCGCGGACTTATTGGCTCGGGCCAAGATGTTATGATTGCTGGATTTGTGATCGATGGCGAGGAAGCAAAGACAGTACTGGTTAATGCAAAAGGACCCTCACTCGAGGCGGCAGGAGTTGCGAATTACTTGCCGGATCCGAAAGTCGACTTGTACCGAATGGGAGAAGAGGCGGAGCTTGTCGAATCTAGCTCTTCTTGGAATGAGAGCGCAAATGCCCAATCGATTTCGGGTAGCGGCTTTGCTCCCTCTAACGACCTAGAAGCATCAATTTTCGCTAACCTTTCTCCGGGTGTTTATACTGCTATTGTCTCTTCCGAGCTTATTCTTGCTGAGGGCGACCAGCGAGTGGCTTTAGTGGAAGTTTACGAAATTGAAGACGACGAATAGGATCCGATCGCTATCGGGACTAGATTCTACCTTTAGTTTAAATTAAAAACTGAAGGTAGAGCGGGAGGGTGGGAGTTTTACCTAAAGCGCTCTCCATCAGTGAGATTATTTATAATAAAAGTCTAAAAGATGAGATGAGAGTTGTCATTATGAACGAAATGCAGATTGATTGTCGCTTTTCTTTGGGAACTATGTTTTCAGGACAGATCTAAAGACTACAGTTATGCGCATTAAAAATTGGGATATTTTCGCTTTTATAGCCGGCTATCATTTGCTTTTGTTCGCTTTGTTGCCTGCTTTCATAGGCGTCTTTACATGGAAGGCCATTGTCTTGTGTGTGATTACTTGGGCGATATCGGGCTTCTCGATAACAGCCGGTTATCACCGTCTTTTTTCTCACAAGACATATAAGGCGAGTCCGTTTTACGAGTGGGTGGCTTTACTTTCGTCTAGCTTGGCGATCCAAGCGTCTGCTTTGCAGTGGTCTAATGATCACAGAATTCACCACAGTCATGTAGACACGGATAAGGACCCTTATTGCATTAAAAAAGGTTTTTTCTACGCTCATGTAGGTTGGCTTTTTACTTATAAGGTTCCAATTGACGAGCGTTTGGTTTCGGATTTGATGAATAATCCGAGAGTGATGTTTCAGCACAAATACTATGGCTGGGTGACCCTGGCTGTTAATCTTTTAGTATTTGGTGTAGGTTGCTTGTTCATGCATCCGCTAGCTTCCTTTGTTGGAGGTGTTTTACTGAGAGTATTTGCGATTCACCACTGCACGTGGTTCATCAACTCGTTGGCTCACGTTTGGGGTTCACGTACATATGCGAAGGAGCAAACTGCAGCTGATAACGCGATTATCGCTTTGCTAACCTTCGGAGAAGGCTACCACAATTTCCACCATGCGATTGCTCATGATTATAGGAATGGTATTCGCTGGTATCACTTTGACCCGTCAAAATGGCTGATCTGGACTTGCTCTAAGTTGGGGCTAGTCAAGGATCTGAAATGGGTAAGTAATATTCGGTTACAGCAAACGTTGGTAAATAAGGATAAAGAAATGATCCTTGACCACATCAGCCGTGAATTTGACGAGAAAGCGACAGAGATTCGCAACAAGATTAACGAATTGTCGGAATTGTACCACGAAAAGTCGCAGACCTTGGCGAAAAAACTTCGTGAAATGAAGGTGGCTACGGCAGAACGACGCAAGCAGCTCGAGCACGATATAAAGGAACTCAAGCAAGAGCTTGGAGAGCTTTGGAAATCTTGGGGCGATCTAACGAAATTTGCCGCAGTTCAGTACAGTATTGCTCACTAAGCTACCAGCTAGCTTTCAAATCTTTTAAAATTGAGCCTTCCTCGCGTTTGCGAGGAGGGCTTTTTTATTCAGTGTTGACGAGGATGTACGGGCAGCGTGGTAGTCTGTTTTTGCCGTAGTATTTTAAATATTCGCTCCAGTTGGCGAGTTTGGCGATGTCTCTTGGGTTATTTCGTTTTTCAATTCTCTGGCGGATGAGTTCGGTTGAGCATTGCGTATACAGAATTTGGATTGGGCATCCGAACTTTCGCTCAAGATCGTTTTGCCAATCGGGATTCGTTAATTCTTTGGTGAACGGTCCTGTAATGACGACGTCGGTGTGGGTGAGGTTCTCGGCAGCAATCTGAAATTGAGTTTTGTAAATTGCGCCTCGGAATCTATCTTTGAAGAGAGGGCTATCTCTATCGTCTATATCCTCGCCGAGTGCCTTTTGAGCCGCTTGAACAAGTGTTTCGGTACTCGTATCAATGTCTATAAAGGCAGCTCCTTTTTCTATTGCGAGCATCTTACCGTAATGAGTTTTTCCTGATCCTGGTAGGCCAGTAACGATGTACAAAGTATGCTTCATTATTTACTGATGTGCTCAAAGATAAGAGTGAAGCTTCCAGAGGGCGACAGCATGAACGATAAGCGCGATGGGAACTGAGATGCGAAACAGCGTCTTTGAGATTTTGTGTCGGCAAAACATCATTCCAAGCAGCGCTCCGATAGAGCCACCAAGGAAAGTGAGTAGTAAGAGGTTCTTCTCGGAGATGCGCCTCTTCTTCCATTTGGCTAACAATTTGTCCCATGCGTACGCTAGAAAAGCGGTGCAGTTTATGCCGATAAGGATGTATATAGTTATTGGATGCATAGGGATTGGAAATTAGGCTGAGTCTAGGAAAAATGTTTACTCTTCAGCAAGAAGATACGAAGCGTTGGTGCTAAACTGGCGTTTATAATGCATATAAAGCGACTGGGATTCTATCGTTGAGTAAAGTATTTATGCGGTGATTTTTATAAAAAATCATAAACACGCTTGATGTAGGTAAATAAGCATAGGGAGAACTACTTGGGTGTTTGTGTTAGAATAGTATTTTTTGAGAAAATCTATACTTTTTAATTAAAAAGAGTTGAGTTTATATAATTCACAATTTCATTAATGAGAATGATCTCAGAAACTCTAAAAGAAATTGCTGGTTACGAAGCGAAGATCGCTTCTTTGCAGAAAAAAGTAGAAAGCGATAGAAGGAAGGAGCTTGCTTCTTTACACAAGAAGGTGGGATTCGACAAACGAGCCGACCTTATTGCGTGTTTGATGGAGCTTGAGAATAAGAAACCTTCTCGTGTATCTTATTCTAAAGCAGGGAAGACTCGTGCCAAGAGAACTCGCATTACTGATTCATTGAGAGCTGATATTATAAAAGCTGTCAAGAAAGGTGAAAAGGGAGTAGAAGTAGCAGCTCGATTCGGCGTCTCGATTCCAACATTGCACAATATCAAGAAGGCAGCTGGACTTGTTAAAGCCAGAAGCTAGCCTTTAATTATATTTTTTGTTTATATTAATCCCACTTCGTTATGAAGTGGGATTTTTTTGGACAAACCTATAAGGGAAACTTGTCGAATACTATCTTATTGGGATTATCTCGAAATCCTTGTGAGCATTAGTTTTGTATTAACTATTTTTTTGCCAGTTATTTTGTATGAAGATAATTCCGTGAGAATGAGTATTGCCTTAAGTAGGCGGTTATTAGAAACCTGAAATTAGGGGCTATGATACTTCGAAATCAAAGAAAGGGGCTAGTCTATTCTACCTAAGATAAGCTTTCCGTTTAATCGTAGGGCAATCCCGGTTTTAAGCCTAAGCCTCGATTATTGAATATCTTTTTACGTTTTTTTGCCTATAGGTGTGAGTACATATTATTTTTGAGCCACTCAACCCATTGGTTGTGATCGGCGATTTCCAAAATTATTTAGAGTGTAGCTCACACCTATCATGAAACCATTCGCTTCATTTTCTAAGACTTTTACTATTGGCTTTCTTCTATTGGTCAGTTGGTCAAGTACCATTGTTGCCCAAACCGTTTTGATAGAGAACGGTAGCTTTGAGGACACGGTCTCGCAACCGGCTACTTTTCAGATTATTCCGTCCTCGGAGGTGTCTGCTTGGAACAGCGCAAGCGGTACAATCGAAATTTGGATTAGCGGTTTCAAAAATGCTCCTGCAGTTGAAGGTGTTCAAATTGCGGAATTAGACGGCTCTTCATTGTTCCAGTCCTTTGAGACAGTGCCTGGCTCTACGTTGCTATGGTCGTTTTATCATCGAGCACGGGAAACTGCGGCAGTTGAAAACAATTCTGCGATATTGTCTATAGGTGCTCTCGGTGACGAGAGCTTCATAGGAGAGTTCACATCTTTGGCGGGCGAATGGGCTTTTCATGAAGGAACCTATGTTGTTCCTGATGGCCAAACGGAAACCACTATTGTTTTCACTGCAACTACGACTGACACAGTTTCAAGCCTATTGGATAACGTGTCGATTATAGAACTCACGGAAATAGACGGGCTGGATAGTGATGGTGATGGTGTTTTGGATACTGATGACCTATTTCCTAACGATCCTACTGAGAGCGTGGATTCCGATGGAGATGGGGTTGGGGATGTTTCAGATCCTTATCCAAACGATCCGACTGACAACCCTTTCAATACTAACTTCCTAGTCAATGGAAGCTTTGAAAGCACCGCAACGGTACCTGCAGTTTGGGGCTTCGTTCCTATTTCTGATGTTGGTGGATGGTCTAGCGCAAGCAGTGATATTGAAATTTGGACCAGCGGGTTTGAAGGCGTTTCAGCAGTCGATGGAAACCTGGTAATGGAACTTAACGGGTCGACATTGCAGCAACCGTTTGCTACGACTCCAGGTATGACCTTACAGTGGTCCTTCTATCATCGAGGGCGAACTGGTGCGAGCGCTGATAACACGATGAGGCTTTCACTAGGATCTCCTGGAGAAGAAGTCTTAGTCGGTGAATTCACCTCTTCGACAACAGAGTGGTCTTATTATGAAGGAACCTATATCGTTCCCGAAGGCCAAGCGCAGACATCGATAGTGTTCGCAGCTTCGACATCAGCTACAGTTTCAAGCCTGATAGATAATATTCAAATTGTGGATCCATCCGCGGATGGTCCTGGGGTCCCGCAAGACTCGATGGGGCCTTATTTGAACGGCATCTTCCCAGACACAATTCCCGGAAGCTCTGTTAGTGGAGGGCAGTTTACGACGGAGAACGCGTTTCCCGAGTTTAGCTTTATTGAGCCGGTTCGCATCGTAGAACACCCTTTTAAAGATGAGATCGTGGTCGTTTCAAAGGAGGGCTACTTTTGGAGATTTGATTACACGGATCCTACCATCAATGAAAAGGAACTCATCCTGAACCTAAACAGTATTACAAACTACCCTGGAACAGGGGAAGGAGGGTGCACTGGTTTTGCCTTTCATCCAGAATTCGAGGATCCCGATTCTCCAAATCGTGGCTACATTTATGTCGCTTATCGTTACCATCCTACGATTACAGGGCAGACCGGGTCGGGAACAGATGGATACAATCGAATTTCTAGATTTACCATCCCGGATGGCCAAACAGAAGCTGATTTAGATTCAGAGTTGGTGTTGATTCAACAATACGATCGTCAGCATTGGCATATCGGGGGTCATATGTATTTTGGAAGTGATGGTTTCCTATATATTGGTCTTGGAGATGAGGGTAATTCAGAAAACAAGTTTTACTCAACTCAGAGAATCGACCTGGGTTTCTGGAGCGGTATCCTTCGAATCGATGTGGATAATGATCCGGCGAAGAGTTCGCCCATAGCCCGTCAACCTCGAGAGCCTTCTGATGTTGGAGACACGGGGGACCAACGTCCAAGTGGTTGGCCAGAATCCTTTTCTCAAGGGTATTCGATACCGTTTGACAATCCCTTTTATGACGCAGACTTCGATGCAACTACAGGAGAGGAAGCAGACAACCTAGAAGAGTACTATGCCATTGGTTTGCGACATCCGTGGACGTTCACTCAGGATCCCGTTACCGGAAATATTTATTACGGAGATGTCGGCCAAGGGAATTATGAGGAAGTTGGCGTGATTTATAAAGGAAGTAATCTCCAGTGGGGGTACGGAGAAGGGTTTGACGAAGACGGAGGGCCGATTAACAAGCCATCGTCTATAATTGGTACAGAGCAGCCTCCAGTTTTAGATTATTCTCATAGCAACGGACGAGGTTCCGTGATTAGCGCCGGTGTGTATCGTGGCGATTTGTATCCGGATTTATATGGAAAACACGTTTTTTCCGATTTTCTCACAGGAGAACTTTGGGCGATTGATGCGGATGCAGATGGTCCGTTTCGTCTCACTGGAACTGAAGAATTGCCCGAAGGCGTTGAGTTGATAGGTCAAGTGCCTGGAGGTTTCAATAGCGGTATAGGTTCATATACTGTTTTACGCGACGGGCGTATTCTCGCTACACAGTCAGTCAACAGCGGGTCAATTTTTGAACTGACGGTAGAAGGAGGCATCACCGAAGAACCACCTTCTCTTCTTTCTCAAACAGGAGCGTTTTCTGATCTTCAGAATTTCATACCATCCACAGATCAAATTATTCCTTATGCGCCTAATGTTCCTTTCTGGTCCGACAATGCGATCAAGCATCGTTGGATTGCTATTCCCAACGATGGGACATTTAGCGACTCCTCTGAGCAAGTAATCATTCAAGATGACGGACTATTTGAATTCCCGGTGGGAACAGTAGCTATCAAACATTTCCAGATGGCCTTAGTTGAGGACGATCCAACGTCTGCTATCAATATCGAAACGCGCTTTTTTGTTCGAACACCAGATGGCTACTATGGAGTCAGTTATCGCTGGAATGAAGACGGAACTGACGCTGAGCTACTCAGGACTGGCGATGAGCGTTCGTTGAACATCACCGAAACATCTGGTGGCACTCGCGAGCAAGTTTGGGATTTCCCTAGTCGGTCTGACTGCCGTACTTGCCATGCCGATCAGACAAACGGGTTTCTAGGAGCTAACTCGCATCAGCTCAACGGCGATTTACAGTACTCTAATTCTAGTCAGATCGTTAACCAACTCGAATATTGGAATAGTTTAGGAATCTTTAGTGAGCCATTGGATGAAGAGAAAATCCCAACCCTTCTTGCGACTACTCCAATCGACGATACGAGTGCTCCAATCCAAGATCGAGCACGCTCCTACATCGAAGTCAATTGTGCTTATTGCCACAATCCGGACGTGGGGGTTCGTGCAAATTTCGACGCTCGACTCGTAACTGACCTTGAGTCTTCTGGTTTGATCAATGGCGAATTGGCGGAACCATTCGGCATTTTGGGTGAAGCGGTTATCGTTCCCGGTGACCTAGAACGCTCGATCGCGTACGTGCGGGCACATTCAGTAGGTGAGTCTTTCAGTATGCCTCCGCTCGCTAAAAACCTCGTTGATGAGGAGGGAATAACGATACTAGCAGAGTGGATACTCAGCCTTTCAGATAGTTTGGGTAACGATACGAGTACGGGAGGGAATTTTCAAGACGGACACCATCCAAGTCTCTATATAAATACGACGGACACGTATACAAATACAGATTCTGGATCGCTGACGATTTCGATGAACTATTTCCAGTTTTATGCAAACCAGCTTGGGAATCCGGTCACACCGTTAATTGCAGTGATGCATGGCGCAGGCGATTTTACGGTACTAGCTATTGGAGAAACGCGTGAGGCTGGGGAGTACGTGATTGGTCCAAATACCTTTACCTTCTCTGCAACAGGTTCTACATTCGTCACTCTGCAACCAGGTGAAACTCTAGTCACAGGATTTATGGACGCGTTTCCCGATGGCACCGGTTGGGGCAGTGGCTCGGTAATTCCTGCTTCGACAACAAATGGTCAGGCTGAGGACGATATTTATGGACTTCTTCCGGCTCCGCTGATGAGTACGTCCGTTCCATTCAATCCAGACCGAGATGTGCCAACGATTGTGGAAGGAGAAACGATTGCAGCGTCCAATGTAGGCAAAAGCCTAAATGCTTATAACCTGCAACGCAGTTATAAATACAAGATTTCATACACAATAGGGGGTGCACCGGAGGTGGATACCGATGGTGACGGTGTACCTGACGTCGATGATGCCTTCCCTAATGATCCAACAGAAACCACTGATACGGATGGCGACGGAATTGGAGATAATTCGGACCCGAATCCGGATGTTCCAGATGTTCCCGTGGCAGGCACAGAACTATTAATCAACGGTAGTTTTGAGAATACAGCGATAGTCGCTACGACTTTTGTACATCTGGCTCCAAGTCAAGTTGAAGGTTGGGATAGTGATGGCACTGAATTGGAATTCTGGGCCGATGGCTTCTTGGGGTTCGATGTCGTAGACGGGAATCAGTTAGCAGAACTCAATGGAATCAGTTGGGCTCAAGCAGTTGCAACCGTTCCTGGAACAAAATTACAATGGTCATTTTATCATCGAGGTCGCGATACTACGGATACAATGACGATGAGTCTCGGAGCTCCTGGAGCGGAATTGACTATAGATTCTTTTAGCACTTCTCCAGAGGCGTGGGTGAAGTACGAAGGCAGCTATACAGTACCCGATGGTCAAACTGTGACTACAATAGTGTTTACACCGCAAGGGACTGATAATTCGAGCAACCTCCTTGATAAGGTCTCGTTGCTCGTAGAGGATGGCGACGCAGGAGGTGACCCTGAACTCGTTCTGTTAGTAAATGCAGGAGGACCTGCTTATACCGATATCCAAGGCCGTGATTGGCAGGCAGATGTTGGCTTCAATACCGGCGGTGTTTTTGCAGTCGATTCGGATATAGCAGACACTGAAGATGACACTATTTATCAAAGCGAACGATATGACTTCTTTGGTGACCCTGAATTGGAATATACGTTCGGTGTAGAGAACGGAGAGTATCTCTTAAATCTTCATTTTGCCGAAATCTTCGAAGGTACTCTCTTTGAAGGTGCCCGAGTATTTGGTGTTGAAGTCGAGGGTGTGGTAGTTGCAGAAGATGTCGATATCTTTGCCGAAGTTGGTGGCGAAGCGGCTTATGTTATATCAATCCCAACGACTGTTGTTGATGGCGAATTGAATATTGTTCTAATTGAAGGGACCGAAAATCCGAAGATTAGCGGTATCGAATTGTTTGCTACTGGACCTGGTGATTCTGTAGCTCCTACGGATCCTGCTGGGTTGGTAGTGGACGATATCTCATTCGACTTCGTAACTTTGTCTTGGAATCCATCTTTAGACGATGTGAGCGAGGTTTCGTACTCCATCTACCGTGACGAGACGCTCGTCGGTACAACCGCTGATACCTATTTCACTGACACCGGATTGTTGCCGGAAACAAGTTACGAGTACGAAGTCTACGCCAGCGATGCCTCAAGCAATGTATCAGACGCAGCTATTTTGGATGTGGATACACTCGAATTGCCTGTAGACACGACTGCACCGAGTACTCCGCAAGGATTGATGGTTGATTCAGTGACTCATTCAACAGTGGAATTAACATGGAACGCGTCGACAGACAATACGGGGATAGCCCTTTACGAGATCTACAGAGATGGGAGCCTCGTTGGGTCGGTTCCAGGATCTGAGACGAATTTCGTTGATGTCGATTTAGTTGCTCTCACCTCTTATTCATATGAAGTTGTAGCGGTTGATCTTGCTGGTAATTCTTCGGCTTCCAGTTTAGCGGAATCCGTTCTAACAACGAGTGAAAGCGTATATCTCCTAAATGCAGGTGGCGGTTCTTATATAGATTCGCTTGGTCGAGTTTGGGAAGCTGATACAGGCTTCAATACTGGAGATACGTTTGAAATTACCGGGCCAATTTCCGGTACTGAAGATGACACGATCTACCAGAGCGAACGTTACGATTTTAATGGAGATCCAGAACTCGAATACGCAATTGATTTCGATAATGGCGATTATCAGGTGAATCTCCACTTTGCTGAAATCTATGTTGGGGCAATGTTTGAGGGAGGCCGCGTATTCAACGTTCAAGTTGAAGGTGTAGTCGTCGCTGAGAATGTCGATATTTATCAAGAAGTGGGCGGTGATGCCGCTTATGTCATATCTATCCCGACAACGGTTGTGGATGGTGAGCTGAACATTGTGTTGTTGGAAGGAATCGAAAACCCGAAGATCAGTGGTATCGAAGTGATTCCTATGGGTGCAGGCGATACTGAGGCTCCGACGGATCCGAGCGACTTTGTAGCCGATACGATTTCCTTCGATTCAGTGGCTCTATCATGGAACGCTTCTAGTGATGAAACGAGTGCGGTGACCTATAGTGTGTACAGAAATGAGGTTCTTGTTGGCACTACCTTGGATTTGAGTTTTACGGATATCGGCTTGGCGCCAGGTACGGTGTACTCCTACGAAATCTATGCTAGCGATGTTTCGGGTAATGTCTCTGGTGCTGCAACTTTAGAGATTGAGACATTGGAACTTCCTAACGATACAACAGCTCCAAGCGTTCCGCAGAATGTGGTCTTTGCTGCTGTCACTCAATCGACTATAGAATTAGTGTGGGAAGCGTCTATCGACAATACGGGTATTTCCTTTTACGAAATCTACCGCGATGGATCGCCTATCGCAACGGTCCCAGCCACGGAGACGAGTTTTGTGGATGGAGGCCTCATAACGCAGACTTCATACGAGTACCAAGTGCAGGCGGTTGATCTTGCAGATATCGCATCTGGATTGAGTGCTGCGATTTCAACAACTACATTAGGTGAGCCAATTATTTTGGTGAATGCAGGCGGTGGGGCTTACACCGATTCCCTTGGTCGTGAGTGGTCCGGTGACTTTGGTTTCAATACCGGAGCATCCTTCGAAGTGGCAAACGGTATAGCGAGCACACAAGACGATTTCATTTATCAAAGTGAGCGCTTTGACTTCTTCGATGATCCAAATTTGGGTTACACATTTAGCGTAGATAACGGAGACTATTTAGTAAATTTGTACTTTGCGGAAGTGTACGTGGGAACGATGTTCGAGGGCGCTCGAGTTTTCAGTGTTAGCATAGAGGGCGACGTGGTTGCAGAAAATTTGGATATATTCAAGGAAGTGGGTGCCAATACAGCCTACGCAATCACGGTTCCTGTCTCCATTGTGGATGGCGAGCTGAACATTGAATTTATTCGTGGTATTGAGAATCCGAAGATTAGTGGCATCGAGGTGATTCCTCAAAATGAGCTACTGCCAGTATTCTCTTCGAGTTCGGAATTGAGTGCTTCGATTCTGTCTTCTGATTCTGAAGATGTGGGAGAGGTCGTTTTGGAGAATCGCTTGGTGAATTTGTCGACTAGAGCCCATGTCGGCACTGGCTCTGAAGTCGTTATTGCTGGTTTTGTGATAGACGGAGAAGATACCAAGCAATTGTTGATACGTGGAATTGGTCCTAGCTTAGAAGACTTCAACTTGTCGGATGCGCTTGCGAAACCGGTGCTGACTCTTCTCAAGAATAGTGAAGTGGTTGAAACGAGCCAGGGATGGAGTGACCTTGCAAATCAGGAATCGATTCTTTCAGTAGTCCAGCGATTGGGAGCGTTTCATGTAGATCAAAATTCTAATGACACTGTAATTTATGCGACTTTGGAACCAGGCGCATACACGGTTATTCTCAATGGGGCGAATGAAAGTGCCGGTACTGGCCTTATCGAAGTTTACGAAGCGTCGGGAAGTAACGCGCGATTGATAAACCTCTCCACGAGAGCGTTCGTCGGCCTTAATGAGAAAATTGCGATTCCAGGTGTTGTGATAGCGGGCAGACAATCTAGTCGACTCCTCGTAAGAGCGGTTGGGCCGAGTTTGGCTCAGTTCGGATTGAGCAGTGTTTTGGAAAATCCATTTCTCCAAATTGTCGATACGAACGGGGATGTGATTGCGAACAACCTACGGTGGGGCGATAATGAAGACTTACAGTCTTTGGCGGCAACTACCGAGCATGTTGGAGCGTTTTTGCTAGAGGAGAATGGCAATGATGCCGCGATAATAGCAGATCTCGAACCCGGAGCCTATACGATCTTGGTTAGTTCCGCGGATGGCGCTACCGGACTGGCGCTTGTGGAAGTCTACGAAGTAGCTCCGAGAGAATAAGCGAGACCGGAGCCTAGCGAATTTTCAAGGATGCTTGTCAACTGATAAGCATCCTTTTAGTGTATTGAGTGCCCAGAAAGAGGCTACACGAGCGATGCTCTAATAGCGCTGCATTTCTGGGGCGATTTCAAGTGCCCAGGCATCTATTCCTCCAGAGACGTTAGACACTTTTTCAAAGCCGTTATCGTGAAGATAATTCATTACATTGCGGCTTCGGCCCCCGTGGTGGCAGTGAACCAGAATGTGCTTGTCGCTTGGAAGTTTTTCCAAGTTGTTTGGTATCTCGTTCATTGGAATGTGGATAGCAGACTCTATCTTGCAGATGTTTCTTTCGAAGCTTTCTCTTACATCTAGCAAGATCGTATTGTTTTTCTCCAACAGTTCTTTGGTTTGTTGGACGTCTATTTCGAGCGGGTATTCTTCCATTATATAATTTTTTTTATCGGTAATATTTGCTACGCAAGTTTCCTCATAAAGATTGCTTTCTATCGATCTTATAGTGGGTGCGTGTCCGCATACTGGGCAATCGGGATTGGCGTTTAGTTTTAATTTTCGGAAAGACAAATTTAGCGTATCAATCAACAATACGCTCCCTGTTAAATTTTCTCCCGCTTTTGTTATGTATTTAATTGCTTCGAGTGCTTGTGTGCTACCAACCAGTCCACACAGAGCTCCAATTACTCCGGCTTCTCCGCAATTGGGGACTGTTCCAGGTTCGGGAGGCTCTGGGAATAGGCAACGATAGCAGGGACCTTTATTTGAAGAGTCGAATACTGAAATTTGACCCTCAAACTTAAATATACTTCCATACACCAAGGGTGTTTTAGTAAGAACTGCAGCGTCATTATTTAAATATCGAGTGGAGAAATTGTCGGTTCCATCGACAACAATATCATAGTATTCAAATAACTCTATAACGTTTTCTGGAGTGGACCCTTCCGAGTGAATGTTAATTTTGGAATGAGGATTGATGTTTTCCAGAGATTCCTTTGCGGATTGCGCTTTCGGGCGATTTACGTCGCTCGTGCCATGAATAATCTGTCGCTGCAAATTGTGAAGCTCCACTTTGTCAAAATCTGCGATCCCTATTTCACCCACACCGGCTGCTGCTAAATATAAAGCAGCTGGGCTACCGAGCCCTCCCGCGCCAATTATGAGAATTTTCGCCCGTTTTAGGGCTTCCTGGCCCTCAGTTCCTATCTCTTCTAGGAGTATGTGGCGGCTGTAACGAGCAGTTTCGGAAGCGGTTAGCTGTGTCTGTGCAAAATCTGGCATGTCGTTAGCTTTAGCGATTGTCTACCGATATGATCAATCGAATTTGGTACAAAATTGTATCTCAGTCGTTTTGCTAATCATTTGACCCCAACTGTAAATCACTATTCACAAAGCATATGTCAGACAGATACATCGTAATAATGGCTGGAGGAAAGGGCGAGCGTTTTTGGCCCGCGAGTCGCTTGAAGCGACCGAAGCATTTGTTGCCGATCGTTGGCGATAAGCCGATGCTCACACAGACTGTAGATCGGCTAGGCTCACTTATTCCAATCGAGAATATTTTTGTCATTACAAATAGCGAGCAAGTTGAAGGCGTACACGAAGTGTGCCCGAACTTGCCAGAGGCAAACGTAGTTGCGGAACCGGTCGGACGTGACACTGCCGCAGCGGTTGGTTTGGCGATGTTGTTAGTTAAACGCCAAAATCCAGAGGCGACTTTGGCTATGCTTCCTGCGGACGCATTCATTAAGAATAGCGAAGCCTTTCAAGGAGCTTTGGATGTGGCATTCAAAGCAGCAGAAGCGTCGGCTAACCTCGTTACAATTGGTATTCAACCAACTGAGCCGGCGACGGGCTATGGTTATATCAATCGCGGTGAGGTTTGTGATACGATTGAAGGGCGTGAAGTTTTTAAAGTTAAGCAGTTTAAGGAAAAACCAGATTTGGAGACTGCGAAGGAGTACTTGGCTAGCGGAGAGTATTTCTGGAACGCCGGGATGTTCGTATGGAGTGTTGCTGCAATCGAGGGAGCTTTGTCTAAATACACGCCAGTGCTCAAAACAGGTCTTGATGAAATCGAATCCGGTTTAGTAGCGGGTAAAGAGTTGAAAGATTTATTAGAAGAATTGTACCCAACCTTAGAAAAAATCTCCGTCGATTTTGCGATCATGGAGAAAGCGGACAATGTTGTCACCATGGCTTCGACTTTCGACTGGGATGATGTTGGGGCTTGGCCTGCGATCGAGAGACACTTTCCAAAAGACGAATCAGGAAACGTTTGTGACGGATTGGCTGTTTTCGAAGATAGTTCAGACAATATAGTGGTCGGTTCCAATGGTCACCTAGTCGGCCTTGTAGGGGTTGAGGGATTGATTGTAGTTCATACGAAAGATGCGACATTGGTGTGTAAAAAGGATGAAGCGCAAAAGATCAAAGCTTTGGTCAAGGGCTTGGGTGCATCGGGCGACTATAAGGATTTGCTTTAATCGAAGCCATTGATCTTGATTGACGAATGCGTTGCATAGGAATCGATTGGGGCGAAAGGCGTATTGGGTTGAGTTACGGCGATGAGATCGGCGTGGCTACGCCTTTACCTGCAATCATCATCGATGATAAAACGGCTCGTTTAGCGGAATTGGTGAAGCAAGTTGAGAGGAAGCGAATTACTGATATCGTAATTGGTTACCCATATAATATGAATGGCAGTATCGGCTTCAAAGCGAAGGAGGTCGATGCGTTTATTGAAGAGCTAAGCAAGCTTGTGACGGTGCCTATTCATAGAATCGATGAACGTTTGACTTCCCATGAAGTGAAGCAGTATCTGGGAAATAAGCGCGACGACGAACTTCGACGCTCGGGCAAAATCGACTCGGCTTCTGCTACTTTAATCCTGCAAGATTACTTGAGTCAAAATGTCAGTCTTCCCGAATACGACCCTTATGGTGATGATGAGGATTGGGAGGATGAGAGTTAGATGACGCGGTGGAAATGCGTATGTGCCTACGATGGTACCGATTACTTTGGTTGGCAGACCCAAAGCAACCAGGTGTCCGTTCAAACCGTCATTGAAAAAGGATTGCAGCAGATTTTGAAAGAGTCGATTGCTATCTACGGTAGTGGTCGAACGGATGCAGGCGTGCATGCGTGCGAGCAGGTGTTTCATTTTGACCATGACTGGAGACATGGCGCTTCTAGATTGTTGCGAGCCCTCTCGACTGTGATTCCGAGGGATATACAGATTTCGAGTGTGGTTGAAGTGGATGATTCGTTTCATGCTCGGTTTTCGGCGAAATCAAAACGTTACCACTATAAGCTTTTTCAGGGGACAGCTAGGCCCTTTGATTGGAAATATTGCTGGTCTATTCCTCAAGGCCTGAATTTGAATTTGGTTAAAGAAGCTTTACCTTATTTGTCAGGTGAACGCGATTTTGCGCCTTTTGCTTCAAATCGAGGTGTAGAGTACGAGACAACCATTCGAAACGTATTTGCTTCCGAGATGTATCAGAAGGATGGATTTATATATTTATCGTTCGAAGCAGACGGTTTTATGTACAAGATGGTCCGGAGTTTTGTAGGAGCTCTGGTGAACGTCGGCCTGGGACGTTTGGGACTAGAGCAATTTTGTAAAATAGTGGAGTCAGGCAAACGGGAACCACTTATTCAAGTAGCCCCTCCTCAAGGCTTGTTTTTGGAGAAGGTTTTCTACTAGTCTTTCGTTCTTGATACCCCAGCTATTTGAAATACTCAAACGAGGCGGCCGCGCGTTGGCGGAGGTGGCGTTTCCGAATTCTTGCGTGGAGTGTGGAGCCTTGCCTGACTCGGTGGACTATCCGCATGTTTGTATGAAATGCTCGCAATCGATTCGGTTGGTGGAGGACCCTCGATGCCGCACCTGCGGCTATCCTATTTGGGGAGACGCGGAGTCGGCGGATTTTTGCCAAAATTGCGAGCATTTGACTCCAGTGTATGAGCAATGCGTGTCCTTGGTTTTATTTAAAGGAGCGGTTCGTGGGTTAGTGCATGCCTTAAAGTATGAACAAGGATTATGGGCCCTGCGAGATATACGGGTATTGATGGAAAACGCTTCTTGGCCGGATGGGTTTTCCTTGGAAGGCCAAGTGGTTGCGGTTCCTTTGCACCCGAGAAAATTGCGTGAAAGAGGCTATAATCAAAGCGAATTGATCGCTCGAGAATTGTGTTCGGTAGTTCCAGGCTTTCACTTTGAGCAGCCACTAGAGCGGGTGCTCGATACGGAGTCTCAGACAAAGTTCGATAAGAGAGATCGGCGGCGTAACCTAAAAAATGCCTTTTCATTGAGATCGAATCGTGCCATTGATCCCGCAAAACGATACCTAATTATAGATGACGTCTTCACAACTGGATCAACAATCAACGCTTGCGCTAGCGCTCTTAGAAAAGCGGGTGCCCGTCGCATCGATGCGTTGACAGTTGGACATGGTTAGTTAGTCGCAACTAAGAATTTAATAAAAAAGGGAGCAGCTATGTCGCTATTTCATAAGCCGAAATATTCTACCGTAACCGTAAAAAAGAAGGACATTCCACAAGGTCTTTGGAAAAAATGTCCGGTTTCAGGTGAAATCATCTACAACAAAGAGTTGGAGCAAAATCAGAATGTTGTGCCCAAAAGTGGTTACCACTTTCCAATCGATGCCTACGACCGATTGCGCAACTTGCTTGATATAGGCTCGTTTCAAGAGTTTGACGCTGATCTAGAACCCTGCGACCCCTTCGAATTTAATGATTCGAAAAGCTATAAAGACCGCCTAAAGACTTACCAAAAGAAGACCGGTCGCAAGGATGCCCTCGTCAGTGGCACTGGCAAAATACACGGAATTCCGGTTTCTGTGGCTGTGATGGACTTCCAATTTGCGGGGGGCTCGATGGGGTCTGTCGTAGGCGAGAAAATCACGCGCGCGATTGAACGTGCGATTGAAAAGAAAATCCCATGTATCGTGTTTTCCTCCTCAGGAGGCGCTCGTATGCAAGAGGGGGTCTTGAGCCTTATGCAAATGGGTAAGACGAGTGCCGCTCTCAGTCGCTTGAACAAGGCGCGATTGCCATTCATTTCCGTTATGGTGAACCCGACTATGGGTGGAGTCACAGCGAGCTTTGCTACGTTGGGAGATATCAACATAGCTGAGCCGGGCGCTTTAATCGGTTTTGCGGGAGCCCGTGTGATCAAGGAAACGACAAAGGAAGAGCTTCCTGACGGATTTCAAACTGCGGAATTTCTCTTAGCCAAAGGTTTGATCGATCAGATCGTTCCACGGACTGAGATGAGAGACCGTTTTCGCGATTTATTGTCTGCAATCTATGTCGGTAAACAAGTGGAAGCGTCTGCTTAAGGCGAATACTTAGCGAAAGCACTTCTAGAGATGCTTTCGTATCAAGAATGCTTTTAGGCAATGAAGAGTTTAAGAGACTACCAATCTGCCAAGGAGTGGCTTTACAGTCTAAAGAACCAAGGTTCGACTTATGGGCTGGAGCGGATGGAAGTGCTGGCTGAGGAGCTTAGAAATCCACAGTTAGACTTCCCGGTGGTTCATGTCGCGGGCACAAACGGCAAAGGATCTACCTGTGCTATCTTGGATACAATCTTCAGAGAACACGGCTTTCGGGTGGGGCTTTCGACTTCACCTCATTTAGTTCGCCAGGGAGAGCGTATCCAGGTGGATCGCAAAATTTTGGAAGAGTCATCGATCCTTGAGTATACCCGAGAGATCGCTGCAATTGGGGAACGCATAGCTGTCGGAAATGCAGATATGCATCCGAGTTTTTTTGAATTTATGACTGCGATGGCGTTTCTCCATTTCGCCCGCAGTGAGATCGACGTGGCCGTCGTAGAAGTTGGATTAGGTGGGCGCTTGGATGCGACGAATGTGGTCGATCCGGAGATTTGTGTCATCACTTCAATCGCTTTAGACCATTGCGAAATTTTGGGTGACTCTCTCCGTAAAATCGCTCGGGAAAAAGGGGGAATCATAAAACCAGGGAAGCCAGTTGTGATTGGTTTTTTGCCGAAGGAAGCGGAGGACGAAATTACTTCGATTTGTCGGGAGCTGGGAAGTCCGCTTTATTCTGTTAAAGAAGCGTATGGGGAAGGTTTGGGACACTACCCAAGTTGTTCCCTTTCGGGTGACTATCAGAAAATCAATGCCGGAATCGCTGTATTAGTCTGCAAGATACTTAAAGAGCGATTTGATCTGAAAGACGAAATTGTCGGAAAGAGTCTTGCTAAGGTGAATTGGCCTGGAAGGTGGCAGGAGTTCGCTTTGGCGAGTCGCAAAGGTATATTTGATGTTTCACACAATTCAGAAGGAGCGTATTGGCTGGAAAAGGACATGGCGAAGCTTGCGGATGCAGAAGGCGCTCCAGATGTCGTGATGGGCGTTATGGGAGGGTATAGGGCCGAGGCGCTGATGCCAGTGGTTGCACGCTATGCTCGGTCCATTACTTTTGTTGTGCCTGCCCAATCACGAGCCTGTTCGTTTGAAGAGATGGAGTCATTTATTCCGGAAAGTTTTAAGGGTGAGGTTCGTCGTTCAAGCGTTTCGGAAATTTTTCCCAGGAAAGGAGTCTGTAGTTTGGATGTGCCAGAGCGTGGTCCTTTATTGATTACGGGCTCGATTTATTTAATCGGGGAAGTGTGGGAGCATTTTTTTGAGGAATCACCTGTTGGCGGAGGAGCTCTACAGGATTTTTAGGTAAGAGAAGTTTGCTGGGGTTTATGTCGCTCAAAGATCGGAGAACCCACCGTAATTTCGTTCGCGGAGTGCGCCTTTGGGGCGATAAGATAAATTTACGGTGAAATTATTTAAAACGGTGTTGACAAGAGTCTTTCGAAATGGATCTTCACTGGCCTTTCAATTGACGTGCCGCTCTAGCTCAATCGGTAGAGCAGTTGACTCTTAATCAATTGGTTCTGGGTTCGAGTCCCAGGGGCGGTACCAAATTGGAAAAAAAAGTTCTTGAAATCTTCGATTTTAGAGCAATGTTCACTTTCACATTTTAAGCCGGTTTAGCTCAATTGGTAGAGCAACTGATTTGTAATCAGTAGGTTGCGGGTTCAAGTCCCATAACCGGCTCCATTTTTCGAAAGGCCCGTTCTCAATTTGAGGGCGGGCCTTTTAATTTGCCTCGAATTCCTATTGTGGAGGGCAATAACAAAAAGTGTTTAAAGGCCATGTTTCCCCTTTACAAGGGTCAGCTTTTGTATCTTTCTCCTCGGTTTCCTTTTAAGTCATGCAAAAGACTAAGAAATCAATAGCAAAACGTTTCAAATTGACAGGCACAGGTAAGTTGGTCCGCCGTTCCCCAGGAATGCGTCACCATCTTCATCAGAAGACTACCAAGCAGAAACGCTCACTCAGCCAAGATAAACTCGTTTCCGAGGGTAGAAAAGCGGATCTTATCCGCGGACTTCCACACGGTCTCTAATATTTTGGTTTAAACGACAATTTTCGTTTAGGTAAAAACGTAACAGTAGGCGACCTGACGAAACTAACATATAATTCTATAAAACATGCCTAGAGCAACTAATTCAGTAGCATACCGTAAGCGTCGCAAGAAGATGCTTAAAAAAGCCAAAGGATATTTTGGCAACAAATCGCGTTTGTACCGTTACGCTAAGGAAGCCGTAGCACACGCGCTTCAATACGCTTATCGCGACCGTCGTGCAAAGAAGCGTACATGGCGTTCCCTTTGGATCGTTCGTATCAATGCAGCTTGCCGCGAACTCGGATTGAGTTACAGCCGTTTCACAGAAGGTTTGAAGGCAGCGGAATGCCCACTAAACCGTAAGGTTTTGGCCGACCTCGCTGTTAATGACCCGATCGCTTTTAGTGCTTTGGTTGACCAAGCGAAGGAAGCATTGAAAGCCAAGGCTGCGAAGTAAAATAACATCCGCTGGAGAATTCCACGGAAATTAAAATTTAGCCTTTCAATTATTGGAGTTCGGGTTTCTGCTCGGACTCCTTTTTTTGTCTAAATTAGGACAATCGTAATTCCCAGTCTGTATCATGGAAGAGGACCTCAAGAATATTGTAGAATCTGCTAAGCAAAAAGTGAGCGCGGTATCCGGTCGCCCTGGTTTCGAGGCGTTTAAGGCCGAGATAACAGGACCCAATGGCGCCTTAACGCGCGTCATGAAAAATATGGGTGCGCTCCCTAAGGAAGATCGTCCTACTTTTGGAAAGCTCATCAACAAAGCGAAGCAAGACGTTCAATCAATTTATGATGGCGTATTATCAGGAATCGAAGAAGCGGAACTTGCTGCGAAGCTCGGGCCGGCAATTGATCCGTCCTTGCCATCTCCCAATGCCACGCGTGGAACGGTACACCCGTTGACTCAAATTCGGGAAGAGATCAGCCGCATTTTTAAGCAAATAGGTTTCACCGTTGCCGAGGGTACGGAGGTCGAGACCGAGTACTATTGTTTTGATGCCTTGAATACGCCTGCAAATCACCCAGCACGCGATTTACAGGATACCTTCTATATGAAGGACGATGCTGACTTTGGAAATGTATCCAAACGCACTGATGAGCGTTATTTGCTGCGTACGCATACGTCTTCAGTGCAAATTCGCACAATGCTGCAGGGCGAACCACCGATACGCATTATTTCGCCGGGGCGTTGTTTTCGAAGGGATACCGTGGATGCAACCCATAGTGCGAACTTTCACCAAGTTGAAGGGCTTTATGTCGACAAGAATGTAACGGTGCGTGATTTGAAGGCTCTTCTAGATTACTTCTTTGAGCAATTGCTTGGAAAAGGGACAACGGTCCGCTTCCGTCCTCATTTCTTCCCGTACACAGAGCCCAGTTTCGAAGTTGATTTCTCTTCTAAGCATTTGGCCAAGCTTGGAAGCGATTGGGTCGAAATAGCCGGATGTGGAATGGTTGAACCAGCGGTTTTTGAATCTGTTGGAATCGACCCTGATGTGTATTCAGGCTTTGCATTCGGAATGGGGATCGAGCGTATAGCTATGATCGTTTACGGAATCGATGATATCCGCTATTTCTATCAAAATGATCATCGTTTCTTGAAGCAGTTCTAAACTGTTCTGGACGCGAACTACTCTATAGCATTTCAATTTTTTCATAGCAGTGAAACTTTCTCTCAATTGGTTAAAACGTTATATTGATCTTCCTGAAGGTGTTCAGGAAATCGCAGATTCTTTGACGCTTCTAGGCTTTGAAGTCGACGATATCGAGACAACTGGCATTCCTCAGCTAGACAACGTAGTTGTCGGCGAAGTCCTTGATCGCGAACAACACCCTGATGCGGATCGCTTGGGCGTTTGTCGTGTCGCGTTGGGCGATGAGCACGGCGAAACGACAATTGTGTGCGGCGCGAGCAACTACAAGGTAGGAGATCGCGTTCCGGTGGCAATGATTGGAGCTGAGCTTCCAGGTGGCTTTAAGATCAAGAAATCAAAGTTACGCGGAGTCGAATCGAATGGCATGATGTGCTCTGGTAAGGAAATCGGAGCGGGCGAGGATGCGGCAGGTCTCTTGATTTTGAAAAACAGCCCTGAACTAGGGACGCCAATAAATAAGGTCCTCACTGACAGCGATACCGTTTTTACGCTAGAAGTTACGCCGAATCGTCCAGATTGCTTGAATCACGTGGGTATTGCTCGTGAATTGGCCGCTTGGTATAAGCGCGAGTTGCGTTATCCATCGATTGATACTCTGCCAATTTCCGATGAGGTGGTGGAAAACGACGTGCTTAAGTCGGTAGAGATTGAATGCGAAGAAGAATGTCCTCGCTATTTGGCGACAATCATAAAGGGAGTGAAAGTCGGCCCAAGCCCGGCTTGGATGCAGGAGCTTTTGGCTTCAATTGGGCTTCGCCCAATAAACAACATTGTCGATGTCACCAATTATGTGATGCATGAGTACGGTAATCCGATGCATGCATTTGATGCTCGCGATATCGCCGATGGTAAAATTGTTGTTCGCAAGGCTACTGATAGCGAAGAAATAGCGACTCTTGACGATGAGAAACGTACGCTTTCTGAGGAAATGGTTGTTATTGCAGATTCACATAAAGCTTTGGCGATTGCAGGAGTAATGGGAGGTGCTAACTCTGAAGTTAAAGACGATACTGTTAATGTCATTTTAGAAGTGGCGTATTTCAACCCAGCTAAGATCCGCTGGATGTCCAAACAGCTAGCGTTGTCTACTGATTCATCCTACCGCTTCGAGCGAGGAGTGGACCCACGCTCGCTCGAGTTCGCTGCTAAACGAGCAGCCGAGTTGATCGTTGAAACCGCAGGTGGTTCAATTTGCCAAAAGAAAATAGAAGCTGGAGCTGCTCCTGTTTGGCAAAACGAAATTACTTTGGATACAGATTGGATTCGTGCAAAAGCTGGGTTTGAGATTTCCGATGAGGAAATTAAAAATGCGCTTCAGTCTTTGGAGTTGTCTGTATCGGTTCAAAATGATGGGGCTTGGCTTGTTGCAATTCCAAGCTATCGCGGAGATTTAGGTCGTCCGATTGATTTATTGGAAGAAGTACTGCGAATCTATGGAACGCATCGAATTCCATCAGGACAGGTTTTTGCCACTGCGGTTGCGAAGAATGATCATCCGATCACTGAATACATTCGAGCCACGCGCGGTTATTTGGTTGGGCAAGACTTTAGCGAGACAGTTACTTACACATTGAGACCTGAATCTGAGTTTGCAGCTTGGACAGATGAAAAAGTGATGAGCGATCTCAGCTTAAAAAATCCGATTAGCGAAGACCAGACTCTGTTACGCAGCAACCTGGTTCCTGGATTGTTAGAAGTATTGAAATTGAACCAGTCTCGTAAGACCGGCGCGACTCGCTTCTTTGAGACCGGCCGTACTTTTGGCGAAAGCCGTGGAAAGCCCGTTGAGATGGTTTCCGTTGCCTTTGTCGTTTGTTCTGAAGGAACTGAGAAAAGTTGGAGAGACGTTATTGCCGAAGACTATTTTTCAGCAAAACGTCGTGTTGAAGAACTCGCGAAAATGGCGGGTATGGACCTTGGAAAATTCCGAGTGAATCCAGCGTCTGGGGACAACAAAGCATGGCAAGCGGGTCATGCTGCTGTCGTGGACGAACCGAAAGCTGGCTTCGCCGCTCAAATTGGTTTGTTGAATTTGTCCTACACGAAGGAATTGGATATCGATGGTGAAGTATTTGCTGGTTCGTTTAGCATCTTGTCAGAGAGAATACGTGAACCCAAACGGGTAAAATTCAAGCCCTTCAGTCTTTTCCCTGCGACAGCCAAAGATCTTGCGATTGTCGTCGATAAAGGCGAAGCGGCTAGCGAGGTTGTTCGTGCCGTTGGAAAGATCGCTAGCAAAGCGACCAAAGGATTCGACGTGGAGAATGTATTCGTGTTTGACGTGTATGAAGGCTCGGGCGTTCCGGAAGGGAAAAAGAGCGTAGCGGTATCGATGGTTTTTAGATCTGCAGATCGCACGCTCAAAGACAAGGAAGTGAATAAAGCATTTGAGCAGATCCAAAGTCAGATTCGTGAGAAGACTAACTACGATTTGCGTGATTAATTATAGAAAGGGTTTTAGATGTCTGATAAACCAAAAATCGATATTGATTATATTTCCAACCTGGCGCGTGTCGCCTTAAGTGAGGAAGAGAAAGCAGCATATTCCAAAGACTTAAGTTCAATTTTGGGTTACGTTGAAAAACTAAATGAATTGGATACAGACGGTATCGAACCAATGGCGCATCCGTATCCAGTCTATAACGTTTGGCGCGAAGACAAGGTGGAGAGCAAAATGTCGCCGGAAAAGGCAATGGAAAATGCCCCTGCATCCCGTCAAAATATGGTGATCGTTCCTAAAGTTGTAGAATAATAAAGAAATTCCCGGATACATATAATGTCAGACACACTTTATTATAAATCGGCTTCAGAGCTAGCTGCATTGCTAGAAAAAAAGGAAATTTCCGCGGTAGAGTTAATCCAGTCCATAATCAATCGCACAAAGGCGGTTGATGAACGCGTTGGGGCTTTTAACAGTTTTGACGAAGTTGACGCGATTGCGCAGGCAGGGGCCTCGGATGCACGCCGTTCAGACGGGCAGTCCTTGGGGCCTCTGGATGGAATTCCAATTGGGATTAAGGATGTTCTTGCAGTTACAGGACAGCCACTCACTTGCAGCAGTAAGATGCTGGAAAAATTTGTTTCGCCTTATGATGCCACTTGTATTGAGAAACTGAAGGCATCGGGAGCGGTCTTGTGGGGGCGTCTTAATATGGACGAATTCGCGATGGGGTCTTCTACGGAAAATTCCGCGACGAAGGTTTGTTCAAATCCCTGGAACTTAGATCACGTGCCCGGTGGTAGTTCTGGTGGTTCAGCTGCCGCTGTAGCTGCGGGCGAGGCGATTGTGTCATTGGGCAGCGACACAGGAGGCTCCATTCGCCAACCAGCGTCTCATTGTGGGGTGGTTGGCCTGAAACCCACCTACGGGCGCGTCTCACGCTATGGATTGGCAGCATTCGCTTCTTCCTTGGATCAGGTCGGTCCTATGGGACGTAGTGTTACTGACGTGGCGATGGTTTTGCAGGCGATATCAGGACACGATGACCGCGATTCAACTTCATTTAAGTCTGAGGTTGCTGATTACGTAAAAGCTCTTTCAGACAATGCTGGCAAGAAATGGACACTTGGCTTACCTAAGGAATATTTCGATACTGCATCTGATGCGGCATCGATGGAGCCGGTTCTCAAGGCGATTGAGTTTTATAAAAGTATTGGATGTGAAGTAAAGGAGGTCTCTTTGCCTCATACGGAATATGCTGTAGCGACTTATTACATCGTAGCGACTGCTGAAGCTTCTAGTAACTTAGCTCGCTACGACGGTGTACGTTATACGCACCGAGCCGAAAATTACGACGACCACATTGATCTATATTTCCAATCGCGAGCTGAAGGATTCGGTTCTGAGGTGAAGCGTCGTATCATGTTGGGTACGTATGTGCTAAGTAGTGGTTACTATGATGCCTATTATTTGAAGGCTCAGAAAGTTCGGACCTTGATTCGCAACGATTTCATGAAGGCATACGAAGAGGTGGATGCTTTGATAGCTCCGACTTCGCCTCAACCAGCTTTTAAGAAAGGTGAAAAAACGAGCGATCCTCTTTCTATGTATTTGAGCGATATTTACACGATCTCAGCGAACTTGGCTGGTATACCTGCTATGTCGATTCCATGTGGATTTAGCGCTGATGGCCTACCAATTGGTCTACAGATTTTAGGAAAGCCATTTATGGAAGAAGAATTGCTCAGTGTCGGGCATGCTTTTGAGCAGGCTCACGATTTTACGAACCAGCACCCCAAACTGTAACCGATAGAAAAATAGATTAGTTATGGAATACGAAGCAGTTATAGGTCTTGAAGTTCACGTTCAGGTTAAGGCCGATTCAAAGATCTTTGCTCGCTGTGGAGCAGGATTCGGACATGGCCCTAATGAGCTCGCGGATCCCGTCGTACTCGGATTGCCAGGAGCGTTGCCAGTGATGAATAAGAAGGCTTTGGACGGTATTATTAAAGCTGGCCTCGCGTTAGGGTGTACAATTCCAGACGTTTCGAAGTGGGATCGGAAGAATTATTTTTACCCGGATAGTCCAAACAATTATCAAATAACTCAATACGATCAGCCGATTTGTGATGGCGGTGAAGTAGAAATTGAGCTACCGGGTGCGTCTCGCAATATCATGGGCGAGCATCGCAAGGTGAAATTGACGCGTATCCACTTAGAGAATGACGTGGGGAAACTGACTCATTTCTCGAGTGATAGTTTGGTTGATTATAATCGAGCTGGAACCTCTCTCATGGAAATCGTGAGCGAGCCAGATATGCACTCAGGCGAGGAGGCGTTTGCTTTTCTGACTTCTATTCGTCAGATCATGGTTTATTGCGGCATTTCTGATTGCGACATGGAAAAGGGGCAAATGCGAGCCGATGCGAATATCTCAGTCAGGCCAAAGGGGCAAAAAGCGCTTGGGGAGAGGATTGAGCTGAAGAATCTTAATAGTATTACTGGGGTAAAGAACGGTATTGAGTATGAGATCAGGCGTCAGACTTCAGAATTGAAGAAAGGCCGTACGATTACACAGGCTACATGGCGTTGGGATGCGGAGTTAGGCGTTACGGAAGAAATGCGCAAAAAGGAAAATGCTCATGATTATCGTTATTTCCCGGACCCGGATCTCATGCCTGTTCGAGTTGATGATGAGTGGCGAAATCGCTTGCGAGCAGAGATTCCAGAATTGCCGTATGAAAAGCAAAGACGATATTTTGAAGAGTTCGATCTGCCTTATACAATAACGTCCGTTATCGTTCCAGATCGCGAATTGGCGGAATACTTTGAGGAAGCTGCAAATTTGGCTCCAAAGAAAGCTCAAGCAATTGGGAATCTTGTAGTTAATGATTTGTTACGTGAAGTGTCGGAAGTGGGGATCGCTTTGTCGGAAAGCAAAATTCGCCCTCCTCATATTCTTTCTTTGGTGGAGGTTGTGGAGAAAGGCACTATCACAAAGAACATCGCAAAAGAGGTTTTTGTTGAAATGTTTAAGAGCGGCGAGACTGCGGAAGAGGTAATCGAACGAAAGGGTTTGAAGCCAGACTTCGATGATTCCCAAGTGAAGACATGGTGCGAAGAAGCGATCGCGGAAAATCCTAAGCCTGTGGAATCCTTCAAAGCAGGAAACGATAAGGCTCTGAACTCATTAAAAGGGCAAGTGATGAAGAAGAGTAGAGGGAAAGCGAACCCTCAACTAGTAGATGGCATTATTCGAGACTTGTTAGCTTAATTGAGGAAAGTCTTTAGCTTTCTTCTTCCGGATAGTTCATTCTGCAAATCATTGCGTGAGTGGCTCCCTTTTTTCTAAGAACATCTGATTTTTTCCCTTTGACCGTAAAAACGGTCAATTGGTCATTTACGAATGCGAATATTTCCTGAACGAGTATGGGTTCTTTTTTTGGAATTACAGTTTCGTATACAATTTCCCGGTACTTTTCGCCAAGGACGTACAGGCCATCGTTCGAGTCGAGGTTTGATGTCTCGAATTTGATTTGTAGGTGAGGGTTGGCTGTTTTGAGAAAATGAGTATAGCGAACCCAATCTTCGTCTTTCAAAGACGTTAGGAACTCACCTTTTCGAAATTGTGAGACTCCGAAAGTAACCGAACTGTCTGCGCTCTTAAGCAATATTGAATAGCGCTCTCCTTGAGGGATTGCTTTCCATATGCCAAATGGTTCGATAATGCAGTCGAACGTAGGCAGTGAGAAGCGTATTAGGATTTCCTTGAAGCCATCAAATTGGCGAGTGAAGCCCTGAGCGTTTCCGATTGGTCTTGGCTCACTAGGCCAGGGCAAGGGAGCTACCTCAGGCAGGTCTTGTGGAACATCGGGTAACCTAGTTTGTTGCTTCGATGGTATAACAATGGTCGCAGCATATGCGCTCGATAGGGCAAATACTAAGCTAAAAAAAATGATATATGTTCTTTTTTTCATAATGCCGTTTAGGTTTTATAATCAAGGTGTGCTCCACGGAAGGCTAGCGATAGCAGTTTCGTATTCGGTCTTGTTTAATGTTCGATAGTCGACACGAACCATGTCTCTTAACAACGGAGTGCCGGGTGGGTATACGCCTTCTCGATATTGTTCGCTAAAGCCCCATTTTCGATTTGGTGGCGAGTAGTATCCACCGCCATAGGTCCCTCGGTCTACTTCGGATTCGTACAGACAGACTAAGGAACCGCGAATGAAGAAGTCTTTGCCGCTCCATTTTTCTAAAAAGCGAGGGAAGTTGTGGGCACCCCCACTTAGTTTATTGTTACCTTCAGCATTTGAGGGCACAATTCCAGCCACGATTCCGACGGCGACTTCCATGCCCGCGCTTGGAGCATTGGGGTTCTTTGTCGTATGGCTACTAGCTTCATCGAAAATGTCGGATATAAAAGTGACCGTGTCCCCCATGACGGCGACAGGGACTTCTCCTGCTTCTGGTTCGATTGCGCTGTGCTCGGAGCTGCTCTCTTGGTGTAGGACGCCATCTGCATTAAAATTACCTTTTATGTACAACGCATTATTGGTGGCGAATGTCATTCCAGGATCAGTGCCTCGACTTGGAATTCCTTGACCGCTTTCATCTGTATCGCCACCCCAAAGGCGAATCCCCGTGTAGTCGAGAGCCTGAGCTGCAGCTGCGTTTGAATTACTGCTTACGCATTCGAAGTACACTATGCCATTCCAATCTAGATCTGGGTCAAAGTTTCCGATGTGTTTTTCGGCATCGCCTGTATCTGGATTTTCGATCAATTGTTTGAGCTTTCCTACATTTATATCGACAGTATCCAAAGTTTGATTTCGACGATGATCTTTCATTAAATTCGCCTTGTATTCGAAAAGAGAGTCTGCGTCATCTGAAGAATCACTTGGGTCACCTTCAAGGTTTGAAATGTCTAAAAGAGTTCCGTCCCCTCGGTACGCAGTGACAGTATTTGTAGCTGTATCCCAAACGAATCGTAGGCCTGCCTTGTTCGCCATTTTTTGAGATTCTATTTCGGTGTCGTATTCCGGATCGATTGTATCGGTTATAGCCGGTTCAATGATGGATCGTCCGCTGTTTACTGGATCATACGAAGGGGTTATCGGATCGTCTTCTTCGTAGGATGAGAAATTTACGGGATCGTATTTGGGGACGTCATGCATTTTTGTAATGAGATTTCCATTCCATCTACTTGACGCGAATTCTCGGAAATCATCGTCGAGCGCTGTTCCGCCCATGTAAGCATCGTAGTAGGTTCCGTCGATTTTGGAACTCAAGAAATTATCATCACGGTCTTTGAAGTAGACATTCCCGTTTTGACTGTTTTCGATTCCTTGAGCTTTATGTCCGTAGCGGTAGTGTTCGGAAGTTGTGACTTGATTGTGAAACTTCAGTGAATTAACGGCTTGTGCCCACAGTGTCCCGTTGGTGTGTACTGGGCCGTATACATTCATAACGGGACCTGGGTGAAGTTCCAGATCGAGGTTATAGAAAATTGCGTGGGCGAAGAGGGGTGAATCTCTTATCTGTAAGCGTTGAGTGGCATAAACCTCCATTTCTTTGTAAGATGCGTTAGCGCTGGCGGGAGCTTTGGGGTCGGTAACGGATGCTTTGCCATACACTTCTACTTCTCGGACATAGGCACGTTTCCCTTTTAACGGGTCGAACTCATTATTCGGATCGTCTGGATCGATGTAATAAAGAGTGTTCGGGTAGATTGGAACTGTTCCACCAACTAGTTCGATTTCAGATAAATTGACATTGGCACTGAGCAAATCGGCGGTAGGCAAAGACAACGCATCTGAAGAACCTGGTGCAAGAGCCTCGGTCGTGAGGTTTGTTCGTGACTTAAATTTGTAGCTTACTTGTGATAGCCCATACTCTAAGACTGCGGCAGCGGCATTTTGAGCCTCATACCTCAATTCGTTTCGGTAGTTAACTTTTCGTTCTGTTAACGCGGAGCTAATTAGACTGGCGACTATCAACCCAACTGCTGTTGCTATTATTGTTACTAGGATTAGCGATGACCCTTTTTTTGACTTCAAAGATTTCATTTCTTACCCCCTTGGTGAAATTGTGAAATTGTAAGTATTTGTAGCGTTACGGGTGTTGTCTCCCTGATGGATAATTTCTCCACGTACAACGATGCTTTTGTTGAAGAAGTTGAAGAAGAGTTTTCCATCTGCTAAGCCTTTGGAAAGTTCGATAACTTCTTGGTGTGCTCCAAAAGTGCTCGCATCAGGTATTAATGCACTCAGTTCAGCCTGCGTGACAACAGACGTATCATGCGTCGTATTAAAAGTTAATACGGGGCCCTCGACGTTGGAACTGCTACTACGGTAGAAGCCTATCGTTCGTTCAATCTTTTGGTCGTCATCCGGATCATTGTATACTAATAGCAGAAAGTCGCCGGAGCTTCCTTCATCTTGCTGGTCGCGCGTTTGAAATGAATCGTAAATAATAAAATAGTTGGCGTGTACTGCTGAATCGCTCAATTCAGTAGTGAAATTTCTAATGTCTTTGTTGACGAGTTGTTTGCCGACATCGAAATAGGTTTGATTTACTCCTTTGATATAAAAGGAAGTGAGTGCAATCGAAAGAACTCCCAATATGCTCATCGCGACGACTAGTTCCGTCAGGGTAAATGCAGTTTTCTGTCTAGTACTTGTCATTATTTGCTAGTTACGTTCGAGCGAATTGATTTAATTGAATTATTATAAGCGTCTCCGCCAAAGTAGTACGTGTAGTCAATTGTGACTTTTTTTGCGCCTTCTATGCCAACGGTACTGTCGTCTAAATCCTCGACGTAGACATAGAAATCCATTTTCATGTCATCGCTAGAGGTGCTTGGAGTGTTTTTAATGTCTATGAAACGCTCGTTGAGATTTCTATTTGATGTAGTTGATAATGTAAGGGATTCTTCGGAGTTTTGTGTAATCAGATTATTGATAACGGAGTTATCAAAATTGTCATAATTCATCTCCATAAGCTGCGACAAATAGCCCTGAGCGATTGTCATCGATGTACTATGAAATATAGAACCTTCTGTGACTCTTCTCGTTTGTAAAATTGTGGAAAGTAGCCCAAGGCAGATTAAGCCAAATACAAAGAGCCCCACCATTATTTCCATAAGTGTGAAAGCTGCCTTTTGTGAATTCGACTGTGTTTTCTTATACATCATTTCATGCGGGAACCGAAAGGTGGGTTCAGGAGTTCTGAATTGATTTCAATTTTCCTTATGCACCATACTGCATGCATGATAGGGTTACGTCTCCACCAAAGGATTACGTTAATTAGGAAAAGAATTGTTTATAACAACTTTTACACGTTCTCAAGAAGCTCCCTGAGCGTAAGACTCCGCTAATGAGCAATAGTACTCTAGAGTCAATAGGATGGTACAAGCACAGCTCTTGAGAGAATATGCCGACGTAGGTTTTGTGTGATTCAATAAGAGGTTATAGTCGGACCCTCGAAAATTTTGTTGGATACGAAGGCTAGTTCATACCGACGCTCTTGGAAGCTCGCTAACTGTATTAGTTGTTTAGTGGGGTCCGAACTCTATCATTTTTTGAGTAAAATGACTGATCTACTTATAAAGGCTTGGTAATTGCGTATAAGCCTATCGTGCTAGCGCGAATTTATCTCTTAGCCTTGAGTGCCAAAACGAGCATCCAAACCGCAACGATCAATAAGCCTCCGATTTCGCGAGCAAGCTCTACCGAAATGGTTTTCATGCTCGTTTGCATAAAAACGCTATCCCATTCAATGGGAATTGGGGATCGAGCAAGTTCTATAAACAGATAGACGATCCAAAGGGTTGAGCTGGCACAAGTGACAGTCGATATCAGCCGAGTCGGTTTTTTGAGGGAAAAGAGAATGCAGCTCAGGGACGCCATGCTATAAACGATTATCCAAAGGAGTGGATCTGGGTCGTTAAATTGAACGAACACCGAAAGTAGGAAAGCGACGAGGGCTGCTATGTTTATGACTCTTAGCATATTAACGTTTGATCTCGGGAGATAGCTAGTCATATAGGCTCTTATGAAGTCAAGTTCGATACTCGTTACCTGCCCAAAGGGTTGTTCTGCTTATCTGAGTCGAGAGTTGCAAAGTCTAGGCTACGAAGCGAAGAGCGAAGTAGCTACCGGCGTTTTTACCACTGGCACGATAGAGGATTGTATACGGTTGAATTTACAACTTCGCACTGGCTTGCGAGTTCTTTACGAAGTGAGTTGTTTTACTGCTCGTGACAGTGATGAATTATATGACAACTCGGTTTCTGTTCCATGGGAAGATTGGATTCCAGCGGATGGCTATGTGTCGATTGGGTCATCAGTGAGAAACGATACCATTGTTAATACACAATATGCGAATCTCACTCTGAAGGATGCATTAGTAGACCGAATTAGGGAAAAACGCGGTCGGCGCCCGGACACAGGGAATGATAATTCTAAGGCTATGCTTTTCCTCTTTTGGCATGAAGACAAAGTGCATTTATATTTGGATACATCTGGTGTTCCTTTGAGCAATCGTGGTTACCGTGTCAGTCCAGGCAAAGCTCCTATGCGCGAAAACTTGGCTGCTTCGGTTATATTCGCAACGAGGTGGGATAGACATTCACCTTTTGTCAATCCAATGTGTGGCAGCGGTACGCTGGCGATTGAAGCTGCATTGCTGGCCTCAGGTAAGCCTGCTGGAATGCTGAGGGATAATTTCGCATTTATGCATTTGCTTGGGTACCGGCATTCTGAATTCGAAAAGATGAAACGTGAATTAGGCAGTGAAGAAAATGGGAAGCCGGCTGTTTCTATAGTTGCGACTGATATAGATCGAAGCGTGATAGAGGATGCAAAGCGTAATGCGGAATTGGCGGGTGTTAGAAATTTGATTGATTTTAGGGTGTGCGATTTCCGAGATACAAAAGTGCCGGAGAAGCCGGGGGTATTGATTTTTAATCCAGAATATGGCGACCGATTGGGGGATGAGTCAGAATTGATCGAGACATATCGAGAGATCGGTGATTTTTTAAAGAAAAAGGCACCTGGGTACTGGGGCTACGTTTTTACAGGTAATATTCCTTTGGGGAAGCGTGTAGGTTTGAAGCCAAAGCGAAGAGTCGAGTTCTACAATGGGCCGATTGAATGTCGCTTGTTCGAATACGAGCTGTACAGCGGTTCTCGCTAGATTTTGGGATTGCTGCACGAATGGTACTAAGAAGGATGTCATTGGACACCGGTAAGCGTTTTTAGCTATGGCAAACTTGTATTTTTATTACTCTTCAATGAATGCGGGAAAGTCTACCGCATTGCTGCAGTCTAGTTATAATTACAAAGAGCGTGGAATGGACACTATTCTATTCGCTCCGGACTTTGACGATCGTTTTGGAGTAGGGAAAGTCTCTTCCCGCATCGGACTTGAGTCTGAAGCCTATTTGTTTAGCGAATCGACTGACTTGTTTCATAAAGTAGAGGAATTGATCAAAGAAAGCGCCTACCATTGTGTGATGATAGACGAAGCGCAGTTCCTCTCAAAGGAGCACGTTTTTCAATTGGGGGAAGTTGCTGACAAGTTAGGAATCCCAGTGCTTGCGTTTGGCTTGCGTACTGATTTTCAAGGGGAGCCATTCGAGGGGAGTAAATTTCTCCTAGCTTGGGCGGATAATATAACTGAGATCAAGGCGATCTGTTTTTGTGGAAGGAAGGCGACTATGGTGATTCGCCTTAACGAGGAGGGGCAAATCGTTCGAGAAGGCGCTCAGGTTGAAATTGGGGGCAATGATCGGTACGAATCTTTCTGCCGCAGGCATTTCAGGGAAAAATTCTTTGATACCTGAAATTTTAGAGTAAATTTGTAACCAAAAAATGTGTGGCGGTGTAGGAACGTAAGACAATTTGAATGACTCCGATAATCGAGACACATTTATTGAATAAGAAGTACGGGGAGACGCATGCTCTCCAGGATGTGAGCATCAAAATTCCTGCGGGTACAATAGGTTTACTGGGCCCCAACGGGGCAGGAAAATCGACTTTTATCAAATGCTTGCTTCAATTGGAAAACAAGACTTCAGGATCAGTCTCGTTATTGGGAATGAATATCGATGAAAAAGGACGTGAGACACGGACTCGAATTGGGTATGCTCCGGAGCAAGATTGCCATATTCCTGGAATGATTGGGTCGGAATACGTCACATATTGTGGCGAGCTGTCTGGATTGCCGTTCGAGGATGCGCGGCAGCGAGCTCATGAAATGCTAGATTTTGTCGGCATGGGACAAGAACGCTACCGGAAAGTGGATACGTATTCCACTGGAATGAAGCAGCGTGTCAAAATCGCTCAAGCTTTGGTGCATGATCCAGATCTTGTTTTTTTGGATGAACCGACTAATGGTCTCGATCCTAATGGGCAAGCGATGGTCTTGGACTTGATTACGCGGATTTGGAAAGAATCAGGTATCAGTGTGATATTATCGTCTCATTTGCTCCATGACGTTGACCGGGTGTGCGAACGAATCGTTATCATTTCGCAAGGCGAACTCCTCGTTCATGATGAATTAGCCCATTTGAAACAGCAACGTAGACCTGAGGTTGAGCTGTTACTCGTTGATGAACCCGCTATTCTTTACGAAGCGTTTGATAGATTACAGTGGAAATGGGAAAAGTTGAATAATGGGAAAGTGAAAGTGGTTCACGGTCAAAATTCGCTGAATCCACTCTTATCTCTGTTGGACGAGACTGGGGTGGCTCCACTAGGAATTAGCGCGAGTCCGAACGCGTTGAATGAACTGTTTCTAAAAGCCTTGGATAAAGGGCCGAGTAAATGAAAACGGCTGCTTACAATCGGTGGAAAGGGCAGAGAACGAGTATTTGGCAACGGCGTTGGGTTATAGTTCACTATGGAATTAGCCTAGCGACGAAGTCCAAGATCTTTCGATTTGTAGCAGTGCTCGGCCTGACTATCGGACTTTTTTTAATTGGAGCATTTTTTACTCTGGGTCAATTAGTGACGCCGGACAGCTCTTTGCTGAGCTTTATTGCTCAAGGGAATGAAAAGATTCGGGATACGCTCAATGGCTTCGCATCTTGGGTGATTTTGTATCCAGAGATTTGTGTCGATGGGTTTTACCGAGCTATGTTTTATGCTGCATTTCATGGACAATTATTTATAGCTCTAATCGCAGTTGCTACTTTCGTTCCAAAGCTGTGCGCACAGGATATCGCGAGCAATGCGATTGTGATTTATAATTCGAAAGCTCTTGGAAAGGGAGATTATATATTGGGAAAATTAGGAATCCCCTTTTTATTGCTCAGCGGATTTTGGCTTTTGCCCGTATGCTTTGCTTGGATTGTGGGAAATGTGATGTCACCCGATTGGAGTTATTTCTTTCATTCCAGTGTTGCGGCTCTGCGAGGAATTACGCTGATTTCTATCTGCATTGTTGTTATTAGTATATGGGGTGTCGCTATTTCTTCTTTGACGAAAAGGTCGGGCATATCGGTTATTCTGTGGATCTTTTATTGGATACTTACGGGCGTGGTCGCTGATGTGATTTCCAAGGTCTATGAGTGGGGTAAGTATCTTAGTTTGAACAATGCTTTGAACGAGTTGGCGTTATCGCTTTTTCGATTTGATCAGATTTTTGCTGAGGCAAAAGCGATGATTCCGTTTTTCGATTACTATACACGAGACTCGATTGGAGAGTTGCCAGATTTTTGGGTAGGTAGTTCAAGTGGATTGTCGATGGCAATAATTGCGGTAAGCATTCATTGTATATTGGGAGTTTTGATTCTAACAAAACGATTATTGTCGTCATGAGGGATGTTGTAGAAGCAAAAGACTTAAGCTGTTTTTACGGACCTGTGATGGGGTTGAACCGGGTGAACTTTGCAATAAGAGGCGGAATTACAGGTTTGGTTGGGCCCAATGGCGCAGGAAAGAGCACGTTGATAAAAATGATTACAGGGCAGCTGAAGCCTTCAGCGGGTTCTTTGACGGTGTTGCAACAGAATCCAATGAACAATGTGGATCTATTAGGTCGCATTGGCTATTGCCCTGAGCACGAGCAATTGCATCGCAACGCGACTCCAATGGTATTGTTACGATCGTTGGGAACCCTCTCGGGAATCCCATGGAGTAATTTGAAGGAGAAAAGCGAGGACGTTTTGCAGCGAGTTCGGCTTTCGCCAAAAGTTTGGAATACGCGAATCGGTGACTTTTCGAAGGGAATGAAGCAGCGCGTCAAGCTAGCGCAAGCGTTGATGCATAACCCTGAGTTATTAATTTTGGATGAACCAATGAATGGTTTGGACCCTATGGGGCGAAACGATATCTCGGGAATTTTGAGATCGCTCAGTGAAAATGGTATCCATATTATAATTTCTAGTCATATTTTGAATGAACTAGAATCACTCTGCGAAAATTTCCTATTATTAAAATGGGGTAGAGTTGTGGCGAGCGGCAATCGTAAGGAGATTGCAGCGGAAGTGGATCAAAGATCCGATCAAGTTAGAATAAAAGTGGATAAGCCATCCCAATTGGTGGAGCACCTATTAAATAGAAACCTACTGAAGGGATATTTAATACAAGAAGACGAGTTGATTGTTTGGCTGCGAGAACCAGAGGGATTTTACAAAAAATGGCCTATGTATCTTAATCGTAATGACGTTAAAATCTACGAGGTCATCGACGAAAATTCGTCTTTAGAAAAGGTTTTTACTAAGGTGTGATTATGATGAGAGTATCGAAAGGGGGGGGGCGTAGTTCGTGGGCTAAAACACTTTGGATGGCGGTACGTGGGTTGTGTGTGCTGAAATTCTCGTCTTGGGGTAATGCGAGGACATTAGGATCTCTGTTAGGAATGGCATCAATCGTTGGTTTTATCGCCTTTTTGATTGGCGGTGAGAGCGAAGGGGCGACCTTAAAATCATGGATTGAAGACGAAGTCAGCGGTATTATTGTTCCCCTTATTTGCCTTTCCCTTACGGGGGGGCTAATTCGAAGTGAAATTCGAGATGGGACGATTGAGTATTTATGGACGAGATCAGTTACTAAAAGTCAGTTGATTCTTGGGACGTATATTTGTGCGGTTGGTGGGGCGATGTTAACTGTGGCTTTTCTGGATTTTATTCTATGTGGCGTGTTATTTCTGGAAGGTAATTCTTTTGTGGCTGGTGAGTTGGTTGCATTGGTTTTTGCTCAAGGAATGGCAGTTATTGCATATTGCGCTTTATCGTTGGCAATAGCGGCGATTTTTTCTAAATACATGATAGTAGGTGTCTTATACGGAGTTCTCGTGGAAATTTGGCTTGCCAGTGTTCCAAGCAAAGTGGCCTTGATTTCTGTTTCGTACCACTTGAATGCCGTAATTCGGGGGGAAGAGGCATACAGTTCTTTCACTAGTGGCTTAGCTATAGCTCTGGTCGCATTGGTCACGAGCATGTTTGTTTTTAGCTCTAAGAGCTATACCGTAGGAAAAAAAAGCGATTAATAAACGATGATTTGTAACCTTCTTCTTAAAGCTGGTGTAAGATTTTATATACGAAACAAAATGAAAAAGACATTATTTATAACCCAATTTTTTCTTGCCTCAGTTGTAACCGCTTGGGCGACACCATTAGCTGAAGAGCATGTGGCGAAAGAAGCTAAGTGGTTGGTGCACTTCGATATGGAGGATTTACTTTACTCTCAATTTGGAGAATTCGCGATGACCCATGCTCAAGATATATTCGACAAGGAAATGGAGTCTCCTGTTTCTATCAATTTGCGCCAATTGCTAAAGGAGATGCGATCTGTGACAGCCTATGGGACTTCATTTGATGACGAAGCTGCGGAGAACAGCGTAGTTGTTATCAAGACAGGCGACAAAGCACAGGCAATTATAGACGGCTATATCGCTAGTTTGGAAGGCGAAGGGCATTCTTCGGTTGAATATATGAGCAGAAAGCGTTTTCCGAGCTATTCGATTGAAGATGACCTTTACTTTGCTTTTCCCGAACAAGATGTACTTGTGTTGAGTAAATCGTATGAGAAAATTGAAGACACGGCAGATCTTCTTGAAGGAAAAGAGGAGAATGTTTCTAGCTCGGATATGTTTAAAACTTTGGAAAGAGGTGATGGTTTCTTCCTTGTCAGCATTCTTCATCGAATCGCCGATTTAAAAGATTTCCCCCCGCAAGCTCGAGTACTTCAAAAAGCAACTGCCGCCGCTTTTTATGCAGGAGAGGATGGGACGAACGTGGAAGCCAAGATCATGCTAACAACCGAAAGCAAGAGAGTATCCGAGCAGCTTTACAGGATTGTGATGGGGATGTTGGCACTTGTTTCATTTGCTGAGATAGAGAATAAAAGCCTATCAGCTATAACGGAAACTATGGATATACAGAAAGGCGATGACTTTGTGTCTATTCATTTAAATTATCCGAGCGAAGAGATTATCGAACTTCTGAATTCTCTAGCGAAATCTATAAAGTAGAAAGCCTAGCTGTGCTGCTAAGCATCGAAGAACTTAATCTGTAATGCATGCGCAATCACAGGCCGACATCGCGGGAGCTGCAGGGGATCGACCGAGCGTCGATAACGCTAGCTTTGCGTTGCTCGTTCACCAGCATCATGCGAAGGTTTGCAATTTTATCTACCGTTACACCGGCAATAAACAAGATGCAGAGGACCTCACGCAGGACACGTTTGTTAAAGCTTTCCGAAATTTTCACCGGTATGACAGTAAATATGCCTTTTCTTCATGGTTATTTACCATCGCCCGAAGAACGGCGTACAATCATTTTCGAGGGAAGAAATATAACGACGAGTTAGACTTTGAGGTAATCGATTCTTCGGATAGGCCGGACGATCTCAGCGAGAAAGGTGATGAGTCCGATGTGTTGTGGGATCTTGTCAAAACTCTAAAAAAAGAGTATCGGGAGGTGTTGATGCTCAAGTACATCGATGATTTGCAGGTTAAGGAAATTGCTCAGGTGTTAAATAAATCGCAAACCAACATAAAGATACTGCTATTTAGGGCTCGGAATCAGCTAAAGCGTGTCTATGAAAAGAAAGGGTTAGTAAAGCTATGAAAGCGTTCTATAAGTTTTTAATAAAATGGTATTTATCTTCTGGCTCTGAAGTGCCGGATTGGTTGGCCAGAAAGGCGGACAATGACCAAGGTTTGTCAGAGGTCTTAGATGAGGAAACCGACTTCAACACCTTGCTTTCTAAATCACTAAGGACTGATACTACTGAAAATAATAGCGAACTTGCGGATCGGATTTTGGCGAATCTTGAAGATTCTTCCGAGGAAGGAGTCGATTCGGTAATGGTTGATGGACGTGGCCTTTTTAAGAAAGCCGTTTACTCTCTTGGCGGTGTGGCTGCTATCATGGCATTGACAGTGACATTTTGGAAAGGGAATCAAGGATCAATCGATGAGCAGGTAGAAATAGCTGTGGCAGAGACTAAAGAGGAAAGTCAATTAGCATTGATCACTGAGATAGATATGGCTTCTTGGAAAAATCCATTGGACCAAGAAATTGAATACGTGGTGAGTGACGCCAAAGGAGCATTAATGTTTTTGGCCAATAGCTTTTTGCCATCAGAGTACGTTGAGGATTTAGGATCTATTTCGGAATCCTAATTTAGAAGCGGAGGAATCGACCAAAAGGTAGTTCTACGTGTGATTCTTCTCCGTAAATGCATTTGCCTCGTAACCAAGTTCCTTTGACTTTTAAGCTGATTTCAGAGCCACAGTAGGCGCTGTGAGCATTTTTATAGAGCAGCTCTTCTTGTGAAATTCCTGTTGGAATATCAAGAGATTCGAAAAGGACAAAATCTGCATCTCTCCCAAGTTCCAATTTACCTTTGGATTTTAAGCCAATGAGGTCACTGGCGTTGGAGGTTGATAGGTCCATAATTTTCTGGAAAAGTTTTAAGTCTCCCATGCAGGCATCCCAGAGGAGGGGAAGTCCATGTTGTAGGCCGCTTATGCCTCCCCAAGCCTCATAAAAATTGTGAGCTCCTGACTTTAGTTGAATTGGGCAAGGGGAATGATCTGATCCAATCGTATTCACTTCATTGTTGCGAATAGAATTCCAGAGTCCACCCACGGTTGTTGGTTGACGGAGAGGTGGGGCGCATTTTGCGGTAGGCCCCAACCTATAAGAATCGTCTACTGATAATAGTAAGTAGTGAGGGCAGGTCTCGCAAGTGACATCTATACCATTTTGTTTTCCCTGTGATACAAAGGAAAGCGCATCTGACGAGCTAATGTGAACAATATGGATACGGCATCCCGTTTCGCCTGCAAGATCGACTGCTGTCTTTATTGCTTCTATCTCTGCTTCGACTGGGCGTGAATTTTCCCAGTGATAAGCAGAGGTTTTATTTAACACACGTGCTTCAGCTGCTTTCAAAACACGTGGGTCTTCAGCGTGGATCGCTAGCACTTTGCCTGTTTTTGCGATTTCAGCCATTCCCGCTCTTAACGTTGCTGTATCACTGTTCTCAAAATCATCTGTCCCACTAGGCGACATGAATGCTTTAAACCCAATAACGCCTGCGTTTGCGAGAGGTTGTAGGTCTTGAACGTTTCCTGGGACAAGACCTCCCCAGAGTGCAAAATCTACGCTTGATTGACTTCCTATTGCATCGAGTTTGTCGTTTAGGGCATCTACAGATACAGTTGAAGGAATGCTATTGAGGGGCATCTCAGAAACGAAGGTAATTCCGCCAGCAGCAGCAGCTCGAGAGCCGGTTGCAAAGCCTTCCCACTCGGTTCTTCCGGGTTCATTAAAATGTACGTGTAGATCGACGCCTCCAGGTACGCAATAACTGCCATTTGCATCGATAATCGTTTTGGCTGCTCCTCCGGTAGATCCAATAGAGGAAAAACTTCCGTTGTGAATAGCGATATCGGTTTCAACCCACTCGCCGTGTTCGAGAATTTTTACATCATGAACGATTAAATCATGCATGGGAATTGATTAGGATCTGGCTAGGATAACGGTTGGCTTTGGCGTCAACCCGTGGAAGGGAAAGATTATGTATCAGAGCTATCATAATGCAAGTAGGTGGAATACGCGACCGCTCTTTCTGGATTTTTGAAAGTTCTAATAATACCGTAAATCCACACATCGACTTAAGAGTTAACTCACCGCTTGCGAAGAATCAATTCAAAACTAAGGATAGTCAATTTGTGCTTTGAGTTCTAAATTGAATTGATTGGATAATTGAACGAGTTTACATAAATGTATTCAAATATAATTGACATTCACCTTGCCTTTGCCTCGAGGTTGAACGCCTCACGTAGTATGCGTGTCCGCTAGGGTGTTTTGTGGAATTAATATGAATACAATTATCTCTGGAAGAATTATAGGTCAAAATTGAGGCGGTGAAAAGGTTCTTAGTTCGGATTATTTGATGAATAGGAGGCTAGGCTGAAGTTGAGCTCCGCGTCTTAAACCCAAGCTTTTCATTCTAAGTAATCACTTTGTCTTTGTTACGTCGGAGTTCGGTTTTAAAGTATTCCTCCTGCTCGTTGTTCAAATCGAATTCGTGGACGAATTCGATAAAGCACTTTCTACCGAGTTTGGGGTCGTCGGGCAGATAATGCTCAATTGAGCAATTATTGGCAGGATTTGTGAGATCAAGGTCACAGGGCATTTGTGTGAGGAAGGGTATCCCGTGCCAATCGCCACGAAGGAGAAGCCTTTTGGATGACATTTCGAGATCAAGGAATGGACCTCAATTTCTTGCTACAAGCTGAAATATAACGACTTACATAAAAACTTAGATTTTTTGTAAAATTCCATTGACGGAAGGATCTTCAATTCTATTGTCCGTTTTTCCTTTCAAGGCGGGATAGCTCAGTTGGTAGAGCAGAGGACTGAAAATCCTTGTGTCCCCGGTTCGATTCCGGGTCCCGCCACCATATTTTAAGTTATTACGGCTTTCGTTAAGATGAGCCGTTTTTTTGTGCTTTTTTAAAAGATGCTATGGCACGGCAAAGCTCATTTCATTGAAATGAGCTCTAAAGTGGGTGATGAGGGTGTCGTCCCTGGGACGGTTACTAAATCAACTAGAGCAACTTTCTTTAAAATAGTCGCATTTTAATAGCGCTTTTTCTTAAAAAGCAGTTAGGGTGCCTCTTCCATGAAACCGTTAAGCATGGATATTCGAAAAAGAGCTGTGGCCTTGCGTCAAGAAGGCTACAGCGCAGCTG
>JAKYXN010000199.1 GCA_022538095.1 Puniceicoccaceae bacterium K14 | reverse complement strand
TTCGTTTTTTAACATCGCGACGTCGTCGCTGGATCGCCTTTGGCGATACAGGTGTCGCGTTGCGACGGCAGGTTTATCTTCTTCTGCATATCGTCAAAGTGAGGGACGCCTCACGTGAGTGGTTTGAATTAGAGTTGAGTTTAGTTGCCAAGACAAGGCTTGAACGGCGGCGCGGCTGTGAGGCGTTGCTCTCCACCGCTTTGATATGTGAGTTTTGGGTTCGGACAAGAGTGAACGATGAGGCAAACGCTTGCGACTCGGGCTTGCTGCGCAAGACGGAGCGATCTTTTCTTGCTCGGGTGAATTCGAAGCAGTGGACCGAAGCGTGGCAGCAGCTTCTCGAACTGATGGCATCCTTCCAGGCTTGAAGCTGCTGGCTCGCTGGTGTGGACGATCCCCAGCGAGTAGACATTGTGTCCAGTGTATTGATATGCTTACTGTTAGCTCTAGCTCATTCATACTGCTAAAAAGAAGCCTTTAGTAATTCCTACAAAGATGATGATGCAATATATAAAGGTCATCAGAAGTGATAGGAAATGAGCTTTTCGATTCTCGCGCTTGCCTTTTGTAATGAAGAAGAGGTGTACAATTAATATCGCCCACGCTGCGACAATCCAAAGAAATCCGAAATGATGAAGTGCTGCAACGGATAAAGGATCGAATACAAGCGGAGACAAATACCCGATTCCTGCCAATGTTGAAATCACGGCTGGCGTATATATCTTCATTTGCTGTATATCGTCCGCATGAGGCGGCGGAGCTTGCTCCGATTGCCTCAATGCGATGGTTATCCTTATGTAATTACGATTCTAATAAATGGGACGGTAGAAGCTCATAGTTACTCCGTTTGATGTGGAATTCGTTTTTGAAAGTTCTAAATTTGATGGAGTGCTTGGATCGGCAAACAGCCGTTTGCCCGATCCAATTAGCAGAGGGAATGTCCAGAGTCGAAATTCATCGATGAGCTTATTGGAAAGAAGAGTTTGTATAAGCTGCCAGCTACCGTGAATTTGCAGTAAAGGTCCTTCCTGCTTTTTGAGCTGTGTAATTTCTTCGACGATATCTCCAGAAATTTTTACCGAATTCTTCCATTGGAGTTCATCAGTTGCAGATGTGACAACATACTTGGTGGATTCATTGAGCTTCCTTGCTATTGGGTCGTCAGCATGAGGCCAGTGGGATGCAAATGTGTCGTAGGTTTTCCGGCCTAATAGGAGGTCATATGATTCTGCCATCGCTTCGGCCATTACTTGTTCCATTACCTCGTTCCAGTAGTCGGCTGCCCAACCTCCACGATCAAAGCCGCCGGAACGATCTTCATCAGGGTGCCCGGGTGCCTGCATAACGCCGTCGGCGGATACAAAAGTTAGTATGGCTAGTTTTCTCATTTTTTGGATAACGCTAAAGGGAGGTATCGGTGGGAGGAGCAGCGCGACGAGTACCGATTGCCTCACCTGTCATGTTGTGACCTCATCTTCTCTAATCTCAAGTG
>JAKYXN010000198.1 GCA_022538095.1 Puniceicoccaceae bacterium K14 | reverse complement strand
GACTATGCCGCCTTTGCCTTCTTGGCGAAGGCTACGGGCGTGAACTGGGGGATTTGCCAGTTGGTGGCTTCGGGCAGGCGTCGCAGCAACTCGTTAACGTAACCGTAGGGTTCCAGACCGTGACGTTTGGCTGACTCGACGAGCGTGAAGAGGATCGCGGGCCGGGTCCCGGGGAAGGAAGAGCGTATCGCAACTAGCATGACAGGCGGAACGACTGGCAGGATAGATGCCGCTCTGACGGGTGGGAAGCTGACTATCCTAGGTAGCCAATAGGACTAGCAGATTGCTAGACCGTGGCGAACGAAGGATAGCACATGGCGTGACTGAGCTTGCGAAGGCGGGAGTGCAGAGCACCGAGGTTTTCCGAGCATGTGCAACAAGATTACAAGCCTTCTTTTTCCTCAACTGGTATCCAAAGAAGAGGTGTTCGATCTAAGCCTCCTTTAGGAGTATTCACAGTAGCAAGCCCTTTTTTTTCCACATATACAACAATTCCGTCCCCATCTCTTGGCTTAATATCCCAATCACCCAGCCCAATCCCATCTCTCTTTTTGGACAACATCCCGTTACCTTTTTCATGCATTGAGACAGCCCAATAATCCCCTTCATCAATTATTACAATGATTTCCCATATACCGAGTTCGCTTAGATCATTACTTCGTTCTGAATCAGGGAGTGCTGCATTTATAACAGATGTCCAATTATCCGCATTTTCGATCCTTGTCTGATCACGAAGTAAAAGAATTACAGTAGGTTTTATTGGATAATATACTACATCCATATTTTCAGCCCTTCCGACAGTCTGGTTAAAAAGCAAAGTGAACAATAATAGTAATAATGATAACGATTGTATTCTAATTTTTCTAATTGAATTCATAATTCATTGTCCAAGCAGGCCTCCATTATCATACCGTATATACCCTTCGGATCGCTGGGAAGGCGAAACAAAATAAGAGTGCTCTGCTCCTATTACAATAGCCCAACCGTTTTTCATAGCAGCCTGATTATCGTAATATGGATAATCACTTCTGTGTGTAGGAGGCGAGCTCCTTGGATGAGTGTGAACAGTTGCGACTAATTCAAATCCATCGCCGATGACACTAGAGTCAACTGACATTGATTTGTAAGTCGCATTAGAAAAACCACCCAATTCGACACTCAACAACCCAGTGACCTTATCCCTAACAATAAACAATCCATGTTCTTTGGAATAGAGTCTAACTTTCTCAATATCGCTAGAATAATATGTACCTGAATGGATCCTTTTCAGAGCTGCCTGCACCTCTGGGGATTTCCCAATCTCAGCATATAATTTATCAGCCCCCTTCCAGTCATCCCAACTAACAGTAATGGAATCACCAGAAGCTGACGGGCTTCCAACAAGTTCCTCCTTCGTACTTTGGTCCAAAACAACACTCCGACGCGAATCGTAGACAACGATGGTGATTTCCCAGTCGCAATCAACGACTTGCGGGACCGATTCCCCGACTCGATCCCCTTC
>JAKYXN010000197.1 GCA_022538095.1 Puniceicoccaceae bacterium K14 | reverse complement strand
GCTGTTGCAAGCCACTTGCAGGTCAAGGAGTTTGAAGAGGCGCAGCAATGGATGAGCGAGTTTATCAGAGGAGGAGGATTCAACCAATTCTCCGGCCAAAGTGCGGATCTATCGAGTAGTGGAACTTCAATAATGGTCGAAACTAATCAATCGGCAGGTCCATACAATAATTGGGCGACCGTGATTGGAACCGATGATGTTTATGTGAATACGAGTGTTAGTGTTATACTTGCTAGGGACGGAGCCAAAATAGTTGGGCACTTTGGTGCCTCTTCTATAATGGATACTTTTGGGAAGACCTTTATAAATGCCTCGATTGCGTATGATGGGGAAGATGCTCGGGTTAATATAGCCATATCTGTGTACTTAAACCAAACTAAAGTAGGTACTGATATGAGTGCTCCATTAGCAAGAGGTACGTTGTTTGCAGAGTGGCAACATGTAATGGACTTGGTTACAGGCTTGAAAGATCGGTATATTCCGGAATTATACAATACACTTAATTTGATACGATCATCTCAATATGCATCAACGAATCGTCAGGTGGAAAACTCTTTGATGCTTACCACTCGACAGTATTTTAGTGATCGGATAGTGGAGAGCAGTGAGCGGCATGATTGTGAAGGCTGTGCTCATAATGGAGGTGTACTATTTGTGCCCAAAGACTTTAACGGATTTTAAAATTAGCACCTATAATTATGTGTAAGTCATTATTGTTAATAGCTGTATCTTGTATGTTTATTTCAAAAGGATTTTGTAGTCCATTTTGGTTTACAGGCCGTTCTTTTCAGGAATTTGAAAATGTATTTGGATCGAAGATTAATAAACTGACTTCTTCTCAATATCGCTCTACAATCACTTTATTTGACAAGCAATTCGAATTAATTGTCGCAAAAGGTGAAAGTGCCATAGAGTTAGAGAGCTATGTGTTAATGTCTACATTTAAGCGTTTCGATTATTATATCGATTTTTTGGATATTGTCTCAAGTCGACTTGAAAAAGAAGGTTTTACGCTTGAGCGGACTGATGTATTTTTAGCAGGGGTTAACATCAATGATTCTATGTTGCCCAGTCATGTGGCTTCGAGAAATTATATAGGAAAGGCTTACCGCAATAGCGAGGTGCGAGTATATATCCTACTTCGGGCCGAAGGGGAAATCGACCAAAATTTAGAAGAAAACGATGTTGTTTTCGAGATGCGTTTTACTTCTAGGGTATTTGATTGAAATCGCACATACTCGGCTGAGTCTCGGTGCTCCGCACCCATGCCGTCGATGAGTTCCGGCATATCATGTGCTGTACGTCGTCCGCCACAGCTGGCTAATGTAGCCAGCCTCTTGGCTTCCTAGCATAGTCAGCACCCCGCCCGTCAGAGCGGCATCTATCCTGCCCGTCGTTCCGCCTGTCATGCTATCAGAACGTAAGCGTGATGCCAAGCGCCGTCTGATTTTGCTTGATTGATCGGAGCGATTCGCTGGTCCGAAACAAATCATAAGTATCATAAACGTCGTAGC
>JAKYXN010000196.1 GCA_022538095.1 Puniceicoccaceae bacterium K14 | reverse complement strand
ATGGTTGTTACTTTAGATCCTGGTATTTACACTGCAGTTCTCCAGGGTGCGACAGGTGGATCTGGTATCGCTCTCGTAGAAGTGTACGACCTCGACTAATAGCATATAATTTAATAACTAGGTGGTTGGCTTTGGCTTAACTACCTTTGGTAAAATTCAAAACGCTGAAAGGATTATCTCCTTTCAGCGTTTTTTGTATAGTATCAGGAACCTGTTCTGCAGATACATATTTTCTTTGACCCTAAAAATTTTGTGCTCTTACTGCAGGCTCGACCTTAATGGGGATACCTCTTTGAAATAGCATTAATAATATGAGCAAAAAACAATTTCTATCTTCTTCGCTGATTTTAAGCGTTCTCTTGTGTCTTACTTCCTGTGGCAGTAATGAAACTGCTGATACGGCGAAGCCGGTTGAAGCGACAGCCGCTGAAGAGACGCTTCCTGCAGAGGCTCAACCAATTCAAACCGCAGACGAAAAAGTCAGTTATGGAATTGGCTATGAAATGGCAAAGGGCTATGGTAACGATCTAGTGTTGAAGTTGGATCGAGATCTTCTTGTTCAGGGGATTGATGATGCACTATCTGGTAAGGAAATGTTGATTACTCAAGAAGAAGCACAAGCAGCTGCTCGAGAACTTCAAGGACGCTTGGAGGAAAAAAGGGCTGCGGATGCCTTGGTTGCGAAAGAAGAGGCTTCTAGCTATTTCGAGGCCAACAAGGCTAAAGAGGGCATTGTAACAACAGACTCAGGGCTGCAGTACGAAATTCTCGTCAAAGGCGACTCTGAGCAGAGTCCAGTCGCTACAGATTCTGTAAAAGTTCATTACCATGGCACACTAACTGACGGCACTGTATTCGACAGTTCAGTTAACCGAGGTGAGCCAATCTCTTTCCCTCTCAATGGTGTAATCAAGGGCTGGACAGAAGGTCTCCAACTTATGTCAATAGGCGACAAGTTTCGTTTTCATATACCGAGCGAGCTTGGATACGGAGCTCGTGCAACAGGGTCCATTCCGGCAAATTCTACTCTGATTTTTGATGTAGAACTACTTGGTATTAACGAAGGGTAGTTTCAATTTAATTACAGAATTTAATGGCCGCCATCAGCGTATGGCGGCTTTTTTGTGACTGGAACGAAGTATTTCTTAGCTGTTTGTGAGGAGTTTCGCTCTTGGCCAAATATCGTAAACAATCTTGTAATCCAATTGGAGCCATTTTAGAGCGGGCTCCAACGTCGAAAAGACTTCCATGTTTCTTATGGCTCTCGTTTCCCTTTTATAAAACATTGTGAGTGCTGTTTCTACAGGTTTGTCTGCTATTAGCGCTGTTTGCGCTCCTTCCTGTTGTCGATTGTTTCTCTTTTGCCATTCTGTCAGCTTTCGAATATCTTCGAAAGCTAGCTTTAGAGTCGCATCATAAAACACCGAGAGTATACGGTAAGCGTCCGGCGTAGAGCATGTTGTTTTTGAATCTTTGATTTGATATTCTGTGTGGATGTCTCGAATCGAAACGGATCGCTGCTACGTCTAC
>JAKYXN010000195.1 GCA_022538095.1 Puniceicoccaceae bacterium K14 | reverse complement strand
AACAATGTTAAGCTTTATCCTTTATGGCAAAAATACCTTCGTGATAATCAACCACCAGCTCTTATTGTGTGGGGGAAGAACGATGCATTTTTTCCCGAACCAGGAGCCGAAGCGTATAAGCGTGATCTAAAAAATATTGATTATAACATTCTCGATACAGGGCACTTTCCACTTGAGGAAGAAGGTGCTTTTATTATCGAGAAAATCGATGAATTCATGGCCAAGCAGTGAACTTGGAAGCCAGGCAACTGCATTTGATGGAATTAGGAGATTTTTCTAATCATTTGTTCTAGTAGCTTAGCGACTTCCAGTATCCGACTGGGAGTCGCGTAACCCCGCTGTCATTCGCTTACTGAAAACGCATTTTAAAATGGGTGCGTTTGAAGGAATTGGGGTGGCTCCGAATTAGCTCAATTATTTTTTTGATATGCGCACCCATTTTCGAAAATTTGATATGGTTCGGTTACGTGACCTTCGATGTGGACTGTCATTTTTGAATTGGGTGGGGCGACTTCTTTCGGATGTCGTCGGCAATGCCGGGTAAAGGCTGTGAGATTTGTTCTGGAATGTTCGTTTTTGCTGATCCGGTGTCTTTAAAATATAAGTACCAATGGTAGATTAAATGTGCCGTGACGTCTTGAAGTAAAGGCCTTTATTTAGCTGGGGTTTACCAATTTGCTAATAACTGTTTATGAAATATGGATACAAATCTGTTTGGAATAGTTGTGTAAAAAAATTAGTCAACCAAAGCTTCAATTTCTTTCTTTACTTTCGCGTAATCGGTAGACTCGACAAAGCCAATGGAAAAAGTGAGTGGGGTATCGAGCCGCTTTTCTTTAACGTCTCGCCCAAAACCAAAGACGGTCATATAAGGGCGACTGTAGTAGCCATCTACATATTCATCATCTTCGTGTTGAAGGAGGTAAATCATACGAGAAGCATTCGCGTCGCCAAATGCTATCCACTCGGGACTCGGTAAATCTGCTTCGTGTGTTTCTTCGATTGGGTGAGAATCGCTGTCTGCTGAGCAAAACCAGTAGTCTGTCTCGTCCATTTCGCCTCCCGGTACACCTTCGTAAAGTACCCAGTATTTATAGCCCGAACTTACCCTGCTCATGGTGAAATCGCAGCGATCAGGATAAAAGTCCCACTGTCCTTCCCAGTTACCGTTTCCTGAAGTAAACACGATTCGAATGTGATCATTTGACTCGATTTCGACAACTGAGCTTGATAGCTCGGTTTTTGCGTTGAGAGCGTGGAAGTAGCTTCCGTCTTGGCGGTGGATGGAATTGGGAAAACCGCGATATTCTCCTTTCCATCCGGAGCCGAGTTCATTGTGAAAGCCGATCCAATCTACGCCGTTCTTATCGACCATACTTGATAAGCCCCCTCCTTTTTTCTCGAGGAAATAGGTCGCTGAGGCGGTTGATATAATATAGCACGAAAGATCCCCGGCGGTAAGGTCTTGACCGTGGCTTAAGGAAACCGAAGGGAGTGCCGGCTTTGCGTGGCTGATGCGCCCTGAGAATAGTGGACAGGAGATTCTCTGTAAGAGAGGATCAATATATGAAGAAGAACAAACGATACAGCGTGGAGTTCAAGAAAGA
>JAKYXN010000194.1 GCA_022538095.1 Puniceicoccaceae bacterium K14 | reverse complement strand
TCGGCAAGCAGAAGCTCACCGGCGAAGAAGTTGCCTGCCTTTTGACGGGAGGAAATCTAAAGAAGCTACAACTGAAAAAACTTTTGACCAAGAAGCGATAGCTCTTCATTAGTATGCATCCAAAAGATGCTTACATCGAAGGAGAAGGAAAAGCGAGTTCAAGAGCTGAAGCGGGAGAAAGCTGACCTTGAAAGAGAGATCAGCAGTCTCGAAAGGGAAAACTCCGATCTACAAAGCGAACTCGCATACGTTCGCCGCCAGATGGAGGCTCTCAAGCGCAAGTTCTTTGGCTCTCCAGCCAGCGAAAAAGTATCCGATGAACAATTGCAGCTCGCCCTTTCCGAGCTGGAAAGGGAAACGCTGGAGCAATCCGAAAGCGAAAAGGAGATAATAGGCTACTCTCGCCGCAAGCCAAAGGCCAAGGAAGCCATTTCCAAGCTGCCCGAGGACATCGAAACGATCGTCGAGGAAGTCGTTCCCGAAGAAGTGAAGCAATCGCCCGATTCCTACGAACGTATCGGCGAAGAGAAGAGCGAGAAGCTCGACGTGATTCCCATGAAGTTCGTTAAGCGCGTGTACGTTCGCGGAAAATACAAGCTCAAGGACGATATCGACGCAAAGCCTTTCATCGCCGAGCATCCAGACCAGTTAATTCCTGGCGGGTTGCCCGCCGCTGGACTGGTCGCTCAATTGATTGTTTGGAAGTACGCTGACCATCTTCCGCTGTATCGTCTGGAGAAGATCTTTCGCGAACGCTTCGGGGTGGTCGTTTCCCGCCAACGCATGTGCGACTGGATTGGATACGCTGCCGAAAATTGGCTTTCGATAATCTATCGCTCGATCCGAAACGGCTTGATATCTGGCGACTGCCTTCAGGTTGATGAAACACCGATCCGCTATCTGGATCCGGATTGCAAAGGCAAGAGCCACAAAGGTTACTATTGGGTTTTCGGACGTCCGCAAGGAGACGTGTGCTTCGATTGGCGTCTTGGCCGCGGCAAAGCCGGCGCCGAAGCCATTCTAAGGGACTTCGAAGGAATCGTTCAAAGCGATGGCTACGCGGCCTACGATTCGGCATGCCAAGGCAAGCCGATCGTCCAGCTTGGCTGTTGGGCGCACGCTCGGCGCAAGTTCTACGACGCCTATAAAAACGGCGAGTTGGAAGCAGCCCGTTATCTGCTGCCGATAAAGCAACTCTACCAGATCGAACGCGACTTGCCGGAGGATGCCGATCAACGCTCCTTGATCCGCCGAGAGAAAAGCCTCCCGATTCTCCAGTCGATAAAAGAACTATTGGAAATCGAACGCGACGTCTATTTGGCCAAGAGCGCTATGTCTTCGGCAATCCACTACGCGTTGAATCAATGGGAGAAGCTGATTGCCTACGTCGATTACGGCAAATCTCGAATCGACAACAACCTCACCGAGCAAGCTATCCGCCCTTGCAAACTAGGAGCGAAGAACTGGCTATTCGTAGGCGACCCCAAGGCAGGCAACCGCAGCGCAATTATCTACACGTTGCTGGAATGCTGTCGTCGCCACGGAATTGAACCGATGGCATATCTTAGCGACGTGTTGAGAAAACTGCCAAAGATTACAAACTTCGAAGCGGAACACCTCACTCCAAAGAACTGGAAGCAAAGCAAAGTCAACACGCCCTA
>JAKYXN010000193.1 GCA_022538095.1 Puniceicoccaceae bacterium K14 | reverse complement strand
GAGTCTGTGTCAAAAAGTTGAGGTTTGGGTCTGAATTTTCATTGTGGATTCGTATTGGAAAGGTAGATTCGAGTCTTCGATTTGACCAGCCAAATATGACTTACATAGAAGGAGAATCCAGAGATCAGGAACTGCTGCTTCCAGAGAGCATCGAGGACTACGTATCCGAGGAGAATCCAGTCCGCTTTGTCGAAGCCTTCGTCGATCAACTCGATATGGAGGAATGCGGCTTTGAAAGAAGGATTGGCAAGACAAGGGGGCGACCAAGCTATAATCCTAGGGACCTACTCAAGCTCTATCTGTTTGGATATATGAACAGGAATCGATCCAGCCGGATGCTCGAACGCGCTTGCCACGTCAATCTCGAGGCGATCTGGCTGATGCGAAAGCTAAAGCCAGACCACAAGACGATAGCGGAGTTCAGACGCAAGAACCCGAAAGCCTTCAAGCAATGCTTCCGCAAGTTCGTCCTGCTTTGCCGCAACCTCGGTCTTTTAGGCAGCGATCTAGTGGCCATCGATGGGACCAAGCTCAAAGGCGTCAACTCTCCCAGGAAGAACCTTACCCGCTCCAAGCTTCAACGCATGATCAAGGACGCCGACGCCAAGCTGGAAGACTACTTCAAGCGATTGGACGACCAGGACGCTCGCGATCACAATGGTCGCAAGACCAACAAGAAAAAGCTGCGAAAGCGAATCGACATGATCGAAGGCCAGCTAGCTGCGATGAAGGAACTGGAGAAGTCCATGGAAGATGCGGGCCTCACTCAGATCTCCAAAACCGACGAGGATTCCCGTAGCATGCCTAAGAACCCGCGCGTAGGAGTCGGATACAACGGGCAAGCCGGAGCCGACGAGAAGCATGGAATGATCGTCGCCGAAGACCTTACCAACGAGATCCACGACTACGATCAACTTGCGCCAATCGCCAAACAAGCCAAAGACAACCTAGGTTCTCCGGAAAAGCTGAAGATCGCCGCTGACAAAGGCTACGACAAGGCCAGCCAGATGAGAGCCGTCGAAGACTCCGGAATGCAGTGCTATGTCGCCTCTCGCGAATACTCCCGCCAGATCGGCGGAGCCCTTTACGGGAAGGACGCGTTTCGGTATCTAAAAACCAAGGACTCCTACAAGTGTCCAGCCGACGCGATCCTACCTCGCAAGCACGAGATCGAAGTCAATGGGAGGCTGCGTATCGCCTATCACAACTCCGCTGCTTGCGATGCCTGTTCCATCCGCGAAAAATGCACGGCCAACAAAAAGGGCCGCATCGTCTATCGCTATCGCGACGAGGAAGTCGCAGCAATGGTGCGCAAGCGAATGGAAGCCAACCCCGAAGTCTACAAACGCCGAGGCCCTACCGTCGAAAAGTGCTTCGGATCAATTAAATGGGCCATGGGTTGCGAGAATCTATTGATGAAAGGATTGAAGAAATGTCGTGGCGAATGGTCGCTGATGTGCCTTTGCTACAACCTCAAGCGAGCAATCTCGATACTTGGGGTGGAAAAGCTTGTGGAAGCGGTCTTGAAAAGGCATCTTCGCACGAAATCTGACTCAGTCGTCTTAATCGTTCCCCTAATTGCCATACTTCGATCGGAGAACGCCGTTGGACCGGTATTCAGTAAAACAATAAACCCTATAAAAATCGCCTTCTGCTAAGAGGATTTTTGACACAGACTCACG
>JAKYXN010000192.1 GCA_022538095.1 Puniceicoccaceae bacterium K14 | reverse complement strand
CGGGCAAAGTGGGGACGCTCAAAGAGGGGATTTAACTTCAGATGGTCAGAAGACGAGAGAGCTTTCATTTAATCATGCAAATGATCCAAACATTGACTACAGTAAGCTTAGCCCTGATCAAGTTGCAGCAGCGAGACTCTTTTATAATTACGATCTAAGAAGTCTTGCTCGTAGGTCGAATAGCTTGAATAAAGAATTGGGGTTAGTTGCTGTGAAGTATTTTGTTGAAGGTGACGGAAATCCTCGCTATGCACTCACAGGAGTGGCGGTTGGTAACAGTACGACCATAAACATAAGAGACTTCAATGAAGTGGTTTCAGCCTTTAGCAGTGAGAATGGGGTTCTAGCGTTTGCTGTTGCATATCTCCATACCCACCCAGTCGAAAGCGGCGGTTGGTACCAAACAACTTCAGGAAGGTTTCCAAGCACGACTCAAGGTAATACTTGGGGTGATGTTGCCTTTGCTAATAGATACGGGCCTTTGTTTGTAACACGGGGCGGGGGGTATCTTGAACGTTATGGTTCCGACACTGGTCTAACAGTTGTTAGGCGTGACTCATCGCCAACTGGAAATTAATTAGATACTATGTCTTTTAGCTTTTAAGATGGATGACTTATGATTAAATTATTTATAGCTGCTTTTATCTTATGCTTGAGTGTGCTCTTGAACGCTAAAACTCCTCCGCCACCTCCAGATTTGAATATTGGCCAGATGCATTTTAGCTCTGATTCTTTTTCAATTAGAATCGAAGAAACAGTTAAAGGGGAATTATATGCCTTCAAGCGTATCAAAAAAATAGATATAGGTCTAGAGTCTAGGTATGCTTCATTGAGAGTGAATGTTATTTCCCTTGGATCTCGTAATACTCGAACGAGCGATAGCGAAAAGTATAAGAGGGCAAAATTACCTGAATCACTTATAAGTGAATTGAGGGACTTTGTATCAGAAAATACGCTAGGTGGTGGAGAAACAATCCAGCATGAAGACGCTAAAAAGGTCTACGGTGATTGCATATCCTACGAATTAGCGGTTGGCGGAAAGCGGAGTTTTGTTGTTTCAAGTTATCCACTTGAGAATGCAAAAGATATGGCGTTTTTGACTAAGCTTGAGTCTAGCTTGAATGAAGTTTTTGAGAGCGAATCTTTGCTAGAGGAATCGACTAAAACTGATTATGTTGAAGGAGATTATGCTGTAGCTAAGCAAAGTACTCTTGAAGGTTTGATTCTTCATGCACCGCGATATAAGGGGAAGCAAGTCAGGGTTTTGGGACGCTTTAACTCTCGTTCTATGATAAAAGGAGAAGCTGATGTTTTGACATCCGATGTAACTAACTTGAAGAATCTTGGGAATGTTAAAGTTACGGATTGGTCTCTGTATGCGAAAGGCGGAAGCATGTTAGGCTATGATGGTGCAATGGTTTGGGTAACTGGACTTTTTAGAGCTACAGACGGTTACTCTGAACTGTATTTAGAAAATATTACAGGAATTGAATTAGCTGATGAGTAAAAAAAGGAGCAAGAGTGGTCACTCATCAGAAGTCAAATAAGTGAACGAAACTGAATGCATCCTTCAATCTGTGTTCTCTTGCAATGCGGCAGGCACGCCTTTGGCGGGCTTCGCCTCGTGGCCTTCGTACCTCAGTCACGCTGCCTGCTCTCTGCGTTCGGCACAGTCAGCTAAGCTAGCTTCCTTATTGCCTTCACTAGATAATCAGCATCCCACCCGTCAGAGCGGCATCTATCCTGCCAGTCGTTCCGCCTGTCATGCTAGTTGCGATACGCTCTTCCTCCCCGGGACCCGCCGCCCGAGCTTTCGCCTTCGGCGATGGGCGGCACCCGA
>JAKYXN010000191.1 GCA_022538095.1 Puniceicoccaceae bacterium K14 | reverse complement strand
CCAGAAGCTCTTCTCTAATCTTTTCTTTCATATGATATGCTTTCTTTTTTAAAGCACATCAGACGCCAGTTACACAAAAATTCTTACAGGCTCGATGCCCAAGCTTGTCGAGGGCGATTTTCTTGGCTTTATTGTCATCGTATCCAGAAAGCAAAAGCTCATCGATATGCGAATTTAAGTGATCCGTCCATTCTTCAATTAAGGCATCCGCAGACTTGCCGCGTATACCTTGCTTCGCGAGTTCGTGGCGAATACGTTGAATTCGTTTAGGATGCGACATTGCCCAAAGCCTTTCCGAAAGATGTTACTCCAGCTGAGACGTTGCTCCAGGAGCTTTCTAGTTCTGACAAACGATGATTGCCCTTGGCTGTCAATTTGTAGTAGCGCCTTGGACGCCCTGATACGGTTTCTTTACGAACACTCAATTGCTTTTGAGAAACCAAGCGATGAAGAATTGGGTAGATGCACCCTTCGCCAAAAGTGAATACATTGTTTGAACGTTTGCTTATTTCGCTAACGAGCTCATAGCCGTACATCTCTTTTCTGGCTAGTAGTCTAAGAAGCAGAAGCTCAGGAACTCCATCAATGAATAAATCTCTTGGCATAAAATTGATAACGCCTTGAGGTCCGAGGTATGTCAAGCCTCGAAGTTTGAGGTAATGGTTTGACGCTACATTTTGTCTTTGAATTTGTTAAGAAGGAGCAAAAGGAAATGCGTGAAAGGAGTAATTGAAACAATCACTTCGAAGAATCGAATCATACCGACACGTCAGTAAGTTCAGTTTGTGGTATTTCTGATTTAATTTGAGATTAGGGTAATGCCAGCTAGGCGGTTGTCTTGATCTGTATCCACTCTGCTTGCACGATTGAAATAGATTCAGAGCAACTCCCTATGTCGATATCGCGTTATATCGGTATTATTATGAAACGAGAGTTTTTTGATGTAAGCGTCTGTTTGCAGGGTGATCGGCTATTCGCGATCTGCGAATAGCGAGCTGGACGGCGAAGAGATTAATCACCCAGGCAAGCGTCATCAGGATGTCGCGTGTTAATCCGGCGGGTTCGCCGACTGTTAAGATCCAGGGAAGTGCAATGAAGACTTGAGTGCCCGCCCCCTGGCCTAGTGCATACGCTCGAAGCATCCATTTTTTATGCTCGGAGATCTTCTTCTTTAAAACGGCTGATAGTCCCAAAGCAATCGATACAATCATTCCAATGCCTACGAAAATGCGGCCCCAGTAAAGGAGCGGCCCCTGTAGCTCTTTGGGGAATTCGTAGAAATGCGTCATCCACAAGCCGGAGACAGCTGATAGTAATCCTAAAACGATCAAGATACGGCCACTCCGCCGGTGCCATACTGGATAGGCGTTTCGAAGGGTGGGAAGAAATTGCAGAATCCCGATTACGCAATAGGGGATCGAACCGATTAGGTGAATGACAACCGGGGTTGGCGTTGATCGAACCCGTGGATTGTGCGGCATTATTTCCGGCCCGCCGTGCAGCTCGATAAGTCGGATAACGCCGCCGACGCAGGGAATGAGGCTTAAGAAGAGGAGACCGACAAGGATCGTCCATTCAGGTTTTTTCAGACGCAACATAGCTAGTCAGATTCAGAGTTTTCCGGTGCCATCTCACCTAGCTCTATCTCAAGCTGCGGCATGGCCTTTGTTATGAGGATCTTTGGCGAACCGCATTTTAAAAGTGAAAAAGTAAACTTGGTAGTGTAGTTTCAAAAAGCAATAAAAAATTGCACTCGCGAGTGTACTTTAGTTGCATGACTTCATGGATTCAGAACTCTCCGGTAACGAACTGAGAAAAGCCAAGAAGCGGAAATCAATTATCGAAGGAGCGATCAAGGCCTTCGAGCAAGAGGGCT
>JAKYXN010000190.1 GCA_022538095.1 Puniceicoccaceae bacterium K14 | reverse complement strand
TCCAGAAGCTCTTCTCTAATCTTTTCTTTCATATGATATGCTTTCTTTTTTAAAGCACATCAGACGCCAGTTACACAAAAATTCTTACAGGCTCCTCTAGACTCTAACCATACAAGTCATCGCAGCTTAACTACAAAGTAAGCGTCATGCCAAGCGCCTTGATATAGTTCTCTGCTGTTTTTGAAAAGTGTCGTATGTTTCGTAGCTATGACGAGACTGTCGGACTTGCCAAACTTCAAATATGTCTGTTTCAGGTCTCGCTTCGCACACTTTTCGCCGAACTGCTATGGTATCGCCTTTTTTTAGAGTATTTGGGGAATCATTACCGATTTGCAGCGAAAACGCTTCTAGTTTCATCGGCTTGCAGCCATTAGGCTTGCCAATCGCTTCAGATTAAATGCAGCGCTTATTAATTTCCATTCAGCATCAACGTTTTCTCTTCCTCTTTGCAGAAACGCCCTAAACTGCATCGCATGCTTTATTATGCCAAAGACAGTTTCAACCGAGGCGTTTCTTTGCTTTAGTAACCCCTTGCCTTTTTTCGTTTCCAATTCCTCGATGCGTTTGATTTTTAAAGCCCTAGTTCTTTGCCTTCTCTTGCTTTGCTTGTGCTTGATTGAAAGGCGATGGGGATCCTTTACTGCGACTACAGCGTGGATACCGCATTTCTTTTCAAGTTCATTGATCTGGTGGTTATTGTCATATCCGCTGTCAGCGACAACCGTCTCAACCATGCCCTCGCAATTGCGATGACTCTCTTGCGCCACCCTTAGCAATTGGTGGCTATCGTTGCTACTTGTCGAGATAAGCGCTGCGGTTATCAGTAGACTTCCAGTATCAACGGCAAGCTGAGCGTTGTAGCCCAGCGAATAAAAGCCTTCCTTCATTGGCATGAAGTGGCAGTCCGTATCCACTGTGTTCACTTTTTTCGACGCGGGCACCTTCGCAGGCAATTGGTGAGGCAGGCTTCCAACATCTCCATCCTTGACTTCCTTGCGCAAGATTTCCCGTTGACGCTTTCGCTTTTCGTAGCCGCGATCAATCTTAGCCAGGGCTTGCGTCAACTTCGCTTTCGAAGGCAAATTGATAGATTTATCCGAAGTTTGAGTTTCTCGTTCCTCTTGCTCGGCGCGCTCCATTCTTTCATTGCAAAGGCTCTCGAGATTTCCATAGAAACAGGTCGTCTTCTTGCCGGCGCTTGCCTTAAGGGAGGTTCCATCTATTGCCATCGTGCCCAGCCTGGAAAGCCCAACCTCTTGCCCTACTTTAACTGTCGTGACAAAGGCCTGCTTAATAAACTGCTTGTTCCTCCTTCTGAAGGAGGCGATCGTGTCATGGTCGGGATGGCAATTGCCAGTCAAGTAGCGCACCGATATATTTGAATACGTGGCCTTCTCTATCTTGCGCGAACTGTAAATGCCTTGGCTGTAGCAATAAAGCAACAAGGCGAGCATCATGGAGGGAGGGTACTGGGCCAAACCGCTTCCACGATTATTGACATGCGCCGAATCTGGCGAGACGCGATAGGCAACTTCCAAGACAAAGTGCGCAATGTCGTCCTTCTCAACCCAATCTCGAAGGTCAGGAGGAAGCAGCATTGGAGTATCACGATCAACGTTAACAAATTTCTCTGCCATAGAACCCAAAAACTATGAAAAAGTTGAGCTTATTCAAGTTAAGTCCGACAGTCTCATGACATCTACGACTGCCGATGAAGAATTAATTCTCAAGACCGACGCTTTGGGTCGCGTTCGCATGCCCAAGGAAAAGCGGGAACTTATCCTTGACCGCTTCGAGCAAAGCGGCATGAGTGGCCAGGCCTTCGCCGCGCACATTGGCGTGAAGTACCAAACCTTCGCCAGCTGGATACAGAATCGTCG
>JAKYXN010000018.1 GCA_022538095.1 Puniceicoccaceae bacterium K14 | reverse complement strand
CTGGCCGATGCGTTGAGATCCATCACGAAACAGGATTGCGAGGCATTCTTCAAGCATGCCAATTATGCGACTGAATGAATGAAAGATGCTCTAATCCTTGATTTCCGACAGCGAACGCAGTAGTCAAAACTGTATAACATGCCAGCTACTATCTATTCGCAATTTCAACTAGGAGACATCGTTGCCTCTTACCTCACCTCAAATAAAGAGCTCGCTCCAATCGAGCTACAGCTAACCCCAGCCGCTAAAAACTTCGAACCGACACAACGCAGGGAATATCTAGACTCCGACTGCGTATTAGCTTTGCCAGAAAAGTGGCAACCAATTCAAGCATGGGAACTCAGTTCGCTTATACAACTTAAGCTTGCAGGCGAACCCGCTCCTGGGGGCTTTTCCAATGGCCGTACAAGTCACGGAAACGCTGTCTCAAATTCCTTGAGACTCAAAAGCCAGGAGAAAATCCAAAACCCAGACAAGACTTGCATCCGCACAACGCTACAATCTCATTCTGGCCTTACCGCAACACACGAACTTTCTCATCACAAAGGCGAACGCTCTTTAAGGCTTCAAACAACGCTAAAAAACACTGGATCGGACATCATTACAATCGAAGCGCTCTCTTCATTTTCCATTGGAGGGATCAGTCCGTATTCAAAAGATGACGGACCGGGACGCTTTCAAGTGCATCGTATGCGCTCCGCTTGGAGCGCTGAAGGCCGAGCGAGCCAACAGTCAATCGAAGACTTGCACTTAGAGCGCTCCTGGAGTGGCTACAGCGTTCAGTGCGAACGTTTCGGCTCCGTCGGTTCCATGCCAGTGAAAGGGTGGCATCCTTGGCTTGCGGTCGAAGATAAGCTTAAAGGCGTGAGCTGGGCAGCCACCCTGGCCCACCCCGGTTCCTGGCAAATGGAAATCGTGCGCAAATCAGACCAATTCACACTCTCTGGAGGACAAGCGGATTTCGAATTTGGGCATTGGAAAAAAGACCTTCAGCCAAACGACCAATTCCGCGGCCCCGAAGCATTCCTAACTGTCACCACCGAGGGCATTGAAAAAGCCGCCAATAGGTTGAGCGACCCAATTCGTTCGCCCCACCGTCAAACGCCCAATGGAGATGAAACTCTCCCCATCGTATTCAATGAATGGTGTACATCTTGGGGCAAGCCCAATCACCAAAATATAATAGAACTCGCCGATAGGATTAAGAACACTGGCATTCGCTATCTCGTAATCGATGATGGTTGGGCACAACGCTCCCCTGAAGCCACCTTTCAAGAAAATGGAGACTGGATCATTTGCCCCAAAGCCTTCCCTGAAGGCTTGCGAAAAACCGCAGATGCCATACGTGAACGAGGACTCATTCCAGGAATTTGGTTCGAATTCGAAGTAGTCAATTCGGGGACAAACGCATGGAATCAAGTCGACCACCTACTCAAACGCGATGGAAAGCCGCTTCAAGTCGGCACTCGACGCTTTTGGGATTTCAGAGACCCCTGGGTTCACCAATACCTCACGGAGAAAGTGACCAAGCTACTCAAGAACAATAGGATTGGGTATCTAAAAGTCGACTACAATGATACAATCGGCCTTGGTTGCGACGGTGCTGAATCTCTCGGCGAAGGTTTACGCCAACATCTCGAAGGCGTACAGCAATTCTTTAGGTCCCTGCGTGACGCACTCCCCGAACTGATAATCGAAAATTGTTCTTCAGGAGGTCATCGCTTCGAACCTTCGATGCTAATGTTGACAGACATAACGTCTATTACCGACGCTCACGAAACGCCCGACATTCCAATCATTTCGGCCAATTCCCTTAAAATAGCTCCCCCATCCAAAAATTTGATCTGGGCCGTTTTACGCGATTCAGATTCCATGAAACGCCTTAGTTATTCCCTCAGTGCTACCTTTCTCGGTCGTATGTGCTTATCCGGTACAGTCGACAAATTAGACAAAGACCAATGGGCACTAATGGTTCAGGCAATCGATCTCTACAACGAGATGGCTCCGATAATCAAAGACGCCACCTTTAACCGCTTCGGCAACTGGGGAGACTCCTACCAACACCCCACAGGTGGGCAAGCGGTGCGAGCGACAGCTTTGATCGGCACAACGATTCTCATTATCTGGCACACTTTCGAATCACCTCCAACCACTCTATCCACCCCCTTGCCCGAAGATAAAGATTGGGGTATCGAAAGGGAATTCTGCGACCGCCCTTCGCAAGCCCATATCGAAAGCAACAACATCGTGATCCCCACCCCTCAAGCCTGGTCCGGTGGTGTAATCACTCTTAAAGCACACAACTAAGCAATCACCTGTTACCTCTGCAAATTCCTTACTACTTCACTCATCATCATACCTCGACGCACGCTCCTCGGGTGTCGGTCGACGGTCTCAGCATACCAATCACTATTCCACACGGCGAGCTCCTCGAACATATAAACGACTACATAGAAACCTTTAGCTCGCATCCCAATTACATTTTACAAATATTCTCCAATTCCCCTTTTCTAACTTTCCGACATGGCTATCAAAAAATCCGAACTTTATTCTTCCCTTTGGGCAAGCTGCGACGAGCTCCGTGGTGGCATGGATGCGTCACAGTATAAGGACTACGTACTCGTATTCCTCTTCCTCAAGTACATTTCCGACAAGTACGCGGGCCAGCCCTTCGCGCCGATAACTATCCCTGCAGGGGCCAGCTTTGCCGACATGGTAGCGCTCAAGGGCAGCAAGGACATCGGCGACCAGATCAACAAGGCCATCATCGCCCCGCTCGTAGAAGCCAACCAACAGCTCTCCCTCTCCGACTTCCCCGACTTCAACGACCCCAACAAACTGGGCTCGGCCAAAGAGATGGTCGACCGCCTCACCAATCTCATCGGCATCTTCGAAGAGCCCGCCCTCGACTTCTCCAAAAACCGGGCCGAAGGCGACGACATTCTAGGCGACGCCTACGAATACCTCATGCGCCACTTCGCCACCGAAAGCGGCAAGAGCAAGGGCCAGTTCTACACCCCTTCCGAGGTCTCCCGCATCATGGCCAAGGTCCTGGATATCGCCTCCACCCAGACCAGCGCCTCCACCACCGTGTACGACCCCACCTGTGGCTCGGGCTCCCTCCTTCTAAAAGTCGCCGACGAAGCTCACTCCGAGCTCACCCTCTACGGCCAAGAAAAGGACTCCACTACCTCCGGTCTCGCCCGCATGAATATGATCCTGCACAACAACCCCACCGCAGAGATCGCCCAAGGCAACACCCTGGCCGACCCGAAATTCCTCGTAGGCCCAAGCATCAAACAGTTCGACTACGTCGTCGCCAATCCCCCTTTCAGCGACAAGCGCTGGAGTACCGGCGTCCACACCACCGACGACCCACACGAGCGCTTCAAGCACTTCGGCTCCCCGCCCGATAAACAAAGCGACTACGCCTACCTGCTCCACATCCTCCGCTCCCTCAAGAGCACGGGCAAGGGCGCCTGCATTCTCCCCATGGCGTCCTCTTTCGTGGAAATGCCGAGGCCGACATCCGCAAAAAACTCATCCGCAAAGGCTACCTCAAAGCCATCATCGGCCTCCCTGCCAATCTCTTCTACGGCACCGGCATCCCCGCCTGCATCATAGTGCTCGACAAGTCCGAGGCCCACGCCCGCAAAGGCATCTTCATGGTCGACGCCTCCAACGGCTTCATCAAAGACGGCAACAAAAACCGCCTCCGCTCCCGCGACATCCACCAGATCGTCGATGCCTACCGCAAAGGCGTCGAGGTCAAGGGCTACGCCCGCTCCGTCAGCTTCGAAGAGATCGAGAAAAACGACTTCAACCTCAACCTCCCACGCTACATCGACAACCGCGCCGCCGAGGACGTCCAAGACATCGAAGCCCACCTCCAAGGCGGCATTCCCCTCCGCGACGTCGACGCCTTGCAAGGCTATTGGGACATCTGCCCCAACCTTCGCAAAAGCGTCTTTGAGCCACTCCGCAAGGGCTACGTCGCCCTCTCGGAAAACTATCAATTATCCACTCTCAATTCTCAATTGCAGGCCCATCCGGACCTCGTCGCCTTCACCGACCGCCTCGAAGCCAACTTCACCACCTGGTCAAACAAACAAAGCGTAGCGCTAAAACACCTACAGCAGGGCTTCAACCCCAAGGAATTCATCCACACCTTCTCCGAAGACCTGCTCACCCACTACCAAGGCCAGCCCCTCATCGACGCCTACGCCGTCTATCAACACATCATGGACTACTGGACAGAAGTCCTGCAAGACGACGCCTACCTCATCGCCGCCGATGGCTGGAAGGCCGAGACCTACCGCATCACCGAGACCAACAAGAAAACCGGCAAGACCAAGGATAAAGGCTGGGCCTGCGACCTCGTGCCAAAAGAGCTCATCGTCGCCCGCTATTTTTCCATAGAGCAATCCGCCATCGAGAGCCAACAAGCCGAACTCGAATCCCTCGAAGCCCAACGCACCGAACTCGAAGAAGAACACAGCAGCGAAGACGGAGCCTTCGCCGAACTGGAAAAGATCAACAAAGCTAACATCACCGCCCGCCTAAAAGAATTAAAGCCAAGCGCAAAAGGTAGGGCTCGACCGCCGGGCGAGCCGCGTCAACAAGAACTCATCGCCGCAGAGTCCCCCTCAAAATACAATTCAAACGAACCCACATCCAGCGAAGCCGACGAATACGCTGCCCTTCAAAAATGGCTCGACCTCAACAAAGCCGAAGCCGCCCTCAAGAAAGCGATCAAAGACGCCGACCTCGCCCTCGATCAACTGGCCTACGAAAAGTATCCAAAACTCAGTAAATCCGAAATCCAAACCCTCGCCGTCGACGACAAATGGCTCGCCACCTTGCAGCAACGCACCCACAGCGAGCTCGATCGTATCACGCAGGCACTCACCCAACGCGTAAAAGAGCTCGCCGAACGCTACGAGGCCCCGCTCCCGAAGATGGCCAACCGAGTCGATGAGCTCGAAGCGAAGGTCAACACTCACCTTGAGAAGATGGGGTTCGCATGGAACTAAAGGCTGGATACAAGCAGACGGAAGTTGGAGTAATCCCAGAGGACTGGGAGGTTTGCCCTGTTAATCAGAAAGGCAAAGTCATTACTGGCAAAGCCCTAGCAGCGAGTGCACCTGGAACACAGCGTCCCTATCTCCGCACTAAAAACGTTTTTGATGGACGAATCGACATTGAAGATGTCCTAACAATGCCCATGACTGACGAGCAGTTTGCACAATTTCGGATACGGAATGGTGATGTGCTCCTCAACGAAGGACAAAGTTTGGAGCTTGTTGGCCGCACTGCGATATACAGAGAAGAGTATCCATCACCTTGTGCCATCCAGAACGCGCTGCTTAGATTTAGAGCACACAAAGAAGTCTCCGAGACCTTCGCCTCCTATCTATTCAGGCACTGCCAAAAGACTGGTGTCTTTGCTCAGATTGCTTTGCAAACCACTTCAATCGCCCATCTCGGTGGCTCACGCTTAGAGCGACTATGTCTTCCTTGGCCAAAGGCCAAAGCCGAACAAGAAGCGATCGCAGAGGCCTTGAGCGATACGGATGCGTGGATTGAATCGCTGGAGCAACTCATCGCCAAAAAACGCCGCATCAAAGCAGGCACCATGCAAGTCCTCCTCACCGGCAAAAAACGCCTCCAAGGATTCGAAGCAAAAACTGGATACAAACAAACTGAGGTTGGTTACATTCCCAATGATTGGGAATGTGCCAGAGTCGGTGACAACGTAGATCTACTAACTGGTTTCCCTTTTCCTAGCGGTAAATATACAGAAAATGGAATTCGGCTTCTACGAGGATCTAATGTGAAGCGCGGTGAAACAGTATGGAGTGAAGACAACACTCAATTCTGGCCCAAAATCACCACCGAAATACGTAAATACACTCTGCAAGTTGATGATATTATCATTGCGATGGATGGCTCCCTCGTTGGACGTAGTTTTTCTCAACTATCCCCAAGCGATGTTCCAGCACTATTATTGCAACGTGTAGCGAGATTAAGATCCAAGAGTATTGATCAAAATTACTTAGCAGCATGGATCTGTAGTAAGTTTTTCACGGAGCATTGCGACTCAGTTAAAACAGTTACTGCTATTCCACACATAAGTCCGGCAGATATTAGATCATATCAATTTGCACTTCCGCCCACCAAAGCCGAACAAACCGCCATCGCCGAAATTCTCTCGAACATGGACAGCGAGCTCGACGCCTTGGAAGCCAACCTCATCAAAGCCCGCCAAATCAAACAAGGCATGATGCAGGAACTCTTAACCGGGAAGACCCGATTGGTATGAATACTTCCGGAATATTTAGTTCCTTTCTCGGCAATCTTGCGATCAGTAACACGGATACGATTACGATGCGCTATGGCGAGTTAACCTCAGTAAAGGTTTTTATATTATTAAACGGCTATGAACGTTGACCTAATTTACCAACTACAAAGAGACGATGCATTCGCAGAGCTCTTCTCCTCGAATACCTATACAACCTTTGTCGCGATGCCGTTCAGCAATCGAGGTGGCTATCCCGAATCCAGAATTCGAAAACTTTTAATCGATAAAGTACACGAGCGAGCCAACGCGTTGCTACCTACCGAGAATCGGACTCGTACATTCCAACCTCTTAGACGCGTAGATGGAGGTCATACTGGAGCAATCACAATAACAGATCAAATCGTGGCCGACATCCTGAATTGTCACTTCTTCCTTGGAGACCTAACTGGTGGCAATTTTGGAGTGGTACTAGAGGCCGGAATTGCCATCGCCCTAAAGCCCAACAAGCGCGTTCTCCTTTTCACTCAAGACGACACATCATCACTCCATTTCGATCTCAAGGTTACAAACATCAATCGATACGACGAAGATAACCTTGTAGAGAAATCCGCTGAGGCACTCGTCGCTGCAGCTCGATGTTTCGAAGAAGAGGCGAACCTGTATATCAAATTTATTTCGAGCCAACTCACGCCAGAAGCAATACTGCTATTGAATCTCTACGGACGGCTTTGGAAACGTTGGAGAGAGGGAGATTCTCAGCCCTCACTCTATTGGGAGAAAGTTGTCAGCAATTTCAACAAATTCACTGGTGAAGGCGGTAGACTGATGTTTCATCACTCCCTTCGGGAACTATTAAAACGCCGACTGTTTTGGACGGACTACAATTCAAACAGTGCACTCAATACCGATAGTTACGGGACCCACGCCACAAAGCTTGGATGGCGAGTGATCGAGAAACTTTGGCACCACGATCCGCATATGCGCGAGCAAGAAGGAATGCCCACTGGCCCCAACCTCCAACAGACTTATTAAATGTGATCAGCTCAATTCTACAAGTATTTCAATGAAATCCTACAACCGAGTCATGGCGGGACGCCAAAGTGTATTCGCCGAGCAATGTTTTAAAGAAGGCTTTATCGGAGTCGATTACGGCATGGATATTGATCTCACCGGACGCCTTCCCGAGAATTGGAAGGACTTCAACAAGGAGTTTATTCCCCACTACCTCGAACGATTCCCCGACAAGTCGAAGATCGCTGCTGGACTCGCCTGTGGTTTTATTTGGACGCTTTCCAAAAAACTACAAGAAGGCGATATCGTCATCACTCCAAACGGCAGCGGACGCTACCATGTGGGAGAAATCACAGGCCCCTACCAATACGCTCACGCTCCAGGTCAAACCTTACCGCATCGCCGGCCGGTCCGTTGGTTTAGCGAACCGTTTGACCGTTCCAATATGAGCGAAGCCCTGCAACGCTCCACTAATTCCACAGGAACCTGCTGCGACATCACAAGCTACGCGGCCGAACTGGAAAAGCTTATCGGCGGACAAAGCGCCCCTACCCTCGTCGCCGCTGACCCAGACGTAGAAGACGCCACGGTCTTTGCTCTCGAAAAACACCTCGAAGACTTCCTCGTCAGCAATTGGCCACACACAGAACTCGGTAAGAGCTACGATATTTACGCAGTCGACGGCGAAACCGTCGGTCAACAGTTTCCTAGCGACACCGGTCCCATCGACATTCTCGCCATAAGCAAAGACGAGAAAGAACTCCTTGTGATCGAACTGAAAAAAGGTCGAGCCAGCGATGTCGTTGTCGGCCAAATCCAACGTTACATGGGCTACATCCTCGACGACCTCGCTGAGGAGCACCAAATCGTACGCGGCATTATTATCGCCCTCGAAGACGATCTCCGTATCCGCCGAGCCCTACGCGTCGCCAACAACATCGACTTCTACCGCTACCAAGTGAGCTTTAAACTGATACAAGGATAAGCCAACCGTGCCCCGTTCGTTCAAAATCCATGCTCGGTGTTCCTACTCCACCTCATTACAGCAGTAGAAAGGGCATGAACCCTATCGTTTTAACTCATATCATACGACGCACCGGAATAAGAGTCTTGATTTGTGGGAAATAACGGGTACTTTTTCCCACAAAACCAAGGCTTATTAATAAATGCATTCCATTAAAAATAAAGCAGTTACGAGGATTTATGGGAAAGGGAGGGGTTGGGTATTCACTCCAAATCACTTTATTGATCTAGGTACGCGTAAATCCGTCGATATGGCTTTGTCACGACTGGAGGACGCGGGCACGATTCGCCGCTTGGCTCGCGGCCTGTACGACTACCCTATACAGCATAAAGAACTGGGCATGCTCAGTGCTCGTCCAGACGCCGTCGCCCAGGCTTTAAGCAAGAGCAATGCCTCCCGTTTACAGCCGTCGGGCGCCTATGCAGTCAATTTGCTCGGCCTCTCCCAACAGGTGCCCGCAAAGATAGTGTACCTGACCGACGGAGCAAACAGGACAGTGCAAATCGGGAAACAGGAAATCCGCCTGAAGAAGACAACGCCGAAGAACATGCAAACCGCAGGCAGGACTTCGGGTCTCGTCATCCAAGCCTTACGCTACCTCAAGAAAGATGGCGTAACCTCTGGAATGAAAGCGCAGTTGCGACGGATTTTGTCCGACAAGGATAAGGCCCAACTACAAAAGGACCGGATCTATGCTCCCGCATGGATGCATACGGTTTTCAACGAAATCGCAAACGATTGAGTCATGGATGATTTCGCGAAACGAGACCCTACCGAACGGGAAATCTACTTTCAGGAAGCAGGCGCTCGAATGGGAATGCCGCCGCATATCGTCGAAAAGGACTTCTGGGTGTGCTGGTCCTTAAAACGAGTCTTCGAACTAGATTCCTTGAAAGGCAGACTACTCTTCAAAGGCGGCACTTCGCTTTCGAAAGTATATAAATTGATCGAGCGTTTTTCTGAAGATATCGATCTTTCCATCCATCGATCAAGCTTGGGATTCGAGAACGATACCGACCCTGCAAACCCAACCCTCAGCGGCAAAAAGCGAAAAAAGCAGCTAGATGAATTAAGCAAAGCCACTCGCTTCCTCGTCAATGGAACGATCAAGCCAGAGCTTTCCGCAGTAATAGAGACCCAACTTGGGCCCAACGGCTGGATACTAGAAGACGACAAGACCGATCCGGACGGACAAAGCCTGGCATTCGTCTTTCCCCGAACAGGCTTAACGCGAAGCGCTGAGGATTACTTCAAGCCCTCTATCAAAATCGAATTCGGAGCCCGCTCCGATCATGTCCCGGCCATCACGAAAGCAGTTGCCCCTTACATGGAGGAAGCGCTCCCCGAATTATTAGAGGCTTCGGGAGTCGTCGTAAAAGCGCTTGGCGCGACTCGTACCTTTTGGGAGAAGGCGACCATTCTACACCAAACGGCACACAGAACAGAAGGAAAGTCATTCCCTGCGCGCTACTCGCGGCACTATTGCGATCTCGCTGGCATGATCCGCGGTGGGACTGGGGATTTAACAAAAGACGATGACGCTCTGCTTGCAACTGTGGTCGAACATAAAAAAGCATTTTACCGTTCGAGCTGGGCAAGCTACGATACCGCAGTTCGAGGCAGCTTACGACTCCTCCCACCTGAACGCTATTTACCTGCTCTCAAAGCCGATCTCGATTCAATGAAGGAAATGTTCTTCGGAGATCCACCCATTCTCGAAGATATCCTGGATACTATTCGCAAATGGCAAGATGCCTTCAACAATGACGCCCAGTCCCTGCGCTCCAAATGACTAACATCGGCAAACCTGAACGGGCCACCCAAAACCGAGTCATCGCCCTCTTTCGAGACGAGCTCGACTACGACTACCTCGGTAACTGGGAGGAGCGCGAAGGCAACTCGAACATCGAGGAGGAACTGCTTACCCAATGGCTCGCCAAGCAGGGTCACACACCCGCGCAGATCAGCCAAGCGATACACTTGCTCCATCGGCGTGCCGATAAAGGAGGACGCGATCTCTACTACGTCAACAAGGACGTCTACCACTACCTGCGCTACGGTGTGTCGGTAAAGGTCGAAGCCGCAGGAGTCACCGAAACGGTGAAGCTCATCGACTGTAAGTATCCAGAAAACAATCACTTCTCGATTGCCGAAGAAGTGACTCTCAAAGGCGCTCATGAGCGCCGCCCCGATCTCGTACTTTATGTCAATGGCATTGCCATTGGCGTCATCGAGCTCAAGAGCAGTCGAGTCACCATCGGAGACGGTATCCGCCAACTCATCTCCAATCAGCAGCCAGAGTTCAACGAATGGTTCTTTAGTACTGTGCAACTCGTCTTTGCCGGCAGTGATACCGAAGGCCTGCAATACGGAACAACAGACACCTCGGAAAAATATTTCCTAAAATGGAAGGAAGACGAGGACGACAACGAGGGCTACAAACTAGATAAGTATCTCGCTAAGATGTGCCGCAAAGAGCGTATCATCGAATTGATGCACGATTTCGTCCTCTTTGACGGCGGTAAGAAGAAGGTTCCCCGCGTGCATCAGTATTTCGGGATCAAAGCCGCCCAAGCGCACGCCCAGCGCCATGAAGGCGGCATCATCTGGCATACCCAAGGCAGCGGCAAAAGCATCGTCATGGTGCTCCTTGCAAAGTGGATACTAGAGAATAATTCCAAGGCCCGCATCGTCATAGTCACGGATCGCGACGAACTGGATAAACAAATCGAAGGCGTCCTCAAACAATCCAGCGTCATTCCAGATACAGACAAAGTACGAGCCACCAGCGGCCAAGATTTATTAAAAAAGCTGAGCAAAGCAAACCCACGTCTCGTCTGCACCCTCGTGCACAAATTTTGCCCACGCGGCCCCAAGGGCGAACTGAAGTTTGACGACTTCATCAAAGAACTTGAATCCAGCCCCAGCAAAACCGTCGGCGATGTATTTGTTTTTGTCGACGAGTGCCACCGTACCCAAAGCGGTAATCTCAACAAGGCCATGAAGGCTGTCATGCCAAACGCGGTCTTCATCGGCTTCACAGGCACGCCCCTCCTGAAGAAGGACAAGCAGACGACGATGGAAGTCTTTGGCCGCTACATCCACCGCTACAAATTCAGCGAAGCGGTGGAGGACGAAGTCGTACTCGACTTGATCTACGAAGCGCGAGACATCGACCAAAGACTCGGCTCTCAGGATAAAATCGACGCGTGGTTCGAAGCGAAAACGGCGGGTCTCAACGACTGGCAGAAGGACGAACTAAAAAAGAAATGGGGCACCATGCAAAAGGTGCTGAGTTCCAAGTCGCGTATGTCTCAAGTGGTGACCGACATCGCCTTCGATTTCACTACCAAGCCACGCCTCAGCCATCAACGTGGCAACGCTATACTCGTAGCCAAGAGTATCTATGAAGCCTGTCGTTACTACACGCTTTTCAACACGAAGGAAGCAGGCTTCAAAGGTAAGTGCGCAGTCATCACCTCTTACAATCCGCATGCCAGCGACGTCGCCAAAGAAGACACCGGCGCAGATACGGAAACTGCCAAGCAAGTCATCTACGACACATACACGAAACTGCTCAAAGACGTCAGCGCTGCACCAGGACAATCCGCCACCAAAACCTACGAAGATACAGCCAAACAGCGGTTCATCAAAGAACCTGCTCAAATGAAACTCCTTGTAGTTGTGGACAAACTACTCACTGGTTTCGATGCGCCTCCCTGCACCTACCTCTACATCGACAAAACGATGAAAGACCACGGGCTCTTTCAGGCGATCTGCCGCACCAATCGGCTGGATGGCGAGGACAAAGATTTCGGCTACATCGTAGACTACATGGATCTTTTCACCTCTGTGGAAAATGCGATCGCCGTCTACTCTGCCGAACTAGATCACGGCGATGAAGCCGGTGGAGACAGCTCCGAAGTTCTGCTTAAGGATCGCCTGAAGAAAGGGCGGGAGCGACTCGATGCCGCCATCGAACAACTCGCCCTGCTCTGCGAGCCTGTTGAACCGCCAAAAGCCGAACTCGACTACATCCACTACTTCTGCGGCAATACTGAGATCGTAACGGACCTCGCAGAGACCGAGCCACAACGTGCAGGACTCTACAAAGGCACAGCCAGCCTCGTGAGAGCCTACGCAAATATCGCCGACGAAATGACAGCAACTGGCTATTCAAAAGCCGACTGCACGCGAATTACAGGACACCTGAAGCATTACGTCTGGCTGCGTGACACAATCCGAAAAGCAGCAGTCGAAGAGTTGGATACAAAAGCCTACGAGGCAGATATGCGTCACCTAATCGACAATTATATTAACGCGGAAGACCCTAAGAAGATTTCTAACTTCGAAGATGTGCCGCTCGTCGATCTTATCGTTAAGACCGGAATCGCCGATGCAATTGCTGAAAAGCTGGGCAACATGAAGAGCAAAGAATCCGTAGCCGAGACGATCGAAAACAACGTCCGCAGCAAAATCATCAAAGAAAGCCTCACCAATCCAGCCTACTATGATAAGATGTCTGAACTGCTCGACGAGATAATCGCCGACCGCAAACGTAAGGCCATCGAATATGAAGAATACCTCAAACGAATTGCCGCTCTCGCCAAGAACGTGCAAAGTGGACATACAGAAAACACACCTAAAGTCTTAAAGAAGAGTAAGGCGTTGGCAGCCATCTACGCCAATCTACAGCCTTTCTCAGCGCAACAAGTAGGCGAAGGCAAAGCACCTTATTCTAAAGACCAACTTCTCGAACTTGCACAGCAGATCGATCTAAAAGTTCGTGAGGTCAAACAAGATGGATTTCGAGGGCACGAGGGCAAGGAACGCATTATCAAGGGTGCGATCTTGCCACTATTGAATCATAATACCGCCAAGGTTGAGAGTCTCTTCGACATCATCAAGCAACAGGCAGAATACTAATGCTCGATCAACTAAAACTCGGTGAGCTCACCTGCCACGTGCAGCGTAAGGGCATCAAGAATGTTCACCTCAGCGTCCACCCTCCGTCAGGTCGTATTACCGTGGCCGCGCCTGAGCACATGAAGCTCGATACAATTCGTGTATATGTCATATCAAAGCTAGGATGGATAAAGACACAACAATACAAGATGGCCGAGCAAGACCGCGAAACACCCCGTGAATACTTGGAACGCGAAAGCCACTACCTTTGGGGTAAACGTTACCTTCTCTCGATCATTGAAGAAAAATGCCCGACCAAGATCACACTCTCACACAAGAAGCTGCTTCTCAGCATCCGCCCCGGCACATCCCAATCAAAGCGAGGAACTTTCATCGAAGAATGGTACCGACAACAACTCAAGGCAGCCATCCCACCACTCATCGAACAATGGGAACCCAAGCTAAACGTAAACGTTGATAAATTTTACGTGCGCCGCATGAAAACGAAATGGGGGAGCTGCACCCCTATCCGAGGAAGCATACGCCTTAACACCGAGCTAGCAAAAAAGCCCAAGATCTGCCTAGAATATCTGGTCGTTCATGAAATGGTGCACCTAATAGAACCCACCCACAACGAACGATTTGTAGGACTGATGGACCTACATCTTCCCAATTGGCGCATCACTCGCAATGTCCTCAACGATCTCCCTGTACGCCACGAAGCCTGGAGGTACTAGCTTTCAGAGAATGGACAGCAGAATGAAAGCAGGCCTTAGTTAAATTTAACAAATAGAACTTTCCACTTTTTGTAGAAAATGAATAACACGCGTTTTAGGCACAGCGGCCCCAAAGTAATTTACCATTTTTTGGATACATTTCATAGAAAGGCTTTCCCTTACTCGAAACAACCTCAAAGCTCATAGGTTCGTTCGTTACGAAAACAAGTAGTCCTTTTGAACAGGAAAAAGAGAGCACTTTCCCAATGTTATAAAATAGGTCTCCTGTCTCACTGATCTTTTTGCAGTAGCTTCCGCTGGCTCAATCGTTCATTCTCAAAACAAACATCTACACCTTCTTAAACATTATATATTCTGCTATGACTCCTACACTTTTTGACACCATCGTTATCGGCTCGGGTACCTCTGCGTATTACTGCATCGATGCTTTAAATAAAGCTGGCCAAAAAGTCGCGGTCATAGATGCCCGCCCCTACGGCGGCACATGCGCCCTCAGAGGATGCCAACCCAAGAAATACCTCGTCGCCAATGCGGAAGCGGTCTCCATGGCAAGAGACCTCCACAGCAAAGGAATTTCAGAAGTACCACGGACCGATTGGACTGCTTTACAAGCTCTCAAAAACGAATTTCTCGACGGCAAATCAGAAGGTGAAGTCAAAGATTATAAAGAAGCCGGCGTCGCCACTTTCTTTGGCACAGCCAAACTGATCGGACCCGACGAAGTTCAAGTTGGCGACGAACGACTCAAAGCGAAGCATATCGTATTGGCAACAGGCGCCACCCCACGCCGTTCGAAATTTCCAGGCAGCGAGTACACCGAAGATAGCGAGTATTTTCTCAATCAACCCGAACTCGCGAAACGAATTATCTTCATCGGCGGGGGTTACATTTCCTTTGAATTCGCCCACGTCGCCGCTCAAGCGGGCTCACAGGTGCGTATCCTACACCGCTCTGCCAGCCCTCTGAAAACCTTCGAACCCGAGATGGTGGATATCGTTCTCGAATCGAGCGAAGCGATGGGGATAGAAACGGAACTCAACGACGAGCCCGTTAAAATCGAAAAGAACGGATCCGCTTTTCGCCTCCACACGAAACAGGGTAAATGCTTCGATGCGGATCTGATTATCGAAGCAACCGGTCGAACGCCCAACCTATCGGCTCTCGAAGGAAACCAAGGAAACGTCGAGCACACCTCACGCGGTATCACTGTCAACGCTTTCCTGCAAAGCGTATCCAATCCAAACGTATACGCTATCGGAGATTGTGCAGCGAGCGGCACGATGCTGGCAACCATTGCCGATGAAGAAGGAAAAACCGCCGGGTGCAATATTTTAGCCGACACACCGCAACCAATTGATTATTCCGTCGTACCCAGTGCCGCCTTTACCATACCTGCTTTAGCCAGTGTAGGGCTTTCCGAATCCCAAGCTCAAGAACAAGGACTCGATGTTCGAATCAATTCGGGCACTACAACAGGTTGGCCCTCATCCAAGCGAATCGGCGAAAAGCACGCTGGATACAAAGTCATCATCAATAATAAAGACAATACCATCGTCGGCGCCCACCTCGCCCGCCACAATGCCGCAGAAGTCATCAATATTTTTGGCTTAGCCATCAAATTCGGAATCAGAGCCAACGAACTCGCAGAATTTCTCTGGGCCTACCCAACCTACACCTCCGATCTCAAATACATGGTCAAATAAAGAGCCGACTCCCAACAAACTACAAGTCTAGCAAGGTTTGATCGTCCAAAGGCACCCTACGTTCCTTGAATACCAAGGCACGCAACCGTTCATACCAACCAGGCTTGTATAGGATTCGCTCAACAGCTCCAGTGAATGCATCTCGTAGGTCATCCTGACTCCACTGAAACAACGTTTTCCAATCGCTTTTCACTGCATACAAGAGGCTACCATTCGAAAAATTACCACACACGAAGAGGTCATCTGTGTACTGGACGCATAAATACGAAGAAAACCCATTAGCCCCCCGAAGAATCCGCCTTGGCTCAAAGTCTAGCAGCTTCGTCAACTTATCCACTTGAGCCTTTCGACTACTCTCTCGTGCGGAAAGCAGATTAGGAATATCTCTCACCTCAAAGTCCTTCAATTCGAACCAACCAATAAATCGACTGAGTTCTCCTATTCGTTTACGATCCGTCTCATTGACTGCCGACAAACCTACTTTTCCCACATTCTCCTGCAAAAGATTGAGAGCCCGAAGTAGTTTTTCTTCAAAGCCCTCCATTTTTAGATGAAAGAGCTCGTGTACCTCGAAATGAACTAGCAAGCGATTTCCTTCTTCTGGTGAGTCCAAGCGACGAAAGCCCAACTGGGTAAACGACGGAGGGACCAAGCGCTTCGCCCAAACCTCCTTGCTATAGCGAATTTCGTGCATACCACTGCCCTTCCAATCTGGAGCTTGGCTTACGAAGCGCTTAGAAACTTTGCCCGCACTCTTATCAATTTCCTCGCTGACTTCGCAGTTTAGGTAACTCGTCCTCCCGACATTAGGCGTCGGTATCAAACTTGTCCATCCTTCCCATAGGTCCGATTCTTCGAGAATATCCAGGTGAGCATAGCGTTCATTCTCAAAATCCCCAGCCACCAACTCCTTCGAACACGCCACCACAAAATGCTCATCACCCATTTCCGCCAGCTTCGATTTTAGCGGAGTCGGAATTTTCCGAAAACTCTTCGCCCACTCTAATTTTGAATACCGTTGTCCCATTTTACGAATACTTCCATCTCAGTGCCCATACCACTCAACCCACCTCGATATGTAAAATAGAAAGCTCCCTCGCTCGCTCTCTTTCCCAATTGGCGAGGTCTGGGAATTTCTCTAAAGACGTGGATCGCCCATTCCAAGCTTATAGGTTCTTTCCTTACGATATAGATAATTAGTTTGAACAGGAACAAGAGAGCACTCATCCAATTTTATAAATCGGACAACTCCCAGAATAAGATTTCGTTGTTAGAAGGCAAATTCTGCGGACGCATCAGGCGAGATTCTCCTGCCTAGGTTACCTCTTCGAAGTCCGGGTGACGATATGAACGATAGACTCTATTCAGAAAGCCGCTTCCGAAGCCGTTACATCGAGTAAGAAATAGCCATGGGAAATTTTACTTTCAGCTCGCTAGCTCGCATAAACGACTATCGCAACGACCTGATAAAGACTGCTAATGAACAGCAATCAAAGGCCACTCCCGTCTCCCCAATCAGCTCACAAATCCCGACGGGCTCTGTCGACGCCCGTACGGAACAAGCCTTGAACTTGAGTGGGCTCAATCCGAGCGGCGCAAAAAACGAGACATCCATATCCCCCCTCTTTGCCAACGCAGAAAGCCCTTCTCCTCAGTTCACTGCACCGGATCTCGATTTCACTTACAACCTCACCTCTATCAAAGGTATCCTAGCCTACCAAGATGTCCTCCGAGCCCGAAGTGCCGAAGCAACAACTCCGGAAGCTGACCAAACTCTCTCCGAGAGTTCCTAGGGCAGGGTTAAAAGAGAATCTCAACTCTGGCCTATCGCCTCGCTGAATGAGAAAACCACCGCGAGCAGGTTCTAGTTAAAAATCCAATACACAACTCTCTACGTTCTTAGTAACGAATTGAATTACATCGGTACCCTCACGTGTGCAAATTTCTCCCATTCAATATCTTGCAAGCATATTCAGGATACACTAACGAGCGAAATTCCTCTTTTATTCGAAGTACCCTCAAAGAAAATGTTCAAGCTGTATTAAATGATGCAACGCATACCCGCAACGAGGTGATAGCGGGAGGATATTGAAATCATTAGAATTCCTTCAGGTAGCAATTAATTTTTCTATTGTTTTTAGCTCTGTCCCCCCTATATAGTCAGTAAAACTGTGAACCTGTTACAAACACAGTTAACTAACTAAAATCCAACCAATTGTATATCAATGACATCTCAAAAATTATGTTCCACTAGGTCGTCACTCCACTTCGTTAAGAAGTTTTCTACTTTCTGTTACCTAACTTTGGCCCTTTTCATTTCTCAACGCACATTGGCCGAATACAAACTTGCGAACCCGACTGAGGAACCAGACCCAAATACCGTAACGGTGATCGCCACAGGTATAATCGATGAAATAAACGACCCCCATAAAGCACTTACTAATAAAGTTGTCGCTGTAGGCTCAGGTTTCACAGCCAGTGTATCATTCAAACCGACGAATGACGATTTCCACAGCTCGGGCATGTACGCACCAATGCCCGGAAGTTGGCAGGTGTCATTCGGCAACGTAGAGGCAGCGACGTCAGGTACGACAATCGCAACTCACTACGACGAAACGTTCGACGACATTTTATGGATACAAAATACCGGTATCGGAAACGCCTGTAAAGGAACACCCGTGAAACCGTTCACCGAAGTTTCCGGACTCCCGGCCTTAACCGCACTCACTGGAGTTAGCCTATCTTTCGCTACGCCAAATCAACCGACTCCAGATACAATCGCCGGGGCTATCAATGAAGACTTCCTATCGTCGTTTATTTTTCAAAACTTCTACGCTCGAATTTCTTTCCCATGGCAAGTCGACAGTACATTGGCGGATGTCCGTGGAACCATAGTCGAAATTATTGTTTTCCAGGGAAATACCCTGCATTTTAAAAGCAAACTGACTCAACCTGCAGCTCAATTGCTCCAGACACAAACCACCCTTTTGTATCCGAATTGATTAGTATGCGTGCAAAGGCTTCCTCTTATGGAACGCAATCATCCGAACACCCAGAGATTAGTTATGCTTAGAAGAATGTTCTCCCTCACAGTTTAAGAACAATACGAATTTCTTCCTCAGCATCTCGACGTAACTGTGCCCAATCAAACACTAAAGTACGGGCAAAGACCTGAGAGCGATAGCGAGTTTCGTTTAGTGCCGTGTAAGCATTCCAGGGCACTAAACCTCTCTGCAACAGATCAACTGCTTCTTGTCGATATTGCAACTCACCCGTTTGCTTGTAAAATCCAAATGCAACTGTCGCCCGAATCTTAGCCGCGTAAAATTGCCCTAACAATGCCATCGCTTTAATATCTTGCAGGGTGCTGTCCAGTTCAGAGCCTCTCTCACTGCTAAGCGTCTGCAAATGTGCCAAGCTAAGCTCCGTGGCCAGTTCGATCTGTTCAGCGATGTCCAGGGGAGTTGTATCCGTGATAGGCTGATTAGCTAGCTTGGCCTCCACATAAGCTTTCGGGTTAAGGATACCGCTGGCCTCCATGGTAGGATTATCGTAAAAATCTTCGACCGTTCTATAGCGACGATCCTTACAGCCCTCCACCGCCCACATGAAATCCCAATCTCGCCAGTGAAATCGATTCACCAAAGGAATCACCTTTGATGCATTCTGCCAGGCATCGTGTAGTAGACCTGCCTGCGTATCCGGAAAACGACTTTCCAATGCATTGACAAAGTGGTCACGATTCAGGCTTCGATCGTAACCCAAGCGCCCCCAGAGCATAAAGCTGTACCAATGCTTATCGATTTCCAAAACTCTCGATTTGGAAGTTTCTTTACTTACATACTCTCTACCCCACACGTATCCATCAGATCCCATGTGGTAGCCTGCAGTCACCTCTTCAGGAAAATATTCGAGGAAGTCTCGCACATAATCTGGATCACCCCAGCGGTGATAGAAAATGTCGTCGTTCCGCAGGTTCCACCAGGATTTGAGCCCTAACGGCTCAAGGTCATCGACCAAGGATTTTGCAAAGGGAACCTCTGGAGCAGAATACAAACGGGCCTTGGCGTACTTGAAACTCACTTCGAACGGATCGGGATACGCGCCCCAATACTTCATAATTTCGTCCATATCCGAAAACCAAACACGATGGATGAAGTGCACTTCACGATTTGGCTGCTCTTTCTTAGCATCGAGAATTCCCAGACCATACGCCTCCCAGAGCCAACGTTCGCGAGTCATCTCAGCTCCCGGTTCTTCGTCCTTTGGCATATGTTCGCCCGCCGTTACGCCAATCCCCTTCAAGTCGGGGTAAGTCAACAAGAGCGTCTTCACTGCCTTCCGGTAATAATCCAAAGTGATCGGATTATCGATTTCGTGAGTAATCCCATACTTGCCAGGCTCGTGGACATCCTTGCGGGTCGTCTCCCAAGATTTGTAGTCCGACTCAACGCCGGCCGCCACGCTGTTAGCACAGATATTCCAAGTGATGAAATAGATGTCGATGCCGCGATCCTTCGCATAGCTCATAACCTTACGCCAGAAATCAATCTTCTCCTCAATGGGCATCACTTTGACGATCTTTAGATTGTTCAAAACGGATTTCGAAACGAGCTGCGAAGGTTGGAATCCACTGTGCTCCGTCCACAAATCTAAACGACACACCGCTACATCATCTAAAGCCACATCTTCGTACTCTGGGATGTCTACCAAGGACGGAAAAGGATGGGCATTCCAAAAAGTCAAGGCGTTGTAACGGTTCAGCGCCATATCATCTAGAAACTGCTCCCAGAAATCCCAGTTCCACATTTCAAGGATGTTATTCTGGGCCGCATGACCAGCATCATGAAAACTCGGCGTACGCGCGTCTAGGGGAATATTAAACTTAATACCACGCTTCTCGATTGAAGGCTTGTTTTCGACAATATCAAAATCCAGTGCCTTACCAAACCGAATACGTTCAGCCAACTCCAAGCCACCGTACATGACGCCGCGAGTATCACCGCCCGCTACCCTCACAGTTTTACCACTGCGGGTGATACGGTAAGCCTGCTCGCCAAGCTCTGTATCCAATTCCAGGTCGACCTGCCAACCTGTAAGCTCTTGCTGATCCATAGCACCTTGAATATGCTCACCCGCAAAAACGGCAGTAGGCATGTCCTTCGGAAAACGAATCTCTCCGGAAAAAACGACTGTTGTGAACGCAAAAAACAGAGAAAAAACTATAGTCAAATTTTTCATAAAATTAGTCCTGATACTATATCAACAAACAATCCTAAAAATCCAATGCATAGCTCTCTCCGCTCTTCGTAGCGAAATAAATTACGTCATCTCCTTCACGCGTGTAGGGCACTGCTTCTCCAGAGGTGTCCACTAATTGAACATCCCCAATTCCAGGATACTTTAGAGTACAAGCCTCCCCCTTATTCGAAGTAATTTCAAAACTCTTCGCCTGGCCATCTTCCCAAATTGCCGAGATCTCGAAATTTCCTCGAGCAACCAAGCCCTGGTAATGGCCGCTACTCCACGCACTGGGTAGAGCAGGCAAAAGCTCAATGTATTTCTCGTGACTTTGTATCAACATTTCAGCGACTCCGGCCATAGTTCCAAAGTTTCCATCAATTTGAAACGGAGGGTGCGTCGTCCAAAGATTGGGCAAGGTGCGTTCTCGGATAAACTTAACATAGACTTCGTGAGCCTTTTCCGCTTCCTTCGTACGGGCTCTGCAGTTCATGCGATGTGCCATAGCCCAGCCAGTTGTGCGATTGCCACGCAGATCAAGCGTGACGATAGAACCATCAAGCCATTCCTTTGTGTTCGAATTAATTAGCGTGCCTGGATACAAAGCACAGAGGTGAGAGATGTGGCGATGCGCCTTCTGACCAATCTCTCCGTAGTACTCTTCTTCACGGAACTCCTTAATCTGCCCAGATTTACCGATAAGAATAGGATCGAGCTTTCCGACCTGCTCCTTTGCCAGCTCCACCACCTCATCTGTAATATCTAGAATCTCTGCAGTCTTGATCAAGTCATTGTGGTTTTCCCAAACGAGCCCCTGATCAAAAGTTGTTCCGCTCGTTATATAGTAACTGCCTTCATGTTTTTGCTCCGGTGAAGCCGAGTGTCCGACCAAGAGCGAGCCATCTTCCGCAGGTACCAAAGTCTTAGCGAGAAACTGGCTCATTCCTCGAATCGCAGGATAAGCGCTCTCACGCAAAAACGTTTCGTCACGAGTGTAGTCGTAATAATCCCAAAAGAGCTTGGTAGTCAGAGCTCCTGTACCGGGACCGGAATGACCGCCTGGGCCTTGGATTCGATAAGGCGTCGCCCCCGTACCAATGGTCCAACCGTTGTCAGTGGACCCATCTTCAACATTCTCAGGCTTATGCGTCTGTAAGTAACTCGTGGCGAGCGTTTGAGCCTCCCGGCGGTAGGCCTCATGGAATTCCACATACGGTGTAAAGGTCTCAGCCAAATTCGTATTAAAAGCTCCCCAGTAGTTCATCTGCACATTGATATTGTGCCAAAATCCTCCCGTAAACGGAGTGACTTCATACGAACTCCAGACGCCTTGCAATCCGCAGGGCAACGCTCCTTCCCGAGACGTTGAAATCAGCAAGTAACGACCATAATGAAACATAAGCTCCTCCAGATAATGATCCGAAGGCTCGCTTTGGTACGTTTCCAACAAAACCCGCGTAGGCTCCTCCGGAATATCTTGGTTGAAGCCTAGTTCAACGCGGCTAAAGAGAGTTTGGTAATCCTGCAAATGCCGCTGCTTGAGCGACTCATATCCATGGGTCACGGCGTTGCTAATTAACTTCGAAACCGCATCATGGGGAGTTTCAGAAAGATCTAGTTTCTTGGAGTTAACCACCTCCGCAAAAACGTCTTCGCTCAACTTATAGTTCGTGTCCGCACAGACCAGCAAAACAACGCTATCCGCGTTCTCCACTCGAATCTCATCCTTTCCATCTCGAGTTCTTGGAGTGAGAGTGCCCCCATCGTTGAGAACCTTGATCTGCACCTCGTAGTTCACGCTGAAGTGCTTCACAGATCCAAACAATGTAATCAGATCAGCCTCAGCGATCACCGTACCTGTTTTTGCATTCCCTTCGTTCTCAGGATTTAGATAAGGAATTTCCGGACGCAGAGTAAATGACAGATTCCCTTCACCACTGGCAGTCAGGCGAATGGCCAAGACATTATCCGGGTAGCTCATAAAGAGCTCACGCGTATAGTCCACTCCTCCGTGATTATAGGCCACAGTTGCCACCGCTTCGTTGATGTTAATAGAGCGACTGTAATTCTTCCGAGCCGAATGACCGAAATCCAAAAAGATCTCCGCGCAGCTCGCCATGCCACCAATTCCATAGAGACCCTCATTACATATGGTCTTCTCCGTGAGCTGAATACGCTCTACATCGGTTTGCCCGAAGAAATTGATACCCATGTATCCATTTCCCAGTGGGTACGAGTGTAGCTCCCAATCCTCGTCATACGGATAGCCTCGAGCCTTCCTGATATCGTAATTCCCTCCCCGGTTGGGAGCAGGCTGATCATCCCAAAGAGTATACACCCGTTCGCTCGATCCGGCGTGTGCGGAATTTTCGATAAACACGCAGCTTGCAACTGCCGCGAAGACAAAGAGAACCTTAGAAAACGAAGACATAAGAAAGGGCATAGGGCTACTTGATAATGCCCTCTCCCTGACTAGCGAACCGAATACGGCTTACTTTGGAAAGTAAGATTCTCTCACTAAGTTAGCACAGTACTACCTCATGTTAAAAGCATTAGAGTCCGTAAGGCACCTCTAGGATCATAAGCGGACCGCCTTCAGCCCCCCAAAAAAAAGAGTCTATACAAGCGAGCCGCACCCTATTCCGACTATTCAGATTCGGCTCAAAGAGAGAGTTGGCAAGGTCGTTGCTCGCATAAATAAACGGTGGCACAACCAGTGAACATACTGCTTAGGCAGTCTTCTCGACACTTGCGATCATGCCACACAAGAAAAACTCATTTCCAATAAATTGACATTTGTGCGACAGTGTGCGACATGTAAATTTTATTATGGCGAACACACAAGGGATAAGGCTCGAACAGGAAACCCAGCTCCGATTGAAATGGCTGGCTGAGCGAAAAGATCGTAGTATGAATTACCTAATTAAAGAGGCAATCAACCGCTTCTTAGATGATGAAGAAGCTTTCGAACGTGAAAAGCAAGAAGACAAAGATCGATTGCAACATTTTTTGGATACGGGCGAACACATCAGCCACAAAGCCATGAAATCAAAAATTCATTCTCTTCTCAAGAAGGCCGATAAAGCTGCACAATGAAGCTTGTTTGGGCTAAAGAAACAGCCGACGACCTCCAACGGCTATTCGAATTCCTATTCGAAAAGAGCCCTAACGCTGCTGCAAAGGCCATGGAAGGAATTCTTGAGAAATCGAATCTCATCACAGAATTCCCAGAGATTGGTCACCTTATGCAGGATGATTCAGGGAGAAGAGAGCTCATTATTCCCTTTGGAGCAAGTGCCTATGTCCTCAGGTACTATATCGCCAATGACCACATCTTAATCGTCCGCATTTGGCACAGTCGCGAAGCAAGATAATGCAGCCATGCAACTTATCTATTTCTTCACAGCTGCGATCACAGAGATTTCCACGAGAAGCTCAGGCCGTGCCATACGGGCTTCTACGCAGGCTCGAGCAGGAGCATGGCCTTCGGGCACCCAAACGTCCCAGACTTCATTCATCGCTGCAAAATCTTTCATATCTCGCACGTACACAGTTGCCGATAGCATATGCTCACGATCTGACCCAGCTTGAAGCAGAAGCTCATCCACTTTCTCGAGCATTGTCTCAGTCTGCTCCGCAATGTCTTTCGTGGCATCCTTGCACACCTGACCGCATAGATAGACGGTGTCATTGTGAATGACGATACGGCTCATACGTTTCTTTGTTTCTTGTCGCAGAATACTCATGAGACGGGGCTATCCTAAATTGGAAAAATAAAAAAGATCAATCTACTCTAGAAAACCTAATCGCTGCTCATATTCCGGCGTAGCTCCTTAACGAAGCGAAGAAAATTGAGATAGCATTTACAAAGCATACCTTGACGCCAAATACGCCTCGCTCCCTTGCGCATGAATTGTACTGACGTAATCGTCCTTCTCCTTTCTCTTCCCGGTAAATGGAATGTGTATTCAATCAACTCGAATCAGTTGTAAACGATCTCCCCGAATTTCCCGTTGATAGTCGACGAGTTTTTCATGGCCGCGGGCACAGTTATCCTGACTTGGAATTTCTAAGCATCGACCTATTCGACCCCGTCCTCGTCGTCACTTTCTTCACTCCTCCTCCCGTGAAATGGGAAGAACCTTTCATCGTTCAATTCAAGAAAATCACTAAGTCCACTCGTATCGAGGCGATCCAGCTTCAACGACGCTACCTAAAGGGCGCACCATCAGAAACAATCTATGGAACGCTTCCGGACGAGATCTTTGCGCATCGGGGAAACCAACGTTTTCAGCTCAAACTAGGAACGCGCCAAAATGTTGGTTTCTTTCTCGACATGGAACCCGGTCGAGCCTGGCTCGAAAAACAGTGTGAAGGGAAAAGCGTACTCAACCTTTTTGCCTATACCTGTACCTTTTCCGTCGTCGCTCTAGGAGCTGGCGCCCGCAGCGTATTTAACAATGACATGGCCAGCGGCGCCATCAATCAAGGTCGAAAGAATCATCGTCTCAACAATCTCGACCCCAGACGAGCCACGTTTTTTGATGGAAACGTATTCAAGTCCTGGGGTCGATTAAAAACGCAAGCACCCTACGACCTATTGGTAATCGATCCACCCTCTCACCAACCTGGCAGCTTCGTCGCTAAAAAAGATTACCCAAAAGTAATCAAACGAATTCCCCAACTTCTCCGTCCTGGTGGCGAAATCCTCGCCAGCCTAAATGCTCCTGAACTCGGCTTCGAATACTTCAAAGAGATGTTCACCGAAGCCAGCCCTAGTTGCACATTCGTCGAACGCCTCTCCCCCAGCACTGACTTCCCAGATATCGACCCCGAACGCCAGCTCAAGCTCCTCGTGTTTCGCTACGAGCCAGATGAGAGTAATCATAAATAGAATCACTCTACAAATGATGTTTAATCGTCACTAATTTTGAGTGATATTTACTAGTTCCATTCAACAAAAAACGGACTGAATCCTCGAAAATTGGATACTGAGATCAAACGTCATTTTTTTGAGTTTCAGATAGAAGCGACATTTCACACTCCGAGTGAAATAATACCTTTGAATTTCGTCCAGTCCAGCCGTTCGGCTTTGCTACTTGTAAAGGCAAAGCACCATCTCGAAATCATCGACTTCTGGGACAGTGTATTCAATCCATCCCTCACTCTCCGTGAAGTCCAGCTGGATGCCTGCACATAGGAGATAAAGAGACTCAACGGGCTTTTGTGGCTTGAAACGAACGGTTGAATTGTGGACAGGGATGGGGTCCCGGAATACGTTTCCTATTTGCCCAGAATGATTGATCATACCAAACCACTCGAAGGCTCCATTACAGTTTTTAATATGAGTCATCTCGATCAAGGGCGAACTATCCGTGACCAAGCCAACCGTATGCCCTAGCAAATTTAGCAGTGAAGAACGGAACAGTTCTCTATGAGCGTTGTTTCCCTTCCAATTGTATTGGACTCCTATTTGCCAAGGGATAAAGACGGACCTACCTTGACCATACGTGTTGAAAATAAGTCCTGAGAATTCTGTTACATCAGAATCGGTGAAGTAGCATTTTTCTGGAGGACCATGCATCGCATTAGGAACAAGCCCCATATAGCCTTTCGCCGATGGACCAAGTTGGCACTTCAAAAAGTCCGAATGCATCATGACAACGTCAAAATCGTTAAACACTCCCTCGCCCAAAGCAAATTTATCATCGGTCTCGAGTTTGAGATAGGTGGACTTGGACTTAGCGAAAGTCTCGACTTGAGGCATAATTCCGAGACTGCGGAGGGCGATTTCTTCTCTCGGGTACTTTACATCAAATCCAATGGATACTCCAGGAGAGCCTGTCGCGAGTAGCTTGCCGCCACCTTTAACATAGTCATCTATAAGCGTGATGGTATCGTCACTCATCTCGGTTACGTTGCTAAGAATCAATACATCGTAGGAATCGAGTGATTTGGGTAGATTATCACTTCCGAGGAGTTGTGACTGGAGGAGATCATACATAATGTGCTCTTCCGTAAGGATCCTCATGATACCGCGGTAGTCGCGTGATGATCCCATAACAAGGCCGACCTTTGCGACGCTTTGCACATTGGTGAAGAGCTTCTCATAGGTTTTATGAAAGGCAAAAAGTTCTTTGATTTTCGGTATAAAAACTCTGTCGAGTTGGTTTTCAACCCGCCCACTAAAAGCGACCGCCGGGCCAGCTCCATTTAGCATATGTTGCGCAAGGTAGACTCTGGCAATGTTAGGAGACGTCGCGATATGACGATAGTCCATGCCCATGTGGTAATTGAAATTATCAGCCGGCATTTGAGCGGTGTTTGAATCTAGGATTCGTTTCGTATTTTCCGTCGCGCTGTAGGTCCAATAGTCTGCCGAGGTAAACGGCGTTCCTGACTCACTGCGCCTAAGTGGGCCCTGTGCGTTCATATACACAAGTTCGGGGTCAAGAGTCTTGAAGAGTGTTTTGACTCTCTCAGTGTATGCCGCCCTCACGCTCCTCTGCCAACCTCGGTACACCAAGTAGGTCGAGTCGGTTACATCCGGATGTATTGGAAGTTTCAAGCCAGTGGCCTGTTTGAAACTCGTCGCACAATTATTGCACTGGCAAAGCCCGTGTTCAACCTGATTGTAATCGCTCGTTTGAAACCCTCTGCTATTGAAGAAAACACCGTCGAATGGATAAGCCGAAATCGCTTCCTCTAGAATCTTAAATGCGTGCTCTTGTTGGTATTCTCCCGTGAAGCACGTATGCACCTCCCCATTGTAATTAACGTTCTTTCCATCGGTGCCGACGTAGAGCCACTCTGGATGTTGTGTAGCAATCGACTCATTGACTTTGCTCATGTCGAAGCGGGCAATGAACTTGATCCCGTTCTCGTGGAGTTTTTCGATGACTTCGCCAACCAAATCGCCTTGGGAATATGGGTTTAGGTAATGAAATGGGTATTCGGTGGGATACGAAGCCCTGATGCCGCCTACATTGAACAACACGGCATTGACAGAGGTATCAACGAGCTCTTCGACATAGGCATCGATGTTCATGGCCGCATCAATCTCTCTGAGGTTTGTTTGGATGAGCCTTATCGGTTTTCGATTGTACCAAGTGGAATCATACTCACCTGGGTCAATCGAAGATAAATCAACCGGTGTCGCGTAGTTGATGGGAAGAATGAGAGCCGATAGAACTAGAAAGGAAATATACTTGAGGTACTTCATATGTTTGATTCGTCGCAAAAATTGAGAGGTATACTGTGTTGCTCGTATAGTCGAAGATCGGATACGTTTATGATAACCCGTCTGCAATCAGTCGTGGGCCAATTGGGTAATTATCTTTGATCTCTAATATTAATTAAATCTCCTTATTGATAGCATTGTGGGGGCTGTTGAGAGGCGTCGTTACATTCGTAAAATGAGATCTTTCTATTTTTTCGGAGCAGTGATCTGCGTCAACGTAATTCCACTAAGCACAATCTAATCCGTCATTAACCCGATCTTTCGAAGGCTCGCAAAGTGGGCAAACTGTGTGTATAGCGTAGTGAGAGTTTGAGTAAACGAAGTGGACCTGAAGGGCCTCATCTTTAATTTTAAAGATCGGGATCACTACCAATCTCGGACATCGGTAACAGCTATACCAGAGACACAGGTAAGACTTTAATGCCCTTATGCCCTAGAATAAAGTTACACCTATGGATCAAAAACTGCAGTTTGTAATTATGGCAAAAAGCGGCGAATCTCGATGCAGCACTTATCGGTGTTCAACTAGCGATTAAAAACAAAAAGCCCCACCTCCAAAAAGGCAGGGCTACATCAAGTAAATAAGAGTAAAAACTACTCGTTCCTAGTTTCCGAATACACGGAATTCCAACTGGCTAACCCAGGAACCAGAGTATCCACTGGCCCCTTGCACGGTGATTCGAACGTAGCGAGCGTCCGTCGCCGAAAAGGTATCGGTTATTGGAGACGCTTCAGTACCACTTGTGGTGTTGCTGCTACGGTCTACAATCTGCGTGTATGATCCGCCTGAGCTAGTCTTCGACTCAACGATAAACTGATACGCGCGATCCGAAAAACAAACGAGCTCGGTCTTGCTGATACTCTTCACTGACCCCAAATCCACTTCCAACCATTGCGGAAAACCAGACACAGACCAACGCGTGTTCGTGTCGTCGTCGACTGCGTTCGATCCAGGATTTCCGGACTGTTCACCCGATACTGTAACAGGTTGATTCTCAGCCAAATTGGTAATTGGACTACCGGAAGACTGCTCGCCAAACACTTCTAATTCAGCCACGCTCAATGGATTCGTTCCGTTGAGCTCGATCAATACGTAACGTCCTGTCGCGCCATTGGCGTCTATGGATACAGATGGAGAAGGAGTACCGCTTTGGTAGTTAGACCATACCACGTTGTTTCCGCTGTCGAGAATCGAAACATCGTAGTTGCTTAACCGATTAGCACAGCAACTATCCGTACGCCCCCAAACAACGATCTCATCAATGTCGTGTGAAGACCCAAGGTCCACCTTTAACCAAGGCTGTGCTTCGTTAGCCGTATGCGTCACAGAACCATCACTCCACGCGCCATTGGTGTCACCATCGATCGCACGACTGGCAACGCCTGAGTAGGCAGTAGAGCTTTGCGTCACAGTTCCACCTAAGGCAACATTCGTCCCCCCGCCATTATTACTAGTGGGATCCACAAGGTCATAACCATTCGCTCCATTATAAAGGGAAACATTATCATAGGTAACAGTTCTTGTTTCGCCCGCTAAATGTCCGTCAAACCAATGGTCATCACCGTCATACGCATCATCATACCCCGCGTTAACGAAAAAGTTATACTGCCCAATTGAAGTTCCAAAACAATACGTTCCGTTAATCATACCGCTTGAATTCATGTCTCCCCATCCTATGGTTTGGTTGGTTTTGTTCAGTTTTAATACATCATCCACCCAGACTTGAACCGTACCTTTATTGTATTCAGCCAGTTTTACGTGAACGACCACATCAACAAACTGGTCTCGTGGAAAATTACCTTCCACAAGATAGTGCGTCTTATTGGCAACACTATTGTATCGGTGCTGCCAAACCAGTGCACCGCCATTGCGTCCATCAAACTTAAGCATGCACATGTGATTTGCAGCTCCAGAAGAACCATTATATCCCCAAATCTGCATCAACCCTGCATTTGTATTCGTATTGTTCTGCATATAGTCGCTATGGATCTTAATCCTTAGACCCATCCATATGTGTTGAGTGAAGATGATGTCATTGATGGGCCTAAATTGCGCCTTCCTACCTGAGTTAGTACCATTGTAAAGAGTTTCGTCCCAGTGGGTTTCAACGGCACTATTTACAATGTTAACTCGAGCCTCTTGGTCTGCTTTATTAACTTCATAAGGGGTGAAATTCCCATCATTAAAATCGTGAGTGATGTAAGTCTGAGCATTTAACAGGCTTCCGAGTCCCAATAATTGGACTACTACAAATAATCTAATTAAGATTCTTTTCATAATTTATCTTTCCTTTATTATATACCAGTTATCGTGTGATCGCATTCGATCATTTGCTTGTTTGATTTTACGCTGCCGGTTTATGATCACGTAACCAAAGCCACAGGCGTGCCCTCCACACAAAGTGAAGAATGTTATATCTACCCAATTTACCTAATCATTGTAATTTGGATACATATTAATGTTAATATTGTCCAACTCAACGATGCAGACAACAATAGTCAGCTTGACATTGAAATTGCATCATCGAAGTGGGGTATTAGAGACTCAAAAAGTTAACCACCACTTATGGTAGAGACCAAAGCCGCGGCACTCATCAAGAGCAAAAACGCTGCAACCAATTTCGCAGCGGATGATATTTCTAGCGAGAGCTCTCGCCAGTCAGAAAATTATTGGGGTTTATATTTTTGAGGGTATTTGAGGTTGTGCGAGTAGGAACTGCCGTCAGGTCGATGCTAAATCGAGCATCTGATGCTCCAATTCCCAATTTTTACTCAAGGAGAAATTGAGATAAACCTAACAGTCACCCTCAACGCAAAAATTATTTACACTGTAATACAACATCTACAACGCCCGCTCGCCTTATCTAATTTTACAAATGAACAGCCCTCGATACAAAAAAGAACTCTATGCTAGACGTAATTACGGACACCTTCTGGTAGTAGTCCAACAGAGCGCCAAGTAATACATACAAATTTCAGAGTTACATCTAAACACATCATGCAACGTATTTGCGCTGGTAATCGTCACACCCAGATTAAATCGCATCTGACTTTCGTATACAATTAAAAATTACAAATATGAATTTTCTCGAGATTAAATATCCACCCCCTTTGCCCTGAAGATTGGTTAGGGCAAGAAGCGAACACACACTAACTATTCCATAATGACAAATAGACGGGCAAACACTAAATCGCTCTCATCGTGAATCTCTTGAGATACCCAATACTCTTTGGTTTCGCTAATTTCTCCATTCTGCGTTCGACCAAATTCGATAACCGCAGCCTTCCAATCTAGCAAGCCACCAGAAGGTTTTACACCAAGATCTCCCGAAGCAGACAAGCTTTGAGTAAGTGCTATATGGAGATACTCCTTACCATTATCATGCTCAACTAGGAATTGCTCAATCTCAGGCAAACTTGAAGCATCGACGTCTGAACTCATCAACAGATCTTCCACAATTCGAGCAAAACCACCTCCGTCTTCATCGACGTAAGAATTACTCTTCGCTCCGTCTCCAATTCCCGGTGACCCATGAATCGAAACGCTCACGCTCCACGACGCGGGATCGTTTAGCTCACTTCCTTCGAAAGCATCTATCAACACCAAACTCCGTCCGTCGCCATCTGCCTCAATCACCCCACCCTCCAACATAGCTGTCTCCATAACTCAGATCCAACAAAACGTTCCCTTCAGCATCAACCAATACCAATGCCTCTCCACTGTTGATAAGGACACCCCCATACTCACCAAACGGCGACTCTGAATAACGCAAAGGAAATGTCTCCAGATTACGACACAACACAATCCTCCCACCAGGCTGCATTCTACTATCTATTGGAAACACAAACTCAACCCCGGTCGTAAATGCGACGGCATCTAAGATCAATTGCTTCGAGCTAACATTGAGCAGCTCCAAAAATTCAAAGTCTCCATCATTCAAATCAGGAGCGTCCGAAAGTTCGTCTTCAGTCTGATCCAAAGGATGGTAATGAATTTCCGTAATAAAAAGATCTTCCGCAACTGAGTGCGGAGTCTCACGCTGGCCATTACAAGAGGCAAGATAATACCTTCGAATAATAAGATTTCCCAAAGCCTAATAACACTCTCTGAGTGGGCTCTACATTGGGATTTTCAATTTTCACCCCTATTTTCCTACTATGAAAAGTATTGTTGGAGCACATTGCTCCTTATTCATCATCACCCGCCACTTCTCAGGACCACGAGTTTGCTCTGAGTAATTCGAATAGCAACCCAAACGCTCTTATAAATGAACCAGTCCCATCGGTAACACGAGCCTGCCTCACATTCACGACCTTTAAAGAACTTTAGTTCATTTCAGCAAAGCAACCCAATGTACTCCGTACATTTGACGCAATTGTGATTGGTGACGAATTCAGGTTTGGCCAAGGTAAAATCCGGACTAACGCGGTCCGTGGTTGGGAAACTGAGAAGCAAAAACTCACATGGCCCGTTTACCTCCAGGAATCGGGGACCTATGCAGTGGAAGCTGAATACTCACTAAAGGAAGGCGCCCCCTTGAACCAATACAGCGTTACGATTAGCGGGAACAAACTAACGGCTATGACGGAAAGTACCGGAACCGCTAAGAATGCCACCTTCGCAAAGCAAAAGATCGGACAGATAGAGATTTCAAAAGGTCAACAATTGCTCGAAATTTTCAGCGAAGGAATACCTGATGAGGATCTCATGTACTTGCGTGCACTACACTTAACTCCGATCCCCCCTTCCTCATAGTTTTCCAGAATTCGTATCATTAAGCACTTACTCTTCCACGACCATGATTCGCACGAATACCGTGTCTGTTTCATTGCGTAGCTCTAGGGGTATTCGATACATTAGGGATTCACGATCATCAACGTTTTGAGTTCGACTTACTTCCACTCCTTGCGCATTCCAATCGATCAAATCACGAGACCCTTGGACTAAGAGATTTGCATTGATAGAAAGGCTGCGAACGAAGCTTAAATATAGGTAATCGTTCCCGTCTTCATGCTCAGCGACAAACTGTTCAACTTGCGGCAAATCCGCAGCATCTTTGTCAGAACTCAGCAGCAGAGCTTCCAAAATCCGAGGAAAGCCATCTCCGTCTTCATCGACGTAAAGATTACTCTCCGCTCCGTCTCCAATTCCCGGTGACCCATGAATCGAAACGCTCGCGCTCCACGACGCGGGATCGTTTTGGTCACTTCCTTCGAAAGCATCTATCAACACCAAACTCCGTCCGTCGCCATCTGCCTCAATCGGCCACCCTCCAACAGAGCTGTCACCATAATTCAAATCCAACAAAACGTTCCCTTCAGCATCAACCAATACCAATGTCTCTCCACTGTTGCTAAGGGCACCCCCATACTCACCAAATGGCGACTCTGAATAACGCAAAGGAAATGTCTCCAGATTACGACACAACACAATCCTCTCACCAGGCTGCATTCTACTATCTATTGGAAATACAAACTCTACCCCGGTCGTAAATGCTACGCCATCTAAGATCAATTGCTTCGAGCTAACATTGAGCAGCTCCAAAAATTCGAAATCGCCGTCATCCAAATCAGGAGCGTCCAAAAGTTCGTCTTCAGTTGGATCCAAAGGATGGTAATGAATTTCCGTAACGACAAGATCTCCCGCTACTGGACCTGTTGTTTCCTTTGCTGTGCTAAAAACAACACTTCGCAAAGCACTCCATTCTCCATCGCGTAGTGTTCTTGCTTGGACAATAGTACTTCCCTCTCCTACGATGTAAGCAGGTTCCACATCTGATTCTGACTGGCCACTCAACTTTAAATCAAAACTCACATCGGAACTCGTTACAGAACTTTGGTGTACTTCTACTGCGATTACGTTGTTGCCTTCATCCAACATACTCGCATCCAACTCGACTGCAATGAATGTCGATTCCCCACCGCCGCTAGCTGCAGACGAAGCGAGAGTACTACTTGTAACGGTCCCTCCAGGCATATTGCTTCTCATTATCTCGACCCCATTGATGTATACCACCGCCCCGTCATCTCTCATCAATTCGAGCGTTAAGCCTGAAAGACTGGAGACATTTTCAACCTCGATAGTCTTTCTAAAGTAAGTAGTTATATGTTTGTTGTTTGAGTTCGATCCATAGGAAACTGTCGTATTCTCATCACCGTCCCCGTAGCCCAGTTCAGCTGTACCAACAGACCAACTACTATCATTGAAAAAACTCCCACGCCAAGCAGTCCCTTGATTAGAACCATCGTCCAAATACCTCCAATCGGAGCCTTTTGAAACCAAAACATTTCCAGTAGCATCCTCTACAAGGGCGGTTGCTTTCGAATTCACCGCTCCACCCGTCAAACGAGGATCTTCGCCATTGATTGTAAAATAGGTAGTTCCGCCCAAAGGGTTTGTAATTTTTAATTCAAACCCAGCATCAACATTGCCCCCAAATTGATTCATCGATGGAGCATCAATACTTGGATATAATCCTGCAGATCGATAAGCGGAGATCATCGTTCCAGCACGTGAGGGCAAATCGTTTTCTAGAAGGTTATCCTGATAGCTTCGCCAAGACTCTGGCGTGCGATATCCCCAACGAGCGGACTCCGCCAAAAAGCTCAATTCTGTTGCATCAATGTGTTTCTGGAGCCGTGCAACCATTCGATTGGGCGAGAGCGCACCTCCTTGAAAATAGTGCATCTGAATTCTATCCGCCAAATACATCATAAATTCGGGGTGAGCTTGGCTCATTAGCGCACCCATAATATTACCGGGACCAGGATTGTCTGCACGACTGCCGTTGATTGACCTCAAATAGCCATCTGCATCATTTAGATAAATCTGCAATCCGACTCCCCCGTCAACCGGTTGGCTAATATTTCGATATTCATTTTCACACGACCCTGTCGCATAAAGCAGCACATAATCGATATACGCATCCAAATCTACTCGTGCCGGCAAGTCTTCCCATGGAGTACTTCCCTCCGCCAAACTTTTGATATATTCCCAACTACTACCATCCCCATCATAGGCTACACCTGGAGACCAGCCGCCAGGAGTATCATTTCCATTATTCGCATTACCGTTGATCGCTTCGTAATCGTCCTTATCTCCACCAAAGTATTCCGCCGCCATCGCCGCGGCCCAACGCTCTCGAAGGTGATACTGCCCCCAATAAACTCCGTTTATGTACAAGTGAACAAATCGCCCGTGTGGATTAAAATGTCCCATTTCAAGCATGGAATCATCCGTAAATCGATTCGAAAGATAGGCTCCACGCATTTCCATATCATGAGAACCACTACGTAAATCGAGCGCATCAAATTCATCGACAACCGGCATTCCGTTCTCGAACCCATCAAAAAGTGGATACCCTAATTTTCCAGGTCCATAGTCTTTCCTGAAATACAATCTAAAACTCTTTTTATCAAAATCAGTAAAATACCCTCCAAAATGAGATACTCCAGCATCCACTTGAAACCCTTCTTCTCCGTCGTTGGGTAGAAATTCAACCGAAGTCAGCTGCTCCGTGCTATTATCAACCGAATCTAACTCTGGAATACTCAAGGAAAGCGATGGCAACGAGAGAAGTCCGTCCTCCATGAGAGGCCCGTATTCATTTGATTCAGTAATAGACGTATCCATCACATCCGACGCGATGACGTCGCTTGGGATAATGTAAGTATGAGAACTAATTTCCGAGTCTGCGTACTCATTCAAAACTGCAACCGCTCGCACTACCATCGTTTCATCAACATCGATCGGCGCCGAATACAAGATCCCATTACTTAAACTAGGAAAAGTGCCATCTTGAGTATAACGAATCTGGGCACCCTCAGTTTCGCAAGACAAGGATACACTTTGGCTATTCTCGTAAATGCCGCGCTCCACACTAAACTCAACCTCCTCAACAAATCCTAAGTAGCCTTCGCTATTTTCTTCCCCAGGAGTTGGATTGGCAAAGAAACGAAGCAAGCCATCCGAGTTTACGCCATAGCTAAAGTCTGTCTTTATTGCCGGAAACACACTCTCCTCCGGGTGATTTTCCGGCAATTGCGAAACAACCACCTCTTCTTTTAAGAGAGCCAAGTATTCACCATCCGATGACAGCTTAAAATTTGTATGTAATTCGTCTCCGGTCCTGTCTTTCTCGGAAGCGAAAACTAATAAGTAGCCACCTGCTGGGATAATCGCCGAATTTGGAAGTGACCATGTCTCGACCAAATCCTCATCATCACTTAACTCATAGCCCCCCAAGCTCAAAGCAAAGGAATTCGGGTTTCGCAATTCAATCCAATCTTCCTCGTCCCCATCCTCGTCGGTGACACCTCGATCGTTTGAACTTTGGATTTCATTCAAAACCAGTGGCTCTTCCTGCTCGTCGACATAAATAGTAAACGTACGTTCTTCCACGCCGTCACTGTTAGTCGCTACTAAGCGATAGGTTTGCGTTTCGCTTGGGCTTAAATCTCGTGTTCCACTTTCTGATAAGGCGATCGAACCGGGCTGGAGAACAACCGAATCCGAGTTGGTTACCGTCCAAGTCAAACGTGCGCTCTCACCGCTAAAAATCAGAACCCCTTTATCCGACTTTATCGCTCCGAACGTTATGCTTAGCTCTTCAATATCCGGTACGGGCGGACCAATCTCTCGCAGCATCAGTGCATTGTATTGAGGGTGCGTTGCTCCACTGGTTCCGACAAAGCGAATTTCCTGAGTCGATCCATCTGCAACAAAGTTACCGATTACAAATTGCGATGGTGGCCCGCTGTCCAAAACGACCGATTGCGTGCCCTCTCCTGAATCATAGGTTTTTTGACGATGGCTCGACCGAGTCCGAGTGTCAGCAATCCATAACTGCACCCTGTAGAAACCTCCACTCGTTAATCCAGTAAACGACAAACTCTCATTGGATGAAGCCCAGGTCATAGTTCCGAGCAAGGTTTCGTAATCCTGGTCCTCATTCCTATTTTGAGGATCAGCGTTATCGAATCCACCATTGGCCAAATCTGGACCGGGTTCGAATGGAATATCCAAGGAGCCAGAGCCAATCGTCAAAAAAGAGCCACCACCATTCCAAGCTTCGACAAGCTCACCTTCCACATCAAAGTCAACCAATGTGCCGGTAATATCTTGAGGCGTCTCCCACACGATTTCAGCTGCCTGCAGCCAAGAGCAAGCCGTTAGGCACAGAAAACAAAGCACTCCTTTCCACACTAAATCGAGAGTGCGGAGTGCATCAAATTTTGAATAAAGCATAGGGTATTCTAAGAAAAATTGGAAGGGGGTTGTCTCGAACCCAATCGCAGGGGTACCGAACTAGCAAGAAGCATAGAATTTAATCCAATTACACAGTTAACCTGATTTATTCTTAGCTCATTAGAGCTACAAATTCAGCCAACAATACAGCCCAATAAAAACCATCGCCAGATACCCAATCCCACGGCCACACACAACAAGTCTACTGCTTTCACCTAAACAACCTTTGTTCGAGTTGCTCGAAAGTCATATATATTCGAATTCCCTCACTTAACTCTACTCCTTTACCGATGAAGGAGTCTTATAAATTAACGATTTACAGGCTAAGCAAACCTCACAACCTCACAACCGACCCGTTATAGCTAATTTCGGACAATCTCCCAATTCTCCAAGCAAAACTCTTGTAATAGCCACAAACAAAACGATTTGAAATGAAGATCAACAAAGCCCTCATAACAGCCGCAGACCCGCAGCAACGCACCCTTCCGCTTCAAACTCTAATCGATCAGGATGGTACGAAAAAAGCCGCCCTCGAGATCGTGCTTCAAGAAGCAGCTGCAGCCGACATCAATGAAATTGGCTTAATCGTTTGCCCAGGAGACCAAGAGGCTTACTCTCAAGCGGCTGGTTCCTATTCTGACCGCCTGCGCTTCATCGAACAACCCAAGCCAGAAGGTTACGCTCAAGCAATTCTACTCGGTAGGGAATTTGTCGGAAATGACACCTTCCTCCATTTTGTCGGCGACCACCTTTGTATCGCAGAAGGCTCCCTTCGCTGCGCGAAGCAACTCGCCCAAATAGCAATCGAAAACGATGCTTCGGTCTCAGCTGTTCAAGCTACTCGTGAGAAACATCTGACTTCCTTCGGTGCCATAGGAGGTCAGCTTCTTAGAGGATCCGACCGACTGTATGAAGTCGATGCTGTTTTAGAAAAACCGACTCCCACTGAAGCTGAACTCAAACTCTCGGTCCCTGGCTTGAGAGCTGGGTTCTACCTTTGCTTTTTCGGTATTCATATTTTGAAACCTTCCATTTTTAAAATACTAGAAGAAACAACTCAACTCGATGGCAAGGAAGCGAATTACCTTTCAACCGCTCTCAATAAGCTCAGCAAAAACGAAAAATTGCTAGCCTACGAAATCGAAGGACATCGCTACGACATCGGCTCAGACTACGGCCTCCTATTCAGCCAACTGGCTCTAGCGTTCTCGGGCAAAGACCGCGATCGCGTGATGAGTGGACTCGTCGAAATGCTCGCAACACGATAGCCGCCACTAATCGGCGAAATATTGAGCCACCCACATTAGCTAAAAGACTCCAACTATGTCCCTTGTCCAAATCATCTCGAGCCAAGAAGAGAAAATTCGCAACACCTCACTCGCTGAAGCTTGCTCCACACTGAGCGTCGAACAACTTCTACAGGAAGCCAACGCCCTCGACCAATTTCGCCGAAAAGAAGATAGCCTCTATCACAAAGTACGAGCTCTGTTCTTTCTCAACGCGATCCATCGCTATCAGTTGCCATGCCGCCACGGTTTTCCGGACCAAGGGAAACTCTCCTTCAAAGCCCACGAGTTCCTTTTGGAACGTCGCTTTGAAGAAGCTATCGCTATCATGCTCGACGAGCTCAAAGAGAACGGTCCCAATGATACCCTTTCTTCGTCTTTAGCTGAAGCCTATCATCAGCTAGCCTTCCAGACACTCGCAGACCAAGTTCGCAAAACAGTCCGTTCCACTTCCGGCAATACTTGGATATTTCGCATGGGACACAGCCTGGACCACCCGCTCAAAATACGCCAAGAACTTCTCGTTAAAAGCGGATCGCAAAACGTTTACCCAATTCTCCGAGAACAAACCGCCGTTCGCATGGACCTCACCCACTGCGCATGGTCCGATATCTTTTTTCTCGGAATGGATTTTCCTGATGGAGCGAGAGTGATCAACGTATCCGTCGACCTAGGTGTGCATGGGCGTGACCCAGAAACAAAACCGCCTGTCGAAGCATACTTCCGCATAATTGAAGAACCCATCCTCCGCCTTACCAGCGTAGACCTCGGGGCATCTGCTGAGCTCACCAGCGTCGACGACGTATTCGATTTCGCACGAGATTACCTAGGTCTCCTCAAAGCGGCCGTCATTTCCGCTGGGATTATTCCACCGGGCTTAGAGGGATCAGGACTTTCATTGGCATCTGTATTTGAAAACGTAATCGGCCAAGGCAAAGGCATCGAGATCGTCTCCAATGTTAATCGCATCCCAAAAGGGTCCCGACTCGCTGTATCCACTAACTTGTTAGGGGCTCTTATCTCCCTCTGCATGCGTGCAACCGGCCAAACACAGGCGCTAACCGGTTCCCTCCAAGAGATTGAACGCCGTATAGTCGCCGCTCGAGCAATCCTCGGTGAATGGCTCGGTGGCTCTGGTGGAGGTTGGCAAGACTCCGGTGGTGTCTGGCCAGGAATCAAACTCATCGAAGGCGAAGAGGTTAAAAAAGGAGATTCAGAATATGGTGCCAGTCGTGGCCGCTTACTGCCGCGCCATACGATTCTGGATCACCAAACTATCGACGCGAATGCTCGCCAAAAACTGCAAGACAGTCTGGTGCTTGTCCACGGAGGCATGGCCCAAAACGTCGGTCCGATTCTGGAAATGGTTACCGAAAAATACCTCGTTCGTGGATCAAAGGAATGGAAAGCACGTCATCAATCACTCGATACAATTGACAAAATCGTCGAACAATTAAGAGCCGGAGACATCAAAGGCCTTGGCAAATCGCTCACAGAAAATTTCTTTGGCCCACTTCACGACATCATCCCTTGGGTATCGAATATTTACACAGAAACGCTTATTGCGGACGTTAAGGAAAACTTTGGCCAAGATTTCTGGGGATTCTGGATGCTTGGAGGCATGTCCGGGGGTGGCATGGGCTTTATATTCGCTCCAGAACGCAAAGCAGAGGGCCAAGCATTTCTAGCGGAGAACATGCTCAAGCGAAAACGCGAATTTGAAGCATCGCTCCCGTTCGCAATGAACCCTGTCGTTTATGATTTCAAGATAAACGAAAATGGAACGTTTGGCACAATGCTCGAGGGCGAAGACTCTCTCCTACCAAGCGAGTTTTACCACCAAACGATTCCATCAGCCCTAAGAGCAGATCCGCGAAACTTGACCGACGCTCAACGCTCCGATCTTCAGCAATTCTCCCTCGCTTCGCAAAGCGAAAAACGAGGATTCGAATCGTCTCTGAGCAACGTCATCCAACGCCTCTTACCGGAGGTCACCAAGGAAGAAGAAAAGTCTCACAACTTGGATACACTTTTATCCAACAATGGGTTTGATCCAGAACAACACGAACAAATCCGCACAGATATACGAGCTGGTCGTATTGGAATGGCGATGAACCGTCTTCCTACCAGCACCACGATCGAAGACGTAGATAAGTCGGAACTTTTCAATGTCCAAACATCTGATACAAGTAAGCTCGAAAAACTAGGAGAGCAAGCTCTCCGTGACGGCAAAGTAGCAGCAATTACTTTTGCAGCAGGTGTTGGAAGTAGGTGGACACAAGGAGCTGGAGTTGTGAAATCCCTCCATTCCTTTGCACGACTCGATGGCAAACACCGAAACTTCATCGATATCCACTTAGCCAAGTCTCGCAAGACAGCCCTTACCTACAAAACAGAGATTCCACATGTATTCACTACCAGTTATCTCACTCATAGCCCTATCGAAACATTTTTGAAAAATCGCTACGGCAAACAATATGAAGAGACTGCATTTCTGTCACCCGGCCGTTCAATCGGTTTGAGAATGATTCCGACCGAGCGCGACCTTCGATTTGCGTGGGAAGAAATCGCCCAACAAAAGCTAGACGAACAAAAGCAGAAGATGCAGGACAGCCTTCGCTCAGCATTGCTAAACTGGGCCAAGCAAAGCGGTGAAACTGCCGACTATCGAGACAACCTCCCTTCCCAATGCCTACACCCAGTAGGTCACTGGTACGAGATCCCAAACCTCTTAAAAAATGGCACGCTTTTAAAGCTTCTCGAAAAGCACCCCAGCATCGAGTACATACTTGCTCACAACATCGACACTCTTGGAGCATCTGTTGACCCCGCTCTACTCGGTTGGCATATCCAATCAAATAATCATCTTTCCTTCGAAGTCATCTCGAAGCGTTCCGAGGATCGTGGAGGTGGACTCGCGACCATTGATGGACGCATTCGCTTGGTAGAGGGCATGGCTCTGCCACGCGAACAAGACGAATTTGAACTCACCTTCTACAACACCAATACCAGCTGGATCAGCCTCTCAAAGCTCCTCGCCTTCTTTAAGCTCAGCAAAGAGGATCTAAACGACCCCAACAAAGTAGAGGAAGCAATTCGAACAGTTGCCCTCCGCATGCCAACCATCATCACCCTCAAAGATGTCAAAAAACGCTGGGGAGAAGGGCAAGAGGACGTGTTTCCCGTCAGCCAATTCGAAAAACTGTGGGGAGACATGACCAGTCTCCCAGACATAGACGCCGGTTTCGCAATCGTCCCACGGCACCGCGGACAACAACTCAAAGACCAAGCTCAACTCGACAGCTGGGTACAGGACGGCTCAGCATCTCATATTGAAAACTTGTGCGACTGGGCCTGAATCGCTTCCGTTTTAAAAAGCGCCAGCTAAGCTCGAAAAAAAATCTTTTGAGAAAATGAATAATCAATTTTCTTAATCGTCGAACCGTGCGGGAAAGAGCAACTCTCCCCCTTCAGTCCATCCAACTCACGATGAAACAGCGACGATACGGAAAAAAAGTCTACAACTGGCACCGCCCACTAGGAAGGTTCGAGCTACGTCGCCGCTTCCTACGTGCGCGAGATACTGCAAAGTCTCTTTCGAGTGAATTCTCTCATTCTGAAAATGATACCGATCCAGCAGACTTAGGCATCTGGCCTTATGAGATCGCTGACTATTGCTGTGAAACCTGCTACCAAGAGAGTGTTGGGTACGCAGATGAAGAAGATAGGTCTGAGTTCTCTTTTCGGCAAATAATCGATTCACTCTTACAACCGACCACCTGGCAAACAGAACTTGATGCCGTAAAAGCCTCTCTCCATAAAGTCGACTTGTCCCAAACGTGGACTCCCAATAAAAATTCAGATAGCATAGAAGAGCGACTGGTTAAGCACATCAATCAATTAATGTCAGTTAGCCAATCCCCAACTCCTATACAAAACGCGATCGAACTCGTAACTCAAGATAGCCGTCGCCCTCGCAAAATTTCGCAAAAATGCATCGAAACAGGCAGTCCTCAGCTCGCTCGAATGATTCTACTCTTCAGTCCATTTTGGCTACGCGATCCACTAGATTCTCCCCAAGATCAGTCCATTTTCGAGTTGTTGAGTTTTCTTTTTATCGAACACGAAACTCCCGGTTTTCTCTTTCCGGCCTGGTTGGAAGCCAGTTCAATAAGCGAAGTCCACCTCAAGTGGCTTATTTGGTTCATACTCATAGGACAAGGCGGCAGCCTGAAACGAGCCTCTAAGCATTTTGATTGGGCCGTACCCAAAAACTTGCAACGTCATCTCGTAGAAACTCCAGATCATTTCTCGCCAGAAGACGCAGCCATGCTAGCAGAAGTAAAACGACTGGGAGGCACGATGACCGCCTACCGACGCTTGGCTCAATTTGCCTATTTCAATTTCGACCCAACCGATCCGCGATACCTAAATCGTTCCTTTTGGGAAGAAACACTTCGTTGGCTAGTAAAACACGAAGAGCAGCTCACAGATGACGACAGCCATGACATCCTACAATGGGCCATTCATGAAAAAACAGAAAATGATCGAGCCGCAAACAATCAACGATTTACATGGAAAAACCGCAGCGTAGCTGCCTGCAGACTACGAACCGATGCCTACTTTGATAGTTTGAACCAACACTCCCCCGTTTCGCGATGGAAAGGCCAAGATTGGAACAAGCAATTCACTGACGAATACAAAAACAACTGGAATATCACAGAACTAACATCATCCGCAGCCCTAGCAGAGGAAGGACGAACAATGCGTCACTGCGTATCTACTTATTCCTATCGTTGTCAAAATGGCTATTCCGCTATTTTCTCACTTAAGAAAAACAATGTCCGCACTATAACAATCGAAGTTGCTCCCTCATCTAAAAAGATCCTTCAAGCCAGAGGTAAGCTAAATCGTCCAGCGAACGAAGTAGAACTAGCAGCCATCAAACAATGGATAAATCACATTTAAACTTGGAATCAACTATGCTAAACTCACCTAAACCCAAGCACATGCTGCGGATACTTTTTCTATTTATTTCCCTCTTAACTCCACAGTTTAGTTTAGTAGCCGCTCAAACCCTCAGTGGAGATTGGACCGGACTAGACAAATCCAACAATCGAGGACAGTTGCGCGAAGTAACGCTCAGTCTCAATCCAGCTCCCCAAAGCGAGATGCCTCAACTTCCCCGCCATCTGACTATGGCTCTAGGCGAACTTGAAACTCAAATACTAACGGGCGAAATGATTTTCACAGTCCCCGGCCAGAGAAATCACAAAGGGTACGCAGACAACCGCCCAGTACAAATCATCTATTTCCCAGAAATAGACATTCTCCACCTCTATTTTAAAACCGGGAATCGAATCAATTTCCACAATGGGCAAGTCGGCATAATCGATCCCAAAGGAAAATCACTCGCCCTTTTCCATACAGGCATGGCAGCGAAAAACGCCCTTCCCTATGTCCTGTCACGTGGAAACTCAGTCGATCCAACTCTTAAAAAGCTAGCAGGACTAAGCGGCAATCCGAACGCACGACCAGCTATAGCCAATCCTATCAATATAATTCAAGCCCAACAGCAGCAACGCCAGGCTCAAAAAGCCGCTCAGCAAACCCAGCAAGCGATACAAAAAGCCGTACAACAATACCTGCCAAAAATCCGCGAGCTTCAGCAAGATATGGCAAAAGAAATGCAAGCCCGAAACTACGAGCGTGCCCAAGAAATTCAACTGGAGATCCAAGAGCTCTCTCAAACGCTTGCCGCAATCCAACGAGGAGAAATTCCAGAGGACTCAGGAATCTCAATACCAAAACAAAAAAACGGCTGCCCTGAACACATTCTAAATTGGACCGATGAAGTCCAAACAAACGGAGACACGCATCAAGAATTCGTCGGTTTGACCCGAGTAGCCAATCTCTTTCGAGACGACTATTTCGTGCCCCATTTCGATAAGCCTTTTCGCGACTTCAATAAACAGCAAGCCATGAAAGTCGCACAGACTTTTCAACTACGTTGCCTCGTCCCCAATACTCCTCTCTATCATTCGCGGGTAGCGACAAGCCTAAGCGGTGCTTTCAAAGACATTCGCGGATTCGGGCGATTCGACGCTGCCTCAGCTGCCATGGCACTCGACATTCTGGCAAATTGGCAAGATGCGACAACGCAAACGGTTGCTGCGAAATCCAATTTAGCCACTACAGAAGCCTACGAAACACAACGAGCTACTCTCGCGAATGCCCTGTGGCCAAAAGAACAAACGGAAGCCGCAGACCGAATGGTATCGGTCATTTACGCCAAGGTAAATGACGCAATTCATAGCGAACTTGATACAATCATCAGCCAACTAAGAACCTCCGATACAAAGGCTCTGCAAAACTTAGCTATACTTCTCAACGGTGAGCTGTTTCGGAAAATCACTCCTCAATTCTCAGAGGAATTTTTCGAAGGATTTTGGAGTAAGGCAGACCCGGCTCTCAGTTCGTATTTAGGTGAACAATTAGAAAACTTCGCCAGCACTTCCACAGCCAAAGACACTTTATCACTCGGAAAAAAATGGTATGAATCTTACACCTACGCTCTGCCGCATATCAGCGACAGACCTGTATACCAGAATTTCGTTAAACAATTTTCAGCCCAACGGGAATCGGCTTATCAAGAACTCAATGAGGAATTCTCCAAGCAGATCACAGCCCTCGAGAACAGACAGAACGCAGTAGCCTTCGGCAACGCGTTCTCAATCTCCCTCGACAATTCCACAAGCCCGACCTGGCGGGGCATAAAAGCTCTTAAAGAGCAGCGTATCAAAGAAATCGATTGGGATGCCTATCTTGCGCGTGTCGGAGACGGTCCCTTCGGCCCCCACTATCCGGGGGCAATCTACTTAAACGCACTGTATCGAGGCGATACCCACACAATCAACCAAGAAGATTCCGCCTACCAGGCTCAGCTGATTGAGTTTGTTTCTCCAATGTTTGAAGGAGGAGCTATCGATGCACTAGGCACCCTATTTAGTGGTGGACTGCTTAAGGATTTTAAGTTGAGCGACCTATTCATTTCTAAGATCAAAGACACGCATGCCTATGATTCTTTGCTTGCGTACCTCGTTGTCAACTACACGAAACGATACTCCAATTGCGTTGGACGCCCAACTGTTGTTATTCCAGTGACAACTATTTATTACACCGTTCAAACATGGTCCGACGGGTATACAAACCGTTGGGAAAACGATCGCGTAACAAACTATCACACAGTCCTAGAAGAACATCAAACTGCTTGGCGTCAATTCGAAGGGAACTATTCAAGTCCTGAAGAACTTCGCTTTGCCAATATGCTTGGAAAATTCTTAACTCCCCAAGCAAAGGAGCTAAACTTTCATGCTGACCTTGCCAATACAATTGAAGGCCTAGAAAAAGCAATGTCCGCATATCCATGCGACCACGACGTCATTCAAACACTCGAAAAAAATCTCCTCGCACTCTTCAATGATCAGCACCCAACTAGGACTAGCCAAGTTCGCACAAGTTGGAAAAATCAATATAAAGCCAATTAGAAAAAACGAATTCTCCTCTTCTAATTTAGCTCAGAAACACTCGCCCACACCCTCACAACCAGTAGGGGCCTCAGCTCGCTGAGTGCCGTCCATCCAACAACGGCATCGAGCAAGCTCGAGCCCTACGAATTGATCCTGCAGAATGTGTCGGATCAAAGATCCCTATGTCCGACGCAGTCGGATAAACGAAGCGTGTGTGTTCATATTTCTCCCCCCCGCAGCCATCTGCTCCGATTTCAAGCCAAGCGAAAAGAAATATAATCGCTATCTGGTAAATTCTCCGTTTTCTAAAGATCGATCTGCAACTTAAACTGCATCCCCACAATGATCCGAATACTTACTTCCCAAACCAAATCAGGGCTCTTCTTTTGTTTGAGCCTCATCGCAACCGCCTTTGCTTCAAACCCCAAGGCATCCGAGTTACCAGAGGCATATATCCAGTTTGAACAAACGACTCAGGAGTTGGTAAGACCGCTCGTCGCACTCATGGAGCCAGGCGAGTCCACCCTCCCAATGATCGGCCCCGCGAGCGATCATGATCTGATGGCGGACGAATTAGAGAGTTTTTCTCGCCCGTGCCTCCTAACAGCTCTTTGGCTCCAGTCTACCCCTGTTCCCACAGACCGCGACGCGATTGGCCTCGATCGCGAAGAAGTCGCTAAATGGGTTAGAGACGCCCTCGTACTCGGGACGAATCCAGAGAGTCCTAAATTCTGGGGCCATCTCAGGAACTATCACCAACATGGGGTAGAAATGGCAATCATCACCCTGTCCCTTGAGGTCGCCAAGGAACAGCTTTGGGAGCCCCTCACAGAATCCGAAAAACAACAAATAGCCGACTGGCTAAAATCGATGCGTGGTAGTGCCCGCTACTGGAATAATCATTTGTTCTTCGGTGTACTCACTCTAGAGTTTTTACGGAACAACGGCTTCGAAGAACCAGAGGACGCCGCTCTCCTCGACTACATGTTCCGCCAACTCGAAACCATGCACCAAGGTGGTGGCTGGTTTATCGATGGCTCTAACCAGAGCTTCGATCACTACAACGCATACGCCTTCCACACCTACGGCATGTGGTGGGCTCTCAAATACGGACACAACAATCCAGAGAGGACCAAACGTTGGCTCGCATGGTCAAAGGCCTTCGTAAAGGACTACGCCCATTTCTTTGCCGCCAGTGGGCAGCATATCGCTTATGGCAGATCCATCACCTACCGCTTCAACGCACTCGGTGTCTTTGGGCTAGCCGCTAAACATGAACTCGACTCCATCCCCTACGGGGAAATGCGTCGCATCTGTCGCAAGAATTTGGAGTTTTTCATGAGTCACCCCATAACCCAAGAGCAAGGCTGTCTGTCTCTTGGCTGGACGGATGAATTTCCCGAGATGGTCGAACCCTATAGCTGCGCAGCATCACCTTACTGGGCCTCCAAAGGGCTTATGATGATGATGCTTCCGCCTTCGCATCCGTTTTGGACTGAGGACGAGAAACCTTACCCTGCGGAACGCGGCGATTTCGTTCACGCGATTAAGGCACCTGGTTTCGTCCTCCGCGGAATTGACGGAGAAATAGAGCTACTCAACGCAGGTTCCAACATTTCCCTCGGCAATGTTCGACGCTACGGATCCGCTAACTGGGGACGTGTAAGTTACCGTACTGGAAACGGTTTTAATATCACGCACGATGCATCGTTCACGCCCTTTGACGCAGCGCTCACGGTTGCATCCTCAGACGGAAAACAACGCTATGGCCGCAACTCCACTTTTCCAATACACGTAGGAACCGACTATATTTCTTACATGTATAGCTACGGCTTACGCGAAGACCCCTTCATTACGCAGATAAAATCGACCCTTTTTTGGAACGAAGGTTGGACGCTTTGCCTCAATCGAGTTTCGTCCCAATCACCTTCCGTATTTAACTTTGGAGGTTATTCTATCGGATCCAACGATCCAAGCTCTCTAGTAAGCAAGACTACTGAGCTATACTCGATCGCCAGCTCAGAAGAGCGTTCGGTCGCCGTGCAAAACCTCAGTGGATTCACCTCCTTAGCCTACGAAGAGAGGCTCGATAACAAAACGCCTCGCCTCAATATCCGAAATCCCTACCACAAGGTTCCTGTTTTGAGGTCTGACGAAATTTCAGGCGATAACCTAACCCTTGCAGCTCTTATGTGGACCGGTGTTTCCAAAGAAGAATCGACTCCTTGGAAAGTTAAATCAGGAGCTAAAGGGCATTGGATATTGGAACACGAATCCCTACCAGACTGGGAGATCCAGCATTCCGATCTCCCAAGAATCGACTAAATAGTTTCCACCGTTTACTCTGATTCTCAATAGCCTTAATCAGGATTTATCGAGATACGGTTTGGCATGCGTTTGCACACCCAGCAAAATTACAAACCAGCTATTACTTTTACGTATTCAAAAAACGCTCTCTTTCTGGAATCATTAACACCCCAATCTACGGGCACTGATTGATACCCAATTGAAATATCTTTTTCATTCGAGCGGCGATAGTCAAAATACCCCCAAGAGGCGTACGATTCGATGGCACTACGAAAATTAGACTCAGGCTTATCATAATCGTAGTGGTCGTCTTCGTTAAAAACTATTGGCTGCCCTCTATAGCCAGAGATCGCCTTTGTTTGAACAACCATTTCCTTTATGAACTCTGTATCCTCGACATCGTTCCCATGCAGCAAAATAAAATCTGCCGACGCCACAACCTTGGCTGTAGGAATAGCCCCTCCTCGAAAGCTTACGCTTGCGAGCAAACGCTGACCATCCACTTCATAGCACTTTACTCGCTCGATCAGCTCATGAACGCGGGAAGGCCTTAGGACCTCATGGGTGTATTCTGGTATATCACACTCGTTACAAATTTCGATCATGACATTGCGATATCCTTCCACCAATACCCAATTCACTACCTCATCCACACCTCTTACCACGGCCGCTTCGTCTTCCAAATGTTGATCCTGTCCGAAGTAATAAAGGCCGAGGATAACAACCATATCCAATTCCTCCGCTTTTGCCAGAATACGATTTAAGCGCTCAACATAAGCTGGTTTGAGCGAGCCGTCGGAGGTAAATGCTGAATTTAGCCATTCAGCATTTCCGTAGCCCGTAGGGCTCCCTCCCTGAAGATTGAGCGTAAAGCAGTTGAGACCATACGATACCCAAGAATCCATCGCGGCCACAAACTCATCGGTATTTCGATTTGGGTCCCACGTTCTCGTATCAGAGTACTTGAAGAGATCTCGTGTATCAGGATTTTCATCATCGAAGACGCCTTGCACCATTCGAGAATTCAACAAAAGTCCCTCTATCTTGTTTCCCTCCCAATAACGACCAGCATAGGTAGGCTGGCCGTTTATCTGAAAGGCGTCTCCAACAATTGATACGATCGGGAGCCCCATTTATATACTACTGATCGGCTCCCTTAAGGTACTTGAACAAATCGCTGTCGGTTGTCAGAACCAGAGTAGTATCCTCAGAAAGAATCGTTTCGTACCCCTCCATTGACATTTTGAATTCGTAGAATTTCACCGCTTCAGGCGACTTATTATAGGCGTCAGCGTAAATCTCTGTCGCTTTCGCATCCGCATCACCTTGGATTTCCTGGACTGTGCGATAAGCTTCCGATTCGATCTTCTGCAATTCACGTTCACGGCTACCCGTTATCTTTGCCGCTTCTCCCGCTCCTTCAGAGCGGAATCGCTCAGCAATTTGTTGACGTTCCGAAATCATGCGCTCGTAAATCTGGCGCCTAACGCTCTCTTGGTAATTAATTCGTTTAAAGCGAACATCCAAAAGTTCGATACCAAATTCGACTAACTTTGGAGCCGCATTCGCCAATATCTCTTCCTCAATTTTGCTACGCCCCTTCTCTATCTTTCCGAGCTGCCCAATTGCGCCTTCCACTTCTTCAAGATTTTTCGGTTCGCGATCTATTTCCGTACGGATCACTTCGATCAACTCATGATTCGCAATTGCGCTTCGTGTTTCCGAACCTAGAATATTATCGATACGAGATTGAGCGCTCCGCTCATTACTCAAGCGAAGAAAATACTGCTTCGCGTCGGAAATACGCCAACGTCCATAGGTATCCACCGTAATATAGGTTTTCTCCTTGGTAGACATTTCATTGGGACGTCCATCCCAATTCAATACGCGCTTATCCATAACATTCTTCTCTTGGACAAAGGGTACTTTGAAATAAAGCCCAGCCTCCGTTACAGCTTCGCCCACAGGCTTGCCAAATTGTGTGATCAAAACCTGTTCGGCTTCGTACACGACGTAGGCAGATTTATAGATGACGACGATGCCAACTACTAAAATAATAATACTCAAAAATTGTGCGATTGGTTTCATAATGTTTTTCTCAATCAATTATTTCTTTTCAGCCGCAATCTGCATAAATGGCAGGATCTGCGTCGTTTCCGAATCCATAATCACTTTACCTTCTATACCAGGTAGGACCTTTTGCATCGTCTCCAAATACATGCGACGCTTGGTCACCTCAGGAGCCTTTAAGTATTCCTCAAAAACCGCATTGAATAGAGCGACATCACCCTCTGCTTCATTTACACGCTTCAAGGCGTAACCTTCCGCCGCTTGAATTTTTTGGTCTGCTCGACCGCGAGCTCGTGGGATCACCTTGTTGTATTCCCCTTTTGCGATGTTAATCAACTTCTCACGTTGCTGCTGAGCTTCGTTCACTTCATTGAACGAAGGCCTAACCAACTCAGGAGGATTCACATCCTTTAACTGTACTTGGTCGATACTTAGCCCTAGGTTGTACAAATTTGCGACTTCCTGCATCTTCACCAAAGACTCGCTTTCGATTTCTTGGCGACCGATCGTAATAACCTCGTCTACCGTGCGGTCACCCACAACAGCTCGCATTACCGACTCCGAGATGTGGCGCATTGCCTCCTCTGGATTACGCACCTCAAACAAGAATGCTCGTGGGTCTGCAATTCGATATTGGACGGTCCACTCCACTGTCGCTGCATTCAAATCGCCCGTCACCATGTTTCGCTCTTCGAGCTGGCCGGCTCGCGAGTTTGAAAATTGAGCCGGATTGGTCCCACCAGGCGTCCCAAAACCGAACTCAAGCTGTAACTGCCTTTCAACCGGCAAAACATATTTTTGCTCGATGCCAAACGGTAACTTAAAATGAAGTCCCGCTGGGCTCGTACGTACATATTTCCCAAAACGTAGCACAACTCCTTGGGATTCAGCAGGAACCGTGTAAAAACTAGTGAAACCTCCCACGATAACTAGCATTATCAAGAGGATAGTGACCAAGGAGCCTATTGTGCCCTTCAGGTCTTTTAAGCCATCGGGCAAATCGATTTGAATTTGTTTACTCATAAATGGTTCAGATAATTAAACTATCAGACAAAATAGTCAGACTTAGGGTTAAGATAAATTCGCATTGAAGGGATTGATTGATAACTACCGCAGATACATCAAATCTGTCACCCAAAATCGGAAGCTAAGATTACCAGTCATAATATATATCGTCATTGTAGAGGAATAAGTTGCCTCGCCATTGACTCATACTTTATTATTCCGCTCCCCCTACCCGTTCCTTCTTACTGATTGCCGTCTTATGTTTTTAAACTCGTTCCAAAACCTATTTTTTCGGCAGAAAATTATCATTCTAGGTAATTTTGGATACATCGACGCGCCCTGTTCTCACTGAGCGTTCTCCACCTTCAAATGCTCATCTGAGCGCACCCTCAATTTAACGAGACTCTTCGATGCAAGATGAACTGCGAACCATGATATCTCCACTTAGAGTGACTCGGTGAGGCGGGCGATCAGGGGATAATATTCGATCCATCATTGTCTTCGCTGCGATTTTACCAAGGTCCTTACACGGCTGGTGATAGCTAGAGAGGGGAATACTTAATAATGAGGCGTACTTTACATCGTCAATTCCACAAACTTTCATATCTTTTGGGATCTCAACTCCGAGGTTCAAAAGAGCTCTCAACAAAGGTGCCGCTGTGGCATCATTGGCGCACATGACTCCATCAATTTTACTCTCTATAAGTTGCTTCGCCACCTGCTCCTGAGCACGCAAGTCACATTCCATCATAGAGAGATCACGAGCTCGCAACCCATTCTGAACATGAGCTTCACGGCTTCCGATAATTCTTTGTTGAACAGTCATCGCAGGGTTCCCCTCAGTTACAAAGGCAAGGTTGCGGCAGCCATTTTGTATCAAGTGATTGGTCATTACGTAACCCGCCTCTATATTATCGATCCCGATTAAATCATAAGGCGTCCGACGGGGCCAGGGATACACATCGCGATCGATTAAAACCACCCGAATCCCGGCCTCATGGAGTCTCTCCAAAATGGAAAGGTTAAACTCTTCCTGATGATCATCCAAATGCTCCACAGGCGTGAAAAAAACACCGTGCACCTTTAAATCTATAAACTTCTGTGTAAGCGCTTCGGCTATCGCTCGACTATCGTTCCGTAAATTCAATTCCGAAGGATGCACGATCTGCATTCCATCCAGATTCGCCGTTTCTGTTATGCTAGAGCATATTGGCTCAAAAATTTCAGTTTCATGCATATGAGGCATGAGCAAACCAACAGTGAGATCTGATTTGCCAGGAGCCAAGACCTGAGTCCCAAAACCCGGACGCCTGATTATTAGCTTCTCTTTACTAAGAAGCCCTAGGGCTTTCGCCACTGTTGGACGTGATACGCCGTAGCGTTCAGCCAATTCATTGTCCGTCGGCAGCATATCGCCAGGACTCAAATTTCTATTTCTGATATTTTTTTTAACTTCATCAAAAATTTGTAAGTATGTTGGTTTTGAAGAACTCATGAATCATTTGTTAACTAAATGTAATGTTATGCAATACTTAATGTAAACAAAATCACTTTACATAACTATATCAATATGACAAGTTAATGCCGTCAAAAATGATAAGCCCCGAAAACAAATCAAAGAACGAAGACGCAGAGCCTCGGTACATCATAGCCGGGCTAGGCGAAGTTCTATGGGACATTTTCCCAGATAACCGCCAGCTAGGTGGAGCCCCTGCAAACTTCGCATTCCACTGCAAGCAAATGGGAGCTAATTCTAGTGTTGTGAGTTGTGTCGGTTATGATGAATTGGGCGATCAAGCGCTAATCGAACTTAAGGAGATGGGAGTCGACACTTCGCACATCTCGCGTGACGACGATAGCCCCACCGGGTCGGTTGACGTCCAGCTCGATGATGATGGAAAACCAACTTACCAATTTCCCAGCTCAGTGGCATGGGACAAAATCAGCCTCACTTCTGAGCTTCGCCAATTTGCGACAACTGTAGATGCAATTTGCTTTGGATCACTCGGTCAAAGATCTGCCCCCTCACGGGCCGCGATCCAAGCATTCGTCAAAGCGACTCCAGAAAAAGCGCTACGCATCTTCGACGTAAACTTACGCCAAAATTTTTATAACTGTGAAACAATAAGCGATTCACTTCAAATCGCTAACGTCTTAAAGGTGAGCGACGAAGAGCTCCCTACTCTGGCAGACTATTTTTCTCTCTCCGGTTCTATCGATAGCCAACTCACCCTTCTCAGAGAAAAATTCGCTCTGGATCTCATTGCCTACACTCGCGGTGGAGACGGAAGCATTTTGAACGGTGTCGCTGAAACTGATGTTTCAGATGGCTTCAATGTCGACGCCACTGACTCTGTCGGCGCCGGCGACTCGTTTACCGCAGCTCTTTGTACGGGCCTCCTAAGAGGTTGGCCCCTAAAAAGAGTAAACCTCTACGCCAACCTAGTTGCAGGCTATGTCTGTACCGAAAAAGGCGCTACCCCTAAACTTCCCGCAGAACTTCTTCAAACCGAAGTCCACTAAATCTATTCCATCATGCCGTACCCCGAATGGCATAAATTCAAAAAATTTCCCCTTATAAGGTGAAATTTAACCCAAAACTGATACACTACACTATGAAAAACAAACTAATAGGATTATTAGTCTTAGTCGCTACCTTCGCATTCACCGGATGCAGCGGAAACAAAGACAACACAGACGCCGGCAACGATCAAATAAAGATCGGCATGACCGTTCAAGACCTCAGCAACCCCACTTGGTCTGGTTACTGTAAAGCTATTCAAACGAAGGCTGAAGCAAACGGAGCCAAAATGAGTTACGTAGCTTGTGAAAGCAATGTCTCCAAGCAGATCATGCAAATTGAAAACTTCGTCGCACGTGGCGTAGATGTTATCATCGTTCACCCCGCAGATCCAGCAGGAATCGAAAACGCTTGCAAAGAAGCGATGTCGCGTGGCGTAAAAATTCTCGCTTGGGATGATGACATTGAAAATGCTGATGTTCGGTGGTTGATTGACAACTACGACCTCGGATACCAAGTCGGTAAAGAAGCATCGAACTTCATCAATTCCAAACATGGAGGAACTACCGAAGTTGCGATTCTCAACTACCCACAGCTCCCCGTTCTTCTCGCCAGAGGAAATGGTATTCGTGACTCAATCACAAAATACGCTCCAAATGCTAAGATCATTGCGGAAACAAGTGCCATCAACCCAGATGAAGGCATTACAAAAATGGAAACCATTTTCCAATCAAACCCTGATGTGAAGGTAGTTGCTTGCATCGGAGGAGGTGGATCAATCGGAGCAAACGAAGCTGCTAAAGCTGCCGGGAAAAACGCACCAGACTTTGGAGTATTCGCGGTTGATGCCACTAAGCCAGAGCTAGACGCAATCAAAAACGGTGAAGCCGTAAAAATGAGTATGATCGTCACCGGTACAGATGAAGATGTAGCCACACAAGTATACGGATTCGTCGAAAAACTTGCGACAGGAGTAGAAGTTCCAGCGAGAGTATACCGTAATGTAATTCCGGTTACAGCAGAAAACGTAGACAAATACTACACGGCCAACCGCTAAGCATATGTTCTTGCAACTTAAAAACATTACAAAGCGATATCCGGGCGTAGTTGCATTAAACAACGTAAGCCTAGATATCCACGAAGGCGAAGTCCACGCGTTAGTGGGCGAAAACGGTGCAGGTAAATCTACATTGATTAAAACCTGCACCGGAGCCATCGCTCCAAACGAGGGAACCATCGTAATAAAAGGACAAGAGTTCACTTCCCTTACGCCAAAAAGTTCAGAGCAAATGGGCGTTGGAGTTATATACCAAGAGTTTAACTTAGTTGATGAACTCACCGTGGCAGAAAATATCTTTCTTGGCCGTGCAATTCGCAAAGGATTCGTCATCGATCAGAAAGCAATGGAGGTCGAAGCTGCCAAAATTTTCAAGCAGTTCGATATCAAGATCAATCCACGGGAATTAGTTGGCAATCTAACGATCGGATACCAGCAACTCGTTGAAATCGCTAAAGCCATATCGCAAAACGCCAAGCTTCTGATCATGGACGAGCCCTCCGCACCGCTTACGCAAACAGAAGCCCTAGCACTCCATGCTATGGTGGAAAAGCTAAAAGCTTCCGGCGTCACTATCGTGTACATTTCACACCGCATGGATGAAATCTTCAAACTATGCGACCGCATCACTGTCCTTCGTGACGGAGAAAAGGTATCAACAATCAATACTTCGGACACAAATCTAGATGACCTCGTAACACTCATGGTCGGTCGCGAATTAACAGAGACCTATCCGGACAGAAAAGACTGCATCTCAGACGAAATCCTTCTTGAAGTAAACAATCTCTCCGGTAACGGGGTCAATGGCATCAACCTAAAAATCAGAAGAGGCGAAGTCTTAGGATTAGCAGGCTTAATCGGGGCCGGTCGTACAGAATTAGCCGAACTCTTGTTTGGAGTTAAATCCAAATCCGGGGGAAGCGTTACTCTACACGGAAACGAAATTGACCCAAAACTTCCCAAAGAAGCTATCGGATATGGAATCGCTTTAGTTCCCGAAGATAGAAAACGTCTTGGTGCCTTATTAGATGTTACTATTCGCGGAAACATTTGTATTTCTATAATAGAACGGATATCCAAATTTTTCACACGAGACAAAAAGGAAGAACAGCGGATAGCTGTCCATTACAAGGATGCCATTCGAATTAAGACTCCCAATCTAGAGCAAAAAATTAAGAATCTCAGCGGAGGCAATCAGCAGAAAGTCATCATCGCCAAATGGCTCGCCACTGAGCCAAGCTTAGTGATATTCGACGAACCCACTCGCGGAATCGACGTCGGAGCCAAGTCGGAAATCTATGCTCTCGTCAACAGCCTTGTAGAAGACGGAAAAGCAGTGCTCATGATTTCTTCTGAAATGGAAGAAGTGATGGGAATGTCAGATCGCATTCTCGTTTTACGCGAAGGGCGAATCACCGGCGAACTGGATAGGAACGATTTCGATCAAGAAACGATAATGGGCTTCGCTTCGCAAAACTAACTCTCAACAAACCCCTACACTATAAAATGGACAATTCGGATACACTAAACGGAGCAGGAAAACTAGCTTCTAAATACGCCAAACAATTTGGGATATACATCGTCCTTCTGGCGCTCCTCGTTTTCTTTTCAATCGCCTCGGAAAACTTTTTGGTTAGCAGCAACCTATTGAATGTTGCACGTCAGGTATCAATGATGGGTATCGCAGCCGTCGGATTCTCGTTCGTCCTCCTCCTGGGCGGCATCGATTTATCTGTTGGCTCCGTCATCACACTCGTGAATATCGTAGCCGCTTACTTCATGGTAAACCTTGGGATGCCCCCATTCCTCGCCGTCATCATAGCATTAGCACTGTCCGCCGCACTTGGGTTTTCCAATGGCTGGATAATCGCAAACATCAACATGCCTCCAATCATCGTAACACTCGCTATGATGATTATTATCGAGGGTATTGCTTACCTGATATCCGGTGGTCTACCAATCTATGGGTTCGCAAAATCATTCGCCGTCATTGGTCAAGGATACGTCGGCCCTATACCAATTCCCGTCATCATAATGGTCGTAATAATGGGGCTTGGAGGATTTATTCTAAACAAGACCTACTTCGGCCGCTACTTCTATGCCGTAGGTGGCAACGAGGAAGCAGCCAAGCTTTCAGGTATCGATGTCAAACGAGTCAAATATTTGGTCTATACTTTATCTGGGTTCTTCGCTGGCGTAGCGGGAATCGTAATACTATCTAGAACAAATTCTGGCCAAGTCCTCTCAGGAAAAGGATTCGAATTTGATGTCCTCACAGCCTGCGTACTTGGAGGAGTTAGCGTAACCGGTGGTGTTGGCAAAATTTCCAACGTACTCGCCGGAGTACTCATACTCGGCGTACTCAGCAATGGCCTCGTCTTACTCGACATCAGTCAATTCGTACAAATGGTAATTAAAGGCACTGTTTTGATGCTCGCTGTAGCGCTCGATTGCCTACAAAATCGCAAGGAATCGTAAACGATGTCACTGCCGGAAATAGCTATAACCGAACATTCGATGCAACAGGATCAACATAAGGATAAACTTATCCGCTTGAAACAAGAGAACCTCTCGTTACTTCCAGATTCGATTGTTCGACCAAGCTATGACCGGAGCATACTGACAGCAGGCATTGTACACATCGGCGTCGGAGGATTTCATCGCTCCCACCAAGCCTACTACACGGACGAATTACTCGCAAAAACCGGCACAACCGATTGGGCAATCTGTGGTGTCGGACTCCGGGATGCCGATCGGAAAATCGCAGATGTATTAAAAAAACAAGACTATCTCTATACGCTCATCGTCAAGCATGCCGATGGGCGTATCGAAAACCGAGTAATCGGATCACTCATCGATTTCATGCTCGGTTCCGATGATCCTGCCGCTGTCACCAATAAGATGGCAAGTGAGACTACCAAAATAGTATCTCTCACTATTACTGAAGGAGGATATAACTTCAACCAGGCCACTGGTAGATTTGATTTCAGCAATCCCGAGGTCCAACACGACCTCAAAAATCCAAATAATCCAATTACCGTTTTCGGGTACCTTACCGAGGCATTAAGAAAACGTAGAGCAAGCGGCCTTCCCGCTTTCACCATCCAATCGTGCGATAATATTCAGCACAATGGCGATATGACTCGGAAGGTGCTAATGGCGTTCACTCAAAAACAAGACGCCGAACTCGCCAAATGGATTGAAAATGAGGTTAGGTTCCCGAATGCTATGGTAGATCGTATCACACCGGTTACTACAATTATCGACATTGAGACCCTTAGAAACGAGGCAGGACTCAAAGATAAATGGCCGGTTACCTCCGAACCATTTTCCCAATGGGTCATCGAAGACAAATTTCCGAACGGTAGACCACAGTGGGAAGCTGTCGGTGCCCAATTCGTGCCTGACGTCACACCTTACGAGAAAATGAAAATTCGCTTGCTAAACGCAGGGCATTCAGTTCTCGGACTACTCGGATCCTTGCAGGGGCATGAGTCAATTGACGAATGTATGCAAGATCCTCTTTTCGCCACTTATTTACGTCGGTTCATGGATTTTGAAGCCACTCCCATTTTGGAGCCAGTCGAAGGAATCGAACTCGATGAATACAAAGACTCTTTAATAGAGCGCTTTGGAAATCCAAATATTAAGGATAACCTTGTGCGCATCTGTTTGGAAAGCTCAGCCAAACTACCAAAATTCTTAATCCCCACCATCAAGGAAAACCTCGAGAAAGGCGGCAGCATCGGATACGCGACTCTTGTTATCGCCGCATGGTGTTACTACTCGGATAAAGCCACAAATCGTTTAGGAAAAAAATTGGAAATAGTCGACGACATGAAAGAGGAGCTGCATTTGGCGGCAGCAGGAACCTCGACCGACGCACTTTCATTCCTGAAGCTAAAACCTATCTTTGGAGATCTTATCGACAATAAGGTGTTCACAGATGAATACACGCGAATGACTACCGAGCTCTACGAAACCCCAGACGTCGCTCACCAAATGCAAACGGTCCTATTCGGTCGAGATTAGTCCAAATTTACAAACCTTACTAACTATCCAAAACGCCTGTAAATACAGGTGCAGCGCTCCCCCCATCTTTCGAATCAAAAATATCTGATCGAAAATCCAACAAGCACTAAACGAATACAAATAACCCAAATAAATTGAAAAATGACTACACTCAAAACTAACAGTAGTAAGTCCAAGAGAATATACGCAGGGGCCTTGGCGGCAGCTATCGCCGCCGCAGCACCCATGCACGTTCAAGCAAACGATATCAATGAATGGCTAGATGGCCGGGTAGAGCTTAACTTCCTAGCTCTGCAAAACTACCAGTCCATTCAAGCAAAAGACGGTGCATTCCGCCCAGCAGACGAAGAGCAGTCCGACGGTTTTGGTCGCCTGAGACTTAACCTACAGTTCAAATTCCATATTACTGAACACATTACGGCAGACGTCGACATCGCGGAGGAACCCAACGACTTCGGAAACAACGGGGATCGTGACTTCGCATTCCACCAAGACTTCGCAGGTATCGAGTTTGATCTCTTTGGTCTCACTGGGTCCGAGCAGGAAGACGCTGACTTGGTCCTTCGCGTAGGAAATATCGGAGCCGCTCCTTTCCAATTCAAAGGATTCCAAGACGGAGCCGATAATCAAGGCAATGCCCTAATTGGCAATGGTATGATTGACTACGCAACCGCGGAAAATGGTATCCAATTGAGCTACAACAAATCCTATGAAGACGGTCCGATAACTGGCTACAGTGTAGCCGGTCACATGACTACTTCAAGTTTTGGCGAAGCCTTCCAAGAGGACCGTGGCTATAATTTCCGCCTTCAAGGTACGCTCGAATTCGCAGGCGGATTCAAGGCAGGCCTGAATATGTTCCAAGCAAATCAAGGCGATCAATTACGCTTCGTCGATGGCATCGCGAGCATGGCAGGCGTCACCACTACCAACTACCGTTTTGGTGATGGCGAGAATTACAACTTCTCTGCCTCAGGTTCTAGCGAGCGCGATACCCATATTGGAGCGTTACCAGGTCTCGACCAGTCCATCCTACAGTTGAATTTGGCGTATCAGCCGACCTCAAAGACCAGCATCATTTTCATGATCGGCGAATCCACAGACGACTACACATTCGCGGATACTGAAGGTAACGCTGTAGCAGGCATCACATACTTCGGCGATGAAAACGGAGTGGCAGACGCTACAGGGACAACCTTCGATTCAGCCAGTGTCATTAGAGCAGATTCTTCTGTTGAATACTGGATACTCGAAGCTTCTCAGTACCTTTCTGATAAGTTTTTCGTAGCCGCTCGTTACGCTGAAGCTGAAAACACGTCTGACTTAATCTCTCAGCCTGATAACTCAGCAGAACGCCTTCAAGTCGGTGCAGGTTATTGGATCAATGATAAAACACTCTTGAAATTTGAGTACGTCGACCAAGACGAAGGAGCGAATTCAGGCGGCCAAATAGGCAGAGGCTTTGACGGCTTCACCTCAGAACTTTCAGTAAAATTCTAAACCAAAATCACTGTCGTATCCTTACTGATACGGTCCAGTTTTCGAAACTATTTCTTATCGCAAGATAGTTAGGGTAGCGAGGCACTCGGAGGGAGACCGAGTGCCTCATTTCGTTTTAAGTTGGATTAATCTAGTTGCAGTCCAGGACCTCACCCAACTAGAAAATCGCCATGACCGATTCTAGCGAACCACGAACGATAGACCAAGTAATCCGCGATCGAAAAACTCTTAAAACTCTTTCAGAGACACCTCTCCCCATCGATCAAGACGATTTGCCTATCGATGAGCTTATTTCAGCCGCCGCATGGGCCCCCTTCCACAAACCCGCCCATAGTTCCCACAAATCTACCGACCTCAGTGGAGTTGAACCCTGGCGCTGCTACATCTTAGACGCCGCACAGTGTCGACATTTGCGTGAACATCTTTTGCAATTAGGCGACAAAACGAAAATCCCTAAGATGCTAGCAGTATCTTCGTTTCTAATACAATTTACCTGGCTCCCAACGCCTGACGCATCTGCGATTTCGGGACAAGCATTCGCACCTACTCTCGGAAATGTAGAAAATATCGCCGCCGCATCCGCTGCGATTCAAAATATGCTGCTCGCTGCCACCTCACGTGAAATACCCAATTACTGGTCCAGTGGAGGAGCTCTACGAACCCCCGAAATATTTGAATACCTCGGAATAAGTAAGTGCGAACAGCTGCTGGGATCCATTTTTCTATTTCCTCGAAATGTAGATTTTGAACAAAGCTCACCAGGAGCCCTAAGGGACAAGCGTAGCAATCCATCCCAGTGGTCACGAAAAGTAATCCTAAGCGACTAAACGATAAGCGGCAACCCGCGGACCTCGGCTAGCCGAAACGCTGTTACTGTAAAATTATCTCAACCCCTCAAACAACGAACCACGGTTTCTAGACGCTGCTCTACGCTCCCACCAAGCGATTCATACTGAATCTCATATCGATTCAATATCTCTTCAAACCGTTTTTGCATTTCCTCTCGTTCTCGAGGACCTTCTCGTTGCCCTGGATCAGCCACCCAAAGCATATCCGGCTGGCACAGGAAGTAGGTATCATAAAGTCGTTTACTAAACGTATCATCCACCCAATCGATATGGGTTGAGAAATAATGCTCTGCGTACAGTATTGAAGAAAGTATATTGGTGTCGTGAATCACATAGTGAGACGCTTCAGAAAACGCTTCATCTTCTAAGCTTAACTGACCACGAGCAATCGGATCCAAATCATCTTGAATAAGCGGTCGATCCAATTGATCGACATAGTGGCGCACATACTCGGTAGAACAAGGTTCCCCCAAACGAGTTGCAATCGCTCTGGCGATAGTGCTCTTACCTGTGCATTCCGCACCGATAAACACAACACGCTTTACCTCTGAATTCCCAGACTTCAAGCTTTCGCTAGCTCCTTTTTCCAACTCAAATATCCCGTTGTTGCCAACCAAATGAATACACTGAACATCAACACAGAAACCCAATACCCTTGGGCACCCCAAAGGTAAATAAATGCAAAATCGGCAGCCAACCAAAAAAGCCAGTTTTCCAAACGTTTCCGAGTAAGCCACCATTGCCCCGTAAACGAACACATCGTGGCAAACGCATCGAGATACGGCATCGCGCCTCCCGCAAAATGAGAAAGGGCTAGCCCGATGACACCTGTACCAAAAATAACAATACAAAAAGAAACACGAATTTCCTTAGAGCTCATCCGGGCGATCATTAAGCTACCTTCGCCAGAATCGCTTTCTTGCTCACCCTTAGCCGCCTTTGACCACTGCCACCACCCGTAAACCGAAATCGGAATAAAACACGCATTCAACACCAACGCGGCATTCAACGAAGCCGCATAGCTTAGGTATGCGTACAGACCATAGCAAAAAATGAACATTGGCCACGCCGCCGCCTTTTCCTTAATACTAAGGTAGACTCCAATGAGTCCAGTTGCAGTGCCGAGCCATTCGACCAATGTCGTTTGCTGAATCTGGTTTAGGATTGTTTCCATAAGACACGCTATTCGAAAAAGAATTTGCCATCATCTGTCCATCCCCGAAATGACCCTAAGCAAAATTGCACCTCACAAGAGGTTGACAATTCCAAATTCGGCTTTAACCCCCTTCACCCATCCTTAGGGGCGACCTGGAATGGGTCTGAGATGCTTCCCCGCTGTTCGAAAAACCGAGCAGCGCAGTAGCGGTCCCTTAGAACCTGATCCGGTTGACACCGGCGTAGGAAAAGGAACGAAGCCGCTCTAGTTACCTGGTTCGCTTCGCTTTTCTTCGCTATTCACCGGATCTCAAACAACTAATTATTGAGATCCAAAATGAAGAAAACCAACAACTTACACGCATGGACTGTATTCGGAGTATTTTCCCTTACTGCTGCTACGCAACCATATGCACAAGTTGCATCAGACGATTTAGCGGAGGTTGTAGACCTTCCCTCCCTCATCGTCACAGGTGAACTTTGGCAAACGGAGCTTCAGGATACCACAGCTAGTATCACAGTTTTAGACGAATCACGATTCGACGCGGATGGGAGCCTACACTTCGAAGATATTATCGGTTCCATCCCAAATGTCACTTGGACAGGCGGCACTTCCCGCCCACGCTACATCCAAATTCGTGGAATCGGTGAAAATTCCCAATTTGAAGGCGAAACGCCCGACTCATCCGTCCGTATGGTCGTTGATGACTTAGACTTTACCGGCATCGGAACTATCGGAAACCTCTTCGACCTCCAACAAGTTGAAGTCCTTCGAGGTCCTCAAGCAGGCGCTTTCGGTCTCAACGCTGCCGGCGGAGTAATCAAACTCGTCTCAACTGCCCCGACTCCATACTGGAACGGACAAATCGAAACAACCATAGGCGAAGACAGCCTCCTTTCCACCGGCCTTGCCTTTAGTGGGCCTCTCAGCGGGGAAGACCTCACTTTCCGCGTATCAGTGCACCAATTGCAGCAAGACGGCTGGCGCGAAAACAAGACGTTAAACCGTGACGACACCAACGAACGCGACGAGCTCACTACCCGTTTCAAACTTCGTTGGAACGCCAGCGAAGCTTGGCAATGGGACACCACCCTCTTTTACGCCGATGTAAATAACGGATACGACGAATGGTCATTGGACAACACAGGCTTCGAAGTCTTCTCCGACGAGCCTGGTCGTGACGAACAAGAGTCTATAGCTGGCAGCTTGCGCGGAACGTACACGAGTGGTGACTACTTCGACTTCACCACGATCACAAGCTTCGGTGACACAGATTCCTTTTACAGTTACGACTCCGACTGGACAACACTCAACAGCATCGATCCTCGCTCATACGACGGCTTCATGCAAATCGCACGCGAACGCGAAGTATTCTCCCAAGAATTTCGCGTTGATTCCAGCGTGCAAGAAGACGCCCTCGGTTGGGCGGACCGCTGGACCATTGGAGTATATTTAGGAGTCCTCGATGAATCGAGCGACATCGACTACCGTGACATGTGGAGCAGTGACGAGTGGCCTGTTCTCGCAGACAGCACGTATGAAAGCGAAAACTACGCACTCTTTGGCCAGATCGCTCACGACTTCTCCGAAAACTCTCGCGTCACCATAGGCCTGCGCTCTGAGTACTACTCGATTGAAGCGCAATCAGACGGACTCTACTACGGTTCACCCCTTCCTACAGGAACTGGGAGCGAGTCTGGAACTCTATTCGGCGGCAATATAACATTCGAGCACGACTTGAGCGAACAGCATATGGTCTTCGCAACATTAGCTCGCGGGTACAAAGCGGGCGGCGCAAACGTGGCAGCATTCCTTGAAGAAGGTGATCCGCTAACTTACGGTGACGAAACTCTTTGGAACTATGAAATCGGGCTTCGCAGTTTATGGTTAGATAACGCGGTATTTACAAAAGTTACCGTTTTCTACTTAGACCGCAGCGAGGCTCAAATGCGCGACTCCGCTGGAGCAGGCGGATTCTTCCGCTATTTCACTTCCAACCAAGGGGGAGCAGAACACTTCGGCCTCGAAGCGGAAGCAAGCTGGTCGATTTCCTCGAACCTCAAAGCGAACGTTGGGCTGGGCCTTCTCGAAGCAGAACTAGACGGGGCTGATCGTGAACTCTCCAACGCTCCAAGCTACTCCTACTCAGCTAGCCTAGACTACACGGGAGACAACGGCTTCCTATCCAATATCGAATTCGTAGGCCGCGATAGCTATTTTGAATCCAATAGCGCGGACAACAATCAGCAACGCGATTCCTACAACGTAGTTAACGCAAAAATTGGATACCAATACGATAACTGGACGATCACCGTCTGGGCGAAGAACCTCTTAGACGAAGAATATCAAAAACGACTCTTCTACTTCGGCAACGCTCAACCCGACTGGATTCCAACTCGTTACGAAGACCCTGCAGACCCAAGACAAATCGGCGTTACGGCCAAGTACAGATTCTGACAGTTCTGCCATTTACTTTTTTAAGCAAACGCGTCCATTTCTGGACGCGTTTTTTTGGGGTACAGCTATCAGCCACCCAACCGCATCAAACAATCTTCATCAAATTCGGCCAACGACCTTAACTTAAGATCGCTTATATCGAATCTCGGATCTTCAAATTCCTGCAAGCAAGGCACAACTACAGTTTTCATCCCTGCTTCTTTAGCGGCAGATAAGCCTGTAAAAGAATCCTCAAACGCAAGACAATCCTCAACGGGCTTGCCCAGCTTTTTCGCTGCCGACACATAGACATCAGGGGCTGGCTTTCCTCTAGCCTCGAATTCAGATGAAGAAATCGCATCAAAATAGTCAGCAATTCCAAGCTTATTGAATACGACCGAAATAAGCTTAAAAGGCGAATTCGTTGCTAACCCAATCGCGATTCTTCTTTCTTTGAAGAATTCAAGCGTATTACTAACGCTTGGCATCTCCGTGCCTTCGGCAAGTATTTGCCTTTTAACTTCAGTTATCACATCGTCTTCAACTGCTTCCAATGATTTGCCAGCCCATGGGCTTTGACTGTACCAAAATTCAGCAACCTCTCGAGTCGTCATCGTTGCTGTCTTCGCTGTTAAGACCTCATTTAAATCAACACCTAATGATGTGAATACAGAGCTTTCCGCTGCCTTCCACATGGGTTCCGAGTCAATTAACAGCCCATCCATATCAAAAATAGCTGCCTCAATCATTTCGTTTTTCATTTTACTATAGCCCAACTGCTGCCGCACCACCCTTCGAGTCATTCATTTTCCTAGTTCAATAAAGTATCTTTTTTATTGTCACCAGCTTAGAAAAAATAAAACCATCAACGAATGCCTTGCTCCTGTTCCCCTCACACCAAACTAAAGACTAACCTTAAATTTCTTTTCTGCATTCTCGGTTTCATAATAATGGCACAAGGATATGCCACTAAGAAGTTACCAATTGAAGACTTCTTCAAAGAGCCAACGATATCAAACATGCGAATTTCTCCGGATGGGAAATTTGTTGGATGCATTACCCCATACAAAGACATAAAATCTGCCGTCACTATAAATATCGACACAATGGAAGTCAAAGGCGTGCGAGGTTCCGCAAGCCAAGATGTAAATCGAGTCGAATGGGCAAGCAACGAACATATGGTTCTTTCTGTTATTAAAGACAATATTTACGCGAGCGGTATCTATTCTTTGAAACGCGGCACGCAAAAGGTCGAAGTTCTGAACAGAGGCGACGTAGTTCGAATCATCGATACACTCATTGACGACCCCAAACATATTTTGGTCTGGATCGTTGATGCCATAGAAGGTGGGCAACGCCTAGTGAAATACAATATTGAAAGCGGCTTAGTGCGTACGGTGCCGTTAAAAAAAGGCCTCGAAGGAAAAATTCTCGGATTGGACACAAACTCGTCCGGAGATATAATCGAAGCAACTGTTTATCGCGATGGGCAGGAAGTGCTTTTGCACCGAATCAACAACGACAGCCCTTGGAAAGAGATTAAACCAACCGCCCATACAGATCTGGTGAAAGCGAAAGCGCTAGAATTTGACGAAGCCAAAAATGCGTATTGGGTCGTCGGTTACAAAGAAGGCGACCAAACAGCTAGCCTGTATCATTATTTTCTAAAGGACAAAACTCTGAGTGAACCAATTTTCACCGTCAAAGAATACGATCTCTATAGTAATTGTAGCCTTCGGTATTGCAAGAAATTGGAACAGGTAGTGGGCCTCAGGTATCAAGGGAAAGGACCTCAAATAGTGTGGTTCGACCCTGAGTACAAGGAACTCCAATTGAAATTGGACTCCACATTCAAAGACTCAGTGAATTTGATAATAGATACAGATAAGGACCGTAAACGAATTGTAGTCTATGCTTACTCTGATCGCGTGCCTGGCAATTATCGTATAATCGACCTAGAGGCCAATGCCGTATTGCTTAAAGATAGCACGCGATCTTGGATCAATCCAAGTGACATGGCGAAACAACTTGTGTTGAATATGAAAATGCGAGACGGCCTTAAGCTGGAAGGTTATGTAACACTTCCTGGCCCCAAAGAAGAAGGCCCCTACCCAATGATAACCTTGGCTCATGGTGGTCCATGGGCACGGGACACTTGGGGGTTTGATTCTGTAACGCAGTTCCTTGCGAATCGAGGCTATGCGGTTCTTCAACTAAATTTCCGTGGCTCAACTGGTTATTCTCGAAAAATTACTGATGAATATAGCGGAGACTTCAAAGGGATGGTTGACGATCTATCAGAAGCCACCCGCCACCTTGTTAAAGGAGGAATCGCAGATCCTGAACGCCTCGCGATCATGGGAGCAAGTTTCGGGGGCTATGCTGCAATTGCTTCAGCTGCCTTTGACCCGGATCTCTACCAATGCGCTATTTCCATGGCGGGAGTCTTTGATATCGAAAAACAAATGGACAACTGGAAAAGCCGCTTCTGGAAACAACGCCAAGGAACATATGCTTACGACAGTTGGGTTGAAACATTGGGCGATCCCAAAAGCGAAGAAGCTTACATAAAATCGATTTCTCCAATTTATCATACCGATAAAATAAAAGTTCCCGTTTTCCTCATCCACGGCAGATCCGATAGAATCGTTTCCCATACCCAATCTCGTAAGCTCGCCAAAGAACTGACAAAAAACGACAACAAACCGGAAACATTCTTTATGAGCTGGCAAAGCCACTCCATCGCCAGCCTCAAAGACAACGTGAAAGCTTATTCCAAAATCGAGGAGTTTCTTGCTGAACATATAGGCTCAAATTAACTTGAGAACTATCCTAGCTAAGCAATTATTCTTTGACTGCCACGCGTTTCACTTAATTCGCGGAGCTTTCATAACTGCTCCCGCTTGATAAAGTGTAAAGGAATCGACTTCTCCCTCACCATTCTCGCTAAACACGATCTTAGCATTTACTTCCTTAGCTTGGTATTCAAATTTTGACACCGGAACTATTTCGAAACGCCCCTGCCCTGTCGCTTGAGCCCAAAGTTTGTCTTCATCTTTTGTTATGCTTACAGTTAATTGGTCATTTAGCTCGTAATCGCCAAGAAACAATTCGTATACGCCCTTATCGATTTCCACAACCTCGATAGGCTCCATCTTTTGGGCGATAAACGAACGACCATTCTGGGTGTGTCTCAGCCCAGTAACATTCCCTGACCCGTCTCTCTGGAATTCGCATTCAGCGACGACCTCCTTTAAATAGAACTTATCCTCCGATGCATTGTAGAGCTTGAAACTTCGCTGACCTGTCAAACGAGTATACAGTTGGTCGTCTTCTAAGCTTACCGTATTGACCGCCTGCCCGTAATCATAACGTCCCACGTACTCACTCCAATCTGTATCCAATTCCTTATCGATTATCTCAACCGTCCCCAAAGGCGGCAAATCTATCGCGAGCAAACCGATTTGATTGCTATAGGAACCGCTATATTTTATCGTCGTAGGATGAGAATTGCTCAGTGTCACGACAGTGATTTCTTCGTCCACAAATCGAGTCAGTGCAGACAAGAAACCCTGCAAGCCACCTCCGTGCGAAATCGATTTATAACCATGCACATCAGATATCATTACTCCTAAGCCATAATAAGTTCCAAAACGTTCAGCCTTAGTGCCGTCAGAAAGCACACATGGCTCGATCATATCGCTAAAGGAGCTTTCACTTAAAAGTTTTCCTCCAAACAGAGCCTCATTCCAAAGATACAAGTCATACACAGTCGAATACAAATTTCCCGCTGCCCCAGCATGAGACATATCCCAATTCAATGCTCTCGTAGTATTACCATCTTCGAGTGAATAACCTAAGGCTTCATTTTCATAGACTTGCCCATTAATATACACCCCCGTATCATCCATCCCCAAAGGCTCAAAAAGAGCAGCCTTCCAGAACTCACCCAATGGCATACCCGAGGCTTTCTCTATTACATAACCAATCAAAAAGTACCCTGAATTATTATACGCCCAATCAACACCGGGTTCGAAATCATATTCGAAATTCTTTATTTTATTAATCAAACGTTCTTGCGCAACCGGACGCGTCACTCCTGATATAAAATCTCTTTCGTTTGTATAACTGTGAATACCAGATGTATGGTTTAGCAAATGACGCAGCGTCACTTCGTCACCTTTTGGAAAGTCTTCAATGTACTTGCTCAGAGGATCATCAATCGAGAGCATCCCTTTTTCTTGTAGCAGCAATATCGCTACCGAGGCGAATTGCTTAGTCACCGAACCAATTCGAAACTTGTAATTCTCATCGAGCAAAATTCCCTTTTCCACATCCGCCATGCCAAATGCACCGGTACTGATGACCTTACCTTGCTTTGCGACCAAATAACTAAGTCCAGCAGACTCGGACTCAACAACGCTCTCCAATAACGAAGGAATCGACTCCTCGGGCTTTGGTATTTCCAAATCAGGGTCCGCTCCTCGCTCAATTAACTGCTGCGTCCTCACTGTCAGTCCGAGCAATCGCGCCATATGCAAAGCAGTAAGCCCATTTTGATTACGCGAATTAATATCGAACCCAGATTCTAACATTGAATCTAAAACGTCCAAATCCATTTCTGAAGCCGCATCCGCAAAAGCGATCACCACCTGCTCGCTGTTAAGTGGCCTTATCGACATCCCCCAGCCAGATTCCCCATTCAAGATTTTAACGACAACTCGATTCGCTCCCGTTTCCAGAACAATGGGTACGAGGTCTTGGTCTTCTTTCGTACCTCGGAAAGTCCAATTTTTATGGACCAATTCTCCGTTCACCCAAAGCTTGACTGCATCATCACTTCCGACCCCCAAATAAAGCTCTTTCCTCTCTGAGGCATGCACTTCTGCGAGCGCATAGGTATAGGCGAATTCGCGATTCTCGAGCAGATACATGAAGTAGAACGCATTCTGATCAGATTCATACGTCTCCCATCTGTATTTTTGATTGTTAATAGATACTCCGCCCTTCTCCACCGAATCCCAAAGCTCATCGACTGTGTAAGTCTCCTGGTCAAAAGCCTCTTTCAATTCAGCTTTGGAATCCCCTGTCGGTACAGCCTGAAGACAAGTCCACTTAGTCCAAAACTCCCCCTCAACAACAGACTCGTAATGAGCCACATTCACATTTCCACATCCGGAAATTAATAAAGTTCCAAAGCATACAAGAGCTAAATATTTTTTCATTTTCATAAACGGGATTCCTCTTTTCAACAGAGTTCAAAATGGCGGAAATGCAAATTTCGATCTCAACAAGTTTAGACTACCGATGTGACCATTAGGTTACCAAATCTTTTCAACAAACTCGTGAGCTCTACTTAAGTTCATAAAAGAACAAAATCCGGCTGAGGGTACGATTTATCCGGCTTGGGGTTGATGCATTGTAAAATTTAGGCTACAATTCGCCCTTTTTCCAATAAGCACATTTGGGCACACACATATGAAACGTTTATCGCTTCCATCAATTTCTACAGGTCTTAACCGCCTATGCACAACAGCATTGCTCTTAGGAGCAAGTGCATTCGCTCCTTCCGCATCCGTTTACGGCAATGGCGAAATCGACTACGAACTGGTCGCCGCATTCGCCGAAAATTTAGATAGGTTCGAAAGCGAGCTGGTCAAAATGAGCACGCAAACGGATGATTACCTAAAGGCATACAGAAAAGACAAAGATACGGACGCAGCTTTCAAAGCATGGGTCGATCTCTGGGAATCAGTCGGCTTTCACGGTGTAGTTGAAACAAAAGCTCCCTACCTTTACCCACCAGTCTGGCAAGGCATCTACGCGATGAAAGGCGTGGTCGATGCCAAAGGCCCAATCGCAGATATGAAAAAGGCAGCAGAGCAAACAAAGGCTGCCCTCTGGCAAGGACTTGGCGGTCTACGCGTACTCGCTGCCAATCCTTCAGAAGACGATCACGCTGACCATGGAGATCATGGCCACAGCCACGACGATCATGATCACGGTTCAGTAGACACCGACGATCAACCTGTTGAAGCCATCATCAGTGCTCTCGAATCTGCAGTCAGCGCCTACGCCGATGGAGATTCAAAGAAAGCAGAAAAACTCGTTTTCGATGCCTACATGGATATTTTCGAGGGGCTTGAAGGAGATCTTATCCAAAGTAACGCCGACCTCGTTACCGCACTCGAGCTAGAATTCAATGCTGGCCTTCCAAAGATTTTCAAAGACGGCGGCTCCGTATCCGATGCAAAAGCCAAGGTCGAATCAATGAAAGAAAGCCTGCTACAAGCAAAGAAACTCCTCGCGGAAGCCGAAGCAAAACGTTCTTCAGTATTTTAAATTTAACAAATGCTGGATTTGAAGGGGAAAGTCCGTTTCTAAAATACGGAACCTAAAAACCTATTCAATGAATCGCCGTACTTGCCTAAAAACCCTCGCTGCCGCTGGACTGCTTGGCCCATCAAAACTCCTAGCCTCGGTAACAAATGCTATACCGGGGGCAGAGTCCGTCGAAAACCTGCCTAAGATCAAAGGAACGATCACCCTTTACTTAGGACGAGGCGAAGGAGGCTTGTACGAAGATATTCTCGAAGCGATCGAGAAACGTAACCCAGATCTTAAACTTAAGATCCGACGCGGCCCGTCCTCCGCTCTGGCAAACACGATCGTTGCCGAATCCGGAGCGGGTCTCAAACGAGCTGACGTTTTTTGGGCAATAGACAGTGGCTCGATAGGCCGCGTAGTCCACGACGCAAACGCCGAGCCGCTCCCCTCCAACATTCGCACGCTCTTAAAACCAGAATTTCAAAGGGAATCATGGGCTCCAATCTCCGGACGTATCCGCACCCTTCCCTACAATACTAACCGCGTCACCCCCGAAGACCTACCCAAATCAATTTTAGATTTGCCGGATAGCGGACTAAAAATTGGTTGGGCTCCGGCCTACGCCGCATTCCAATCGTTCGTAACCGCCCTACTCTTGACAGAGGGAGAAAAGACCACTCGCGATTGGTTACGGGCTATGCGCTCCAAAGCGCGCTCATTTGCCGGCGAGCTCAATGTCGTCATGGCTGTCGCAAGTGGAGACTTAGACATTGGCCTGGCAAACCACTACTACTCACTTCGGCTTAAAAAGGGACGCCCTGACGCCCCCCTCGCCCTGGGCTTCACTCACAACGACGCGGGCTGTCTCCTCAACGCATCTGGCGTAGTTCTGATGAAAAGTCGGCCAGAAACTCACCTCTTCCTACGTTACTTACTAACCAAAGAAGTACAGAGTTACCTCTCGCGAGAGGCCTACGAAATCCCACTAGTCGCGGGTCTGGAGCCTCCAAAAGGCTTACCGCCAATTTCTGAAATAAAGCCGCCCAAAGTCGACTTAGACAAGCTCGCAAATATGAAGCCAACACTGGCTCTGCTGCGAGATACCGGCATCTTGTAGAGAAAAGTTCGAGACCTAACAGGTCGCACAACGAGCCTTACATTTCTCGCTCCATCAGATTGTTTGCAAAAACAGAGTCGCCATCCTTCGCGGAATTCTTTCACATCCCGGTTTTTCTCATAAGACCATGATTTCACGCACGCGCATAAATCGTTGGGGCTTGTTCGCTCCCGCAATTCCGATCGTCCTACTAGCGTTCTCGCCGATAGTCGTGCTAATCATTCTCGCTCAACAAGAGCCTTTGGAGATTGGAGCACGCAATCTTAGAATTCTGGGCAACACGCTTGCCTTGACCGGCCTCACAGTCACTGGAGCGATTGCAATTGGTGTTCCCTTGGCTTTCGCGACCACTTGCCTTCGCTTGCCCCGCGCTGGCACAGCTCTGGCAGCTTTGGTCTCCCCGCTTGCAATTCCTAGTTATTTGGGAGCCTTTACTTATTTTGCCGCAACAGGCCCCGGCGGCGAAATCGATTCTCTTCTCGGAATCGCGCCCTTCGAGGTGAGAGGGCTTCTGGGAACATCCTGGATAATGTGCCTTTACACCTTCCCCTTTGTTCTCCTGTCCGTTCGAGCATCCTTGCGGCGACTCGATGCAAGTTTGGTAGAAGCAGGACGTACGCTTGGCCTCGGCCCTCTCGGTTGTTTTTTTCACATCATACTTCCACGGATACGAAGAGGTATTGCAGCCGGAGCCCTACTCGTAGCGCTCTACACTCTGTCAGATTTCGCGACCCCGGCAATTCTAGGATTAGACACCTTTACCCGAGCAATCTACGTAGAATACAACGCCTTCGGTTTATCGCAAGCAGCCTGGTTTTCTCTCCAACTTATGCTACTTGTATTCTTCGTTTTGATACTTGAATCCAAAGCGAATACCGTCCGTGAACGAGCAGGCCGATCACTTAGCTGGAAACCCAACCGGATCCTCAAAACGAGTCTCTGGACTTCGATCAGTGTAATTTGGCTATCCGCAGTTGGGCTTCCCATTGCCATGTTTGTCCTCTGGCTTTACCGCGAGGGAGCAAGCAGTTTCGAGCTCTCCACAATACTCTATTCAGTCACACCAGCTGCACTTGCTGCAATCTGCGCCGTGCTATTTGCCCTCCCTATCGCGAGAGTCGCATCACAGGGTGGACGTACAGGACGCTGGATGTTGCGGATCACTTCCTTCGGATTCGGCATTCCTGGTATCGTTATGGGAACCGCTTTAGTTTACGTAGGTCTTCGCTTGCCTTGGATGTATCAAACAACTGCTATGCTCGTTTTAGGCTATATTCTTCGCTTCCTGCCGCTCGCAACAGGCGCCTTACGCGAAGGACTCGACCGCATTGAAAACAACTTGTCAGCGGCCGCCCGTAGCTTAGGAGCCTCTCCATTTGAAACCTTTAGACGCATAAAACTGCCTTTGATTATGCCCGCAGCCTTGAGCGGAGCCGCCCTGGTTTTTTTAGAAGCCATGCGTGAACTACCTTTGACCTTGTTGCTTCGACCTACCGGATCCGAGACTCTTACAACCCGCCTTTGGCAAGTCTATGAAGCCGGATATTTCGGCGAAGCCGCGATCCCAGGTCTCCTGCTAATTGCGACATCTTTCTCCGCAATGATACTATTTCTACGCAGCGAGCGACTTCTTGGGCTTGCCGCCGACAAAGAATCTTAGTTTGTTTCAGCGCTCACATGCTTTCGATCCAGAATTTAAACATTAGTTATAGCGAATTGCCTGCCGTGCGTGACCTCACCATCGAAGTGGGTAAAGGGGAAATTCTAGCTCTTGTTGGCCCGACTGGATGCGGCAAAAGCAGCGCTCTGAGAGCCATTGCAGGATTGATAGAACCGATTGGCGGAGAAATCCTAATCGACGGCAAAGCCACCGTCGCCAACGGCATGCTCCCTCCGGAAAAGCGAAGCACAGGCATGGTGTTCCAAGACTTCGCTCTTTTCCCCCACTTAAACGTCGAAAGCAATGTAGGCTTCCGCGTCAAAAACCCAAAACTGGTCGACAAATGGATTTCCAAACTCGGCTTAGAAGAATTTCGAAAAGCGATGCCGGAAACCTTATCGGGCGGCCAAAAGCAACGCGTTGCCCTTGCGCGATCACTCGCTCACGAGCCTAAAATCCTTCTCCTTGACGAACCCCTTTCCAACCTCGATGCCGCTCTAAAAATCGACCTTCGCGTGCAAATTCGCGAAGCCATCAAAGAAGCAGGCGTAACTGCCGTCTGGGTGACTCATGACCAAGAAGAAGCGCTCACAATAGCTGATCGCCTCGCGATTATGAACAAAGGCAAACTCGAACAAGTGGATACACCAGAAAAATGCTATGAATCGCCCCAAAGCCGCTTTGTTGCCAACTTCCTAGGAGACGGACGATTCGTCGGGGGTAAGATAAAAGAAGGATTCGTCCAAACCGCTCTTGGCCAACACCCCTATATCCAAGTCGACACATTCGAATCCTCTAGCACTAACGAAGTAGAAATTTTGATACGCTCTCACGATATCGGGCTTCAAATAAAATCTCCCGGCAATGCCATAATAATCGCTCAAGCCTACGAAGGAGAAACGCGACGACACGTTGCTAAGCTCGATACGGGTGAATCAATCGACGCTCGTCTCCCCCACGAAGATCAAATTCCATTCGGTACCCGCGTCCAAGCCTACGTAAAAGCAAACCACCCACTGGTTGCATTTCCCAAAGCTTAAAAGCTAAAGGAAATCAACCTCTGTGAAATAGTCTTACTAAAAGTCGTAGCTAACTGAAAACGAAACCTTTTGCGGTTGACCTGCGTAAATTCGATAGTCGTTCGTTCCTCCAACATAATACGTTTCGTTCGTCACGTTTGAGAAATTCAATCCATATTTGAACGAATTCACTTCATAATAAAGCCCGATATCTACCAAACTATAGCTCGGAAGTAGTACACGCTTGCTTGTCTCCTCATCTGTGTATCGCTCTGACTCATACTTTAGTCCAAGGCTTGCTCCAACTAAGCCGCCGAAAACCTCTTGCGGGTGATTGTATCTTCCAAAGAAGAACACATTGTTTTTAGGAGCAAACGGAGCAGAATTACCTGCAGAATCCTCATTGTACGTATCTGAAATTTCTGAGTCAAGATAGGTATATCCAAATTGAAATTGTAGTGTTTCCGTCGGCTGGTATTGAAAATTCAATTCCACCCCAGAGCTAGAAATTTCGCCAATCAACTCATCAAACCCAGTTTCAGGGTTTTCTTCTGACAGATTATTCTTAACCACATCAAAATAGGACACATTCAAATTAACGGTATTGTCTAGCAAACTTACCTTCACACCAACCTCAAATTGCTCGCCGCCTTCTGCATCGAGTTGTTCCCTATTGATATCAAAACTCCCCACAGACTGTGGATTAAACGATTCTGCCCAACTTGCATACGCAGACACCTTATGATTTATTTGATAGACGAGGCCTCCATTAAAAGTCGTACTAGAACTCGTCGTTTCTTGAGAATCAGTTGTATCGAGATCTAAGTAATACACGCTATAATCTCCATCTTGCTTATCAAATCTCGTACCCACTACAACAGTCCAATTCTCACCAAAGCTAATTTTGTCAAAGGCGTACGCTCCATAGTTGAACAAATTCCAACTTCTGAAGCTCTGAGGATCGTCCTCAAGAATGTACCCGGTGTATTGAGGATTATATATCGTCACATTCGCTCCTCTCGTATCGAAGGCCAGCCGATCGAAACGACGGAACTCATATCCAGCGTTCACGCCCACCAATGCCTCATGTGTGATATCACCCCCAAAAACAAACGAAACATTCGCGTCTAGATAATTATAGTCACGTTCGTTAAATTGGTGTCGATTTCGCCTACGCAATGTCGTCTCCTCTACAGTGTCCCCCTGGATCACTGCGTTGCTTTCATATAAATGCCTGTCGTCTTCGTGCTGTACACTTCGAAACTTTACCGAAGCCTTAACAGTTTCATTAAAACGATGCTCCAAGCTCCATGCTAATGCAAAGCCATCGTCATTGTCATAGTCCCCGGGTTCTTGGTAGTAGGTTTCGATATCTGCAATTGTATCAATTTCCTGGTTAGCCACAAACAAACCGTTATCTGCACTGCGTTCCTCCTTAAGATATTCAAGCTGTAAATCAATTCGGGTATCTTCACTTACAATCCAGGAAAAGCTTGGGAAGAAATAGAATGTGTCGTTTTCCACAAAGTTACGAAAGGAATCTTCCTTCTCGAAGCCAAGAACAACGCGGTAATTGAATGTTCCCGAGCCATTGAATGACCCACCTGTATCAATTGAGCCCTCGATTCCAGGCTCTTCCTGATCAATGAAAAACTGATACGTAAAATCGATATTTGTACCCGAATCCGCTTCCGCTTTCTTTGTAATAATATTCACCATACCACCTGGATCCATCCAGCCATACAAAACGGAAGCGGGTCCCTTGAGAATCTCCACTCTTTCAATATTGGCAGTTACAGGCGACCCAAAGCGCGAAACCAACCCTGGAAGCCCATCTACCTGCAGATTCTGCAGATCGGCAGTATGCCCCCTTATTGTAAAGGAATTGGCGTTCGTCCCACTGCGCGAAAAACTGCTAATATACGGATAGGCGTCCTCCAAAGTGTTTGCCTTCAAATCCTCTAGCATTGCTGCATTCACTACACTTATACTAAATGGAGTTTGCATATCACCTACATCCATTTTCATGGCGGTCGAACGAGCCTGCTCAAAATAGGACTGCTGCTCGCCAAAGACTGTAAACTCTTCGAGCTCTATCACATCTCCTAATTTATTTTTGTCAGTTGATTCCAACTGCGAAAACGCCGTTCCATGCATTCCTAAAGCTAGGGCAATTAATAGTGATCGTATCTTCATGCTAAATTCGGTCTCGATTCTGATTCTAATGGTACTCTTACTTTGTTTTAGCAGCCAAGGCAGTGGACCACTTCATAATCCAATATAATAACCCAAAGAACCGCTTACTTCCGCTCCATAAAGGATTACTTCTGCTCCTAGCCGGATAAATTAGAAGGATCCAATCACACTCGCCTTGCGGTACAACTAGCTGTAAAAAGCGTGCTCCGATCGGAAGAAAACCAAACGTCTCTTTTTTAACTTCTCTGACGCTTAGAACGATCAACAAAGTGGCTTCCTCCTAGCTAGTACTATGAAGCCCGTGAAAACGACCAATCACTTATCGCTAAACCCTACATGGTGAAAATTTTAACAGTATTTAGTGCCAACTCATCAACACCACAATTTCAATAAAATCCCTCTTGGAGCTACGAAAATCCGTAACGGGGTAGAAACAATAATCCTATTTTCGTATCATTAAATCATTACAAATAATTGAAGTAATCATTCAGTTATTTGCATTCAAACTAATACAAATATGATACGATCAAAAATCAAACGACAAGGAGCTTTCCTTAGCGCTCTAACAGCTTCAGTTGCCTGCGGCGTACAGGGTTTCGCAAACGACGAAACGATTAGCGCCAACCTAGACCCAGTCACGCTACAAGGAGAATCAAGCATTCTGATATTGGAATCTTTCTCAGCAACAAAATCCAATCTCAATATAATGGAAACACCCGCTCCATTTATCGCGATAGACAAAGTATTGTTCGATCAACAAGGTATAACTACCCTACAGGATGCAATCCGCAACCTGAGCGGCGTTTCTCAGGCAGGTAACAACTACGGCATCGGGGATAATATCATTGTTCGCGGCCACGCCGCCAATTTTACGACTGATGGGATGTACGCTGGAGGCGGCTTGAACAACAACTACAACCCTACTCGAACGCTTACAAACGTTGAGAGTATAGAGGTCATCAAAGGTCCTGCAGCTGGAATCTACGGAATAGGCTCAGCAGGAGGCATCGTCAATTTCGTCGAAAAGAAGCCACTGGATTACAACTACAACGAAGTCGAATTCGCCATCGGAGCCTGGGACCACTATCGAGGAACAATAGACACCACTGGCCCCTTGAGTGAGAACACCGGGTACCGTGTAGTTGCTTCTATCGAATCAGAAGATGGTTTTCGTGGCCTTAGCAGTGAGCGTAATGAAATCTACGCAACACTGAGCCATTCGATTTCGGATAATCACAAGTTCTCATTCTTGGCGAGCTTCCTCGACGATGAAAATCAAATCGACTCCGTGGGAGATCCCGTTCGAATCCTCAATTTCGATAGCCTTATAGATCCGAGTCTCGGATACACTTGGGAAAACTTAGTCAATGATTTCGATGCTGATGGCGACGGTGAGCGAGGCGTTCAACTCACCGACGAGCAACGTCAAATTTTGGCCGACTCAATTACAAGTATCGATGGTCTAGAGCCTTACGACTTGGGTAGCGGCGACCTTATTTCTCCAATCGCCGAACCAGACCAAGGCGAAGAATTTAGATTCAAAGTCACCCACGACTGGACTTTCTCGGAGACGACAGAGCTCACACACCAGCTCCAGTACCGCACTTACGAATCTAACTTTACGCGCCAAACAGGTGCCTTCAACTACGTCTATTGGAACCGTAATGGCGAAATCAACGCGGATCCGCGCGCTCCCGTAGTTGACGAGAATGGCGTTATTTACCCATTCTCCGCACGTCGTCAGGAATATCGCCATCAAGAAGCCGAAGAAACCTCACTTCAGTACTTTGCAGACCTTAAAAGCGAATGGGAATCTGACCGCTTCAACGGCGAACACCTTCTTAGCTTCCAATACCTGAACCTGGAATCCGAGGTTAAGTCTTGGTCAATTTGGGATGAGGATGGCACTGCAGAGGGTGGCAACCCAGTTCCCTATATCTACGACATCAGAGATCCCAACTGGCCAACAGGAAGCTTCTGGGACTACAGCCCGTCCCTACGCACCAACTACGACAAATCTGTCGAAACATGGGGTATTGGTTTCCAAGAGATTGTTCAATTCAATGAAAACCTCACAGCCCGAATCGGATACGCATACAACACTATCGACCAAACGTATGAGCACAAAGGCTCGGATCGCTCCCCAACAGCGACTCCTGAAGCAGACACAAGCGACTCAGGCACGACATACAACCTCGGACTGAACTACATGATCAACGACCAATTTTCAGTGTTCACAAGTATCGCAAAAGGTCGCACAGCCTACAGTATTCTCGGTTCTATTGCAGGCTCTGACGACAGGCCAGACTCTGAATCAAAGTCCTTTGATGTCGGAATCCGCTACCAGGCTTTCGATGATAAGTTGCTTGCATCCTTCACCTACTACGAAACGCGCCTAACAAATCTCCGCTACTCGAATCCAGAATACAATGACAACGAAGGAGATGCCGACTTCAACATAGACGTTCCTCAGTACTTCTTCGACGATGAAAACAACTCGGAAGGATTCGAATTCGATATCAATATCGACTTCACGGAACAATTCTCACTAAATGCAAACGCCACCTACCTCGACGCTATTACAATTCGCTCAGGTTTTGAATCAGTCCAAATCAAAGGAATTCCACAGAAATTTGGCAGTATTTGGGGGGAGTATCGCATTAAAGTGGGTCAATCAGACGTACCGCTAGCCTTTAATTTCGGCCTAAGCTACGAAGACGAACGGACAGTTAATTCTACTGGATTCGGGCTTCCAGACGCTATGCTCCCAAGCTATGTCGTGTTCGACGCAGGTGTCAGCTATACGATCAATGATTGGAACCTTCGCCTAAATGTCTATAACCTAACTGACGAACGCTATTACTCAAAGGCAATGTTTTTGGGTGGCCAGCCAGCAGACGCTCGCAATGCCAAACTCACAGTAAAGTACGAATTTTAGACCTAAATCTCCATAACGTCTAAATCTGCCGTCCGCCAAGCTGAAAAATAATTCGCCTTGGCGGACATTCTATTTTTCCTCCTTCCGCAATGAGTAAAAAGAAAAAGAGCAAAGCCTTTTGGACAAAACAGTTCTATCTCTGGCACTGGGTCAGCAGCGCTATCTGTCTCGTGTCCATGATACTTTTCGCTTTCACAGGCATTACTCTTAATCACGCAGGCAGCATCAAGGCTAAGCCGCAAACTACCGAAAAACAAGAATCCCTCCCGCCCAATCTACAAGAAATTCTCGCATTCCAAGAAGGTGATGAGCTCGATCAAAAGAAACCACTGCCTATCGAAGTAAGAACTTGGCTTCATGACGTATTTGGCGTCGACCTAGGCGGACGCTCTTACGAATGGTCCGAATTCGACATCTACGTTGACCTTCCCCGTCCAGGCGGCGACGCGTGGATGAGCCTCGACCGAGAAACCGGTGATGTCATCTACGAAGTCACCAACCGAGGGTTTATCTCTTACATCAACGACCTCCATAAAGGACGCAATACCGGTAGCGAGTGGGTTCTCTTTATGGACATTTTTTCCGTCGCTTGTATCATTTTTTGCCTTACTGGATTAGCCCTTCTCTGGGTACATGCCAGAAGACGCCCTAGCACCTGGCCTATCGTAGCAGCCGGCTTCATCATTCCATTCCTTATAATTGTAATTTTTGTCCATCCCTAGCTTCAATGAAATCTAAAACTACTCAAAAATTAATTCCGCTAGTCGCCACTCTCGTATCCAGTGCTACTTCGTATGCGGGAGATCTCACTGCCACAATCGAAGTGCCACGACTTGACGTAGCCGAATACCATCGCCCATACATCGCCGCTTGGGTAGAAGCAGCGGACAGATCCATCGTCGCCGACCTCGCGGTTTGGTACGACGTAGAAATGCCCAACAAAGAAGGAGAAACCTGGCTCAAGGATATACGCCAATGGTGGCGTAAATCAGGCCGAAACAAAGAATTGCCTATCGATGGCATCAGCGGCCCCACAAAGCCCGTTGGAGAGCATTCCTTAGACGCCCAGCTTCCAAAAATGAATACCGGCTCCTACTACTTCGTTGTGGAAGCATCTCGCGAAGTCGGGGGACGTGAACTTATAAGAATTCCCTTTGACTGGGCCGAAAATACAACGATCAAACAATCTGCCACGGGCGAGCGCGAGCTTGGGAAAATAACTCTCAACATCCAAAGCAAGTAAGCAATCCAATGAAACGTATCAAAAAAACACTGTTAACCATCGCACTACCCATAATAGGACTACTCAGCACCGCTGAAGCACACCGAATCTGGATGATTCCATCCACCTCCACCCTCTCAGGCGAAGACCAGTGGATCTCCGTCGAGGCAGCCATATCCAACGATCTCTTTTTTCCAAACCACTACCCAGTACCCCTAAAATTTGTCAAAGCGACTAGCCCAAGCGGGAAAGAGTTAGAGCTTAGAAGCACTGCCGAAGGAAAAATACGAAGTTCATTCGAAGTACTGCTCGAAGAAAAAGGCAGCTATCGAATAGCCTACGAAAACAAAATGCTATTTGTCTCTTGGAAAGAGAATGGCGAATACAAACGCTTCCGAGGAACAAGAGAACAAGCTGAAGAAAAGGAGCTCAAAGGTAAGGAAGCATTAAAATTTGGAGAATACTTCACCCGAGTAGAAACCATTGTCACAAGCGGCACTCCCAGTGACCTTAAACTCAAAGGAACCGGAGTTGAATTCTCATTCGAAACACACCCAAATGACCTCTACTTCGGCGAAACCGCACGTTTCCAAGTATTACTTGATGGGGAACCCCAAGCTGAGTGCACAGTTACCGTAATCAAAGGCAATGATCGATTCCGCGATTCTGTCGACGAAATCGAAGTAAAAAGCGATTCAGAAGGTTTTATCGAAATCAACTGGCCCAGCGCTGGACGTTACTGGATAGAAGCCTACATAGAGACCGAGCCAGGCGAATTTCTTGGAAAACCCGTCACTTGCGGATCAGACTATGTGCTGACGGTTGAAGTGCTGCCAGAATAGTGACCTCCACTCATTCAAGACGTATCCTAATCCCGCCCACGCTCAAAAGCTTGCGGCGGGAATCCATCAGCCCAGATCGTCAAGTTCACTCATTTTCTGGCGACACTATGGGTACCCGTTGGTTAGTAAAGGTATCCCTCACCAGCGAAACTAAATCAGACGGACTCAAGGATCTAATTATTAAATCCTTGAATACAGTCATTCAACAAATGAGCCCTTGGGAACCGGAATCCGACCTAAGTTTTTTCCGAAATGCCACGCCAGGAACTTGGGTAACATTTGCCCCCGAAAGCTTCAGTGTCCTCAGCCGAAGCCTAGAAATTGCGCAACTCACCCAAGGAATCTACGACCCTACGATTGCCCAAGCAGTAGATTTACTTGGCTTTGGCCCCAGTGAAATAGAAGTCCTATCCACCGAATCCATTCCAGTAAGAGCTGCCCTCGATAAGTGCGACTACCGCCAACTTCAGCTCAACTCCACAACTCAACAAGTTCTACAGCCTGGCAATTTCGCCATAGACCTCTGCTCCATCGCCAAAGGCTACACTGTCGATCTTATCGCCGCTACCTTCAAGCAGAGCAACATAACCGACTACTATATAGAAATCGGAGGCGAAGCCCGAGGAAGTGGTTGCAAGCCCAATGGCGAGCCATGGTGGTGCTCCATCGCCCAACCTCCTGGCAGCCAAACCCAACTCCCAGAAACCCTCTGTGCTGCTTGCGATATCTCCATTGCCACCTCAGGTAACTACGTACTTTACCACAACATAAACGGAAAAATCATTGGTCACCTGCTCGTTCCGCATTCGCTTACCCAGCAAAACGAAGTCGAACTTCTCAGCGTATCCACCTTTTGCGACAATTGTATGGATGCCGATGCCTTTGCCAGCGCTCTTTTTCTAATGGGAATTCAAAGGGGCCTCGCATTCGCTAACCAACATGACATCGCAGCGATCTTTCGCTGCAAGAAAGATCAGGCTTTCATCGAACTCGAGAGCGAAATGCTAAAAGAGCTACAATAAACTCAAGAGTGGAGGTGTAAGTTATTTTGTGTAACTAGCTTTTTCTGATGCGCGGTTATTTGTAGTTTAGAGGCATTCTTTCCTCGAATTCAATGGTAAATCGA
>JAKYXN010000189.1 GCA_022538095.1 Puniceicoccaceae bacterium K14 | reverse complement strand
GTAATCGTCCGTCCTAGAGCGTATTGACTCTGTTTTGCTTCCAGTTTTCTGGCGTGAGGGCTTCCGCCTCAAAGTTGGTTAGGTTCGGCAGTTTCCTCAGCACGTCGCTGAGATAGGCCATCGGCTCCACGCCTTGGCGACGACAGCATTCCAGCAACGTATAAATGATCGCGCTGCGCTTGCCCGCCTTCGGCGAACCGACGAACAACCAGTTCTTCGCCCCCAGCTTGCAGGGGCGAATCGATTGTTCGGTGAGGTTGTTGTCGATTCGCGTTTCGCCATGTTCGACGTAGGCAATCAGCTTCTTCCATTGGTTCAGCGCGTAGTGGACCGCAGAGGACATCGCGCTCTTGGCCAGGTAAACCTCGCGCTCGCAATCCAGGAACTCTTTTATCGCATCGAGAATCGGAAGGCTTCTCTCTTTGCGGATTTTTGAGCGTTGATTCGCATCTTCCGGCAAGTCGCGTTCGATCTGGTAGAGTTCCTTTATCGGCAGCAGATAACGGGCTGCTTCCAACTCGCCGTTCTTGTAGGCATCGTAAAACTTGCGCCGAGCGTGCGTCCAGCAGCCTAGCTGTATTATCGGCTTGCCTTGGCACGCCGAATCGTAGGCAGCGTAGCCGTCTGATTGAACGATGCCTTCGAATTGGGAAAGGATCGCTTCGGCTCCAGCCTTGCCGCGGCTGAGACGCCAGTCGAAGCACACGTCTCCTTGCGGACGTCCGAAAACCCAATAGTAGCCTTGATGGCTTTTGCCTTTGCGATCCGCATCCAGATAGCGGATTGGAGTCTCGTCGATTTGAAGATAATCCTCGGATATCAAGCCGTTTCGGATGGAGCGATAGATCATCGAAAGCCAATTTTCCGCGGCGTATTCGATCCAGTCGCACATGCGTTGGCGCGAAACGACCACCCCGAATCGTTCGCGAAAGATTTTCTCCAGGCGATAAAGAGGAAGATGATCCGCATACTTCCAAACTATTAGTTGCGCGACCAATCCGGCTGCGGGCAATCCGCCGGGGATCAACTGGTCCGGATGCTTGGCGATGAAAGGCTTCGCGTCGATGTCTCCCTTGAGCTTGTATTTTCCGCGAACGTACACGCGTCGAATGAATCTCATCGGAATCACGTCGAGCTTTTCGCTCTTGTCTTCGCCTATTCGTTCGTAGTAATCGGGCGACTGCTTAACTTCTTCCGGGACGACTTCTTCGACGATCGTCTCGATGTCCTCGGGCAATTTGGAGATGGCCTCCTTGAGCTTCGGTTTGCGGCGACAATAGCCGATGACTTCCTTTTCGCTTTCGGTCTGTTCGAGAGTTTCCTTCTCCAACTCGGCAAGGGCGAGCTGCAATTGCTCGTCGGATACTTTTTCGCTCGCCGGCGAGCCGAAGAGCTTGCGTTTGAGAGCTTCCATTTGCTTGCGAACGTAGGCAAGCTCCCCTTGAAGGTCGGAGACACTCTTTTCCAAATCCTCTATACGCCTGTCTTTCTGTTCCGATGTAAGCATATTTTGGATGCATGCAAGTTGAAGAGTTAATTGCGCTTCGTCAAAAGCTTTTTCAATCGCAGCTTTTTTAAACTTCCTCCGGCAAGAAGACAGGACAGTTCCTCGGCGGTGAGCTTTTGCTTTCCAAGATGGCTTTCCGGCCAATCGAAGGAACAGTGATGCAGACGACGCGTTCCGCAATACACGCCAGTTGAATCCACCGAAAGAAACTTCAGCAGTGCTCGAGTCCTGTTAGAAAATAGGTAGAGCACGCCGGGCTCGGTTTTGCCAAGCAAGGCCTTCAAGCTGTCGGCTCCCTTTCGCAGGTCCACAACCCCAGAGTAAACATAGCAGCGATCCGTTTCGATTTGAGACATCCTAACATAATATCAAATCGTAGCATCAAGCACCAGACGCTCTAGAGCGGACGCTTACCCT
>JAKYXN010000188.1 GCA_022538095.1 Puniceicoccaceae bacterium K14 | reverse complement strand
GTAAGCGACACAGAATCGACCTCCTTCCTATTGTTCGTTTTTTCGTATAGTCTTCGCGGATGAGCAAAAGCAAGGGAACCCGATACACGAGACAAGAACGCGAAGAGCTCTTGGCTCTTTATCATCAAAGCGGATACACGGTATCTCGATTCTGCGCGGAGATGGACATCTCCTACGGCACGATCAAGCGTTGGCTGGGCAGACAATCGACTAGCGTCAGCCTAGTCGAAGTCGCAACGCTGCCGCCTTCAGCTTCGTCTTCGCTGCGGGTCCGACTGCCGAACGGCATCGAATGCGAGCTCGTCGCAGGGCTTGGCCGCGAGGAAACGCTGTCGTGGATACGAGGACTCAAATCATGCTGAGTTTTTCGTCTTCCACTCGGATTTATTTGGCCGTTGAACCGGTTGACATGCGAAAGAGTTTCGACGGCCTGTACGCCGTCGCCAGCGGGACGCTCAAGGGCAATCCGCTCGAAGGCGGCTTGTTCGTCTTTTCCAACAAGCGTCGCAATCGCCTGAAGATCCTTTTCTGGGATGGGACTGGATTATGGGTTTTGGCCAAGCGCCTCGAGAAAGGTGGATTTAGCTGGCCAAAGGGCTCGGATGTGAAGAACGGCAAGCTTCACCTTCAGAACGAGGCTTTGGCCTTGCTGGTGGGAGGAATCGATCTAAAGGACGGCATGGCCAAGGCGTGGTACGAAAGGTAAGAAAAACGTTGCCAACATTCCGTATCTTATTAGTAGATACGGACGATGCCTCCAGTCGAAGACATACTTGAAGAAAACGCCCAACTGAAGGGACGCATCGCCGAGTTGGAGGCTCAGATCGACTGGTTTCGTCGCCAGATGTTCGCCGGAGGCAAGTCCGAGAAGGTCGATCTGGCTCAAATGGAATTTCTGCTAAAGGGACTCGAGCAAGCGAAGGCGGAAGCGGCCAATGCCGCCAAGGCGTCGTCCAAAGGAAAGCCCTCGAAGCCTCGCAAGACGCGCGAGGAGCTTTACGCCAATCTTCCCATTCGAGAAGAAACCGTAATCGAGCCCGAAGAAGTCAAGGCCGACCCCCAGTCCTACGAACGCGTTGACCAAGAGGAGACGTTTGAAATCAAAGTCGATCCGCCGCAATTCTATCGCCGCAGGATCGTTCGCCCCAAGTATCTGAAAATCGGCGACAAAAGCCTTCCTCCCGTAGTCGCGGCGGCTCCGCTGCGCGTGGTCGAAGGCATCGCCTCCGCCGAATTGCTCGCCTATGTGGTCGTAGCCAAGTACCTGGACCATTTGCCTCTCTACCGCCAATGCGCCATCTACAAGCGCTACGGCTTTTCGGTTTCCCGCCAGAATCTCGTACGATGGGTGGAGAAAGTCGCCCAATGGCTCAAGCCGATCTACAATCACATGCGAATCGAGCTCCTCGAAGGCGACTACCTGCAAGCGGACGAGACGCCGATAAAGCATTGCGATCCGGACTACGGAGAGAAAAAGAGCCGACAAGGGTATCTTTGCGGCTACTCGCGTCCCAAGGACAACGTCTGTTACAAATGGAGCGTATCGCGTGGCCACGAATCGGTTACCAACCATATCTCCGGCTTCGCTGGCGTCCTTCAAGCAGACATGTACCAGGCATACGTGTCCTTCGAGCAAAGCCATGAATCGGTCGAACTTGCCGGCTGCTGGGCTCATGCCCGTCGCAAGTTTCACGACGCGCTGGAGCGCCGCCCGAGAGAATGCTCGCTCGTTCTCAAGCTCATCGGCAAGCTCTATGCCGTAGAAAAGGAGATCCGCGAAAACGGCTTATCGTCGGAATCCGCCAAAGCTCTCCGCAAGGAGAAGGCGACCAACAGTCATACTCGAATCAAGAGAGTATTGACGATCCTGCGACACCGCAGCCTTCCCAAGAGCGAGCTAGGCAAGGCTTGCGACTATTCGCTCAATCACTGGAAATACCTTTCGACCTATCTTGAGAACGGCCATGTAGC
>JAKYXN010000187.1 GCA_022538095.1 Puniceicoccaceae bacterium K14 | reverse complement strand
AGGCGGAACGGCTGGCGGGCTAGATGCCGCTCTGACGGGTGGGAAGCTGACTATCTAGTGTAGGCAATAAGGAAGCTACTTTAGCTGACTGTGCCGAACGCAGATAGCAGGGAGCATGACTGAGCTTGCGAAGGCACGAGTCGAAGCCCGGCATTAGCCGTGCCTGCCACAGTGCAAGAGTACCGAGGCTTTGGCCGACAGCAGAGCGAACAACACACAAGTTGAGTATTCTTGGATTGGTTACTCATCATTATTTGACTTTTGAAGAGTGACTCCTCTCCCAATTAGTAATATCATCTTCAATAGTGTTTTGCTCTGCCCCAAGGGACCATAGATCATATGACTCTCGATTGAATCGACCAGGGCTAGCATACTCATACTTTCTCCCCCAAGGGTCCAAAGGCATATTCTCTAAATACGGCCCTTTCCATTTTGCTTCTATTTCAGGATTTGGCTTAATTAAAACATCAAGTCCCTCAGACGAGCTTGGGAACCTCCCAACATCCTCTTTAAAAAGCAACAATGGACCCTTTAGAGATTTTAACACAAAGTGTTGAGCGTGCTGCTCATGATTAAAATCACTACTTAGGCTAAGTGTCATCGACACATAGAAAAGAGTGCAGATCACCAAAGACAATACTATGCAAAAGCCCAAAATCCTCATTTTACCAATCTATAACTCAAGATAACCCTCTATTGAGTAATCGGCATCCTTAAAGTAACGATTTTTATACATCAAAAATGGCATCGTGTCCACTTTCAAGTTTGTCCAAAGTTCTCTAGTAGAGCCTAAATGATTTGGATACCCCCAAGGTACTTGAAAGCCATCCATTACCTGATGTCCAAAAGGATTGGGTTTGTTGGAATGAAGAAAAACAGCACTATGCCCAAAAGCATTAAGGTTACCTATTGTTACTGGTCCATGGATTCTTATTCGAGTTACATCCCAATACTTAAGATCAGGCAATACTTCGTTCAAGTGATTCGCTAAATCTCTAGCACACTCATCACACTGGTAATTCTCCCCATCCAACATAAGGTGTTTGTAGTGATCTTTATTATCTTCTAACCAAGCTGCAGCTTCTTTTTGTACACTTAACAATTCTTGGTGGGCTTCACTCTCTCGCCTTCTTAACTCTGCCCGAGTAAATTCTTCATTGAACAAATGCTGGAATGCAGCCGTCTGAGCACCATTAGCAAATTTGCCCCCTGATAATTCAGAAGCTGTTCCTCCAACAACTGCGGCGATAGCAGTCCTCACTATTACACCACCGACGTTTTCAATCTGATCAGCACCTGTAGCCCCTCCGAGAGCCGGGGTCAGTGTTTTGGTCGCAACCGAGGAGACAAAGCCGTGGGCAAATTCGCCTCCTTGAGCCTCCGCTGCAGCACCTCCGACAACACCGTGAGCCACTTTGTGCTTAATCCATTTCAAGTATTCTCCTTTGCCAGCTCCTCCAAGTTTTGCGCCTATCCCTGCTGAGAGTGCCCCAGTAACACCCCCAATAACACCAGCAACAAACGCATCGCCTAAGCTACCTCCATTAAGTAACGATCCCACAAAACCACCCGCAAAGCCTGCGACCGCTCCTCCGACCACCGCAGCAAGTGCACTTGCTGTCGCAGCACTCATCGTTCCTGCAGCGACCGCTCCAGCAAGTGCACCTGAGGCTGCACTTCCAGCTGAGGCTGCTGTAAACATTGCTCCAGAGGCAGCTCCATAAGTGACAACAGAAATCACAACCACCACTACTATCTTCAGCACGTCCTTCAGCGATATAAATCCACTCGGATCTATATGCGTCAACGGATTATTGGATACGTACGAGTAACGATTATACGCCTGGGCGTCCGTAGCATCCTGCACGTATGGGTCCGCAGAGATAAACCTAGCCAGCTCAAAGTCGTAGACCCGTCCGTTCATGTGGATCACTTCAAAATCATCTAGGTGCTCGTGGTCGGTGAAGCCGCGTGTCGGTGGATTGGCCAA
>JAKYXN010000186.1 GCA_022538095.1 Puniceicoccaceae bacterium K14 | reverse complement strand
TCCATGCTTAACGGTTTCATGGAAGAGGCACCCTAACTGCTTTTTGAGAAAAAGCGCTATTAAAATGCGACTATTTTAAAGAAAGTTGCTCTAGCCACGCAAATGCTCGAGCCACGTCTTTTATATGCTCTGGATGCTGTACTTCTGAGGTAAGTTCATGGTTTCCAGGCGTGTGAGGTTGGCTCAACCTATGACTTATTGCAGCCACCCCAACTCCGCGTTCAGCAAAACGCATAGCGATTTCGGTTTGGCTTTTACGATCACCCGTAGACCATGCCCCTCCATGTATCCACAAAAGCAAAGGAGCCGTAGGGTCTCCAACCGGTAAACACAAATCGAGTTTATGCTTATCCGGGTGAGAATCTTTACCACTGTAATATTGCACATCTGCAATTTTATGCACCGAAGCGATAGACTCAATCTGTCCGATTTCCTCGAAAAACTCGGTTTCATTCAAATATTGGTCAAGCACGCTCAAAGGCAACGGCCCAATGTTCATAAGTAATTCGTGAAAACGGTAGAGTGAAAGCTTTCTCTTCATCGCTTCCTCCTTCCAACTCATAAACTGCTTGGCTCCATACTTGTAGGTCACAACTTGCGCAGGCCAGCGCTTCATTCTATCAATCTCTCGAAGACCGATATCGTCCAAGTCCTCAATATGCTTTTTCCAAAATTTTAATGCCTTTTCGTCACTCCAACTATAATAATTCAGACCAACATCCAAAACTAATCTCACTGAACGAATCAAATCCCACTCCCACTTTCCCAGTTCGCTATAGACATCGTCATACAAATGAATTTCCACCGCTAAGTCTTCTATATATGCAGCCCATCCTTCAAAATAACTTGGATGTGAAAAGATCCTTTGGAATTCAGACTTTCGCAATTCATCACTCAACTCCCCTTGATAATGATGCCCTGGGAGCGCTTCGTGCAAATAGATCCAATAGATCTGGCGTCGATTAAATGGCTCATCGGAATAGGTGAAATAAAGAGCATTACTGTAATACGCCGGAACATGAGCCATCGTCCGATTCCTATTTCGTTTGATACGAGCCGGACCTATAGCCTCAATATGTGGGAAATATTTCGGCAATTCCTTTAATAGCCCACGTTGAGCCATTTCAAATGCAGATTGAACTTCTTCCGGAGAATTATAGAAGAAATTCGCTTCCTGTAGGTAATCTTTGAATTCATCCAAGTTAAGACCACTGGAAACTTGAATTCTTCTTATCTCGGATTTAACCCGAACTATTTCTGCCTCCCCTAAAGTATAAACCATTTCAGGAGTTACGCTTGAATCGACCCACCTTTTAAGGAAATAGGCGTACCATTCATTTCCTAATGGAACATCTCTCAAACCATCAGCAGAAATATCAACGGATTCCAGTTCGTACCAACTCAAACCAAACTCAATACGCTCCAAATTCAGTCGAATCTCATAGTCAATTAGATCGTATTCCAATTTTCCAACCTCTGATAAAACCTCTCTATTGAACGACCCAAGTCGTTTCAACACAGCCTCAAAACGACTCTTCTGCTCAACCAATTGCTCCTCAGGTTGAAGACGTTCAATATTCTCGAAGTAGCTTATTCGTAAGCTAGGTAAATTCATATCGTCATAAGAAGATTTGAAATCCGAAGCAAAGTCCTCCCACTCATCTGAAAGTGCGTAGGAAGGCAACGAAAGCAAAATAGCCAGGATAACGAATGACGCTCTAATTGGGTTAACTATCGTACATGGTTAAACATCCTATCAAAGCTCGCCTCCCTTCGCTTGCGAAAACACGCTATTTTTCCAAATTAGCAGCCAGCTCTGAGGGACGGCATTGCCAATAAGAATGAAAGCGATTGGAGAATGACGCCAAATCCGAATACCCAAGATGGTAACTCAACTGCGTCAAAGACATACTCTTATCTAGAGCATCTTTCATTCATTCAGTCGCATAATTGGCATGCTTGAAGAATGCCTCGCAATCCTGTTTCGTGATGGATCTCAACGCATCGGCCAG
>JAKYXN010000185.1 GCA_022538095.1 Puniceicoccaceae bacterium K14 | reverse complement strand
TCTTCTCCGCGCGTGCACACGCACACGCGTCTGCCCTTGAGCCTGCCGAAGGGTATCCGCGTAAAGGAGACGAAGGATAGGCTGAAAATCCGTATTGGAGGAACCATCTCGTTGTCCGAAAATCGCGTTGGGGAAAATCGTCTTCCGGTCGAGAAAACGCGTTGGCAAATCTTGGTGGTAGTCGAAAAGTCCGCGTCAGGAGCGCCCGTTCACATGAACGGACGGGTTTACGACTTTGAGCTGGCTAGGTTTATATCCGCGGATCCGTATGTGCAGGACGCGACCGATGCGCAGGCATACAACAGGTACTCATACGTATCCAATAATCCTCTGACGCATATTGATCCGAGTGGGTTTATATCGTTTAAGGATGTACTGAAGATTGTGGCGGTGGTTGTAGTGGGAATCCTTACCGCTGGAGCTGCGACTGCATTGTATACCGGTTGGAGCTTTAGCAGCACGCTAGGATTTGTGCTAAGCGGAAGTTTCGTTGGAGCAGGAGCTGTCGTTGCCGGGATTGGGTTTGGCTTTGGGGCTGCGTTTGCGGGGGCCTTGCTAAGCGGAGCAAGTTTTGGAGACGCTTTAAAGGCCGGAGCTATTGGCGGTATAACTGGGGGAATAACCGCAGGTTTAGCCTCAGGCATTGGCAATATGAAACATGCGGGCACTACGCTTAAAGCTGCCAAGCTCAGTGAAAACCCGATTGCGTATTTGATGCACAAAGCCGCTCATGGCGTGGTCGGTGGTGCTGTGTCTGCTAGCCAAGGCGGCGAGTTTAAGCATGGATTTGTTTCGTCTGCGGTTGGCAAGACGGGTGGAGGAATGCTCAACGGAGCCTTAAGTGGGTTAGAGAAACAAGCTAGAACAATTTGGGGAACGGTAGGAACCGCTATTCTCGGAGGAACTGTATCTGAGCTTGGAGGCGGCAAGTTTGCTAATGGTGCTGCGACTGCCGCTGTACAGCATTTGTTCAATGAAGCTTCGAGGAATGCGGCTGGTAGAGCAAAAAAAGCTGCAGGTATAGTCAATGATGCTGACAATTGGTTTAAAAATGCTAAAACTGTCGGCAAAATGTTTTTTGAGTGGGACCTTGGTTTCGGTCCTGATAATCGCAGTTTTGTTAATGACAGTGTCGCGGATGCGATGAGAAATGCTTGGAGAGTTGGGGAAGCTCGCGAGTATTTTTATGACAAATACAGTGGTCAGTCTATTCAAGCAGGTTTTAGCGTAACTAACTTCAAGGGATCCTTTGGCATTCAAGGTCTTGTACGTGCAGGAATTGACCCAGTAGAACAATTTGTGGGTAGTTACCGAGTAGATGTGATTGCTCTTAATGCAAATACTCTTCAATTTACATTAACGAATACGACTAGTTTTGAATCGTTTTTCTATGGTATTGGCCCTGAGTGGGAGAGGTCAGCCTTTAGGTTTAACGGAAATACTAGGCAGGAATATATTTTTACTGAAAAAGTTAGATAACTATCATAATGTGGAAGATATATGTAGTTGGGTTTTTGTTCTTTTGCAGCTGTTCGCAGCTCGACCGCGAAAAAATCAAAGACAAGTATTATGTAACAAAGGTAGATCATGTAGATGACGCCTTAGACTTAAGTTTCATGCTTGATAATGGAAACTTTGTTGGCGTTATAGAGCCGAAAGTTGTTTCTATTGGGTATGATGAGGACTTTATTATTGTAGCGAGGGTAAATTCTGGTGGTGATCGACGTGAGTATTATATCATTGAATTGGAGCCGTCTGTAGTTCGTTTTCCAGACGAAAATAAACTGGGCCCTTTTTCTTTAGAGGAATTTAACTCCAAAAGAGTCGAGTTAGGCCTCTCCGAAAAATTAGATTTTTCATTATATTGGGATTGAAGGCAAACGAGAATAGTAACGGGCCTACAACTACTCAACCTGTGTTCTCCTGCACTGGCGCACATGCTCAGGGTACGACCCACCGACATAGGTAACAGTTAACACAAAGACATGGGTGACACTATAATCTCAGGCTATGGCCTGGAAGGAAGTGTTGCCAATGGAA
>JAKYXN010000184.1 GCA_022538095.1 Puniceicoccaceae bacterium K14 | reverse complement strand
AGATCCTTATTGGTCATCTTCACTAAACGGTTATTAGCGTCGTACACGTAATCCCAATCAAAGTCGCCCGTAAGGTTTCCGTCAAGATCGTAGCCGACATCATGGCCAATCAATATGCCGCCAGCTTGGCGAACTGCTCCTTCGAGGTCATTCCAAATAACGAAGAAAAGGAGTTTTTTTGCAAGCAAGTCCTATTGAATACAAATGACACTGGAGAAGCCGTTGGGTATTTTCGAAAATAAAACCCCGCCAACAATTCATGTATCCATAAATTACTTATTATATGCAAATCTCGGCCTCAAGAAGCTAAATAAATCGCATAACCAAAAAAACTGGAATACCACATGCAAGTTGGCTTGTGGAGTTCTGATAGCATGACAGGCGGAACGACGGGCAGGATAGATGCCGCTCTGACGGGTGGGAAGCTAGATTCGTAAGGAGGCGTGGAAGCCTAGCAGTTTGCTAGGCTGTGCCGACGAACATTAGCAGCAGGCATGACAGGGCTTGTCCCTGGCAAGAGTGCGAAGCACCGAACCCGCGAATGCGGGTGAGCTGGTGCATCAAGGTAGAAGGACTGAGGTGTAGGAAGTGTAAATATTTGTTAAAGTCCCAAGAGCCCTTACCCTTTTCGGCTATTCTTTGCCTTAACAACTACATCCACTGCGCCTTTTTCAAAAACAGTTTCATCATCCTCGTAAACTATATAATCAAAGACGACGCGATAATCGTTGTGATCCATTTCGGCTATTTCGACACCGAAGGCCAAAAATTTCTTAAGCCCATCAGGTGGCCCGCCTCGTCTTATTGTATTTACATCATCTATACGTTCTTCTTCACAAACGATCTTTCCAGTTTCTACAGATTCAATTTTTAAATTGATAATTACTCCAGTTCGAAAGAGTGATTCCTCTGTATAGAACTGCGTATTGAACATATAGGGCTCAGCCCAAACAACGACCTCTTTCTCATCTAAGACATCAAGCTTTGCTTCAGGAGTGAACGAAACGTAAAAGGCTCCGAGCGCAGTTTCAATTTTTGACTCTTCATAGTCGTAGTATAGACTCTTTTTCTTCACTCCAAACAAGGAACAGCATCCAACCAAACTAATCAAGATCATCGTAGGGAGTATAAATTTCGCTGATATTTTCATGATTTTCACTACTAGTTGGATCCTTTAGATTTGAAAATTAGGCGCTTGGGCGACTCGATCGTTCGCCAGATCCTCTGGAAAATGTTCGTTCGATCATCTGGACTATTCCCAAAAAGGAAATAAGGCAGCATATCCTTGAAAACATGATTAATCATTCCAACCTTTGAACCTGTCTTACCATAATTAAACGATGCCATATTCCAAGGCTGATCCATAACGTGGTTACCAGCAGCATCGACGACCAACTCGGTCCCTGCCATTGGTCCGCCAAACACCCAACGTTGATTGCCTCGATTTCCCGGCCCCATATCATGATAAACTTTCTGTGCATCACCTGATTGGGTGACGTCATGTCCACCTAATATTCTTAAATCATTTATCTTTAGCCCTTGCTCTCCCCACAACTCCATCTCCTCAAGATTAGCACGGTTTATCTCGTTTCTCCTGTAGTGAGCTGGCCATAACGTATTAGCCAACAGCGTACGAACTCCAATGCGAACATTGTTGAGCCATTTGAGAGGGCCGCCTCTTCCTCCCTGTCCACTTCGGGCCTTAGCATCTCTGGCCTTGCGAATCTCTCGGGCCTCCCTCTGGGCCTTCGCAAGATCGCTCAGCGCTTTATGATAGTCATCCGACCACTGCTGATCCTCCCAAGGGCTACTAGACCAGCTAGTGTCCATATCCAGCATCAGGGAAAAGAAGACTGAGGACTTGTCAAATTCGCTGATATGCCGGCCGCCCATTCTCTTAGCGTCCTCCTCGTAGAGGTAAGCCAGTTCCAAGCCCCAGCGGTCGATACCCGTAATTGGATTATTTCCAACCATTTGATACAGATTCAAACCACCCGCCTCTCCTATCGGGTCCCGGTTTAGGAAACGGCCTTTCGCAGGATCATAGTAGCGGAATCCATAGTATACCAACCCAGTTTCAGAATCCGTGTACTGCGTAGAGAACTGGAAAGGCATGCGAAGCGAGCTGCC
>JAKYXN010000183.1 GCA_022538095.1 Puniceicoccaceae bacterium K14 | reverse complement strand
GAAAATCGTGTTCCGGTCGAGAAAACGCGTTGGCAAATCTTGGTGGTGGTCGAAAAGTCCTTGTCAGGAGCGCCCGTTCACATGAACGGACGGGTATACGACTTTGAGCTCGCGAGGTTCATATCCGCGGATCCGTATGTGCAGGACGCGACGGATACGCAGGCGTACAACAGGTACTCATACGTATCCAATAATCCCTTAACGCATATAGATCCGAGCGGATTCATTAGTCTAAAGGATGTGCTTAAGATTGTGGTAGTCGTAGTGTTGGTCGCGGTGACCGCCGGAGCGGTCGCATGGGCCTTGGCACCTTCCTCCGCAGGGATAGGAGGTGTCTGGGGTGGCTTAGGGGCTATTGCGTCCGGCAGTGCTGGAGCTGGGGCAATAGTTGCCGCAGGGGCCGCCAGCGGTTTTGTCGGAAGTTTTGCGGGTACGCTTTTGAATGGCGGTAGTTTAGGCGATGCTTTCCAGGCAGGGGTTGAGGGAGCGGTTACTGGAGCTGTCTCTTCTGCTCTTGCCTTTGGCATTGGGCATGGCATCGGCAAGGACTGGCATAATATCGTAAAAGCGTTTGCTCATGGAGCTGCGCAAGGAACGATAACCGAAGCTCAAGGTGGCGAGTTTCGCCATGGGTTCTATGCAGCCTTCGCGACGAAAATGACTGGTGGAGCCATTATGAAGGCAGGTAATGAGGCCGGCGTAATCGGTAGAACAGTTGCTGCTGCAATCATTGGAGGAGGTGCCAGTGCTCTCGGTGGAGGCAAATTTGCCAACGGAGCGATCAGCGGTGCGTTCACTCATTTGTTCAACGATGAATATGGACGTAAAGTTGGTAGGCAGATTTTAATTGAGGAAAGTTTGGCTAATGAACCAACTGAATTCGAAGGACTTGGATATAGACGAAAAGGGCTTGGAGAAAATGGTGAATTTATCTACGATGAAGTTCCTCTGCTCGAAACCGAATATGTTAGTTTTGGTGAGGCAGTTACAGAATATGCTGAGGCAAATGGTGTATCCGTAAGTTACTTTTCTGGCAAGATTGGTTTGGAAGCCAGGTTGAGAATTTTCAGTCGCTTTAACGACTCCCCTGATTCGTCGATTCTGGTGCTAACTCACGGAGATCCAATGACTGGCGAAGGGTATCCTGTTGGGGCGAGAGTTTTGGTTGGAGGTGATGATATTAAAGGTGTTGTCAAAAATGGATGGATGAGCCGTAGTAAAATGAGAAATTTGGTGTCATCATACGTTCCGCGTAATAGGTGTGAGAGCTGTCGAAATGGGCAGATTTTGAATGCAGGTCAAATTGTTCGAGAATTTGTAGGTAAGTAATGCTATGAAAAATTTAATATATGTTCTACTCTTATCGATCCTTCCAATTTCACATGCACATCAGTTGGATACATTTTTTGTGAAAAATGCATTAGCATTTTTTGATTTGGAAAACGAATTGTTAGAATCTTTTGGTGAGGTCCAATTATTCGTTCTAAACAAGATCGGCAAAGGATCGAGTAGAGAAGACCTTAGGGAGTATGTTAAAGAGAGAATGCAAGGAAGATTTAACAACCCAGTGCTTTACGAAATACCAGACTCTAATGATCGGGCTTTAAGCTTTTATTTTCCAGCGAGTGAAAACACCAGAGAAGTAAGCTTTTTCTTTATTTATGCTAATGAAAAGCTGGAGAGCGTAAATTTTAGTCTTGGTTTTATACCTAGTAATGTAATTTCTGAGAAGGATGTTATCGATCTTGAATTTAAGATAGCTTTGTGTCCGAAGGTTGAAAGGAGTTACTCGTCAAAAGTCAAAGCGAGAGGGGTCACTCATCAAAAGTCAAATAATGACAAGTAACCAATATAAGAATACTCAACTTATGTGTTGTTCGCTCTGCTGTCGGCCAAAGCTTCAGTACTCTTGCACTGTGGCAGGCACGGCTAATGCCGGGCTTCGCCTCATGCCTTCGCAAGCTCAGTCATGCTGCCTGCTATCTGCGTTCGGCACAGTCAGCTAAAGTAGCTTCCTTATTGCCTTCACTAGATAGTCAGCATCCCACCCGTCAGAGCGGCATCTAGCCCGCCAGTCGTTCCGCCTGTCATGCTAGTTGCGATACGCTCTTCCTCCCCGGGACCCGCCGCCCGAGCTTTCGCCTTCGGCGATGGGCGGCACC
>JAKYXN010000182.1 GCA_022538095.1 Puniceicoccaceae bacterium K14 | reverse complement strand
GTGGAGGACAGGGATCGGGTGCCGCCCATCGCCGAAGGCGAAAGCTCGGGCGGCGGGTCCCGGGGAGGAAGAGCGTATCGCAACTAGCATGACAGACGGAACGGCTGGCAGGATAGATGCCGCTCTGACGGGTGGGAAGCTGACTAGACTAGGTAGCCAATACCCTGAGCCCCGTCGAAGGGGTGGCGGACGAAGGACAGCACATGGCATGACGGAGCTTGTCGACGGCAGGAGCCGAAAGGCCGAGGCTCAGCCGAGCATGTGCTTCAATGCAGGAGAATACAGGTTGAGTATTGAATCATTGGTTACTCCTCATCATTTGATTTTTTAAGAGTGCCCCATTCGGACTTTTGATAACTGTTCTCTCTCGCCCTTGCAGTTTCTTGAAACCCCCAATTCATTTCATCTGTATTTAAACGCATTTCCTGAATCGTACCCATATAGTCAATTGTAGAAGACCCTAGGCTGAAGTGTACGGATTTAGCTTTATTACCTTTAAAAGAAAAAAATATGTGCACCATTAAAGTGTCGTGCTCCGATGGATAGTAGAATCTAAAAGACAACAAATCTTTTTCTTTAGTCTGAAAAACGATAGGCCTTACAACAAGGTCAAGATCTCGATTCGCTACATATTTCAAAAATTCTTCCTTACTTTTGAAACTTCTTACAAAATCTAAAAGCATATACTTTACATCATTACTATGAGTTTCCTCCCCAGGCTCTATTTCAAAATAGGCCAAAGCATCAATCACGTAAGGCTTGTCTAAAGATTCAGCACTTACGTGATGGATAGAAACAAGAAACACTATATACCAAATTATCTTCATCTTTTTTCTGCATATGTATCTAGGTAGGTTTTAGCAGTTTCAAGCCCCCAAACAGTCTCGGTTCCTTGGCAGGCCTGGAATCTGCAACCATAATTTCCAGCTATTCTGTTTGCAGAATTGAAGAGAATCCAGGTTCCCTTCCCGTCACCACTAATCTTAACTTCATTTCCTCCACCATGAGCAAAAGCCAAGCCAGACAAACGAGCTCCCAAAACATTTGCACCTCTTTCGTGAATCTTCAAAGTCAAATTTAGGTCCTCTTTCCCGTTAAATGTATCAACAGCAACTCCTTTATATCCACGAGCAAGCTGCTTAAAGGCATGAAGTTTGGTTTCATACTCTACACCTTCCGCCATCTCCAAATCAAAAGTTCCATCATCGATTCGTTTGAATCCTAACAGATTCCCATACCTGTCTTTATATTCTACTAACTCATTTCCTGCACTTTCTTCGATTAGAAGAACATGCTTCCTCTTAACCGTCATTTGATTGAAGATATGCTGCACGGCTGCAGTCGTCGCACCATTGGCAAACTTGCCTCCTCCAATTTCAGCAACAGTCCCCCCAACAATAGCACTTCCAACCGTTCCCCAGATCGCTTGACCCGTTGAATCCAGCCCCTCGAGAGAGCCGTGAATAGCTCCACCTGCAACTTTCGCGGTGAATGAAGACGCGAACCCATGAGCGAACTCTCCCCCTTGGACTTCCGAGACACCACCGCCTACCGCTCCGTGAGCTGCTTTGTGAAGCAAATAGAGTCCAGGATTCTCACTGTACTTTGCTGTCTTAAGAGCAATGTTCTCAGATCCCATTTTCATGTTTCCTATGCCGTGCGTAATTCCAGCAGTCACCGCTCCTGTGATGCCTCCAATGACACCCGCCTTAAACGCATCGCCCAAGCTGCCACCATTCAAAAGCGTTCCAGCAAAACCACCGACAAAGCCGCCAACAAGTCCAGCAACAACAGAAGCGGTAAAACCGGCTGTGCCTCCGGCCAATACAGCCAACGAGCCAGTAGCTCCAAAGATACCGCCTGTTCCGGCTCCAGCCCAAGCAGCTGCAGCACCTGAAGTAACGACCACCAGCACTACAACCACCACAATCTTCAGCACATCCTTCAGACTTATAAACCCACTCGGGTCGATATGAGTCAAAGGATTGTTGGATACGTACGAGTATCTGTTATACGCTTGAGCGTCGGTAGCATCCTGAACAAACGGATCCGCGGATATAAACCTAGCCAGCTCAAAGTCGTAAACCCGTCCGTTCATGTGAACGGGCGCTCCTGACAAGGACTTTTCGACCACCACCAAGATTTGCCAACGCGTTTTCTCGACCGGAACACGATTTTC
>JAKYXN010000181.1 GCA_022538095.1 Puniceicoccaceae bacterium K14 | reverse complement strand
AGTAGACGTAGCAGCGATCCGTTTCGATTCGAGACATCCACACAGAATATCAAATCAAAGATTCAAAAACAACATGCTCTACGCCGGACGCTTACATTGTTTCTTTTAGTTTGTTCTCTAATTTTTGGATTTCTTCTATTGAGTGATTGAAGGGGTGTGGTGATTTTGAGTTGTTTGCTGATTTTTGATTTACTTGGGTTGTCATCACGTGAGTATATCAGCTTTCCTTTTTGTCCCCAAATTAGGGACACTCCACTTGTGCGACAATTATAGAAACGAGAAACCGTATGGACTTTTTGTTGGTACCGAGGAGTATAGCGACGGTACTTGAGGAGGCTTGCGATGCTTGTGGAGTTTCGGCGAAGACTCATGAAAATAAGTTGATGCAAGCGTTTGAGAGCTCTGGTCATTTGGATGGTAAGGAAGATTTTACACTCTCTCTTGAAGCCGATCATTCGAAGGTTGTCTTCGCGATTTTTTGAGGATCGACCTGTCTTACTCTCCAAGTTTAATTTTGCCTATACGGACTAGGTTCGGAAGAGTAGGTTTTCTTCTTCTGAGTAGCGATTTTTTGTATAAAAATCCATTTTGTTATCTATACTGTGAATGAAATTGGGAGAATGATATTTTTTTAGGTCTTTTCTTATTGTTTTTCTAACATGTTTTTTGAATTTGATGAACTCATGGCTTTTAATGTAGCTCATTATCTCTTTTGCAAGTGGCTCGCTTTCAAGTATTTCAAGTGCAAACGAGTATATGTCGCTTTCTAGCAAATCTTTGTTGCGCTCAAAGTTTATGATTTCTGTAGTGTTGACCTTGAGGAGCTCTCTCTCCAAATTAGAAAAAGCTACAGCGTGTCTAATTTTTTCATATGCAAAGGATGCTTCAAGAAGCTCTATAAATATAATTGATAACTTTGCTTTGTATTTTATAAATCTGATTTTTTCTTCTTTACCCAAGGTTGAGTAATCTTTTATGAAGAAAAAGCACCTTTGCCAATTGTGAGAAATTGAAAACTCTGCTTTGATACTCTGGGGAAAGAGGAGGTAGTTATCTTCTATTATAACCATTATGTAGCGAAAAGACCAAAAAACGTATTGATCAAACATGTAATTGGCTCTTTCGGTGCATTTGATTTTTACATTGTAAATTGATTCACTCGAATCTGAATATGCTCTAACAAGTCTGCCATGATGTGCTTCAGTTGCATGGAGTAACAAAAGGCATAATATTTCCTTTTCATATATTAGACCTTTCTCATTTTCGAGGTTTGAGCAGAAGACAGATACAATGTCTTTTAGTTGTGTTTCTTTCTCTGATGCTTGGTTTTTATATATTAAATAAATCGAAAGGTATTTCAGCCAATAAGTCTGTAGATGCTCTGATAGGTATGTTTTTTCGGATTCGCACGAGAGGGAATTGCGTGATTCATTTGCGTCAATTATATCTTTTTTGTAATCTCTATTAACTAAAAATATATTTGAGACTCCTTCGTTTGTTTGCGAGTACTCAGATGATCCGTCTATAAACTGGTATATTAATAAAAGATTATTGGGCCTGGTTAAGAATGATTCTAAAAGTTTACCGCTTTTATCTGATATATCGGCTTTGTGAGCGAGATTCATTAAGTGCCTCATGCCATGAACGCTCATTTTTATGTTTTTACTATAATCAATTTTATTATCTAGCTTCTTCTTTAGGCTGTTATACCTCTCAGATAGTTCAATTTCCTTATTATTCTTGAGCCACTCGGCTTTTAGTGCTAACCGATTTTTGAAGATCTGTTTGATGGCTTTAGAATCTTTGGTCTCAATTTTAATTTTATGTATATCTGCAGCTTGAAATCTTACGCCAGATAGGTTGCTGTCTTTGAATAAGTCGTAAGACGTCTCTCTTAAGGCTGCGACACATATAAGTGGATTGTATACAGAAGCACTTTTTGCAATTTCGTTTTCGGTTAATAGAATGAAGAACCTTATCACTTCTTCATATAAATGAATTTGCTGTCTTACAATGTTTCCAGAAGGGGTTAGTGTGGCTTTGCAGAAGTCATAATATAATATATCTAATTCATCTAAAATGAGGATTGGTCGAATGTTTTTCACATATATAGGCCTTAGGAGCTCATCCATGTTGATCGGATCTTTTTGAGATCTAAATCCATTCATTTCAATAGCCTTTTTTATTAGGCCGTGTGGACAAAATGTGTAAGTTCTCAAGTAATTGATTTGCAATAGGATGCAAAAGTTATATCAAGTTTTCGATGATAAAGAACAA
>JAKYXN010000180.1 GCA_022538095.1 Puniceicoccaceae bacterium K14 | reverse complement strand
TCCTGGCGACGTCGTTATTTGCGACAATCTCTCCAGCCATAAAATAGCGGAAGCTAGAGAGCTCTTAGAGTCAAAGGGTATGGAACTAGTCTACCGGTACGACCCACCGACATAGGTAACAGTTAACACAAAGTCCTGATTTACAATTTCTCGAGCGTTCTTCAACAATACACCCGTCGTTACCAACAAGATCACTGAAAGACAGATCTGCCCTCCAACAAATGCGCTCTGTAGCCAATGGGAACGCTTGTCGCGAGGAGCGGTAACGCTGGTATTCCGGATGCTAAGCACCTTCTTCTTCGAAATAGACAATGCTGGCAATACGCCGCTTATCATTCCGACCAGAAACAAGCAGGCAAAAACGATCGCAATAACGCCACCATTCAAGCGATTGGCCAATCCTATCGGCCAATGGTGCAACACTGCTTTTTCCAACAATCCTATCAAAGCCTGAGCAAGCGGCAGGCTAAGAAATCCACCTAAGATGAAAAGCAGCGATGTCTCCGTCACCAATTGCCTGACAATGCGAATCCTTGGGGCTCCCAATGAAGTGCGCATGGCCAGCTCGCCGAGCCGATGCCAATTTCGCACCAGTATTAATCCACTGATGTTGAGTACGCCGATCAAGAGAACGAATACGAAGGCTCCTTGTATGGACCCAAACAACATCCGCGCTGAAGGAGCCTGATTTTCCAAATAATCGGCCGAATGCACGACGCCGTAGTTTTCGCCATCTTCCTCCGCATTTTCCCGACGTTCCGGGAAACGATCGAGATAGGCGTCGTAGATCGCTTCCAGCTCATCTTGCGCCTGCACTATCGTGACCCCGGACTTCAATCGCCCAAAAATTATATGCGAGTTGTTATCGCGGCTTTTTTCCGAACGGTCGTACTCGCTGAAGACTTTCGGTACCCAAATATCAGTATCATTAAACCCAAGATAGAAATGGGCCGGCAGCACAGCGACGATGGTGCGGGCCTTGTTATTCAAAGTGATTGATTCTCCAATTACGTTTGGATCACCATCATACAAAGACTTCCATGCCTGATAAGACAAAATTGCTGTATCCGTTTCTCCACTATCGATATCCGCCTGGGAAAACAGCCGACCCAAAACGGGATTTACTTGAGTCGCTCCCCAAATCCCCGGTGTTATCGCACCAAACTTCACCCGCACTGCACCCTCGCCCAGCCTCAGGTCCATCTTATTACTCATCCCAATATCACAAAACCCCAAGGCTTCGTAAGACTGAGCCTTTTCAACTATATCCAAATATCGACGAGGAGAAATCGAAAGCACAGCATCGCCATAAGCGCTCGTTCGCCATTGCATGCCGACACTGACCACCCTGTCCATTTCCGGATAAGTGTACGGGCGAATCATCATCGAATGGATCAAGCTGAAGATCGCCGTGTTGCCCGCCACGCAGACAACTAGAGTCGCTAGCATGACCGCAGTCAGCGCCTTGCGCTTCCACATCTGCCGCAACCCGAATCGCACGTCTCTCCAAACATCCAATACGAAGCGTACACCCCAAGCATCCTGGCATTCTTCTTTCGCTTGCTCCACGCCGTCAAATGAAATCTTCGCTGCACGCTCGGCCTCCGCTTTGGACATGCCTCTGCCAAGATTCTTTTCAACCTCCATCTCAAGATGGAACCGCATTTCCTCATCCAATTCACGCTCGTGCTGACCTCTGAAGACCAGTGCCTTAAAGCGATTGGAAAATTTCCGTAACAACTTCATACTTACGCCTGCTCAATCACAAGATTCATAGCCGCGGAAAACTGCTGCCACTGCTCGATCTCTTCATCCAATCGTTTACGTCCCGACTTAGTAAGAATGTAGTACTTAGCCTTCCGCCCATTCTCCGTCACCCGCCATTCAGATTCGATCAAGTCCTGATCTCCTAAACGAACCAAAGCCGGATACAGCGACCCCTGCTTCAAAGACAAAGCCTCGCTCCCAATCTGATCGATCCGCTGCTGGATTCCCCAGCCATGACGATCCTCGTCCCGCAACGCCCGCAGAATCAGCAACTCCACCGCACCCTGCAACAAACTGTTCTTTTTCTTCCCCATAAACCTTCTCTCGATGATTGAGAGAAAGCGATTTCATCTCTTCTCTCGACAGTCAAGAGAAAAGAGTTTTATGGGGCCAACCCAATCACAGCGATCGAATCACCACTCATTGCACCTCTAGAGCATCTTTCATTCATTCAGTCGCATAATTGGCATGCTTAAAGAATGCCTCGCAATCCTGTTTCGTGATGGATCTCAACGCATCGGCCA
>JAKYXN010000017.1 GCA_022538095.1 Puniceicoccaceae bacterium K14 | reverse complement strand
CCATCCGACACTCGTGTCGCAAGGCTTTGGCAGCCTTGCGCTGCTTCGATTTGCGCTCGAACCAGCAAAGAGTTTATTCACGAACACGCCCTAATAACTAAAACAGTGTCAATTAGCTAATGGGCTTGCACACCGACAAATTGAGTAGTTGGTAACAGTCTCGATTTTTGCTGAGCTTAAGAACCTAAAGTTAATCTATATTGAGCAGTTACACCGCTTGAAGCGTGCCTTACTAAGATTTTATGCTTCAAGCTATTGAGTTATATTCAAAACAGAATGAGTTTCTTTAGAAAGATAAGGCTAAAAATGGGGAAAAGAGCTGACATCTTTAGCACTGATCACCTTCACGCTAACCTTGGCGCTAGGTCTGCCCACAGTGGAGTAGTAACAGCGTTAGCTCAAGCTTCGAAGCTTGTATTAACAATGGCAACTACGGCGGTGTTGGCTCGAATTTTGGAGCCGGAAGACTTTGGCTTATTCGCTATGGTTGGCTCTGTTTTGGTATTCGTTACAATGTTTCAAGATGCAGGCCTCTCTATGGCGACCGTGCAACGGGCAAAAATCAATCATGACCAAGTTTCAACTCTGTTCTGGGCAAATGTGACCGCTGGCACTCTTATGGCAGGATTGATACTAGCCATTTCTCCACTATTAGCATACATTTTCGATGATCATCGAGTCGCTCCGATCGCAATGGGGCTAGCAATACCCACATTCTTAAGTGGAGTATGCGCACAACACGGAGCTCTCCTTCAACGCCAAATGCGCTTCCTAGCCGAGCAAAGCATCGTCGTTACAAGTCAGGTCGTTGGCGCTGCTACCGCTATTATAGCAGCTTTGATGGGAGCAGGCTATTGGGCATTGGTACTTAAAGCCATCTCAGCTTCAGTCGTAGTAGTTTTTATTCGATGGTGGGCTTCAGGTTGGACACCTGGCTTACCCAAGCGCGGTTCAGGAGCTGGTGAAATGGCACGCTTTGGGGCTAACTTGACAGCAGGTCGTTTCTTCAACGAAATGAGCAGTCATGCAGATAACTTGCTATTAGGCTATTTTGGTGGTCCAGCTGTTTTAGGCCTCTATTCGAAGGCATATGGTTTGTTAGCTTTACCAGTACGAGAGGTCAATAAACCTATAGGCATGATAGCGGTACCTGCATTGAGTCGGTTGCAAAATAACCCCGAACGGTTTCGACGTTTTTATTTACGTGGCTTGGAGATGGTTGCTTTTATTTCAATGCCAATAATTGTTTTTGCTACGATAGGAGCGGACAAGGTAATCCTTTTGATGCTAGGGGAAAAATGGTCTGGGTCCATAGAAATTTTTCGTGCCTTAGCACCAGCTGCGTTTGTTGGAACGATCAGTGTAGCAGGGAGTTGGCTACTTATCCCTTTTGGGAAGGGGAAAAAATTGTTTCACTTGAGTGTGGTTAGCTCTTTCGTAACGGTATTAGGGTTCGTGATAGGGCTACAGTGGGGAGCTTTGGGGGTTGCCACCGCATTAAGCGTAACAACAGTCATACTAAAAGTTCCCGGATTGGCATATGCATGCAAAGGAAGCCCTGTATCCCTATTCGACATCGGAAGTGCTATATTGCGGACATCTACAGCCTCATGTGTAGCCGGATTACTCATTATTCTCGTTGGCGGATTTATACAGATTGAAAATCTGCTAATTCTAACAGGATGCCATGGCGTGATATATGCCATTAGCTACCTTCTTTTATTTTTGGTTCTACCGGGAGGTGCGGCGGTAGCAAAAGGTGCATTGGATTTTGTACGTCCGTTCTGGCGCGTATGATTTTTTTCAGATTTCATTGAGATGTCGGGATCGCCAATCCGAACCTTGTAGACTCGATGAAAGCAGCAAGTTGTTCGCTGGGGGCGATACAGAACCAGAAATCATTTTCGAATAGTTCGGCAGATTCTCTTTGATTTGGCAAAGCTCCTTTACCCCGAGATATACCTCAGCAGGATGCTGAGGCTCAAAGAACAACTCATGCAAAGGAATAGTATTTGCTTAAATGTAGACACGAAAAAACCTCCAACAAGGAGGTTTTAAAAGTGGCGGAGAGAGAGGGATTCGAACCCTCGGTTGAAAATTCGCAAGGCGTTGAAAATCAAGATAGTTGCGAATTCGAAGAACCCTCAAACCCACAAATAGCCCCACAAGAATTATTCGCAGACGATCCCGAGCTGGCACAGGTAGTCTCAGGATGGAAAACCCTACCCGCAGCTCATAAACGTGCTGTTCTAGCAATTCTAGGATCAGTTTGATTTTAATCTGTACGAGTCAATTAAACGGATTGACGTGTTACTCACGCCAACTCATAGTGTTGTGAACAACCTGTTAAAAGGGTGCTAGCAACCATGAAATTTACTCAAGGCCAACTTCGTCAGACTGTCGGAATTTCCAAGGAAACATTCAGACACTGGCGAACTGTGATTCCCGCTCTTTCCAGAGAACAGGGACACTCTCCTTGCTACTTGCCCAAAGACATTCTTGCCACCTCCATAATCCGTAAGATTTGCATCGAAACTGGAGTCCCAATCAGAAGCCTTAAAGGTGTATCCGAGAGCATCTTCATTCTATGCGATGTTGAATCTTGGGTCGAACTAGAAGGTCAATGTCTTTTAATTGATGTGATTAATGATGATTGCTCACTTCAACGTGAAATCGATTTAAGTACTTCTAAAGATGTGCAAATATTGTGTCCACTCACTCCAATCATTTCATATCTACAAGAAAGCCTTTCCCATTCTCAGTACTTTGGATCGCAAGGATACTTTGCTCTCTCAACCACAGAGAAAAATAATTCCGAAGAGCTGCAAAGGCATTCAAGATGAGCAAAGTAAATTCAATTCCTTTAGGTGTCCAATGGAAAGAGCGATTAGCCCTTTCTAATCGCGATATCCCCGAGCTTTTCGAATCAGCAGAAATCATCGAGAATACTGTGCATGCTGGTGCAATTCGCACCGCGTTTAGAGACTTGGGGCTTTCGGCTTTGTTCTGCGTACAAGGTGTACCAACAATTGCTATTCTTCGCATGGAGAAGCATAGCCGTGAAATTGTTGCAGACCTTCATGCAAAATTGTGGAATCAAGGCCTAGCAAGCTTACTAATTGTTATATCGGAGGACACTGTTAGAGCATATTCCCTTGCTCGAGTCCCTTATTCGGAGATCGATGATGACTTTGAGAAAAGATGTTTGATAGAAACGCTGAATGGCGTTGCTCAAGTTTTAGAAATTCAAGGGCTTATTTATGGAGCTGAGTCTGGCCGTCTCTGGAAAGAGCGTTCTGATTTTTTCAAACCCAAAGAACGTATTGATCAAATACTGCTGGAGAACCTCTCCGAAGCACATCGATTGCTCGTGAAGGCTAGCTTGTCTTCTGAATCCGCACAAGCACTGCTAATTCAAGCAATGTTCATAGCGTACCTTGAAGATCGAGAAATTATTGGTAAAGGATACTTTAAATCCGTTTCAAACGATTACGCAGAGAGTTTTTCTGATATATTAAGCCAAAAGAAAATAAGCACTGTAAATCGCTTGTTCAAGAGTTTGCGTTCGGATTTCAATGGCGACCTTTTTGTCGCACCGTGTTCATTCGACCAAGGATCGTCCCCTCCATCAATAACAGTTGAGCAGCTTGAAGTATTGCTACGCTTTCGCACAGGTCGTGAGGAAATGAGCCAGGGCGGAGGGCAATTAAGGTTTTGGGGATATGATTTCAAATACATACCAGTCGAATTAATAAGTGCTGTATATGATCGTTTTTTAGGAGAACAGGAATCAACTCGCCGTGAACAAGGAGCTTATTATACCCCAATGTTCTTGGCAGATACTGTCATCTCTCAATTATGGGATTCGTTAAGCAATGAAGCCCGAAAGAATGGACGTTTTCTCGATCCGGCATGTGGCTCAGGAATATTTCTTGTTCGTTCATTTCAGAGGCTCTGCGAATACTGGCGTGAGACGAGAAATGCTCAAACAATTCGATGGGATAGTCTCCTGAAAATGCTTTCGAGAATTAATGGTTGGGATATAAATGATGGTGCGGTTAGAGTAACAATATTTTCACTTTATATAGCATTGCTTGAAGAAGTCAGCCCTCCCGACATACGCGACTTGGTTAAGAGGGGAAAAATTCTTCCTAAGCTGTGGGGGAGAAATTTACGGGCGATAAATTTTTTCTCTACCATTTCGGATGAAGAGAAATTTGACGTCATAATCGGAAACCCACCTTGGACGAGTCGGCGAGGCGGTGAAAGGGAGTCAGTTAAATGGTGTGTGCTAAACGAAAAGCCAATGCCAGGCAAGGAAGACGCATGGGCCTTTACGTGGAAATCGCTCATGCATCTAACCCCGGAAGGCACTATAGCTTTCTTATTACCCGCGATGGGGTTTTTGCACAATCATTCGAAGCTATCAGTTAATTCGAGAAGATCATTGTTCAAATCGACGCGAGTTCGAAAAATAATAAATTTTTCTGATCTCAGGTTCCAACTATTTGATGGTGCGATTCGACCTACAGCATTAATGCTTTTTAATAAGAAAGAAGATGTAGACGAGCAATACCGCATTGAATATTGGACCCCTAAATCTGATCTTAATCTGCAGATAAAACGTTTAGTCACGCTTAGCACCTCAGATAAAAATTATATTTCTTCTAGGGAAGTTTTTGAAGATTCATTGATCTTTAAGCGTCGGCTTTGGATGAATAATCCCGAATCAAAATTATTTAACTATCTTTCAAAGCTAAGAAAGCTAGGAGATTTTATTGAAAGCTATGGCTCAAAGAGTCGTAAAAAGGACACGAACTGGAATGATTGGATTATCGGGCAGGGATTTCAGCCATTAAGTGAACCTTTTACAGGAGAACATTCTAACGATTCACTTTGTAGTGAATTTGTTGGAATCAATCCTTTCCTGCCTATATCAGCATTTCAATCTCTAGCACAGCCTGTAGAAGAGCTAACGCCCGCTCCTTCCAGCTATGTCCGCCGAAAAGGCTTCGAACAAGGTTTTGAGGGAGCAAGAATCCTTATCCCACGAGGAGTCAGCATTTCGCAAAGTCGCCTTCGGGCTTCATACATAGAATCTCCCTTAACATTTCAAGATATAATACAAGCAATTACAATCCCTGAGGGAGAAGAGAATCAAGCTAAATTATTGACCGCATTTTTGTGTAGCAAATTCTCCATGTGGTACGCGTTTCACGGGACAGCGTCTTTTGGATCGGACAGACCTGAAGTCAAGCAATCCGAACTGCTAAGCTTACCCTTTCCCTTGCCATCAGATCTTCCAAACCCCAAACAATCAAAAAGGGCTGAGAAAGAATTAATTAAAATTATAGATGATTCTATTTTAAAAAATAGAAATCAATTCCGCCTAGAATCAACCAACGATGCTATCTTTTCAAGAATAGATGAACTCGTTTACAAATATCTCTCACTTTCAAAAAGCGAAATCAGCTTAATAGAGGATACCGTCGAACTCACAATACCTTCGGCTCAACCAAACCAAGGAAGTTTTCCGGATATTTGGAAACCATCAACGCAAGTAGATCGGACGCAATATACGGATTCATTGTTAAACAATCTCGCCGAATGGTTTGACGATGGCACTTCGTTTGAAGCATGTGTTGTAGCAAGGAATTCGGATTTAGCGATACTACGCCTTTCTTTGTGCGAAGGAAAAACGCCCTCACCTTATCATGAAGAAAATGATAAATCCATTGAGAGAACGCTAAAGGAAATCAGTGCTCAAATACACAAACCGCTAGCTGGTAATTTTCAAATAATGCCAGACTTTCGAGTCTTCATTAAAAGGCACTTGTACTTGGTAAAACCAATGCAAAAACGCTTCTGGCTTCGTTCAACAGCTCTTTCTGACTCTGACAATATCGCATTGGACTTACAAGAATCAGTTAGTTCAAACGGGAACGCTGTCCGATGGTCTTAGGAAATCCTCAAAACTGGTTGGATCGATTCAAGTCGATCGACAATAAACTACTGTGCTGCATTGAAAGAATATGGCCAGTTTGCTTAGAAGCTCTTCAGGAACAGCCTGACGAGGATACTATAACGATCAATTTAGTAGCTCTTTTATCTAAAGACCAAGAAGTTTGCAGACTAGCACATTGGATTGAATACCAGTACGAGCCTTTTGGCCACGGAGAGAATGGAGCGATGCACAGCAAAGGCATAATCGATATGGCCGTGATCCTAGATCAAAACAGAGAGCGTTACATCGCTTACGAGTGTAAGCGCTTAAATGTCGTGAGAAATGGCGGAAGAAGTTCCTTAGCAACTCCATACGTAAAAGAAGGATTGAAACGATTTGTTTTCGAGCAGTACGCAGAAGGGCTACCATTGGGCTGTATGCTTGGTTACGTGCTCGACGGAGATATGGATTTTGCACTTTCAAGAACTGCTAGTGCCATAGTTGAAACGGCGAGCTTCACGCGTCTTGTCGGCAACATTGAAAAGCTCTCGGCGATAAACACTCTCGAACGTTTCTCGACCCGGCACAAGCGAGAGAGCAGTTCGTACGATATTGAAATTCGACATACTCTTCTCCCGTTTCCATCATCTCAATAAGATCAATTGAGCCGTTGAGGAACGGTTTCAAGCCAGTATCCTGATTAGCAATATGGAGTCCTTCTTTCTCTCTCTCTTAAAACGGCATTGCTGGCTGACGCTTTGCTTATTGGCACCAGCTATGTTAGCAGAGCCGAAATCAAGAGATGAAGTCGTTTATCATGACCATTTTTTTTCGAAGGCAGTCTACCAAAACATGAACGAAAATCGTTCAATTTCAGGCCGTTTGCTTGGTTCAAGTTTTGAAAATAAGCTGCACAGCCGTAATGAAGTTCTGGCTATTGCGAAAAAGGAATTTGAGACCAGATTTTACAAGCGGCTGCGTCAGTGGAATCTTGAGAAAGAACAGAAACTTGTTCTCGGCCTAGAGGATGTTTCTGGAGCGTTAGCGATAGGCTTTTTTGTGCCAAGCCGGCAGGACATAGAGTTGGTTCACGAGAGTCTTGGCACTCCTTCAAAGAGCGAACTTCAAAACCAAACCTTTGACATCGAAATGGATCGAATAAGATACATCAGATTTTGGAGGAATAGACGCTGGAACGAACTGTATGGTTCATTGGAGGGCATTATAAATATTTCGAAGAAAATTAAATTCGAGGGAGATAAAGACACTGCCGTTCAGATGATTGTTGATGGCAAATGGCAAAACCTAACGTCTCAGGATATCGCATATCAGATGTTCAGAGCGTCTGGACCGGGGTATCGCTACCCCGAATTAAATGCAGCCAAAGGGATTTCCTATTCAGAAGCTAAGACATTAATATCGAAATCTGGTGATCGAAATAAGGTGCTGGATTTTGAGGCTAGGGTTTTGGGCGGAAACAGAATTGATATACTTGGTAGGACGCATCCCGAGCCGGGTTGGTTGAACGACAGCGTTTGCATAGAAACCTACTGGAGTATTCGTAAGAATGATCGCAAGGCTACAAGAGCCTACTACATCAACAGGCAAATTGATTCCATATGGAGTTATTATGCTGAGAAAAAGAAAAAGGCAGAAGAATTACAACTTAAGAAACAAAATGATGAACGCCTGAGGCTAGAAGCTATTGAGAGCAGCAAAAGAGAAAAAATAGCAGCCTTTCAAGATGAGCTACGCAATATTGATAAGAATATACCGGTTTTGTTTGAGGGTAAATTTGACAAATGGACAGCAAAGGCTGTTCAAACCGTGATTGCCGCCTTGCAAATCCATGAAGGCGACTATTCATCATGGAAAGGTGGATATGACGGTTTTTATTCGAAAGCTTTCGCAGAGCACATGAAAAGTAGAGCCTCGGAGGTAAAGCAACTTGGAGGACGGCCACTGGAGCCGGGAAACCTAGAGCGGTTTCTAGAGGGCTTGGACGAGCTTACGGCACTGGGAATTTACAAGAAGCCACCGCCCTTACAATTCGATTGAAGCAAACGATTAGCTTGTTACCTGAAGATATGCGGCGGATGTAAACGCAAACGATCTTGAAGAGTTTCGTGGATCGGACATTTTTCTAGCTTCAATGGAATCCTTCTTTCTCTCCTTTTTCAAACGGTATTGCTTGCTGACACTTTGCTTGCTGGCATCAATGGTGTCAGCCGCCGCTAAAACAAAGGATCAGGTTGTTTTCGATGACCGCTTCTTTACTGAACGCCTGTATGCGGAACTTGATGAAAGCCCTTGGCGTGAGCGTAGCTACCCCGGCAACTATCTAGGCAAGGGCTATGCTAATCGGATGTACAGCAGGAGCGAAATTGCGAAGATTGCTCGGCGATTGTTTCACGAAAACCTTCAGAAGCGAATCAGGCAGTTGGAATCTGATCACAAACGGAAGTTAGACGTCTCGGATAAAGACGTAAGCGGTATTTTGGCGATGGGGCTTTACGCTCCTTACTGGAAGGACTTGGAACTCGTTCACGAAGGTTTGGGAAAGCCACCGCCAAACGAAGTGCCAAAGAGCTACGATGGGGTAGACGCTTCCCAACTATGGCTTTATCACAGGCATTGGCGAAACCTTCGTTGGAATGAAGTTTACGGTTCGTTGCGGGATATCGCAAAATTCACGGACAAATTCAGCTACAAAGGGGGCAAGCCAGGCACCGTACACATGATTGTCGCAGGACGCTGGGAAAACATGACACCGGAAGACATTGCCCTTCGCGTATACATGCGGGAAACCCACTCGAATTTCACAGCTTACTTCTTGGGTTTTTTAAAGCTAGATCATAAGTTGCGATATGCACAGGCGAAAGATATCTTATCGAATGCGAACGGGTTTCCTCTTCAGCAAAGGCTAACTGCCGAAATTTTTAGTGGCGAAATAATGAACAAACATTGGAAGACGAGAAAAGTCGATGGATCTTTAGACCGTCATTGTATCGTTTCCTTTTGGCGTTTTGGAAATGACCAACCTAACAGCACGTTTAACTTGCTTCATGACTATGAGGTAACTCGTAATCTTTACAGAACCGTGCAAATTGACCGCATTTGGAAAGGGATATTAAGCGAGAAAAAGGAAGAAGAAGTAAGACAACATATTAAGGAATCACATATTCGCGATGCAGTGCTGAATCTTCAAGGTACCCTAGCGGGGATCGATAGAAGCGAAGAGACTATCTACCTTGATGGGTGGAACGAACACGTTGAAAAGAGATTGGGATACGTGATTGCCGCCTTGCAAATTCATGAAGGCGAAAATTCGTCATGGGAAGGTGGATACGATGGCTTCTGTTCCAAAGCATTCTCAGAACACCTGAAAAAAAGAGGCTCTCAGATAAAGGTTTTGAATGGGAAAGAAATAAAACCCGGCTCGATCGAAGAGTTACTGAAACGGCTTGATGCTCTTATAGAACTAGATGCCTACGAAAAGCCACCACCACTGTTTTAGCCTAACGACCTGAGTTCTTTTTGAAGGAATCGCGGCTGCGGCTTTTTTGGGCGGCTAGGCGTTTGTTGATATATTCAATACGCTTTTCACGTTCCTTGCGGATATTGTCATTCACGGCTTTTGTGTTTCCTAACCCCGGTGGCGTTGGTTGCGGAGCGGGCTTAGGCTTCTCGCGCTGCTTCTTCAACGCATCGCTTTCAAGTTTTGATACAGGCTTTGGGGCGGGCGTTTTTTTAGGCTGAGCGTTAAAAGCCCCCTTCATATCAGGGGTGTTGGGCTTCCTTTCGGATGACATAAATTTTAGGAGTTGAGATTAACCTGCGTAATCAGGATCAGGATCGTATTTGTCTTGGAATGGGCCGGGATAGTTCCCGCCCAGTAAATCGGAATCGAAATAGCGAACTTTCTCAAGCAGAAGTGGAGCCTTGCCCGCACGAAGGATGTATTGTCGCTGGCTCTCGGCGGCGACATCGACAGCCACTTCGCTCGGCTCGCGAAGGGCAACGGCCTTCTTGTCGGATTTCTTATCCTTCATGGTTCGCTTTCCAATCATGTTGGATACGAATTTCGTGGAGTCTTCATCCGACACGCCGAAAACCTGAACGGCCCGGCTGTTGGTGACGAAGGAATTGACGCTGTTTTTGTAGAGGTCCTTGAGTCTACCGAAATCCTGAACAAATGGCCACATAACTAGATTATAGCCCGCCATGAGACCGAAAGCCTTCTCCACCTCACTCATGTACCCGAGGGCTAAAAATTCATCTAGCATCATCAAAACCGGAACTTTCGAACGTCCGCCCATGGACATGTGCATGATCGTCAGATTGACGAAGAGACGTAAGAAACGTTTGTGCGTATCTAGAAAATGCGGCGGGAGGATGAGATAGATAGTGGTTGGCTCTTCTTTCAGCTCTGAAAACGAGAAAGACGATTTGCCAAGCGTTGCTTGCATTGCCGAGCTGGACAGCCATTCCGTGTGCTTGTCGGCGTTGGAGAAGATGCTGAGCATTTCATCGGTGCCTACACCGCGTACAATGCGGCTAGCCGCTTCCTTGGCCGTGTTACCTGCTGACATATTGAGCGACATGTCAGCCCAAAGCTCGGTTTGCTCTTCCTCGCTTAATGAAAGCATATCGCGAATGGTGCCAAGATTGGCGTGGCCCTTGTAACGCGGGTCGCTAATGATGTGACCAATTAAGCCGGTCAGAATCGTTTTTGCCCCATCGTCCCAGTGCTTATCTTTCTGGCCGGGGTCAGTAACGACCAAGGCTTCGACGATTGAAGAAATAGTCTCGCGAATGGTTTCAGAATTGGGATCTAGACCTTCCAGCGGATTGAAGGTCGCTCGCTTTTTCGGGTCTTTTTCCACGATGCCGAACGGATCAATCAAATGAACATTCTGGCCCATTTCCCGCCGCCTTCTTGCTGTAACGGCAGCGTTCGTTCCTTTCGGATCAATAACGATTGTCGAGCCTTCCCATAGAAGTAGATTGGGGATGATGGAGGTAACGCCCTTGCCTGAACGCGATCCGGCAATGGTCAGCATGTGGCGATCATCGCGAAGGGCGATATTGAGAAACGGATTATACAATGATCGCCCGGCATAGAGCGTGCAGTTCGAAAGATCGGGTTCCGTTTTGAAGCCTTTTTGAATGAAGTTGCCAAAGCGTTTAATGCCCATTTTCTCGACTATGGTTTTTATCATAAAACCGAATACGAGGTTTAAGCCAGGTATCACGCCTATGATCGCTCCGGGTGCTTTGTGACTAAGCAAGAGTTCCCATTCCTCGAATAGTCCAGCGAAACGGGATGAGCCGCCTTGCCCTAATCGGCTCTCGGTTACGAAGCGTAGAAAACGCCCCAAGCCTATAGAAAATTCATGCCGGAAATTTCGGTGAACGACGAAGAGAACGATTAAGGCAAATAGCAATGAAATGAACCAGAAGCGTCTAATCACACCAATAAGAGCAATGAGAAATAAGATATACTTAGGCTTCTCATTCTTTCTTATAAGGTCGTTATAATTTTGACCACCTTTTTCCCATGATCGCCTGAGGCCACTTCTTAGCGAACGCGAATTTGAGATAGAGTTTTGCAAGAAGTCTCTGCGTGCCCTCGCTTGAACAGACTGAGCCAACGTCTGCGTAGAACGTTTTCTATCAATCTCTCTAATCTCGCGTTCTTGAGCGGCTATATCTCTGTCGATCCTATTTAAAGCAAACTTCTGCTTTTCAAGTGCTTTTTGCTCAACGGCGAGATCAATTAATGAACTGTCCGTCAGTATCGCGAGGTGAATAATAAAGATCGGTATGAAAAAGAAAAAGGTGATTAATGAAAGCTCAGCCATCAGGCCCTGAACTTTTCGCATGGCTTTGGTCTGAGAATAATTCGAAAAATTCGGCCAGAGAAAACCAAGTGGCAGACCGAATGATCGGAAAGCCAAGAAGAAGATCACCGTCCAGACAAGTATCTCAAAATACTCATTTATCGATGTATTGCTGATATTCTTTGGTTTTATTATTCCAACCAGCCAATCAATCGGAATAAACGAGAGTATTTCTGTCAGGGGTGGCCCAGCAACCAGTGCAAGAGCAAGGGCAAGGAGGAGGAACAGCAGGCGTTTAATCATTGCCCGTAAGGGGAAGCTACGAATCCGGGGTTGGCAATTCCCGAAGTCGGCCCTTGCGAAAAAGTTTCAGAAAATTCAGCCTTGAGCCGGATTTAATCAAAACGAGGAGCGTATTACCCTCTGAACATGACAATCCACGCCAATCTATGAAACCAACTTCGACCATGAGCAACAGCCCCGCCGCAGGCTTTAACGCGGCAGAAGCCGAGACCCTGTTCGCCCGCCGCCTAGAGCTGGTGAGCGAATCCGTCGATCTCTACCACATCTATCTGAAAGACTATCTCTATCGCCTAACCTCGCAATGGCAGGACGCGGAGAACTTGCTTCAAGATTTGTGGCAACACGTTCTCCTTCATTTTCCTGAAGAGAAAATCAAAGTCCTGCCGATCCTTCGCCGCAAGGCATGGCAGATTTTCATAGATTTCTATCGTGCTCGCCAAAGACGCGGGGAAACCATCACCGATGAGGTGGCGGAAGGCTTAATCACCCACGTATCCATAGAAGCCTATACGGATCGCGAAGAGCAATCCCTGAAAGAAACCTTTTGGAATGGCTTTCCCGGCATCGAACTTGATGACCAGCAAAAGGAAGTCATCTGGATGCACGCCCGGTTCGGGTTTACCTATAAGGAAATCGAAGAAAAAATCGGCATTCCTTCCTCAACTGTTTGCGACTGGGTGGCATTGGCTCGCGAACGTCTCGCAACCTACTTAAACAATCAAAAATAATTTATTATGGAACAGCACAATCACGGACACGTATTCAGAGAAAAAGACATAGACCGCGTTCTTGCGACCTACGGCAATAAACCGGGCAAGAACGAAAAGCAAAAACTAGACGCTCACCTCCTAGCTCAACAGGATAAGTTCATTGAGATAAACCGTATCCGAGAAGCCAAAAAGAACCGCCAACGCGGCCAATCGAGATAAGCGATAGTTTTAAATTTACCAAAGCCCGCCGTTGATCTGGCGGGCTTTTTTTTGATCCAGAACAAATTCCAACCGCTAAGGCTTAAGAAATATTTGCCATCTCGATTGATAGCTAGCCTTCTCCAGTTATGTGCGAACAAGAAGAACGACCAACAGATGAGATCTTAATAGCCCAACTGTGCCAGCTTAATGAAAGGATACGGCTTTACACATCGAGACTATGGCAGGTTCCTTTTCTATACATCACTGCAATCGCAGTCTTTAATGCAGCAAGTACAGAAAAAACAGATAAACTCTTACTTCAAGCGACTTCAGTTGCATTGATGCTTTTGGGAGCGGTGATCTTGTACATAATCAGGACATACGAAGTAAGAATTTTGCAAATAGGAAAGGATATCGAGTCAATAGAAGCTGATCTTTCTCTTGTAGAATCTATCGAGGAACAACCAGTCCTACCGTACTACTTTGTAGCGTCTTTCGGCTTGTTGGCTAGTCTAGCCTCATTTTGGGTTTACCTTGGGAAGAGTTTAGAATCCCTAAAGTTTTGGTAGTGCTGCTGACTTTCTTGCGATCAATCTATTCATTTCGAGGTCCACCACCGCGACCTCTGCCACGGGTTTGACGCTGTCTTTGCCTGTCACGGATGTAGGCAATGCGTTTTTGCCGCTCCTGTTCGTGGGTTGGGTTGCTCGCCTTGTCGTGGTCTTGGCTGAGTTTCGTTGTCTTTTCCTTTGGCGGTTTTCCGTGTTGCTTCCGCAAAGCATCTTCGGCGTTTGAGAATTCGTTTTTCAGCGAACGAAGCTGTTCGTTGTACCGCTTCTTCATATTATCAAAACTAAAGCGTAAACTGGATAGCTCGTTCTCGGCCTTACGGTTTAAGCGAAACAGTTTACGCCACCATGAAGCCCCATTTACTTTCTGCTCCAAGGCGTTGATCTGCTCTTTGTGCTCCCACAAACGGTAATATTCCTGAAGCTCGCGGCGTGTTGTGGCTTCACGGATTTTGTGGGCATGAGTTAAGCGTGATAGCTGTTCATCGAACTTATCTCGCAAGGGCTTCTGCTCTGCTGCTTTAGAATGTTGCATCTCTGTCTTTTGTTTGTTTTTTGGCGTAGCAAGGTTCCCATTATGTTTATCAAATTCAGCCTTAAGGTCCGGGGCTGGCTTGGCTTTCGCATCTCCGAAATCTTTTCGCAGAGCCGGGGCTTTTTCTGCAAGTTCGCGTTTCATGGCCTCGTGCTGTGCCTGTGCTTCTTTAGCCAACTCATCAGCATCACGCAGACTTTCCCGGTCAATGTCAGCAAGCCTAGCGTTAAAGTCCTTCGTCTTGATCCCTTCGATATGGCGAACGGGGTTATGGGTTTTGCCGTATGGATCGACCACGACAAGACGCTTGCGGCCTTGGGCTAGCTTGTAGCCTTTTTCTTCCAAGGCGGCGGCGAAGCTCTGGCCGCTATCGGATGAAGCCCACGCTTCGGAAATCACCGGGTTGCGGTATTTTGCGTTCTTTCCTTCTTCGCGTTTCTTCCGGTTCTCTTCTCGTTGCGGGCAATAGTCCATTCCATGTTGTTTTTGGTAGGCTCCGCAAAATTTGGAGAGCCTGTTCTGGCTGTAGGGGGTTGTGTTAACAAGCCCTGTAATCGGGTGTATCGTGTTTACAATGACGTGAACATGACGGTGCGGCGTGTCGCGGTGAGCCACGATAATTGCCTCGTGCTCTTCCATCCCCAGTTCCTTGATGGATTGAAGGGCCGTCTCTTCCATATGCTCTTTGTCTGGGTCATGGTCAGGATGCCATGAAAGCGAATAAGCCATAACGGGCTTTTGAGCCTTGTTGCCCGTACGAACCTGCCCGGAAGCTTCTTTCAAGCGGCTTTGCACCTTGGCAGTGTAGGCCATCACCTTCCATGCCTTGTCGGGGTCGTCGGTCATCATATTGCAGGTCATCGCCCATTCCACACGTTCTCGCGTCTCGGATTTTGGGTCGTGCATGTAATATTCCCATGCTCCCTTGAAGCTGCGTCCGTGTTTGGCAATATGAGGGTTCATTTCTCATCCTCCTGAGAAATGGCCTGAAGCATAAGCTCTGAAATGCGTTCGCAAAGCTCTTCGATGTTTGGCGAAACACGCCCGAAGATGTGAGCATTCTTCACGAGCTGGTTGAGATTGTTGCCGATGCGATCAAGGCGTTTGAGCAAAGCCGGATCGCAAGCCGCATAGGTCTTTACGATGATGCGTTCGGCATTCGAAAGCGTAGCGATGCGAGCCGTGTCGTTGACACGCTTGCCCGCTTTTTCCGCGACCTGCTCCAGTTTCTGAAACTGGGCATCGGTCACGCGGAAAATGATCGTGCGGGCCTTACGGCGATCTTTCGTTTTTTTCGGGCGTGGCATAGCTGTAATCCATTACGCTGTGGCAAAGCTAAAAAACCGGAAGCGGCGGCAATCAAAGCCGTGTGTGTTTTCTCTGGTTGTCAGGCCGAGAGGCCGAAACCAAGGAAAACGGCGGCGGTAAAATTTGGCACTCGTGCCAAACGGGGGATGCCAACGGGGGACGCAGTCCCCCTTGCCAAGATGAGCGAAGCGGGTTTTTGTTTACAAAAACACATCTTGCTACCCGGCAAACCGCCGTACCCTTTCAGGATAGCATCGAGAACATGAATTATAAAAATGAAATCAGTAGCTTAGCCTAAACTTTCGTTTCCGATTTGCCTCAAATGCTACTCTAGGAAGAATATGGTATAATGTAGAAAAGGGCGTGATGCAGGTTAGTTTACTGCGAAGGAAATTGCTGGTATTGGTGGTGGTATCGAATCAGTAGCCTCAAATGAAATGCCAATAAAAACAGTAACTTGCTATAATGTTGTTACTCCTCCCGAGCGCGCCATTTCATTTTCTAGATCACCATAAATACTTACATGTAAGCTTATCAAATCCCATTGTGGCCATAGGTTTTCGCTGAAGAAAACGGTATTGCTTTTCTATATTGGTAGAGATTTTTCTATTCCTAACTATCCAAATTGATGGTATTATTGTTGGTATCTAAAATATAGTTACTAGGAATGATTTGATGCCTTTGTCCGATTCCGCTTGCAGGAACGCTAAGCCAAAAGAGAAGAATTACAAGCTGACCGATGGCGAAGGAATGTACCTTCTAGTCAAACGCAACGGCACTCGTTGCTGGCAAATGGGATATCGCTTTGGAGGTAAGCAAAAGACCTTATCCTTCGGGGTCTATCCCGAGATTTCTCTTAGCGAAGCTAGGGACAAAAAAACGAAAGCACGCCAGCTATTGAAACAAGGCTTTGATCCGATGCTCAGAAAGAAGGAGGAACAGCTTATTGCCGGATTGGGCCATGAAAACACCTTCAAGTCAATTGCCCTTGAATGGCATGAAAAAAAGCAGGAAACGTGGTCACCTAAAACCGCAAGCAAGATACTTAGCGTATTTAATCGGGATATTTTTCCGTATATCGGAAATTATCCGATCAATGACGTAACTCCTTTGGTTTTGCTTAGTGTTTTGAAAAAAATCGAAGATAGAGGGGCCTTGGAAGCGGTGAAGGATACCAGAAGCTATGTTGGGTTTGTGTTCCGCTACGGAATCGCTACTGGACGGGCAGAGCGTGATATTGCTGCCGACCTTAAAGGTGCTTTCAAAACAAGAAAGGTGGAGCATCATGCTCATCTAAAGCAAACGGAGCTGCCTGAATTCTTTCGAAGACTTGAAACGTATACCGTTAATCCAAAGCCTAAGCGTGGAATAGAACTAGCTTATTTAACCTTTGTAAGGACTGTTGAACTACGGACTGCGAGATTGAACGAATTCAATCTGAAAGAGGCTATCTGGGAGATACCACCCGAACGAATGAAAATGAAGCGAACGCATCTAGTCCCCTTGTCAAGACAGGCTAAAGAGTTGATTGAATCTTTGATGGAGGAATCGGAAGGTAAGGAATACCTATTCGAGAATACAAGAAGCAAACGAGGGCACATGACTGAAAACGCCATGCTCGATGTTTTAGGTGATCTGGGCTACAAGGGAAAATCCACTGTTCACGGAATACGCTCTACAGCATCAACGATATTAAATGAAAGCCAGTTATTCAGAGCAGACGCCATTGAGCGACAGCTTGCTCATGTGGATGGTAGTGTCAGGGCTAGCTACAATCATGCTCTCTATTTGGATGAACGGCGAGAGATGATGCAATGGTGGGCCGACCACCTCGACAAGCTGCGTGGGCGAACTTAGACGATAGGCTTAGCTCGTCTTGTTTGCAGATGCGTAACACATCAGATAGTAGATACCTGATTGCTGAGGTCCGACTGGTGCCGTATCGAACACCGGAATCCCTTAACCGCTGTGCTTTTTCGCATTGGCTGTTGTCCAGCCAAGAAACGCTCATTCCAGCTCGTTTCGCTACTTCTGGCTTATCCACCATAATGTCTTTAAGCGAACTTAGCTCTTCGACTAGCTGAGCGGCAAAGACAATCAATTCATCACGGCTAAGCTCCTCAAGGGATTGATCAAACATCGAAAGGTCTCACGCTTGTTAGTGGGGCTTTGTTGCCTCGGAAGAAATTCTGAGGCCGGGTTTCGAGTGACACCCTCTACTTATGGTAGATGCATTATGTTAATTCGCTCTTAACGTGCATCTCGGATTACCGCGAAGCCATAACCTCAAATCTTCAAGTGGAACGCGGCCCTCGGCTTGCGTTTTTGAAGAAATCGAACAGATTTATTCGAATGCAACAGTATTGGACAAACTGTTACATTTGACGAAAACCCTAGCTATCCAAAGGTTTTCGACAAGCGAATTTTGAGCTTGAGGATAATAATCCACACTCGGATATGCGGCCCGTACCATATCTTTTTTGCCTGTCGAATTTCCGCTTCTAGCGGTATCTTGAAGTAGACTTTAGTTGAAGTTTTAGAGTCGTGCCCAAGTAGCTTTCCTACAATTTCTTCTGTTCCGTCTTTTCCCGCATGGGCTGTCGCGAACGTATGCCGCAGCCCTCTGCCGCAAGCTTTCTTACCTGTGATCCCGATGAGCTTCATCACGTCTTTTACCCATCTCCAAGCCGTTTGACGAGTAACTGGAAAGAGACGCTCATCAGGCTCAATTTCTTGCTCATCAACGTATCCCATCAAATCAGCCATCAATTCAGGAGGTATTGCTGCATACCTGTACACGGTTTTGCCACGTTTCTTCAAAGACATGATAACGATCATGTTTCTGTGTGGAAGAAGGCGGCTCGGGGAAAGCCCCAAGCTCTCAGAGACCCGGCAGCCTGTAAAAAACATGACGAGGCAGAGAAGTCTTTTCCTCCCTCTTAGATGGCATTCAACGGCCTTGAAGAAGGCATAGCGCTCCCTCTCATCCAAGTACTTCAAGTTACCGTCATCATCGAACATTTGGGCCTCCGAACCGCGATGCAACACTTTGTCCAATTCTGTTGCATAGACGAAATCTAGCATGAAATTTTCTAAATCCCTAATAAAGCGATGCGTGTATGCACGGCTTGTCTTGTTGATGACATTTGTCGCGACGTTCGGACAAGCTGCCGACGCCAGCCCCATCAAAGATGAAAAGATCAAACGCTTTCAAAGCGTGACTTTAAACGGGCAAGTGAAGGATAAACCGTATCTGCTCAAGAAGGTAGCCGCACGGTATTCAAATGACCGTTTGTGTTTGGTTATCTTTGGCGATCCAGACAATGAAAGGGTCACTCGTTTCAGGACAAAATCTACGGAGATGCTCAAGAGGTTTGCCGCAATGGGCTACAACATGGCGTTGCTGCATGTTGATACATCGGTCTATAAAGAGGGGCCGAAAGACTTTCTGTTCGAGGAGGAGCTAGTTTACGCTTCGCCATCTGCCGTGATGTATGTGGATGGTTTTCAAGCGACCTATCACGAGGAAATCGACGATAACGAAGTCGAGGTGATCCATCTCCATATGTACAAATTGAACGCTAAACTAATGGGCTGGAAAGATAAATTCTTGGAGCTTCAATCTAGCGAAAAGGATTTGGAGGCGAAGGACTAAATGCCTCATCCGGCTCATCGGAGATGATTTCATCAAGGAAACTGTTGGTCTCTAGCTCATCAGCGTTTGAGGAATGTTCCATTTCTTCCAGTTGGTAATTAATGTGATTTCTCATGTTTTCCGACAGGTTTTCATCTTCTGATATACCGATTAGGAGATTATCGGGTGCGTCTTCCATAAGCTTTGCTAGCTGCACTTCCCGCTCTGCTTTATCGCTAATCGAAGAAACCTGATCCAGCTCTGACCGGAACGCCTCGACCTCAGTAAGACCGCTTTCCAGACCGGAAATCTGATTATTGCGATCATTCAGCTCTTCTTGCTTCAGTTTAATGCTATCCGTCAAGTTCTGTTGTTTTTCGTCTATGCCGGTATATTCCGCTTGGAGAACAGCAAGCAGCAGAGCCGTGTTTTCCCGATCAACTTGAACGCCGTTCTTTTCTTCGTATCCACGAACCAACTTCTCTAGCTTCTCGTCTTTTAGACATTTGCTGCTTTCATCCAGTTCTAGCTCCTCACCGCTTTCTATGCGGTCCATCCCACCCTTTATTGCTATTCGATTTTCTTCAAGCTCACGTAGTTCGCTTTTCATCTGCTCAAGTTCGGAGGCGACTTGATCTCTTCTCACTTTGGCCGCTTCAATCTCGTTTCGAAGATCGTTGATATAGCTATCAACGGCCCGGCTCATGGCCCGGATGTTTTCTTCAAGGGCTAATTCAATGATCAGATTGATAAATGTATCACTTTGCTTTGCTGACGTGCTTGCCGTTTCGCTGGCGGACTGTTGGGCGGTTCCATTCAACCGCACTCCGGCGGTTGAGCGATGATCTGCCCCCTCATCCATCAGCATCTTGGTGGAATGATCGTGAACAATCCTTTTGGTCTCCTCGCGAAAGCGAGAAAGCCGCTCAGAGCTAGCTCTGAGACTTTCATCAGAAGTTTCTTCTGATGAAAGTGAATTCTTGTCGTTTGGCTCGTCCAACTACAGCTCCTAGCGTTAGTTTTGCTAAGATTATAGCCTGATGAGGCTTAACATTATGTTAAGCTGGTCATGCGGTGGCGTGCAGCGTTCCCACAAAGCCAGATATGTGTTAGATCAAAAAAGATATGCAAGTCGCGAAGAAATTCGCAGTGCGAGATATATTAAATTTATGAATTCCGAGAAATTGGCAAAATTAGCCCTTCGACTTCTTTTTCTTCAAGGCTCCACGGGCGATAAGCCCTTCTTCCGCGACTTTTCGGAGCACCCACCGCACCGTGCGTTCCTCTTTTTCCGCAATTTCCTTTAACGCTTCTAGCATTTCTTCTGTAATTCTGACTGAAATATTCTCGCTCAACTTCATGCACTGAACTCATTGAATTTCAAAAAGCATTCCAAATATTGGATGGACAACACCTTAATTCTATAAGGACATTGCCCGAATGTCTGCTTTCATAAATCCTTCTCCAACTCAACCAGAGGACAAAATCAAGGTTCTCAATCTCCGAGTTGCCAATCTCGAAGAAAAGCTAAGCGAGACGGTTGATCTGCTTCACATCTGGAAAAATCACGCTTTGGCATATCAACGAATAATGGAGGTCCACGGCATCTCGACCGAGAGTTTGGATCGTGAAGTCATGGCTCAATTCCTTTCCGACATGCAGGGATGAGCAACAATCGCGATGAAGAGGAAATTCGTCTTCTCCGGCAAAGAATAGACGAATTGGAAAACGAGCTAGAGAAAGCCAAGAATTGCGTACAGCAATTGCTTAATCTTATTGATGGCGAGGAAGTGACCCGAGAGCATTCAGATGCGTATCTTGCGGGCGTTTAATGGTTTCTTTTGTATCCATTATCTTTATACTAATTGTGCCGGGTGCAAATTCTCCCGGTCGGGAGTAACAACCTGTCACAAGCGGTCGGTCTTTTTTATGGGCCGGATGGCGGAGGAATAGAGGTCATCTGGCTGAAATACTCCGCACAGTCGTTTGTGCTGTTTGTTACCATCCGGTTCACCAGACCAAAGGAGTATCTAAAATGAACAATGATAAAATTGAAAAGGGATTGGCTATGATGGCCGCACCTTCAATTCCAAGCAAATCGACTGCAAACCCTACGGATGATAGCCTAAAAGCCTTGCAAGTAACAATTGACGATCTGGAAGCATCGGGCGTAGGTTTGATTTTCATTTTCAAGGCCATGATCCAACTCACGCATGAAATGAGCAAAAAGAACTTCGTTGATACTTCACCATGAGTACATTTGCGATTGTCGGAAATAGGAATCGAAAGCCGGGATTTTATTGGGGCATTAACCTTTTCGGGGTATCGTAGAAGATAGAGATTTATCCAGTCGCAAAGGAGCCTACTATGAAAAGGCTTGCCGGCTCTTCCTTTACATCCGTAGGCGTTCGCCCCCGTCATTGCGGGAAACCTAAAAACGCGGATCGTCAATTTCAGGATGAGCAATTCGAAAAAGAACGAAAATGCGAAAACTGGGCGGCTTGCCTGAAAATTTCCGCCGTTTGCATTTTTATCGCGGGAATGATGCTGATAGCTATTTTCAAGGTTGTCACGCTGACTAATAAATAACTGAAATTTGAATACGTTTTGCCGTTCATGTTACCATATTAAAAAACAAATAATATGGGTGTTAGACGGTGTTTAAGGAGTTCTTCAAGGAAGTTGCGGAGCGTATTCATTACGCAACGGATACATGGAAAATCTATCAAAGTAGCGGCGAGCACTTTGATTTTGATCTTATGCTGTACCGCGAAGCTAAGCGAACGGGCGAAAGCGAAGAGGCTATTCTCGAAGCCTATGAAGAGGACTGGGGAAAGCGGAACGGTAAAAGTCGCACTTCAATGTTTCGATCTTTCGATCAGGTTTCGCGGGAAACGGGCGATGAAGCCCATGATATTAGAGCACAATCGCTTGAAGATTTTCTTGATAGACGCAGATACGGCAAAACGGATAGCGAGTTTGAGGAGCTAACCGTCAAGAACCAGCTCCGTACGAATTACCCGGCAGTCAGGAAGTTTTTTGAGCCGCCGGAATATAAATACGCCAATGATCTATCTGGAGGCTTTATCAACAGATTGATTATGGTGGCTGAGAAAAGCGACACCACCATCACCGATTTATTCGCCGAACTTGAGAAGGCTTTGCCGCTCGCTGATGAATATATTTACAGTCACATGACTTACGACGGATCGGAAAAACATGGTATCAGTGTTTTCGATGATGGATCGCACGAGGTTGGCCGAGCTGAGCTTATTCTTCAAATGCTGGAAAGAGGCGTTGAGCTTCCAGATTCACAAAATGATGTCAGGGCAATAAATCACATGATGCTGAACGATGGAGAATTCCCTCAAACAATAAAGCATATAGAGAAACATTTGAATTCGCCAGAATTCGAAGAAGCCAAAGCCAAAATGCAGTGGCTATACAGCTCCTCTTTGGAAGAAGCCCCGACGCGATAGCGGCAGGGCTAATTCTCCGGCTCAATGGTTCAGAAATATATGTACCTCCTCGAAGGCGGTTTCGATGGTGAAGACATCGCCGCTTAGCTCCATGTCCCGGCCCATGGCCTCATAATCGATGTAGAAAGCTAGGTTTTGCGGCACTTCCATGCAGTTGGTTGTTAGCTCTTCCGCATAATCGGCCAGAGATTTATGGCAGCCCATGTGATTTTCAAGGGCTTGTCCTGCCTCTTCCAAGTCACCGCAGAAATGGCTTATCAATTCGGCTCCCAGCTCTCCATGTTCGCCGATAAACTCAGCCAGTTTATGCACATCCTCAATGCCTTCATGCTCGCTTAGGCGGTGCGAGCCAAAGCCCTCAAAATCATGGATGGCCCATTCTTCAGCATCTTCTATGGGTGATGCGGCCAGCATCTCGCGAAGCTCTTTCCACAAGTCATCAAGCTCTTGATCGGCATCAATCCACTTACCATGCAAAATCCCTGCATTGTAGGCGACTAGACAGGCAACATATATCCTCGGTGTATCCGTTTTATCTGACATTCTTTTTCCTTTGGCTATGGGTTTCAAAAAAGCGAAGCTCTTGCTCGCTCGCGGGAAACCCTGCCTTTCGGCGAGAACAGGGTAGCAGAGGTCAATGGAAAGTTGCGGCGGGTGCACAAGGGCGAAGCCCGCGGAACCTCGGGAGACCGCCACTTTCAATTGACCGCCGCGAGGACAGCGTCCTTAGCTCTTACCCAAGAAGAGGGCTCGCCGGTCGCTCGCGACCTGCGAAGCCGCCTTCGACCCTATCTACTCATGAATATCTGAATACACGTGTGTATTTCAGTTTTTCGTTTGCTGTTCCAATATCGGGGCGTTGCGGGGTATCCCCGCTTGAATGGGGTGCGTCCAAGACCAACGCGGCTTGGATCAGGGGAAAGGCTTTTACCCTCCAAAATCAACATCAACGAAAGCTTAAGAAAACCTGCCAGATACCTTCACCAATCTTCGTTCCTTCTGCTCGACCTAGAGCAAAAAGCGTTTCTCTCTGATCTCTTATTACTGGTGTCAATCTATCACCGTCTACGTCTTCAATATCAAGCATCTGCCCGCACTGAGTAACCGCGTGGATGCCTGACATGAGCCTCATCCGTTGAAATCTTTCCATCCGTTAAACGAGCCAGCGAAGCTGGTTTCGCCCTTGGCCAAGACTTAAAAAGCAACGGAGATTTGAAAATGAATATTTTTAGCGGATTTAAACTTAAGCTTGATGTGGATGCGACTTTCTCGCGGAGGATTTCTTTCCTTCCATTCAAAAAGCTTCGGATTTTATTTTCCTTGCGGGCGTATCTAAAGATAAGCGGGTGCCGATGCCCGTGAAACTAAAAATCAATCGATTACAATAATATGGATACAAAACTAGAAACAGCAAAGCCCAATGGCAAATCAAACGGAGCTACCCAGAATGGTAATGGACTGGCCGGACATGATGAAATGATGAGTGAACATGCTTTTCAGAGTTTAATTCACCGCGTAAAATCAGGCATTGATGAAAACGGAAAGTACAAAGATCAGATGTACGATATTTCAGCGGGTTACGCTGCTGCAAAAGGTCTTTCAATAATTGCCGTCAAAAGCCAGATCGAAGCCCGTTTTACGCAGGAATTCGATATTTCTCCAAGAGATTACCTTGATGCTCACTACGATGAATTGCGTGAAAATGGCTATGATGTCGCCCCTCAGAGGGAGCCACGCCAAACCAAGAGCAAAGGTCGAGGCCGCTAATTAATTCACAGTCTAAATTCAAAAGGCTGCGAGGGATAAATCCTTCGCGGCTTTTTTATAGAGTTTTTGCCCATTTAGCTAGAGTCTCTTCAAAGGGGCCCGAAAACTTAAACCTATTGATAAAAAACTTTCGTTCATCTTTTGGGAATTTAGATGAACAATATATTAGAGCCATCCTTTGCCATGGGTCCATATTTTCGCAAGACTCCTTGTGTTCTCTTATCCAATCGACGGCCCCATTTTCATATGCTGATAGTAAAATTTCTCTTCTGGCAAACGAATCAGATTGAGAGAATGCTTTTGCGAGCTTTGAGAAATGATTTATATAAGGATTTCGTGTAAACAGGCTAAGAATCGATAATCTAAAAAACTCATTTTCCTTGATTTCTTCTTCATCGAGGAGCCCTAGAAGTTTCGAGCCTATTGTTTTCCAGTCTTCATTGCTTATGTTCTGCAGAGAAGCGATATATGTACACACATTTGCTAGACATGGGCTTAACTGCTCCAGTCTCTCTAGTGAAATTGTAAGTGCTCCGGGATGTCCAACTTGCGTTAGCCTTCTGTAGAACCAACGCAAGCGTATGTAATCTACGTTTTTCTTGCTGAGATATTCGTCGATTATCTTACTTGTTATTTTCTCTGTAAATAGGTTCCAGTCTTTTGATGATATCGCCTTGTAGGAAATGGTTTCATATGGATTTCCTTTTGTATATTTTTGAATTACTGAAAGTAGTTTTTCCTCATTTCTATCAATTGGTCGATCATCGATCATGCCTTTACAAACCACCCGAAAATCGTTCGGTTGGTAAATTTCCGTCTTATGCCTTTGGAGCATCAATCGCTGCTGCCTGTCTAGGGTTGTAGCCATTAAGGATAGCGACTTTTTTGCATCTTTTTCGGATGAACAAAAAACTATGATGTCATCTGCATATCGGATGAAATTTAGCCCGCTTGCCATAAGGCTATTGTCAACGGGTATTAAAGTTGCTTCCGCAATTAAGTGAATGGCATGGGGGCCAATGGGGATACCGCGAGACACTCCAACCGTCGTTGATTCAAGAAGAGAAATAATCCACTTGATAGCTTGATTAGGCAGTCCGGATTCTATGAGTTGATTTTCTACAGTGTGATGGTAAATCTGATTGTAGAAATCAGCGATATCAGCATAGAGAATAGTATCGCATTGTTGAGCTAGCAAATCAGCCTTGTTCCAGAATTCACTCCATGAAGTATTATTACAATACAACCCATCTTTAGAAGTGGGAGAAAACCTATAGCTATAAATTTGGTCTTTTTTAAGCCTTCGCTTCTCTATCTGTTCTCCGTACTGATACACAAGTGCTGAAAGCAAGAGTGAGTCCTGAGGGTGCAGTTGCGTAGCTTGCCTATAAGACTTTTCATCCTTCGGAACGATAAATCGTCTGTTTGGTTTTGGTGCGAAACTCGATAGATCCTTGTTTTCGACAGAATTTATAAAAAAATCCGTCATAGCACTTATCGCTTCAATTTCTTTGATCTTCGGGAATAAGTCGCCATCGGAATGATCAGCAACAAAATCAATTGCCCATTTTATTGAGTCTCTTGTTAAGGTCATTTGTCTCTAGTTTTCCAATTTCATCTGAACTATGCCAGGCATGGGAAAAAATGCGAGTGTCCAAATTTCAAATTGCCGACTCAGCTCTACCCCCCATTCGTCACAGTCAGATACTCACCGCCCTTCAAATCGCCAGCATCGTAGATTCCGGCGTTGTTGAAGTCGGTCATGCTCAAGCCCTGAACGCGGATAACGAACTCATCGCTGTGTGTTGAGGTGCTGCCATCACGGTCCACTCTAAGAGCCGTAAAGCTTCCACCATCGATCATCTGGACGTAATCGGTGATATCGCTTGTACCCTCGACAAAGCCATCCAGCACATCCTGAAACTCAATCACATCATTATCGGTCAATGAGAAATCCATGATCCAATCAACATTGCCGTTGAAGGTGGTCGCCTGTGAAATCATCTGGAACGTATCAGCTCCGGCTTCGCCCCAGAGCTTATCGTTTCCATCGCCTCCATAAAGGATGTCGTCACCATTGCCGCCAACGAGATTGTCATTACCGCCTTCGCCATAAAGCGTGTCGTTGTCATTAAAGCCGCGTAGCGTGTCCTTACCGTCACCGCCATAGAGAATGTCATCTCCATCGTTGGCTTCCAGCACATCCCAGCCATCGTCGCCATAGAGCGTATCGTCACCATCGCCACCAAAGATGTCGTCATCGTCATCACCACCATGGAGGGTATCATCTCCAGCCTCGCCACGAATAGTATCGTCACCCGCACCGCCATGAACCGTGTCGTTGCCGCCTTGAGCGTAGATGTTGTCATCTCCAGCCTCGCCATGAACTTCATCGACTCCATCGCCAGCTCTGATTTCATCAGCACCATCACCGCCCCAGAGCTTGTTAGCGTTTGCGTCGCCGCGAAGCGTATCATCGTAATCTGAGCCAACGAGGTTCTCGATGTTGATCAGCGTATCCTCATCAAGAATACCGTCATTGTCCTCATCAACACCGCCATTGTTCAGGTTAGCTTCGATGGCGTTGCCAAAACCCGCCCACGAAGCAGTATCTTCGCCGTCTTCTCCATCTAGGATATCTGAGCCTGAACCACCAAGCAGGGTATCGTCGCTTATACCGCCAAACAACTCATCGTCACCGCCATTGCCGTAAATGGTATCTGAGCCATTAAAGCCATAAATTCTCTCTCCTCCGGCAGTTCCTTGCAGGTTGCTGTCGTTTGAATTTGATCCGAAGATAAAACCCGTTGGATCAATCAGGTATTCTAAGTCAAACGCACCCGTATCTTTGAAATCAATTTTCTCAATCTGATACTGAGACCCCGAATAATAATCTTTGATGGTATAAGTATTTCCGGCAATATCGATTTCCATGTCCTGTCCAACCTGAGTTATCGAATTGAACTCGTTGAGGTTAAAATCGTTTGTTAGGAGCGTATCGATGCCGGATCGGTCTGTTATTTCTAAAATATCTGGGGTTTTGTTTGAGCTAGAGAGAAAATAGGTGTCATCGCCCGCTTGGTCATCAATATAAATGTTTCCCGATTGCACGCTGTAACGATCATTCCCGGAATCATCTGTAATCGTATAATCCATCCCCGTGTTGTTTTGTCTGATAACAATCGTATCGTCGCCTGAGCCAAGGTCAACTGTCGCAGTTGCTTGAGCAAAGAAGGTGATGTGATCATTTCCTGCACCTAGATCATATGTGCCGCCCCCAAATGTATCCACATCATCATTTCCGTTGCCTCCAAAAACAGTGTTGTTTCCGGGGTTCACACCGATGATGTCGTCACCGTCGCCGCCATCAACGTAGTCATCGTCATTGCCCGATCCAAGGTAATCGTTTTCATAGATCGTTGCTACGGTATTAATGAAGTCGTTTCCCGCTCCTGCATAGATGGTATCCGCACCAGCACCGCCAAGGATACTATCATCGCCAATACCTGCAAATATCGTATCATCTCCACCATAGGCCCTGATCAGGTTGTTTAGGCTATTTCCAACTACAAAATCTGAAGTGGTGTTGCCGGAAACATTCGTCGCTGAGTTCGTCCATATTGTCGCCTGATCTCCATTATCAAAAGCGATGTTTTCGGACAATGCACCAGTTTGGTCGTAGTAATCCTTTAGGGTAATGCTGTCATTCGTTCCATATTCAATTTTCAAGTCGTTGCCAACATCCAGAAAAGCCAAATCAGCCCATGATATTCCGGGGCCAAATGCTATGGTGCTATCAACCGCCCAATCGTCAGTTACAGTGTCGTTGCCGTCTCCCGGATTAAATACAAATGTATCTGCACCGCTCCCACCGTCGAGCAAGTCGTCGCCAGCTCCGCCGTGAAGCTCATCATCACCATCACCGCCATAAAGGGTGTCGGCACCGCTGTTATTGGAAGCCGGACCGGATGTTGGGTTGTGTGATGAATCATGCTCTCCGGCCCCGGTGCCATAGCCAGCATCATTATCGTAAACAACGCCATCACCATAGAGCTTGTCGTTACCATCCAGTCCACGAAGGATATTATCCCAAGCGTTTCCAACTAGGATATCACCTGCGGACGTATCATTCGTTCCCGTTGCATTCTCAATGATCGTATGGAAGGCAATCGCAACATTGTCCTTAGCCAGTCCGGTTTCATTGCTTCCATCACCGTCACGATCTGCCGCAAAGCTGCCGTCAACAGACTTCCCGATTGAGCTGAAAGCCCCTTGTCTGAGGTCAATTTTCACCGCATCCGTATAATCAGTTGCGTGAATGGCGTCCGTGCCATCACCATCCCAAATCGTATAGATAAAGGCGTTGTTTGTAGCGGTGCTCGCGAACGCTCCTAGCTTGCTGTAAATCGTATTCGTATCCCGAGTATCGTAATTTCTACTACCATAAATATCTTGAAGGGAAGCGATATCGTAGAGCTGCAATCCGTATGATGCCAAGTAGTCCGAACCATCAAGCATGCCCGGCATAAATTCGTCTGCCATTACGGTGAATTTTGGGGCGTGCAAAGAGCCGGAAGGATGCTTTAGTCCCATCGTGTGGCCAAGCTCATGCAAGATTGTATAGAATTGAAGGCTGCCGAGAGAGTTCGTCGCCCAGCCCAGAGCATAATTGCTGTTGAGCCATAGATCGCCGTGACTATCCGAACTGTAAGTCAGGCTGTAATCGTAGTTAGGATCGGCTGGGCCGCTCTCCGAAGGGTTATAGCTATTCTTGACGTAGCCACCTACGTTTTCGTCTTCGGAATCGTTAGGTCCGTCGCCGTCGCTGTCCCATTCGACTTGACCTATATTGATTTGTGCGGTGCTGGCCGTTCCTGTCTGAAATTGAATGTTGTCCACAACGTCTGTGAAAAGAACGGAATACGAATTGCTATTGTTACCCAAAACATAGTCTACAGCGGTTTGCTGAGTCGAATTCGTTGAGGAAAACGTGCCGTATTCGATGCTTTGCAGGCTTTTGTCTAGGGGGTCTTCGCCTGATGTAATAATGTCGTAGCCATTTGCGGATGACAATTCTGAATTGCTTGAGAGGAAATAATAATAGAAACTGTAGTATCCTCCACCAAAGGTGACATCGCCTTCCGTTATTAGATTTTTGGCTGATTTTATATCTGATACGTCAATGGTCATTCATTCCGTCCTTTTTCTGATTTGTTCGGTCATATTTTGGCAACATCCGCCAGAGCTTCCACTGATATCACCGCCTTTGTTGTACCCAGCCCGATATTGAATATAGGCATAGGAGCTACCTGCGACAGCCAAAAGCGTGATTGCTGCTCCCGTTATAATCATGACTTTTTTCTTGTTCATCGCTTCATCCACTAAATTTGTTTGTATTGATTTCTACATACAAAAACTTTCCAAACAATCTTGATAATATATTTTGTTTGTCGTACTACTTAGGGTTATCTGATATCTGGTGTGACAACCTAGAGTTTCTTCTTTATTACCGCCGTTTTACGCTAAATCCATACCTACTTTGTAGTTACTATTGTGTGGCCGATTTTAATCTAGCAACCAGTGGTTCACTTTTCTTTTTGATGGCTGTTTTCTTTTGTGCCGGATGCGGGAATGAGCTGGCTCGTATTCTCTTGTGCTGACCGCTTTTTTCATGCGGGGACAGCCGATTTAATCACCAACAAAAGGATACAATGAATGCCGTACAAGAAGACCGTCTTATCTCTATTAAATATGTTGCCTCGCGGCTTGGTTTATCTGTCCGGGCTGTCTATCGCCTGATTGCCAAAGGCGATTTTCCACGCCCCGTTAAAGCAGGTGGGGCAACCCGTTTTTATCAAAGCGATTTAGATGAGTATATGACTCGACTACGGGCGGGGCGATAAACAAGCTGAGTCATAACGATCATGATTGCTCACGTTTATAAGCCCCGCCGCAAGAATTCTGCCGGAAAGTCTGTCACTGCTCGTCTCTATCGGGGGCGGTACAGGCTGGACGGGGATTTCGCCGTCACTGAAACGCCGCTTGGTACGGCAGATAAGCAAGTTGCCGAACGGAAGCTGGCCAAGATCGTCGCGGAGAAGGAACGCGAGCGAGCAGGGATCATTGCTCCGAAGGCTCAATGCGATGCAGCCAAAATGCCGCTTCGTGAGCATTTGGCGGACTTCATAGCCGATCTGAATATTCAGGGCCGCACTAGGATTTACATGCGGCAGACGAAAAAACGCTGCGAGCGATTGTTCAAGGAATGCCGCTGGAGCTATTTCAAGGACGTTAACCAAAATGGCTTTGTTTCGTGGCGGTCTCGCCAGAAAGACATGGCTCCTAAAACGCTGAATGAGTATTTGAATGCTCCGAATGCGTTTTTGAATTGGTGCGTTAAGAATGAACGCACACCTAAAAATCCGCTGAAAAATGTAACCAAAGCTGAAATACGCGGCAAACAACAGAAGCGAAGAGCCTTTACGGAAGATGAGCTAAACAGGTTAGTAGCGGTGTCGCCAAAACGCCGTATGATTTATTTGACGGCGGCTTTTACCGGGCTTCGCTTGAACGAGCTAAGGCAACTTGTTGTTCTCGACGTTTGCTTGGATGGCAAAAATCCTCATTTCAAGGTAAGGCCATCGACAACGAAGAACAAGAAGGATGCGGTTGTCCCGATCCATTCCGGCCTTATCAAAGGCATTCGGGAGGCGATGATGGGCAAAGAGCCGGGCGAAACTGTGTTCAGGATTTCAAGCCATTCGAATGTAGGCTTCAATCGGGATTTGGTTGCTGCCGGGATTGAGAAGTTCGATGCGTTAGGGCGGAAGGTCGATTTTCACGCTCTGCGGAATACCTTTGCCACGAAGCTAGCTAAAAGCGGGGTATCTCAACGTCTGGCTCAAGAGCTAATGCGGCATGGCGATCCAAGGCTAACCAGCCAGCTTTACACGGATGCTTCACAGCTTCCGACCTTCGATGCGGTTGAGGGGCTTGAGTTGAATGAAGGGGCAGAATTAGAACCGCAAGAGGCACACCCACAAATAGCCCCACAAAAAACAGACTTTGATGAACTTTCTCTGTCTTCGAATGACAACGACGAAGACGATTTCTTTGCTTTGGAAGCAGTTGATTATGAGACGGATAGCCCCGAATTAACGGGGGCTGTCTCAGATAGTCAAGTGGCGGAGAGAGAGGGATTCGAACCCCCGGTACCTTTCGGTACAACGGTTTTCAAGACCGCCGCATTCGACCACTCTGCCATCTCTCCGTGGGTCTAGGATTGCTTGCAGTACAAGCTTCCCTTGCGATTTCCGAATTTTGCATCCCCTAGCTAGGCTCTCCAAAAGTCGAAGGCAAAACGGATACGAACCCTTTACCCAATGTCAATAAACAGTTTCGCAAATATCAAAACTTACGACGAATAACCTCTAAATGAGCGATTAACTGATATTCAGGTCCAATATCTCGTCATCCCACTCTCGCTCTTCTTCATTGCTTTCCCGAGGGTTCGATTCGCCTTCTTTTTCCTCAAACGAAATTCCTTGCTCTACAAGGAGTTGCTTGGCTGGTTCGTAACCATTGCTAGCTGCATTCTTGAGAAAATTGACAGCTTCATTTTTCCCCTCATCGAAGCGACCTTGCTCGAAGTAATTTTTTGCCAGTTCGTATTGCGACACAGGATCTCCCGACTCAGCTGCTTTGCGAATCCATTTATCCGCATTTTTTGTCTGCCCTCTCAGCAAATCATTCTCTCGATACTGGTTAGCCAATTCTGCAGTTGCTGCTTTATGGTTTTGCCTCGCTGCGGCTTCGAGCCATAGCAGTCCTTCCGCCGGGTCTCTAACCTTGCGATGAGAACTCTGCAGGCAAAGCAAGCCCAACTGATAAGACGATTCGCTTGAAACACGGTCGAGTTCGTCGCTTTGAATTTCGCTCATTCCGTCGCGGTTGGGAGCCACAAAGTCGTCATCCCCATCGTCAAAACGTCCTCCTATTTTCATTTCCAAAAATGCTTCAGAGTAACTCGCGACTCTCTTAAATTTTAAATACGCCTTGCGATCGTTTTGCTTCAAACCATGTCCCTTCAAGTTGAGTAAGCCGAGCTGATAAACAGCGGGAATATAAGTGTAATATTCCAAGCTTCTGAAGCTCTGTAGGGCCATTGCGATATCAGCGTTCGTCCAATCGGGGTCGGAGTTTAAAACCGCAATTCTGTAGCGAGCATCATTGCTGTTTCCAAAGTAGGCAGCCTTTCCATAGAAGTCTAATGCCTGAATCCGACTCTTCTCTACCCCAAAGCCATTTTCATAACACTGCCCCATGGCCAACATAGCTCCGATGTGTAAATAATCGCTGGCTTCGCGGTAATTCTCTACCGCTCGTCCCCATTCGGGCTCTCCATTCAAACCGCTTTCGTACAATTTGCCTAATTCAAAATAGGCTCTGATTGAACCCGATTGGCTAGACTTCAACATCCAATCCCGGGCAACAATCAAGTCAACGTCCACACCATACCCATTTAGATAGGCTTCACCGATATCCAACATAGCGAGCGGATCACCAAGCTCCGCTGCATCATTTAGTAATTTAAGAGACTTCTCGTAGTCTTTGAGAAGGCCTTCTCCCTTTCGATAAAGCATACCCAAGTTTCTCATAGATTTTGGGTAACCTGCTGCGACACACTCACGATAGAGCCTCACGGCTTCTGCGATATCTTTCCTATAATACCGTCCGCCGGCATGCATTTCCGCCTTAAAATTGATAGCCGGAAGATATCCTTGATTAGCTGCCGCATTGACCCAGTTCTTAGTATAAAGATCGTCCAAGATCCCAGAAAACCGTGTTCCTAGCATATATTGGGCTGCCGCGACTTCCCCTTCCGCAGCAACTCGTAACAGTTCTCGGGACTTCTCTCGGTCCTGATCAACTCCAAATCCGTAGTAATGGCGATATCCCATGCTATAAATAGCATCGGGATCTTCTGCGCGAGCAGCGGTCTCTGCTTGCTGCAAACATTCGTCGTAAGAGAAAAACTCAAGCTCTCCACCATCGCGAAGATAACGTGAAGCTACATAAAGTCCCTTCTCCGCGGCAAGCTGCAAAGATGACTTGGCAGTGACCTCGTCCTGCTCTCCACCATATCCATGAAATCGCATCACCCCCAGATTGTAAGCTCCGACGGAAAATCGGCTTCCCAAATCTTCTAGCAGTTTGCGGGCTTTGACGCGATCCTCAGCCACGCCTTCACCGCGAAAATAAAGCCGAGCTAGACGCAACTGAGCAACTTCGCTCTTTTCTTCCGCCATGCTTAACCAACGGAATCCATTTTCTGGATCATAGTCTTCTCCTTCTTTTAGCAATGATATACCAAAGGACACCTGGGCATCCACTAATCGCTCGTCCAAATCATTCGCAATTTCTGTCGCTAGATTTTCCACAAGGTGGTCCAAGTCCTGATCCATCCCCAAGAAGAACGTATTCGAAAATGACAGCCTGTAGTCATTCTGCGCGTACAGATTATAACGCTCCAAGTAATGATTCGCTAATTCTAGATTTTTCTCGATCTCATCACCAATCGCGTAATTTACAGCTAAGTACATTGCTGCCGTCGCGTGCCCCAATTCCTCGGCTTCTTTTGCAAAGGCAATCGCCTTTTTTTTATCTTTTTCAATTACATTCTCCGAGTCATAGAGGCCTGCAAGATTGTAATAAGCAGAACTCCTTGTCACTCTGTAGGTATCGAAGTGCTCTGGTTCGATCGCATGAGGTACGGTAGGTTCGACTACTCCAATGAACAACTCTTCCGCTTTCTTGAAATCTGTTTTCACACCTCTTCCATGGCGATAGGAATAGGCTAAGTTAAAACTCGCGATTGGGTCATTAAGCTCGGATGCCTGCTGAAACAATCTATTCGCCTTCCTCGGACTTGGGAACAAGGCACCTCTTTCCAAATACAAATTCCCGAGTAGGTTCATTGCCGGAGCATAGCCAATTTCGACCGCCTCTTTCAGCAAAAGAATCGCTTCCTGCCTATCAGGATCCTTATCTTCCGAACCACTTAATTCGTCCAAAGCCTCCTGATACAAATCCAACGCTGATGCGTCCCCCTCCCTCATCAGTTCCCCACATAATGGCAACGCTGGAAACACGAGTGCGAGTACTAAACAGAGAAATAGGGGTCGGAAAGAAGGTTCACGCATTTGTTGTGAAACTACTCGATTCTCAAGTAATCACGCAAGGAAGATTGCAGTCACATACTCCCTATTGAAGAAAGCAAAAAGCCCTTGAGCGTGAATATCACACCCAAGGGCTAAGATTATCTTAATCTAAAAAGCTAACTATTTGGCCGCTTCAACAACGGACGCAGCACTCATTCCAAGTTTCTCCATCACAAGATCTCCTGGAGCGCTAATACCGAAACGATCGATTCCGATCACTTTGCCTTCCGTGCCCACATATTTGTACCAAAGAGCAGAAACACCTGCTTCGATCGCAATACGCTTTGCACAAGACTTTGGTAGAACTGATTCCTTGTACTCGTCGCTTTGAAGGTCGAAACGGAACATTGATGGCATAGAAACTACGCGAGCCCCTGCTCCAATTTCCTCAGCTGCTGCTACTGCATGCTGAACTTCTGAACCGGTTGCGATAATGATAACTTCGAGCTCTGCTTCTTCCTTCTTGATCACGTAACCACCCTTGAGAACGCCGTTGCGACGCTCGCTTGCAGATACTGTATTGATGTTTGGAAGGCCTTGGCGACTAAGCGAGAACAATGTCGGCCCATCCATGCGCTCGATGGAAGCAACGAAAGCGCCTGCTGTTTCTTCCGCATCACACGGGCGAATTACGTCCAGATTTGGAATCACGCGCAAACCGGAAACTGTTTCAACTGGTTGGTGCGTTGGACCATCTTCTCCAACTCCAACAGAGTCGTGAGTGAAAATATACGTCACCGGAAGCTTAGATAAAGCAGCTAGGCGGATAGACGGACGTAAGTAATCTGCGAATACTAAGAACGTCGCACCAGAAGCGCGGAAAATGCCATCGTAAGCAATCCCGTTCAAGATTGCGCCCATTGCGTGTTCGCGGATACCAAAAAGTAAGTTGCGACCAGCATAGTTGTCTGGGAGAAAGTCTCCACCATCCTTGATATAGTTCTTTGTAGAACCGTGCAAATCCGCACTACCACTAATGAACTCTGGGCGAGACGCCGCAATAGATTGAAGAACAGAAGAACCTGACGCACGCGTAGCCAACTTCGCATCTTCTGCTGTTTCTGGAATTGCGGAGAACAATTCGTCTGTATTCACCGGAGCGCTATCACCTGCCTCAAGAGCTGCAGCCAACTCTGGGTTCGCAGATTTCCAAGCTCCGTAAGTCGCTTCCCACCCAGCATAAGCTGCCTTTTTCGCAGCCTTTTGCTCTGCAAAGAATGCTGTAACGTCTTCTGACACGTAGAAAGTTTCCGCAGGAAGACCGAGTCCCGCACGAGCAGTCTCAGCAAACTTAGCTCCACCTTCGCCGTGACCCGCACTCGTTCCTGCAACCTCTGGAATACCACGACCGATCTCAGTCTTTGCGATAATCATTTGTGGCTTACCTGTAGCTGCCTTGGCTGCCTTGTAAGCATTGATAACAGCATCAAAGTCGTGACCGTCGATAGTAACAACGTCCCAACCCATAGCTTCGTAACGCTTCGCAGTGTCTTCGCTCTGAGACTTTTCAGCCATCGCGTCGAGCGTTACATCATTGCTATCATAAATTAGTATCAAGTTATCTAACTTGAGGTGACCTGCGAGAGCGGAGGCTTCCATCGCAACACCTTCTTGCAAACAACCGTCGCCCGCGAGTACAACAACTGAATTATCGAGGATAGTATGGTCCCCTGTGTTGTACTTTGCTTGAGCCATTTTGCCAGAGATTGCAAAACCAACCCCATTTCCTACGCCCTGCCCAAGAGGCCCTGTTGTTGCTTCAACGCCATCGGTTTCGAAAGACTCTGGGTGTCCTGGAGTCTTACTTCCGAAAACGCGGAAATTCTTCAACTCATCAAGAGAAAGATCATATCCAGCAAGGTGCAGCCATGTGTAAATAAACATGCTTCCGTGCCCAGCAGAGAGAACGAAACGATCGCGATTGATCCAGCGTGGTTCATCTGGATTAAAGGTCATTGCTTCGCCGAAGAGCGTAGCGCCGATTTCGGCTGTTCCCAAAGGAAGTCCGAGGTGACCAGAACTGCAGGCATGTACCGCGTCTATCGCAAGACCGCGAGCTTGAGTGGCTGCTTTTTGAAGAATTTCTTTGTTCATATGGATTATTATAGGAATCTGTTACGTAAGACCGATTAGCCAATCCACGCAAGCGACGAGGCTCAAGTGCAAAATCCCACCGCGTCTTTCTCTTTTACCCTATTTCGCTTTACCACCGACTTGCTCTCGCAAAAGCATAAAAAAAGCGGTTCCCTGATAGGAACCGCTTTGAAATTCGTTTGAAGTGTGGCTGGTGATTAGTGCTTGCCCTTGGCCAAGCGCTTTTCCTTAACCTGCATTGCCTTCTTACCAACAAGCCCGCGAAGGTAGTACATGCGAGCACGCATTACTTTTGATTCCTTCTCGATTTCGATCTTACTGATTAGTGGGCTATTCACAGGGAATACCTTTTCAACGCCTTCGCCATAAGAAATACGACGAACCGTGAAGGTTTCATTCACACCACTACCTCTGCGAGAAATCACGATGCCAGCAAAAATCTGGATACGCTCTTTGCCGCCTTCGACAACACGTGTGTGCACTTTGACTCCATCGCCTACCTTGAAAGGAGGTGTGTCTGCCTTAATATAGTCTTTTGTCAGTTCGCTGATGAGATCCTGGTTCATTTCTCTTAATCCTTTAGTAAATCTGGTCGCCGTTGCCGGGTTCTTTCCACTCTCTGCTCGTGACGCCACTTGTCGATTTCCGCGTGATTTCCAGATAAAAGAATCTCGGGAATCTGCATGTTTCTGAAGCTGGCTGGCCTCGTGAATTGAGGAAAGTCGAGCAAGTTGCCTTGGAAGCTTTCGTTAGTCAATGATTTTTCCTCACCTAAAAATCCTGGGATAAATCGGGCTAAACAGTCGATCACAACCCCTGCCGCCAAGGTTCCATTCGTAAGGACGTAATCGCCTATACTAATTTCCTGGTCGATGAGATTTGTACGAACACGGTCGTCGATTCCCTCGTAATGACCGCTGACAAAGAGCAAATGCTCCTTCTTTGCCAAATCTTGGGCCAATTCAGGGCTCAAAGGGTCACCATCCGGCGCTAGGTAAACACGATGCGTGTTTTCCGACTGCAATTCCTCAATCGCATCAAACAATGGTTCTGGCATCAAAACCATGCCTGCTCCGCCGCCAAACGGGCGGTCGTCAGCCTGGCGATGCTTATCCTTTGTCCAATCGCGCAAATCGTGCAAATGCACATCGAGCAACCCATTCTTCCGCCCACGCCCCATCATGCTTTCCGAGAGAAAACCATCGAGCATTTTAGGGAAAAGAGTGAGTACATCGATTTTCATCGAAGGAAAGGCGTCTTTTAATATATAGTTGCTTTGTAAGTACGGGGAGCCAAATAAGAACGAATTCTCGTTTTGGCGTGTGGAAACAAAAAACCCGGACTCTTTTGAGCCGGGTTCGTTAAATTGTTAAAAACCGCCCGAGGGCGATTGGCTTACGCCTCAGCAGTTGCTGCCGCTTCTTCTGCGGGAGCTGCCTTACGCGCTTGCTTGATGAGAGCTGCGGATGTGTCTGTTGGAATAGCTCCTACTGAAACCCAGTAATCTGCACGCTCTACATTAAGCTGGAGCTGCTTGCCTGGCTTTTGCTTTGGGAGATACGTACCGAGCTTTTCAACAAAGCGGCCATCGCGGCGTCCGCGTGCTTCTGCTACCACTACGCGGTATACAGGATTGTGGGTTGCCCCTGCTCTTTGAAGTTTGATCTTGAGTGCCATCTTGTCGGTTCTGCTAGAAATTGAAAAAGGGACGAAAGATTATTTAAAATTGGATCTTGTCAAGCATCATCCAATTTAATCTTTATCAGCCCTATGCTAAAAGCAGGTATCGTTGGTCTCCCAAATGTAGGCAAGTCTACACTATTCAATGCGCTGACGCGCACGCGCAAAGCAGAATCGGCAAATTATCCGTTCTGTACGATCGATCCGAATGTGGGCGTCGTCACAGTTCCGGACGAACGCCTTGCCGTCCTTAAGGATATTTCTAAAACAGATAAGGTGATACCCGCCGCCATCGAGTTCGTCGATATCGCGGGACTTGTAGAAGGAGCAAGCAAAGGCGAAGGCTTAGGAAATAAGTTCTTAGCTAATATTCGTGAAGTCGATGCCATCGTACATGTAGTGCGCTGCTTCGAAGACGCCGATATCATTCACAATATGGGTTCCGTCGACCCCATCCGCGACATTGAAGTAATCAATATGGAATTGATCTTCGCCGATATGAGCTCTTTGGAAAAACAAAAGGAAAAGCTCGTTAAAAAAGCTCGAGGCAACGACAAGGAAGCTCAAGCATTGGTAGAAGTTGTAGACAAAATACTTCCTCATCTCAACGATGGCAAACCAGCTAGTACCCTTGATTTGTCCGAAGATGAACAGAAATTGGTCAAACAATTGTGCCTTCTTTCGTCCAAGCCTGTTCTATATGCAGCCAACGTTCTTGAATCCGACCTTGCAGACGCCGAGTCCAACGAACTCGTTTCCAAGGTAAAAGCCTTTGCCAAAGAAGGTCACAATGCGGGCTGTGTAATCATAAGCGCCCAAATTGAATCTGAGTTAATCGATTTGAGCCCAGAAGAATCTAAAGAATTCTTGTCCGACCTTGGGGTGGAAGACTCAGGTGTTTCGAAACTTATCAAGGCAACCTACTCTCTTCTTGGGTTAATGACCTACTTCACCGCTGGCGTACAAGAAGTGCGCGCCTGGACGATTATCAAAGGAATGCTCGCGCCACAAGCCGCTGGGGTGATTCATACTGACTTCGAGCAAGGATTTATTAAAGCTGAGGTAGTTTCCTACGAAGATCTCTCCACACTGGGCAGCGTTACAGCTGCTCGAGACGCCGGAAAGTACCGCTTGGAAGGAAAAGAATACGAATTCCAAGACGGCGATGTTGCCCTTTTCCGCTTCAATAAGTAGCAATTAATTGGCTGCCTTCTGCGTTCATTTCACACAGAAGGCGTACTTTTCTTAAAGCAAAGCCCAATTTTCGCGATATTTCCCTTATCGCTGTCTTGTCAAGACGACGAAACCAAGCCACTTTAGAAATACAAGATGATCCACGATCGCTCATATATGTCGTCAAATTACGGAAAAAGCCCCGCCAACGCGCTCACTTGGATTATCGGAATAAACGTAGGCGTTTTTATAATACAATGCCTTGAATACGCACTAAGCACGAGTTTCGTTGCAGATTTGTTCGAACTTAGCAGATCTGGGCTCGGCAAGGGCTTCGTTTGGACAGTTTTGTCCTACTCAGTGCTCCACAGCACCGAGTTTTTACGTCCCGGTGGCGGTCTCCTCCCTTGGCACATTTTGGGCAATATGTACCTGACATTCATGCTGGGACGGGCCTTGCTTCCCACGCTCGGGACACAGCGTTTTGTTCAATTGTATGTCGGGGCTGCACTAACTGGAGGTTTGTTCTGGTTCGCAAGCACCTTTATATCAGCGGACCCCAATGCAGCCAACTCAGCTCTGATTGGAGCCTCTGGCTCTGTATTTGGCCTTCTCGCCCTATTCGCTTGCCTGTACCCGAACCAGGAAATTCAAATTCTGCTTTTCTTCGTAGTCCCAGTAAAAGTTAAGCCCAAAATAGTCGCTTTGGTACTTCTCGGAGCCAGTGCGGTGCTATTCATAGCCACTGAACTCACTAGCCAAGGTTCACGTATCGCCCACTCTGCCCACCTTGGAGGCATGCTGGGAGGTTGGTTATTTTACCGCTACATTTACATGCGAAACGTGAATTTTGATTTCAGTTTCAGACTACCCAATTTCTTCAAGAAGAAGCCGTCCTCAAAAAAACCCGGATCAGGCTATAATTACACCATAAACGTCAAACAAGAGTCCAAAACACTTCAAAAAGAAGTCGATCGCATCCTGGATAAAATAAACAGCAAAGGATTCGCATCGTTGACGCAGGAAGAAAAACACACTCTCGACCAAGCGCGCGACCTCCTAAACAAACGCTAGCCCCAATCCCCAAACGGATGGTTCACTCTCTGTGCTGATAATCACCCGCAAGAAACTTATCCACCAAATCGCTGACTAAAGACTTTCAATAGAATCCAAGCATTCATTTCTCGAACTCTCATTTCCATGCTAAAAAAGACAGCAACGCTCTTAACCTTTGTCACGCTAACGAGTATCCTCGCTTTAAATCTCTTCGCAGATGAGAGCGTAACCAACGAAACTGATCTTCCTCTCCTCGAGCCGCGTCCGCTTATGACGCAAGAAACGCAACGCGTTATCGAGATGTTGGAAACCATTCATTTTAAGAATGAAGAAATTCGAGACGAGCGATTCACTGAGCTCATTGAGGAATACATGGAAGCCCTTGATTTAAATAAAATCTACTTCCTCGAGAGTCACGTACAGAAATTTACTGCAGAATACGGAGACATGCTTGGATTCCAATTGAGGAACCAAGGCGACCTAAGCGTTGCATTTGAAATTTTCGAAGTCTACCGCGACAGAGCGCTGCAAAAAATCAATTGGGCAATCGAAGAACTCAAAAAGGATTGGGAATTCGACAAAGACGAAACCTATTCTTGGGACCGAGACGAAACACCGTGGCCCAAAACATCAGAAGATGCCGACACCGTTTGGATACAGAGGCTTAAGTACGAATTGCTCCATGAAATTTTGAACGAAAAAGAGATCGAGGAGGCACGCGAAACCGTCACAAAGCGCTACGAACGCATGATCCGGAATATCAAAGAGATTGGCCCTTCCGATGTGCAGGAAATATTCCTCACTAAGCTCACTCAAATGTTCGATCCTCACTCGACTTTTTTCTCAGCTGACTCCTTTGAGGACTTTAACATTCAAATGCGCCTTTCACTAGTCGGTATCGGAGCTCTCTTGAGTGAAGAAGACGGCTATTGCGTGATTAAAGAAGTCATCGCAGGCGGTCCTGCAAAACGGGATGCCCGCCTCAAGAAAGAAGACCGTATAGTGAAAGTTGGCCAGGCTGGTGGCGAACCAGTAGATATCATTGGCTTGAGTTTGCGAAAAATCGTAGACCAAATTCGAGGAGAAAAAGGCACAGTTGTCGATTTGACGATTATCCCCGCTGATGCAGTTGACGTTTCTGAACGCGAAGTAATATCAATCGTTCGCGATACTGTTCGAATTAATTCAAGCCGATGCCACGCTAATATTTTCCAAGTACCTCATCCGGAGGTCGATGGTGAAACTGTTCCAATGGGAGTCATCGAGATCCCAACGTTTTACGGATCAGATGAAATTGATGATGAAGGCAATCGAGTGATCACGAGCGTGTCAGCGGATGTCGAAGAGCTCGTCATTAAGATGATGCAAGCTGGAGTAAAAGGCATTGTCCTCGACCTAAGAAACAACGGTGGAGGATTATTAAATGAAGCGATTGACATGACAGGGCTTTTCATCTCCCGCGGACCAGTTGTACAAGTGAAAGACCCGTATGGAAAGGTTTGGCCTCAAGGTGATAGAAATCCAAAGCTGGTATATACTGGGCCACTTGCTGTTCTCACATCGAAGTACAGTGCATCTGCATCTGAAATTGTCGCCGGAGCTCTTCAGAACTACGGTCGAGCTATTATTATCGGCAATGAAAGTACTCACGGGAAAGGCACTGTTCAGCAAATTTACTCACTTGAGAACTACGTATTCAAAAAATTACTATCAGAAGATAAAGCGGGAGCCACCAAACTTACAGTTCGTAAATTCTATCTACCAAACGGGTTTTCGACACAGAAAAAAGGCGTACACTCAGATATATGGCTTCCTTCTGTTAGCGAAATCTTAGCGGACGGTGAAGCCGACCTTCCCAACGCGCTCTCGTGGGACTACGTAAAGCCCGCCGGAAGTTTCGCCGAAAAGACTCTCAATAGGGATTTCGTGGAAGACCTCATTAAAAACTCTCAGGAACGACAAAAAGAATTAGAAGAATTCCAGTTCCTCAATCAGAGAATCGAATGGGTCAAAGAGCGCGAAGAACGTAAGGAAATTTCACTCAACTTAGAAAAACGTAAGGTTTTAATGGAGACAGAGAAGGAATTCTCTGATGGGATGAAAGACGAGCAACGCCGCCTCGCTGAATTAAACTTCGAAGCAGAAGAATTAAAACTCGAAAGCGTAATCGCCCTGGAAGACAGCGAAGAAGAACAAGAAGAAACTCAAGCATCCACAATCAACGAGCCAGTTGGAGGCGAAACCGATGATCTTGTCGCTTCAGTAGACGGAGCAAGCACAACCGAAGCTACTGACGAAGAAGAAGAGGAGGAAGAGGTGCCTGATTTCGATATCCAACTTCGTGAAACTCTCAGGATTATGGTCGACGCCGTTGAGAAAGCTCCGGATCCAATAGAATGGAGCGAACCCGCTTCTCCAATCGCAGCGAAATCTCGCTTCGAGACGCTGGTCAACTGAGCCGGCTCCAAACAAATATTCAATCCTCAAGCTAGCTCGTATATTGAGCTAGTTTTTTTGTTATTGGGCTCGAATAAAACGCTCTCGCCCAGACCAATCGTCTATTCCTTCGCAATTAGAAAAACCTGCGGATGAACAGGATCCTAACAAGGCTTGGCGTTGGGCAATTCCCGTTTCAAGCCACAACGAGCCACCAAGATTCAACCGCATTTTCGCACCTGAAATAATTTCAAAAAGATCCCGCATTCCAGCTTCCGCCGAAACCAATGCATTCAAAGGTTCGTGCCCTTTGACTTCAGGCTCAGCAGTATCCATTTCTTCAGCTGTCAAATAAGGTGGATTGGACACAATTAAATCAAACCGCTCGCTCTCATCAATCTGTTCATACCACGAAGAAAGGACTAAAGTAACGCGGGTCGTAAGATCATTTCCAGAGGTATTTTCTTTAGCCACCTCCAAAGCTTCTTTGCTCGCATCTACCGCGACGACCACCGATTCAGGAAAAATTTGAGCGAGGCCCAATGCAATCGCTCCACTCCCTGTACCTAGATCTAAGATACGAGCCGGAGGAGCACTATCCATGTAACTATCTTTGATCAACTCCACGAGCTGCTCTGTCTCTGGCCGTGGAATTAAAACTCGTGGATCTACTTTTAACTGAAGGTCATGAAACTGCGTATGCCCCACAATATACTGCAATGGTTCACGCTTGCCACGTCGCACAACATTAGACCGCATATCCACCAATTCCTGGTCAGACAATGGTCGATCAAACTTCATATAGAGTTGCATGCGATCTAAATCAAGTGCCGCCGCAATCAACCATTCCGCATTGAATCGTGCATTCTCAATGCCTTTGCCATTCAGAAAATCAGTACTCTTTTTGATGACATCGAGAACTGTTAGCGTTTCGCTCATTCAGCGTATTGAAAAAAGTAATAACAGTTATGCGTTGTTCGTTTTTTCGAGCAACTCTTCTAATTTCAACTTACTGCTTTCCTCGCTCAAAGCCACCATCACACCTTCGACCTCTCCTTCCATTACTTGGGTCAAGCTATGGATTGTGAGGTTGATCCGGTGATCAGTCAGTCTACTTTGTGGGAAATTGTAAGTACGAATCCGCTCACTGCGATCCCCTGTACCGATTTGACTTCGGCGATTTGCTGCGTACTTCGCGTTTTCTTCATCTTCCTTCTGCTTCAACAAGCGCGAATAAAGAACTTTCATCGCCTTCGCTCGGTTCTTTATTTGAGAACGCTCATCTGAGCAAACCACCATGATTCCAGTCGGCTTGTGAACAATTTGGATAGCAGAGTCTGTCGTGTTAACGTGCTGCCCTCCCGCACCCGAAGCGCGGCAAGTCGAGATTTCCAAATCGCTTTGATCAATCTCCACATCAACTTCCTCCGCTTCCGGAAGAACTGCCACGGTAACCGTAGACGTATGCACCCGCCCTTGAGACTCGGTTTCGGGCACACGTTGCACCCGATGTACCCCGCTCTCAAATTTCATTAGCTTGTAAACTTCTTCGCCTCGAATCATGAACGACACTTCCTTAAAACCGTTCATCCCGCTCATGCTAGAGCTCATCATTTCACTCGACCATCCTTTGATTTCAGCAAATCGAGTGTACATTCGGTAAAGATCACCAGCAAACAAAGACGCTTCGTCGCCCCCAGCGCCCGCTCGGATTTCCACAATCGTATTACGCGAATCGGTCTCGTCTGGCGGGATCATCGCCATTAAGATACGCTGCTCTGCTTCGACTACGAACGATTCTAGTTCGGGTATTTCCGCTTCGGCCAATTCCGCGAGCTCTGGATCGGCAGCTGCATCTTGAAGCATAGCCTTGTTATCTTCCAAATCCGTCTCCGCCTTTTTCAAGGCTTCATAGTCTTCTATCATTTGCCTGAGTTTGATTTGTTCGCGCCCAAGAGAGGCGGAACGGCGGGCATCATTGAAGAAATCGGGTTCGTTCATCATCTCATCGATGGCTTCAACCCGTTTTTTAAATGGAGTGATATCTGGAAGCTTTTTTGACATACCTGTTTTAAAACTCGAAAGCCCCGCTTAATAAGCGAGTAGCGTGACATTTGCAGATTGATTATTGGAAAAGTAAAGCTTTCCTAACTTCAACGACACGCTTTTTCGTCCAAGCAACAAATTCCAAGCTCGTTTTCCATGGCTCAAACTCTTTACACGCAAAACAAAATAGCACTCATCTGGGATTTCGACAAAACCTTGATTCCGGGCTACATGCAGCAGCCCCTCTTCAAGCGCTTCGGAATAGATGAAGATAATTTCTGGGATGAAGTGAACGCCCTTTCCGAGCACTACAAAGAGCGCGGCTATAAAGTCTCTGGCGAAAGCGTCTACCTGAACCACATCCTTACCTGCGTACGAAACGGAGAAATGAAAGGGCTCAATAACGCGATGTTACGCGAGCTCGGAGCGGAAATAGAATTCTACGAAGGACTCCCCGATTTTTTTGAAACCCTCAGGCAAATCGCAAAGTCCAAACTGGATTACCTCAAGCACGATATCCAGATCGAGCATTATATCGTCAGCACCGGAATCGCAGAAATGATTCGCGGCAGCAAGATAGCCGATTACGTCGATGGGATTTGGGCCTGCGAATTCATCGAAAATCCACTAATGCCTGGATTCTTAAGCCAGGAAGAATTTTCCATCGAGACAGACCTCGAGATCAGCCAAATCGGCTCAATGGTAGACAATACCACGAAAACCCGAGCCATTTTTGAGATTAACAAAGGGTCCAACAAAAACGAAGCCATCGACGTAAACGCCAAGCTCAACGCCGAGGATCGTCGCATCCCATTTCAAAACATGATTTACATCGCGGACGGCCCCAGCGACGTACCGAGCTTTGCCGTCGTTCGCAAATACGGAGGGAAAGCCTACGCCGTTTATAAGCCTGGCAACAAAAAGGAGTTCGAGCAAAACGATCGCCTACTTCAGTCTAATCGTATTCATTCCTATGGCCCAGCCCGCTACGTGGACGATAGCAACACCACAATGTGGCTCAATATGCATATCCAGCAAATCTGCGACCGTATCGTAGCAGACCGCGAACTCAATTTTTCCAGAAGAATATCCAAGCCTCCAATACATCTGAAAGACGAGCCGATTCCTGACATCGAACCGAGTCTCGAGCAGGATACGATGGATTTGTAGCCAGCTTTCTGCACCACGCAAAGGTAATTGGAATATGTATTTTCAGCAATTACCTCCTTGAAAAATCAGGTTAAATAGCAAGAACTTAAGGGTGATTACTTCAACCCCTTTTTGTTCCCTCATTCACAGTGCTAACTTTCAGGCCAATTTTCCTGCATACATCGCGTGGCGCCAACTAGTCCTAGCTACGGTGCTGATCTTAGGAACCTATTCTTCTTTTGCCAAAGGAGACACATGGCTCCCGATCTCAGACGAAGAACTCGCAGCAACAAGCTGTCTTTCCGACCCGGATTCCGCTGCTGAATTTCTATACGTTCTACAACTGGCGGACGACTCCCAAAATGGAGCTCGAAAGCGAGAAAAATACTATCGCCTTAAATTCTATCAAGAATCCGCCATCGCTCAATCTGAGCGCATTCACATTCCATACTTCGCCTCCAATGCAAAACTAAGAGATTTACAAGCCCGCATAGTAAAACAAGACGGTAGCATTATCGAACTAAATAAGAAGGACATCTACTCTCAAGTAGTGGCAAAGGATTCAGATGGAAGAATCAGCAAACAGTCTTTTTCGCTCCCAAATGCAGAAGTAGGTGATATTTTGGAATATAAATACAAAATCATCTTAGACCCAAACTATTACAGCCGAACTAACTTTTATGAGCTTCAAGAGGCGTGGCCAATTCGCAAGATAGATGTAAAGATACGCCCCGCTCAAGTATACGGTACACGGAAATTCAAATGGACCTCTTATAAAGCCAACGGCAAAAATTTAGAAGAAGGACGCTCGGGGTTCTTCTCAATGCAGTTGGAGAACATGCCAGCGTACCCAGATGAGCCATATCAGCTTCAGAAGCGCCATGGGATCGCATGGACAACATTTTATCATACGAACACACTCGAGACAGGTAAGAGCTATTGGAATTCCATAGCTAAGGACCTTTTCAGCGATGTATCCACAAAGGCCTCAACGAGTAAAGAAATAAAGGCGAAAGCGGGTGAAATAGTAAAATCAACTCGGTACGAATCTGATCTCGAGGCAATTTATGAATTTTGTCGTACGGAAATAATAAATTCGCACTACGCAGAACCTGGCGAATTGTCGCCCGAAGATCGGAAAAAGCTGGATAACGATTTCACTGCGAAGAAAGTCTTAACGATGGGCTATGGTACGCCAAACAATATCAATGTGCTTTTTTGCGCCCTCGCGAGAGCCGCTGGATACGACGCTCGTTTGTGTTACAACGAAAACTTAAACCTCAACCCGTTTTTGTATACACTAGAGAATTACAAAATCACCCTACCATCTCTAATGGTAGCTGTGAAAGACGGCGACGAATGGATCTATTGTGATGTAGGTGAACCATTTTACAAATATGGTAACCTTCCTTGGAACGTTGCAGGAGGTGTTGTGCTAATTGCCGATAAAAAAAGTGCGAATTTCAAACGAACACCAATTTCGGAACCTAATTTTTCTAAAGCGACTAGCTCAGGTGATTTTAAACTTGATTCGGACGGAAATCTGTCAGGACGAGTGGAATCAACTTTCACTGGTCACGAAGCCGCCGACATACTCAAGGAAATCTACAAATTCAGTGACGAAGAAAGCCGTGAATTCGTAGAAGACGTTGCGGAACGAAACTGGCCGAACTCGACCGTTAGCAAAATTGAATTACAAAAAGACGCGTCTCTAGCGACACCTCTCACAATATCATATGATATAGAAATTCCACAATACGCAGAAAGCGTCGGCTCCCGCCTATTCGTAACACCATCAGTGTTTGCAAAAAATCAAGAACCAGAATTCCCAAACGAAACACGTAAGACGGAAATAAAATTCAACTACAAATACACTACCCTAGACAATATCACGATAACACTTCCTGAAGGATTCGAACTCGAAGCCCCCTCTGCGCCTAAATCATTTAGCGTGCCCAATTTTTTCGAATACACGGCTGGGCTACAATACAACAAAGCAAAGCACCAATTGATCTATTCAAGAGAGCACGTATTTTCCGTCAGGCAACTTCTACCGAAGCACTACAAAGCAATCAAAGGAGTTTTCGATAATATGCATTCTCAAGATCAACACAGCATAACCTTGAAGAGCACTTCAGACACACTCTAGCTTCAACCCGACTTTGAAAATGCTTAAGAAAACGATTGCGTTTTTAGTGGTGCTCCAATCCATATTTTTTAACGAGTTAGCGGCTAATTCGCTAAAAAAACTCCCAAATTGGATACAGGAAGCCATGGAGCTACCACCGCCACCCAAAGAGACTGGAGATGATCAATCTGGAATTATCACCCTTTGGGACGAAGGAATTTACCAAGTAAACTCAAACGGCAAATTAACGCGTACAATAAGATATGCCATCAAAGTTATCGATAACAAAGGGAGCAAATACGCAAAAGCGAACATAAGATACCAAAGAGACTCTGACAAAATCTTGAATTTTAAAGCCTGGACAATCGATTCTGAAGAAAACGTATACTCTTACAAGTCGAGGGATAGAACTGACCAAGCGCAAATTAGAGGTTCAATCTACCAAGAAAGCAGAGTTCTATCATTCGACGGCTCCAATAGAACACACAACGGAGGTGTATTCGCTTTCGAATACACAACTGAAAGAGCAACCATTTTCACCCAACACTACTGGCGCTTCCAAGGTAACAACCCAATTGCACTCTCTCGATTAAGTATCACATACCCGCAAGATTGGATGATTCGAGAAAACCTAAGATACGACGCCCCGATGGGGTCACGAGAGGGGGATACAGTTATTTGGGAAATGAGAAATCTCGAAGCGCGAAAAAGCGAAAACCGAGCCCCTAGCACAAGCCATCAAATTAGCAGTATCCAAATCGATATTGTCCCTCCAAAACAATCCAAGCTAGCCGAAGATTCCTTAAATTTTGAATCCTGGGAATCGATTGCAAACTACAAAGCAAAGGTTATGGATCCAATGGCTGAGCCTACTGAAGAAATTAGGCATAAAGCACAAGAAATCACAAAAAACACCCAAAATGACTGGGAAAAAATAAAAGCTATTGGCGACTACACCAAGAAGCTAACCTACGCCGGAATTTGGATGGATGTAGCTCAAGGCGGAGGTTACACTCCAAGACCCGCCGCAGAAACGTTTCGAACTGGGTACGGAGACTGCAAAGACAAAACAGCTTTGTTTCGATCGATGCTAAGTTCGGTTGGAATTAACTCATATTCGATCTCAGTTAATGCTATCAACAATAGAAGAGTAATCGCAAACATCCCCTCATCCTACTATTTCAATCATTGTATCGCAGCAGTCGAAGTTGATAAATCGATAAAAACCCCAGCAGTTGTCGAAGATAGTGAGCTCGGTCATCTCCTTTATGTTGATGTTACCTCTGAACTAACTCCGATCGGAGAACTGCCTTTTGACGAACAAGACGGTTGGGTTCTGGTAGGTAAACAAGGACGGAATCACCTATCTAAACTTCCAGAGGCTAATTCTCGAGAGAATAGAATTGAAAGCCGAATCGAAGCCGAACTCCGCCCAGATGGTTCACTCATTGCTATCCTTCATTCTTCCCGCTACGGCAAAGCAGCAAATGATGAACGGAGTATTTTAAAATATCGCGGCGACACCGAATACAAAAAGAAATGGGAAAAACGCCTGATCAACGATACTCCTCGAATTCGATTGGAAATTCAATCAATCGAGGATTTGGAAAAGACTACACGCAATTTCGAAACGCAAGTAGCATTTGGATACCCTGTTTATGCAAAAAATATGGGAGGCAAGTTTTTGGTTTTAAACCCAACGATAATAGACCGCATAGAAAGCCATCCTTTCAACAAAGAGGAACGCACCCAACCAATTCAATTTCGCCCCAAAATGTTAGATCTAGAGATTAAGCTACGTATCCCGCCAGGGTTCAAAGTCGACGAATCAATCGAATCTCTCACGTTTGAAAGCGAGTTTGCTAGTTACAAAGCGAATGTCGAAATCGAGGACGGTTTTATCATCTATAAGCGCGAATTTATTGAGAAAAGCGTAACCGTTCCTGCATCAAGTTACCCTGATATTCAGGATTTCTATTCAAAAATTATCAAGGCAGAAAAATCTCCCATAGTTTTAGCTAGGGCCAACTGAATAAATGCGTAAAGGTCTTTAAAGTTGGCTATTCCAGACAATTAGAAATCTCCTGATTTTTTTCCCAAAGAGCGCTTGATTTTTTTCGAGCTCTTACTATCTCAATTTCTTCAAAGGAAAGATCCTAAATTTGGAACAAAATTTAGCGATTCTCGTCCTTTTGAACCCTAACAAAATCCCAAATTAAAAATGGTTGAAGTAGATAATCTTAAAAAGAGCTATGGAAGCCTGCAAGCCGTCAAAGGTGTTTCTTTCACTATCGAGAAAGGGGAAATCCTTGGCTTTCTCGGACCGAACGGCGCAGGCAAATCCACCACAATGAAAATGATTACCGGATACCTCTCCCCGACATCCGGCACAGCGCGAGTACAAGGATTCGATGTGCAAACGCATCCAATCGAAGTCAAAAAGCGTGTTGGCTATCTGCCTGAAAGCAGCGCGGCGTATCCAGAAATGACCGTAGTCGAATTTTTGACCTACGTTGCAGAAGCTCGCGGAATAACAGCAAAGGATGAGATCAGTGATAGGCTAGGCGATGTCATCATAAAGTGCCATCTCCAAAAGGTCCAAGGGCAAACAATTGAAACCCTTTCCAAAGGTTACCGTCAGCGTGTTGGGCTCGCACAAGCGATCTTACACGATCCCTCAGTACTCATCCTCGATGAACCTACAGACGGACTGGACCCAAATCAAAAATACGAGGTTCGTAAGCTGATCAAGGGAATGGCCGAGAACAAAGCGATCATTCTATCCACTCATATTTTGGAAGAAGTCGAGGCGATATGCACACGCGTCATAATCGTGGATGAAGGGCGCGTAGTCGTGGACGAATCCCCAGAAGATTTTAAGGCCCGCAAGCCTGGCGCAAAAATCGATGAAATATTTAGAGAACTAACCAATAAGAACAGTTACGCATGAACACACTCTTACCCATTCTCAAAAAGGAGTTCTTAGGCTATTTCCGTTCTCCTGTTGGCTATGTAATCCTAGCCGTTTTCCACTTGCTCGCAGTCGGTCTCGCCTTCTTCAGCGGCTACTACAGAAGCAACCAAGCATCTCTAGACATATTTTTCTCGTTCGTGCCTTGGATATTTCTATTCTTTATTCCAGCGACGGGAATGAGACTGTGGGCAGAGGAAAATAGATCTGGCAGTATCGAATTGTTAATGACCCTTCCTATTTCTATTAGTTCTGCAGTTATCGCAAAATTTCTTGCAGCATGGGGCTTCATCGGAATCGCTCTTGGCTTAACCTTCTCCCTCGCCATCACAACAGGTTATCTAGGCGATCCAGATTGGGGGAAAATCATCTCCGGTTACTTCGCATGTTTGTTAATCGCTGGGTCCTTCCTCTCGATTAGTTCCTTGTGCTCCGCGATGACTAAAAACCAAGTGATCGCATTCGTAATCAGCGTTCTCATTTGCTTCTTTGCTACAGTATTGGGTTCTCAGTTTCTCGCATCACTTGTCAACAAACTGCCCACTGCAATTGCAAACGTAGTCAGTAACTTCAGTTATTTGATACATTTTCAAACTATGACTCGCGGGTTAATCGAGCTCGCAGCCCTATCGTTCTTTCTAACGACGACAGCGGCCTTCTTAGCTATCAATATAATTATTCTAAAACGATAAACATCAGGAAACCCAAGCAATGAAAACAGGACAAAAAATTCATGCTGGAGCGCTGATACTTATCAACGCCCTTCTCCTTCACTTTATTATATCATCTATTCCATTACGCTTCGACTTTAGCGCAGAGAAAAGCTATACGCTTTCCAAGAACAGCAAATCTCTCATTTCTAAAATCGAAGAACCTGTCACGCTCGACTTCTACTACACGAGAGGCAACGAAGACTTGCCTATCCAATACAAAAATTTTGCATCGCGAATCGAGCAGATGCTAAAGCAGTATGTCAAGGCCTCGAAAAATAAGCTCATCCTCAATATCCTTTCACCAGAACCGGATTCTAAGGAAGAGGAAAATGCTATCGCTTCCGGCCTACAAGGAGCCTCTGTCTCAGTTTCAGGAGATCAGGTTTATCTTGGACTAGTGGCGAGCCAAGGAGACGTAGAAAAGACAATAGCCTTTTTCGACATAAACAAAGAAGACTTCCTTGAGCACGACCTATCCAAACTCATTTACGAAGCTCAGCTGATAAGTAAACCACGATTGGGTTTCTTAAGTGGCCTCCCATTACAAGCCCCCCTATTTCAAATGCCCGGGCAACCAACACAACAATCTCAATACATTGTCGAGTCACTCACATCTCAGTACGACTTAGTAACAATTGAAGAGACGGCTCAGTCTCTCCCTGAGGACATCGACATGCTAATGATTATCCACCCGCAAGCATTGGACGATCAGTTACTCTTTGAAATCGATCAATTAATCCTAGCAGGTAAGCCCGCTTTCATAGCCGTCGATCCCTCGTCACTTTTAATGCGATCTCAAAACAGTCAAAATCACATGTTTGGTCAACAAGGTGGTGGCAATTCCAGCACATTGGAAACCTTGTTCTCTACTTGGGGACTTAGCTTTGATTCAGGAAATGTAATCGCAGATAAAGATTTGGCCTTCACTCAGCCCGGGAGAGCAGAACCAACTTGGTTAAGGTTCGGCACAGAGAACATGGACAACGCCATTCTTCCACTCGGTGAACTCGAAGACCTCCTCTTACTCGAAGCAGGTTCTTTCTCATTAGAAGAATCGAGTGAGCTAGAGCTCACCCCTCTACTCACATCAAGCGAAAACGTAGGAACGATCAACTCCATGATGCTTGCATTTATGCAACCTGCCCAAGCAATGCGTCAGATGCAAGCTAGCGACGAGTCATTCGTGGTAGCCGCCCAATTAAGCGGAACCTTCAAGACGGCCTTCCCCAATGGGAAACCAACCTCACCAAACAACGATGAGGAAGATGATAACACGGATAACTCTCAAGACACTCTAACAGAGGGCAAAAGCAATGTATTCGTAATTGGCGATACAGATTGGTTACTCGACCAGTTCTCGCTTCAACGCCAAAACTTCCTTGGAATGACAGCCATTCAACCAATCAACAACAATCAACAGCTCGCATCAAACTACGTTGATTACCTAGCAGGAAGCGAAGATTTGATTGGTATTCGTAGTAAAGGGACAAAGACACGGAGCTTTACCGTAGTTGATGCAATGGAAGTCGAAGCTCAACAAGCCTTCCAAGCCAAGCTCCAAGAAATGGAAGACCAACAACGTGAAATCCAAACTCAAATCCAAGAAATATTGCAAACGCAACAAGGCAGCGGGCTTATAGTGGCCTCACCCGAACTAGAAAAGTCACTTAGCGAATTCCGCGAACAAGAGGCCGCTCTCAATGGAGAAATTCGAAACATTAGAAGAAACATGAGAAGCCGTATTGAAAATTTAGGCACAACATTGGCGACCGCTAACCTCCTCTGGGCTCCTATCGCTCTAACGATATTTGGAATTCTCTTCTTTAAAGCCCGCAAGCAAAGAAAAATTTAGGAAATAAGATGAATATTAAAAACTTATACATCAGTGCAGGCGTCTTATTCGCGATTTCTGCTATAATTCTCCTGACAGGAAACCCGAATTCGAAGACAAAAACCGATGATCGAATCGAAACAAAAGTTATTACTCAAGAATCATTAAGCCCCTTGGGGTCGGTAAATATTTCTTCGAATGATTCCGATATCACCTTAAAACTCGATCAAGCAGAAAATCAGTGGCTCCTCGAAGAACGTTATTCGATGCCAATTGACTTTTCCAAGCTATCGAACCTCATAAACGAAATCACCAAAGTTGAAGTCATACGTCTAGCTACAAGTAACAAAGATCGATTGTCCGATTTGGGCCTAGAAGGAAACGAAACGCTATCCTTTTTGGATACAAAGGGAGATCTTATTCAAACCATTGAAATCGGTAAGAACGCAGACAATGGTCGCCAAATTATTAGGTTTGGAAATGAAGAAAAAGCGTACCTCGTCGACACAGCAATACGCCTTGAATCCACACCCTTGAACTGGCTCAGCAAGGAGCTTATCTCGATTGAGACCGACTCGCTTACTGAATTTAACTTGAGCACGGTGGAAGGAGAATCGCTCAACCTCAACCGAGTAGACTCCGAAAGCGACTGGGCTGAGATCTCACCCTTAGCTCAAACAAATCGCTCCATAAAGCAAGACGCTGTCGAATCATTGTTAAAACAGTTAGAGACAATTCGTTTTACCGACCTAGCTGAAATCGACGATGAAAAAGTTCAAACTGCGAAACAATACAATCGTTCGTTCTCTTTCAAACAGGCTGATGGCACAGCCTACTCTATCGTGATAGGTCGTAAACCCGAAGTCGTTCTGGGCAACGGTAGCGACAAAGAAGACAGCGAACCCGCAACAGAACCGGCGGGACCTGTATTCATAAAGATTACGTCCTCAGAAGACGGTGCACCTATAAATCAATATATGGATAAAGCCGCTTTCGAAGTTTCGTCCTACCTATTCACGAACCTCGTTAAATCAATCTCAGATCTCACGGAAGAAATATCCATAGAGGAGCCAAAAGAGGATTCAACAGAAGAAGAGACAGAGCAGCCCGAAGGAAGCACAGTTGAATAATGATCGTTTTCTAAAAAAGACAAACGCATAATCCTAACATTAATTTTCAACTACAAGACTGGAAATGGCCTCTGCCAATTCCAGTCTTTTTTATCCACAATATTAGTATTTTATTTTAGCTCTCCAATGGCGCCTTCTTCAAAGCACCAGATATTAGCTTAACCATTTTAGCCGATCAATTCACTACTCCATTAAATCTTTCAACTCCGGAACTCACTCCAAAAGCTGAGCCAAGTATACATTTCGTAGAGACATCATCCATTCTTTTCGGTATACTAGGATACTACAGCTATCCTCGTAGAACAATGCCTAGCACCGCTTCAAAAGGATTATTTTTCGCTATTTCTCATAGCAATTTTGATTATAAATAAACCGAAAAGTTATTTTCGCCTCCGCCTGTTTTTTTCACAAATAGGAGACAAGAGTACGGTAAAACCGAGCATCAAGCGAAATTAAAATAACGGCTACACCCTAAACATCAACGCACTCAAAATTTTACAGTCATAAGTTTTGCATTCAGCCTCCACTAAACATCCAGAAGCATAGGAAGCTTTCATTTCATCTGTTGCGTCTACGAAGCAGAATAGCCATCAAATGTTATTGGAATTATGCGGAAAAACCGTTCTCTTAGGATTTTTCAAATTCCAAAGTTTAACAAAACGAACTAAAGAGCAAAAAATGACAACCAAAACTCAATCCCACACACCTGAAGTTCCTCCTTTTTGGGACAAAGAAACTGCCCTTACAGTAAGCATAACTGCTGTAGCTATCGGGCTCTATGCAGTCCCTATCTTGTTCTGGGTAGTGAATACGATCTAACAAAAATTCTCGCCCATAATCGACGTCCCCCTTACTAAGGGTACTATTCGATGACATCACTTCCTTTCCATATTGCTATTTTCCACCATGAAAAGAAGCCTATGTAATGAGAACGGGATGACGCCTCTTCCAACAAGCTCTAGTTAAGTTCTTCTGGCTATCCTACAGTGCTACAGGACCATCTTACTTCGAAGCACTTACAGGACTCTGAAACAGCTCTCCAAGAAGCAATCGAGGCAAGCCGCTACGGGGCCTCCTCCCCGACTACCATTCCCTCCCTCGACTACTTATTGGCATAGATGCGGAATTCTCCAACTTACTCGATCTAACGAATGGGAAAATTCGCCAACGGCTCCGCATCACCTTGAAAACCATTCTAGAATGCGACTGGAAATACCAAAATCAATTCGAGCAAGCCGAAAGTATCACCCAAGCTTTAGGTCGCGTCGCTTGGAACCACAAATACGAAGGGCTCATCGTTCCCTCTTCCGCGAACCGGCCGAACGGCAGTAACTTTGTAATCTTCCCTCAAAATATCCGCAAAACCGAGAGGTTGGGCCTCTCAAAACCTTAAAAGTGGAAAATTCCACTTTTTCTAATTGATATTTCCCAACAAGTGGTCGACTGTCTTTACCAACAACAAAACGTGCCATGGTAGCAGATCTCGACACTACAACTCTCAACGCAAAAGCCCTAAAGACAATCCGGAAGGCTGTACACCTTGATCAGCGGGGATTCGCGAGATTAAGCAATAATTCACGAGAAACTGTCATCAAGTTCGAAAAAAGCGGAACCGTGTCTCAAGGAGCCAAAAGGAACTTGGCAGAAGCCGTCCGCCTCCTAGCTGGTCTATCTGACATAATGGAGCAAAAAAATATTTCTCTATGGCTTACAACGCCAAATAGGAACTACCAGAACAAGTCTCCCCTCGAACTGATTGAAGCCGGGCGAAGCGATATAATCTGGAGCATCATCGAACGAGCCCGCCAAAGCTCCTTTGCCTAGATCAGCTCGATTCGATAGCCAAGCGGATCCGAGAGTTAGCATAAAATTATGCCGCATTCAAAATAATCGTACCAACAAAGTTTGCTATGATATCACTCCATGATCGTCAGCACATCTCTGCTCGTGCTTCCGATAGCTCTGGAATCAAGATCAGCCATTTGGAAAATTCCGCTCTGAACCTGCAATTCCTCTTCCCCACCATTTCTTAAGCGGTATGTGACGATCCAGCGGTAGGCAAAGATCGGCTTACTCATAATAGCATCCATCTCAGAGTTACCAAAAAACTTCCACGTATTGAGAGAGCTTAGGTTGTAGGTCGCGTCAACTGTCGTGGCGTTGCGCAACACAAAATTGCTTGTCCAAAGAGGCTCCAATCCATCGCCTACAGCGTAATCCATTTCTACCTTTTCGATATCATAGGCTTCCCAATTGGACATCATTCCTTGGAATTCCCAGCCGATTTCCGTTCGAGTCGAAGTACTCCGCGGAAATTTAATCGGCTGCAGTTTTCCTAACGCCTCCTTTGCATCTTCGGTACAACCGGTGAATAAGAGCCCGAGAATAATAAGACAAACAGAGGCAAGAGACTGTATTCGCATAGGAATATATGCTGCGCAAAGCCGCACATAATACAAGCAAACGAACCTCAGGACATGAGAAATCACCATTCAACGAACTTGGAAACATCTTTTCATCGAAAGTAGTTGTTTAATTTTTACATAAATACAACCAGCCTACGATTACGCACCGGGATTGAATAAGCATAGCTCGCTGTTTCTGCTCAATACGGTAGTTCCTTCCTCTCAATAGCTTTCAAGCCTTTGCCCCGAGCGACTTCTTACAATAAACATTTCGTACACAATAGCCCTTTGGCCCAAAGCCAAGGACGCCCCTATCCGACATAAGTGCGTCCAAAGTGTAAAATCTGTTCTTAAAGAATAATCACTCGCTTGCTCTTCATCCAGCGGACTTCGTTCTTGGCGAAGTCGATATTCTCCTCTTCGAAAAAGACATTACAACAACGACTTAACAGCGAATCGTATCTAACAAATGGATTCACAAGGTCGAGAGCCTAAAAAAGACACTTGTGTATTCTACCCCCAGTCTGAAACAGACCCGTATAACCGGAGAACCAATGTTCACATTTTCCAGTATGCATTAGAATGGCGATGCAAAGGATGAATAACGAGTTCAGGATTTCTTCCAAAGAGCAAAAGCCTCTGCCCCCAAAGGAAGCAGATAGAGAAACGATTAAAGTTTTTACTGGAGTGATTGCCCAAGAAGATGGAAATACTTCAATCTAAATTCACCACCACCTCTTATAGTCGACTTCTTAGTGTATAAACGCTCGGCTTATTGCTTCGGTTTGTCTCAAGAATGACGCTTACAGTCCATATCGCAGATTCCCCAAAATCTTCTTGAAATAATTGATCTACAGCAGACATTTGTAAAGAGAGACCATGGAACCGTATATAGAATACATAAAAGAGATCGAAGAACGAAAAGATCAAGGGTTGAACCCTAAGCCAATTGACGACGGCGTATTGTTAGCCGCTATTATTGAGCAAATCAAAGATCTTAACAACGAGCACAGAGAAAATTCCCTCAAGTTCTTCATCTACAACACCTTACCAGGAACCACGAGTGCAGCAGGGGTAAAGGCTAAGTTTTTAAAAGAAATCATTCTTGGTGATTCTGTAGTCGAGGAAATATCACAGACATTTGCCTTCGAGCTACTGTCGCACATGAAGGGCGGTCAATCCGTTAAGGTTCTACTCGATCTGGCCTTGGGCGACAATCCATCAATAGCAAAAGACGCCGCTGAAATCCTCAAGACCCAAGTATTCCTTTATGAGGCTGATACGGAAAGACTTGCGAGTGCATACCTGGATGGCAATGAAATCGCGAAAGAGATTCTAGAGAGCTACGCAAAAGCAGAATTTTTCACAAAACTTCCAGACGTAGAGGAAGAAATCGATGTGGTTACATACATCGCCGCAGAAGGTGACATATCTACCGACCTCCTCTCGCCAGGCAATCAAGCGCACTCTCGCTCAGACCGAGAACTTCACGGAAAATGCTTGATCTCGGAAGAAGCGCAAAAAGAGATCCAAGCGCTCAAGGATGCCAATCCTGGAAAACAAGTGATGTTGATCGCCGAAAAAGGTACCATGGGAGTCGGCTCATCCAGAATGTCTGGAGTCAATAACGTTGCTCTCTGGACCGGTAAGCAAGCAAGCCCGTATGTCCCTTTCGTAAATATCGCTCCGATCATCGCAGGCACAAACGGAATCTCTCCAATTTTCCTCACAACAGTTGGCGTAACTGGCGGTATCGGTATCGATCTCAAAAATTGGGTTAAAAAATTAGATGCTGACAGCACCCCCGTCAAAGACGACAACGGCGATCCAATCCTTGAGAAAGCCTATTCTGTAGAAACAGGAACGGTCCTGACAATCAACACAAAGACCAAGAAGCTCTACAACGGAGACAAGGAGTTGGTTGACATTTCTTCAGCGCTAACACCTCAAAAGGTAGAATTCATAAAGGCTCGCGGTTCCTACGCAGTCGTATTCGGAAAGAAATTACAAACATTCGCTAGTGAGACACTCGGTGTCGCCATCGAGCCCGTATTCGCTCCTTCCAAAGAAATCTCACACGAAGGGCAAGGACTCACTGCTGTTGAAAAAATCTTTAACAAGAACGCTGTGGGAGTCTTTAGCGATGCCCCACTACACGCTGGCTCCGATGTACGCGTTAAGGTCAACATCGTTGGATCACAGGACACGACCGGCTTAATGACTTCTCAAGAACTGGAAGCCATGGCCGCAACCGTAATCTCTCCTACCGTTGACGGAGCTTACCAGTCCGGATGCCACACAGCTTCTGTATGGGATAAAAAAGCCCAGGCAAATATTCCCAAGCTCATGAAATTCATGCACCGCTTCGGACTCATCACTGGGCGAGATCCGAAAGGCGTTTACCACCCAATGACCGATGTCATTCACAAGGTGCTAAACGACCTTACCGTCGATGAATGGGCAATCATCATCGGAGGGGATTCTCACACCCGCATGTCAAAAGGCGTCGCATTCGGAGCAGACTCCGGAACTGTAGCGCTCGCACTTGCTACGGGTGAAGCAACTATGCCAATCCCAGAGTCCGTTAAAGTTACTTTCAAGGGCGATCTAAAAGAACACATGGATTTCCGAGACGTCGTTCACGCGACGCAGGCTCAGATGCTAAAGAAGTTTGGCGACAACGTCTTCCAAGGGAGAATCATAGAGGTTCATATTGGCACTCTTCCCGCTGACCAAGCATTCACATTCACTGACTGGACAGCGGAAATGAAAGCAAAAGCGTCCATTTGTATTTCTCAGGACGATACTCTGATCGAATCTCTCGAAATAGCTAAGAGCCGAATCAAGATCATGATCGACAAGGGTATGGACAACGATACTCAAGTTCTCCAAGGCTTGATCGACAAGGCGGATAAGAGAATTACAGAGATCCAGTCAGGCGAAAAGCCTGCGATCACGCCAGATGCCAATGCAAATTACTTTGCGGAGTTTGTCGTAGATCTCGACATAATTGACGAACCGATGATCGCCGACCCCGACGTGAACAACGAAGATGTATCCAAACGATACACGCACGACACAATCCGGGCAGTTTCCTTCTACGGAGGAGAAAAGAAGGTTGATCTCGGATTTGTTGGTTCCTGCATGGTACACAAGGGAGATTTGAAAATCGTATCCCAAATGCTGAAGAACCTCGAGGAACAACAAGGGAAAGTCGAATTCAAGGCTCCTCTCGTAGTCACAGCCCCCACATACAACATCATCGATGAATTGAAGAAAGAGGGGGACTGGGAAATGCTGCAGAAATATTCTGGTTTCGAATTCAATGATGATGCACCGAAAGGCGCCGCTCGCACCGAATACGAAAACATGATGTACCTTGAGCGTCCCGGTTGCAACCTCTGTATGGGTAACCAAGAGAAGGCCGCAAGAGGTGACACTGTGATGGCAACTTCCACACGACTATTCCAAGGTCGCGTTGTAGAAGATTCCGAACGGAAGAAAGGAGAGTCTCTACTTGCTTCCACACCAGTCGTAGTACTTTCAGCAATACTTGGCAGAATCCCAAACATGGATGAATACAAAGCCTCAGTTGAAGGAATCAGCCTTACAAAATTCGCTCCTCCTCGCGAAGCTTTGATTAGCTAGAGATTTAATACCTCCAAAAAAATTTCAGGAATGTGAGTAAAACCTCACATTCCTTTTTTTGTAGGGCTTCAGCTTGCTGAATGCCACCACTTAAGCTTGTAGCACTGAGCAAGCTCAGGTCCCACAAAAACTAGTCTTTCATTTTAACCTAACCACAAGGAAACTTAAGAATGCCTAGAGTTTATTGTGTTTAGTAAGTTTTACCACTTTCACTTTCATGAAAAAGTCGATTAAGCTCTTACACTGCGGGCTGAAAATGATGTAGATGTTATTCAGCACAAATCCCAACATCACAATGGGTGACAACTTATTCAATACAGTCGGATAAAAATTTTCGGGAAAGTGAGGCAACACTAATATGTTGAGAAACAATAGCGGCAAAAGACCACGCATAACTCTCTTCCTAAACAATAAGCGACTATCGTCTTCTTCTAAGACCATAAGGCCAAACATATTTTTCCCCAGACTTTCTGGAAAGAAAATAGGAAGTAATGGTGCCCCAAAAGAGTAAACTACTAAAATGTAAGGTAAAACCTCTGTGCCTGATAATTCGATCAAAATCAGAGGCATCATAAAAATCCAAACATTGACAAAACTGGCACCCAAACGGCGACCTGGCCTAGCTAATTCAATCATCTTTCCGCGTGTGACCTGATCTAAAGCCCGCCCTTACCTACTCCACATTCGCTATTTGTTCGCGTATGCGTTCGAGCTCATTCTTCATTTCCATCACCTTGCGAGAGATTTCAATTATACAAGCTTTACTTCCTGTAGTGTTAACTTCACGACCAATTTCTTGCATTAAGAATTCTAACGGTCGCCCGACTGGCTCCTTCTTTGATAATAGCTGTTCGAATTGCTCGAAGTGACTTTCCAAACGGGTTAACTCTTCTGAGATATCACATCGATCCGCAAAAAGTGCGATTTCCTTAAGAACGCGCTCATCATCTAGATCAAAATCCAAGTCTGCCTGCTGAAGGCGCGTAAAAAGATTCTTTCGATAGTTCTCCACCATCTCAGGAGCCAATTCACGAATCTCGCTGACCAACGCTTTGAGCTTCAACCTGCGGGCAGACAAATCCTCAAATAATGCCACACCTTCTTGAGCGCGCATGGCCAACAATTCTTTGAGAACGAGGTCTACGCCTTCTCTAATTAGCGACTCAACAATTTCCTCGGGAATATCCGCACCATCTGCATCAAGCAGCCGTACGAGGCTCACCAATACTTCGCCATTTAGCTCAAATACAGAATCATTTCTCTGAGCAACTTCTTTTAGACGGGCTATAGCAGAATCAATTTGTTCATCGCCCGGCAAACTGGAGGAGGCAGTCTCCCCCTTTATTTCGAATGAAAACTGGAAACGTCCCCTTCCCGCGAGCTTGCGCACTTGCTCGCTAACGCTTCGCTCCAAACGTTGTAAATCGCGAGGGAGATTACAGACGACTTCCAAGTTCTTTCGGTTAACCGAAGATACTTGCAAAGCAACTACAACGCCGTCGCGAGTCACCTCGGTACGGCCAAATCCAGTCATGCTATTCATATGTCTTCACCTAAAAGTTTCGCCACTTGATTCACATCCTTATCTCCTCGACCACTGAGGTTCATAACCAATATCTGGTCTTTTCTCATTTCTGGCGCTCGTTTCAAAACGTAGGCTAAGGCATGAGTTGATTCGAGAGCTGGGATGATTCCTTCCGTACGACAGAGCGCTTGGAAAGCTTCCATAACTTCTGCATCAGTTGCGTAAGCAAATTCTATGCGCCCTTGATCACGGTAATAGGCGTGCTCAGGACCAATAGCCGCATAGTCTAATCCAGCGGATACAGAATGCGTGAGCTCAATTTGCCCATCATCGTTTTGCAAAATATAAGTCTTGCAGCCTTGAAGAACGCCTAAGCGCCCTCCTTCAAAGCGAGCAGCGTGCTGGCCGATTTCGATGCCATGCCCTCCCGCTTCTACTCCAACCATCCGAATATCAGGTTCTTCCAAAAACTCGTAGAATAGCCCAATTGCATTGCTGCCACCGCCGACACAAGCAACTAGCTCGTCTGGCAAACGCCCTTCTTTCTCCAAAATTTCATGACGTACTTCTTGTCCAATAACTCGGTGAAAGTCGCGTACCATCATTGGATACGGATGTGAACCGAGAGCCGATCCAAGAATATAGTGCGTATCTTCAACATTAGTCACCCAATCGCGCATTGCTTCATTGACCGCGTCTTTGAGTGTCTTTTGCCCCGACTCAACACCGCGAACTTCCGCTCCGCATAAACGCATTCTAAATACGTTGAGCTTCTGACGTTCCATATCGACTGCGCCCATGTACACGACGCAATCCAATCCAAGCTTAGCGCAAACAGTCGCTGTCGCCACTCCATGCTGTCCTGCTCCAGTTTCCGCAATCACACGCTTCTTGCCCATACGCTTCGCGAGTAGAGCTTGTCCGATAGCATTATTAATTTTGTGAGCCCCAGTGTGCAGTAGGTCCTCGCGCTTGAAGTAAATCTTTGCACCGCCAAGCTCTTCGGAGAGCCGGTCTGCATGATACAATCCTGTGGGACGCCCAGCAAATTCCTTTAGATAAAACTTCAACTCCTTGATAAATTCAGGATCCTTACGGGCAATATCATACTCTTTGCCAAGGTTGTCCAAAGCCGTCATCAAAGTTTCTGGCACATACTGGCCGCCAAACTCACCAAAGTGGCCGCCGCTATCCGGCAAATTCTCTTTATCTAAAACGCCTGCGTTATTTTCGCTCATTGTCCCCTATTCCTGAAAGGAGTCCGTACAATGATCAACCGAATAATTTAGAGGTGAATAAGTCCTAAAACGGGCCTAAAATTAAGAATCGAATCAACCCAAAGGTAGCGCTCACTGCAATCCACCCCATAACATTCGCCTTGAATCGGTATAATGCTACAATCGACACCACGACCCAAGCCAAGGTAATCCAATCGATCCCATTCAAATCAAGCCCCCCGGATGGAAAAACGACCGCCTTCCCGAGATAAATCGTCAAATTCAGCATGACTCCCACGACTGCGGCAGTTACAACTCCAAGGACCTGCTTTACTTGGTTGTTTTCTCGAGTCTTTTCGATGATCGGCGCACCGGCAAAAATAAAGAAAAAGCACGGGACAAAAGTGTAGAACGTAGTTACCACCAAACCAAGTCCTCCCATAATCACCGAATCGCTGTACTGGCCATAGCCCGCCATAAATCCAACGAAAGCGAGCACCATAACCAATGGTCCCGGAGTGGTTTCTCCAAGCGCTAAGCCATCAATCATCTGCAACTCTGTTAACCATCCCAATTCTTCCACGCTTACTTGAGCGACATACGGCAGCACAGCATAGGCACCTCCAAAAGTCACAAACGCCGCCCGCGTGAAAAAGAAAATTAACTCTTCCCAAAATTGGGCATCACTAGTGAAAAAATAGAAAACAACCAATGGAATTGCCCACACTAAGGTTGAAACAGTGACTTGTCTAGCCAGCCGCCCCCAACTCAAGCCGGCTTCTGCCAAGACCGAATTTGAATTAATATAGTACTCCTCTTCCGAGTTATCGCTATCGATTACATCGTTATTCCTACCTTTAAAAAGACTGGGCCTGATGCGAAAAACGATCACCGCGATCAAGATCGACCCCACAATAATCAGCGGAAAAGCAATATTCAAAAAGAAGAGGCACACAAATGCCGCAACAGCTAAGACGTAGTGAAAAACTGACTTCAGCGATTTACTTGAAATCTTGACCAAGGCCATCACTACGATTGCCACAACTGCTGGTTTCAACCCCGCAAACAAAGAATAGATCCACGGGATATTACCAAAACTCACATACAACGCACTGAGGGCAAAAAGAATCAACATAGACGGCAACACGAAGAAAGCCCCCGCGACTAGACCGCCTCGCGTGCCATGTAGCAACCAGCCCGCATAGGTAGCTAATTGTTGAGCTTCGGGCCCCGGCAAAAGCATCGTAAAATTCAATGCGTGGAGAAAACGACTCTCGGAAATCCATTTTTTGCGAGTCACGAGAAAATCATGCATTATGGCGATTTGCCCAGCAGGTCCTCCGAAGCTGACAAAGCCCAATTTAAGCCAAAACAACAATGCTTCCTTAAACGATGGCTTTTCCATTCTTACTCTTTTCGGGTTTCACTTTTAATTCGTTTCCTTCTGCTAAAAGCTCATCTTTGCGCCCAATGGGAACATAAAAAACGCCCACGATCTTTTCAGTGGGCGTCGTATACGAAATTCTTATGAAAATTAAGCAAAGCAGATCAAGCTTCGTCTACTCGATCCCTCATGAGTTCGATAACATCCTTAAACTTCGCTTCATTACTCTTGTCCGCTTCGATAAGTTTTTCATGAGCTTCCAAACAAATTCGAGCGTTTTCTAGCTCGTCCAGTTTAGCGCTGGAAAGCGTCTTAAAATAATCGCCACTCAAGCCTGCTCCTTTCGGATCCATGTCAACCGTAGCAATTCTATGGAGACCCAAGCTCTTTATCGAAGACAACAGACGACTATTCAAACGAGATAATACCAAAGATCCCTTTGGTTTCTTTTTTCTAAGGTCTAAAGCGCATCCGGCAAAAACGCCCAAGACCGTGCTGTCCATCCCCTCACACTCCTTGAAATCGACCACAAAGGTAACAACACCAGAGGTCATCGACTTTCGAAGGAAATCCTTCAAAGGCACCGCACTCTGGAACGTCGCCCGGCCAACGACCTTGATCGCAACTGGGTTAGAAGATGGATCTACCAGAAAAACTGGGGAACTCTTCGGCATTCGTTCTTTAAATCGGTATATTTAAAAGCTTCTAAAGGTAAACCTATGTTGCCTATTTTTCAATGGATCAAACAAGGTTTAAAAACTAATCAGAGGAATTGATGAGGGCATCAAGTGCCCTCTGAAAAGCGATTAGAAATGAATAACGTCTTCAGGCTAGCGCAGCTTTAATTGCATCAAAATTTGGGAGTTGCTTCGGATCATCGCTACTCTCTGCATAAACCACAATACCTTCTTTGTTGATAACGAATGCAGAACGCTTCGAAACGCCTTTCAGGCCGATAAATTCTTCATAAAGAACGTCGTAAGCCGTACTTGCCTCTTTGTTAAAATCACAAAGAAGCGGAAAGTTGAATCCATGCTGCTTAGCAAACGCTTCTTGTGAATGAGGTGGATCGATGCTAATGCCATATACTTGGGCATTCAACGATTCGTAATCTGCAAGCGAATCGCGCACACTGCAAAACTCAGCTTCGCACACGCTCGAAAACGCCAACGGGAAGAAAAGAAGCACAGTCGCTCCTTTGCCAAAATGATCGCTCAGTGTAACGTTTGTCAATCCTTCAGCATTCTTGGAAATCAATGTGAAGTCAGGTGCTTTAGAGCCAGTCTCAATAGCCATACTAAATTTTAATGTATCAGGTTAAAGTCGGGATTGGGAAGGACTCTCAAGTGTTAGCATTTAACAGGATCGGGCAAGCCTCTTGTCACCTAGATGTGATAAATTACCTATAATTATGCATAATTGCCGCTAAACTCTTCAGAACTACAAACTGGACAGCCAGGCTCTTTCGTAGCAAAACCTTCGACCTTATGAATATTTTGGAAGATCTGCAATGGAGAGGACTCTTGAACGACTGCACCGCGAGCGAAGAACTTGCGAAGCGTCTCGAAGAACGACCCATCTCGCTCTATGGTGGTTTCGACCCCACTGCAGACAGCTTGCACGTAGGGAATCTCGTACCCTTGATAGCACTACGCCGCTTCCAAAACTATGGCCACAAGCCAATCGCTCTCGCCGGTGGAGCCACTGGGAGCATCGGCGATCCAAGTGGAAAGAAATCCGAGCGCCAGCTACTCACAAAAGAAATCTTGGACAACAATATTGCCCAAGTAAAAGTCCAGCTCGCCCGATTGCTCGATTTCAACGAAGAAATTTCGAACTCCGCGCAACTAGTCGACAACGCTTCCTGGGTGAGCCCAATTAGCTTCCTCGATTTCCTGCGCGACGTAGGCAAACACTTTACGGTTAACTCGATGGTAGCCAAAGAAAGCGTTCGCGCTCGTATGGAAGATCGCGAAGTAGGAATCAGCTACACAGAGTTTTCCTACATGCTCCTACAAGCCTACGATTTCTACCACCTCAACCAGGTAGAAAACTGTGAACTGCAGATAGGTGGCAGCGACCAATGGGGCAACATCACCGCAGGAACAGAACTAACACGCAAGAAGGCTGGCAAAACCGTTTACGGATTAACGCTCCCCTTAATCACAAACGCGGACGGAAGCAAATTCGGCAAAAGCGTCGATGGAGCCATCTGGCTCAATCCAGAGAAAACGAGCGTTTACCGCTTCTACCAATTCTTCATCAACGTCGACGATCGCGACATCATCAATTTCCTCAAATTCTTTACCTTTCTCAGCAAAGAGCAAATTGAAGAACTCGAAGCTAAACACGCCCAAAACCCAGGAGCGCGGGAAGCGCACCGAGCGCTCGCCTGGGAAATGACTTGCCTTATCCACGGTGAGCAAGCTGCACAGGACGCGATCAAAGCCAGCCAAATTCTATTCGGTGGCAAACTAGACGACATCACAGAAAATGCTCTTAAAGAAGTCGCCAAAGAAATCCCAAGTGCAGACGTAGAAGCCTCCTCTCTAGAAGGAGAGGGATTCGGATTGATAGACGCACTCGTTGAAACAGGACTCTGCCAATCACGTGGGCAAGCGAAGAAGGATATCCAAGGTGGAGGCGTTAGCCTCAACAATCAACGTATCCAAGAAATTGGCTACAGGGTTGCAAATAAAGATGTCCACTTCGGGAAATACGTGCTCCTCCGACGCGGTAAAAAGAACTATGCAACCCTATTAATCGGCTAAATACAAAGAACCAACTCCTGGTTCTGAAATAGCTTCAATATGACTCACCAGGGTTCACTTACCATCATTGCAGTCGCTATATGTTGCATTTTTTCATATCTTTTCGGGATCATATCTTGGAGATACAACATATTTCCTCTATCACGACTTAGAGCGCTTTTCAAACACTTCAAAGACGCGAAAGACGCCCCCGCTTATTACCAAATTAAGACCTCATTCTTTGATCTAAAGTCGCAAACAGATCACGACATCGTTTTTATCGGGGATAGCATAACTGATTTTTCGGAATGGAATGAACTCTTTCCCAATTCGAAAATAGCGAATCGCGGAATATCCGGCGATACAACCAACGGTATTCTCAATCGCATGGATAGCATCTATTCGACCGGTGCAAAGAAAGCCTTCATAATGGTCGGCCTAAACGATTTCAATTCTGGTTTCACGGAGTTAGCAGTGTTGAGAAACTACAAATCCATAGTCGAAAAACTCGTCGAAAATGGCATGAATGTTTTCATACAATCAACCCTGCTAACTGCTAACAATTTGGGTAATGTTAATCGAAAGATTACCGAATTGAACAAGTCTCTCTACTCTTATTCCAAAACGAACAACAAGCTCACTTTTATCGATTTAAATTCGACCTTGTCTCAAAGCAACACCCTCAACTCTAAGCTAACAGTAGATTCAATACACCTGAATGGACTTGGATACGCAAAGTGGAAAGAAATAATCGCTCCTTACATTGAGAAGGTAAACTAGTTCGCTCCTGATAGGATCCGAGCTTGACCCAAACTTCCTCAAATACAAAATCCTAGGCATAAGCTTATTTTTTAAGATAAACGCTTACTTCTTCTTCATAAAGCCACTGCTCTCGAAGAGACGATCAACTCCAAGCCCCGTACAAAATGCCGGATCAAAAACTTACAGTTGGAGCTTATTTGTTCGATAGATTCGAACTTATGACTGCTTGTGGACCACTCGATTTTTTTGGAAAGCTCAGTGAACACATTAGCCTGAATATTATCACTCATTCAGGCGAACCAGCCTCAAGCGAACAAGGTCCTCAAATTAAAGCCGACTTCAGTCTGAGCAACAGTCCATCCTTTGACATCATTCTCCTCCCAGGTGGTTCCGGTATCAAAAGCGAGGTTGAAAATACAGACTTACTCACTTGGCTCCAGCAAAAGACAAAAGCCGCAAAATACGTTGTATCCGTTAGTTCAGGAAGCGCACTCCTTGCTCGAACGGGCTTGCTAGACGGCGTAAGAGCTACAGCCGATAAAAATACAATTCAATGGGTAGTCACCCAAGGACCCAAAGTTAATTGGGTCAAACAAGCTCGTTGGACCGAAGATCAAAAGTTCTTCACCGCTTCCGGAATTTCAACCGGATTGGACATGACACTCACTCTGATCAAACGAATATTCGACGAACGTACAGCGCAAAACATTGCCTTTGATAGTGGATACGAATGGCGTGGAGGCTCAAGCTGGGATTCATTCGCCATGACTCAAGGGCTTATGTAGGCATCCGTGCCTACATAAGCCCCCCCCCAAGAATTCCAATATTTTAATACAGAGGCTCCCATTCGGATGGCAGCGGATCCAAAAGCCGCGTAATTGCCAAAGGCAGATTTTTTTCAGGTAATTTCCGAACCAAATCGACAAAAGATGCCTCGTTAAAACCCTTTGACGCTCGCCAATAAGTCTCGGCAACACGCCACATTGCAATTGGCCGAACCTGTTGAGCCGGCCATTGCTTTTCGCAGGTCAAAAACGAAGCGCAATATTCCATTCCCAGCCTCAACCCTCGTCCATCCGAACATTCAAAAGAAAAAAGATCAAAGCCAAGCTTCAACGCCATTCGCCCAATATCTACAAAGGCCAAATTATTATAATTCGAATAATGCAAACCAGCAGAACGGATAATTTCATACGGCTGACGCCCATCCATAAAATATTGAGTAGAGATCCGGCGAGGCATCTCTTCTAAAAGTTTATTCGCTCTGTCTAAATTGCCCGAATACATGCTACACAACAGCAATTGCATCGAATACCAGCTCCCATGATTATTAGCGCTCCAGGATTCTTCGATTCCCTCTGGGCTCTCCACAAGCCAATCTCCAAATTCACCAAACCATTGCCGCAAGCCTTCGGCATCTTTCTGCGACCACGCATCCGATAACTCCAAAAGGATCGCTGCGTCCAGCATCCAGCGCCAACGGGTCGCCTCGATAATTCCACCAAAATTAGTTTTCCCATGTCCTAGGCGAGTCTGAGCATACTTTAGATTTGGATACATGCGTGTTCTTTGATCTAAGAACCAAACCCGTAATCGTTCTGCCGCGTTTTTCGCATACGTCTCATTTCCTGTGAAATAGTACGCCACGCTAAGAGAACAGACTGAGTAAATCATCGTCTCCATCCGCCCGATATCCGACTCATTGCGGCGCGGATTTTCAACTCCATCACGCCACACATACGGAAAACCGTCGATCGTATCAGGATTTGGCCACCAATACGGAGCCAGACTCAAGTAATCCTGCCTATCGCCACTCGGGGGCAAATCCAGTTTTTCAGTGACCGAGCCAATCGGCGAACAAAGAGCAGCTTCCGCTAAATCAACAATTTCCTTAAAAGCATTAATAACTGCCGGATCACCTTTTTCGACACGCTTTTTTGTCTCCTCTAAGCGTGCGCCATCCCCCATCAACAAATTGGGGTAAGACATATCACTATCCGTGACTAAGCCATTCGCACGACCTGCTTTTTCTGTGTGTTCTTGTTTCAAATTTGATATATTAAGGGCTTCTATAAGGTATTAAACGTGGGTACAACAAACTGTAAACTACCAGCGCAAAACTAAATGTAACAAAGCAAATGACATTCCTCTACGATTTATTGCGTATTTCTTCTGTGCTTTTCCTTCATTGGGCAAAATTAGTGACTCATCCTAAATTGCTTTCTATAGGCACTAGGCGTCATTCCAATTAATTTTCGGAACGCCACTGCAAACCTTTCTGGGTACATATAGCCACATCGTTCAGCCACCAAAGGGATACTTAAATCAGTTTGGGACAAGAGCAGTTTAGCAGACTCAACGCGGGCCCGTGTAATTTCTTCCTTAGGCGTTCGCCCCAAGTGGGTTCTGAAATCCAGTTCGAGTTTTCGTCGTGAAACTTTCACTTCTTCGATTAAATCTGGCACAGTAATCGGCCTTGATATATTGTTTTTAATAAACCGTAATGCTTGTTTTATAGTAGCATTTTGCACTGCATCCAAGTCGGAAGATTGGCGAGTAACGACCCCTTCTGGCAGGACCTTGATAACATTGGGCATCGAATCATCTCGTAATCCCCTATTATCTTGAGCATCCAGGATTCCATCCATAGCCATTGCAATTTCCCCTCCTATTTTCCCCCAAGGAATGGATACGCTTGAAAGTGGCGGATGCCCCAAATGACAAATCAACTCATCATTATTCGCCCCTAAAACAGCCACTTCTTCAGGAACCTTAATCCCACTTCTCCGGCAAACCTCAAGAAGGTGCCAACCTAAAGGATCATGTACCGCAAATATCCCTACAGGCTTTGGCAAGGAATCGACCCATTTCCTTAGGGATTCGTCAGATAAGTGCAAAATCTCCATGTAGTACTGTTCCCAGTTATTGTACTTGTCTACATAGATTTTGCTTTGGAAATTCTTTTCACGAAGAGCATTCGAAAATCCACGCTCACGCTGGTAGGAAAATTGAGATTCGATTCCATAGTAAGCAAAATTTTCCAAACCAATATTCATTAAATGCTCCGCAGCCATTTCCCCGACTCGGTCATTGTTGCTACCTACGCTAACGATTTTTTCTCCGCCTTTATTTCCTCCAACCAAGACGGTCGGCAGGTTCAATGCACGAAGATACTCATCCACTTCCGGCAAAGCACGCGATATGATGCCGTCCGGGTTGCACGCTTCCAACTTCTCCATCAGATCGCTAACAGGTCGAAACGCATTGAAAAGCCAGTAATTCTTATCTCGGCGAGAATTATTGAAAATTCCAGAAGAGAGGCGACGAGCCGTCACTGGGTCTATAACAAGAGCAATTTGTTTGGGGTCCGACATTTATTAAGCGGAATCGCAACTTTACGCAAAACCAACAATTTTTATAGGGCACTCCTAAATATTTTCAACAACCAACTTCATACTTTTACGTATAATCTTGTTTTTGGATACACGAATACTGGATTACTAGACAGAACAGTGGACCTGTTATAGTTACATTTCCTCCGAAGCCTTATTACTGGAGTACTTTAGAGCAAATCCGATTAAAGCCAGCACTCCTGATACCGCAGCATAGACCAAGCGACTTCCAAATCCGTCGTGCGAAACAAATAGACCTACAAGGAATATAAATGCGGCGTAAACATAACAAATTATAGATAGCATTGACCCCTGCTTTTTACCACTCCCTTCACCATGCTCTTTCTTGAAATCAATCGGCGTATTCATTCGGACAAAAAACGCATCCAAGCGTTCGCGGAATGCTGACGAAGAGCTTGAGTAAAAACGCTTGGTGAACAAAAACCAGGAAGTGCAAATGACAATATTTCCTAATACACCAGCGAAGAAACGAAAGTCATTCACCTCTCGTTCGCTAAGTTCGTTATCACTAAGCCATACAATATTATGAGGATCCAACCCCTTCACCACGAATAGTGAATACGCGAATCCAATCAAAACGGTACTCCACCCCGACCAAGGCGGCGTCTTCTTAATAAATATACCAAGGGTTAAAGGAATCTGAGAAGGCAAAGCCACCAAACCACCATACAATAACATAATATCAAACAGTGTTAATCCCTTCAGTTTCGACAGCCACAGTGCCGCTAGAATGATAGCTACACCTAAAACACTTGAGGCAATTCGCCCGACAACGAGCAAATGCGACTGAGATGCCTTCGGCGCTAGAAAAACCTGATAGAAATTGCACACGAATATTCCCGAATTCCGATTCAGAGCACTATCCATGGATGACATAGTGGCAGCGAACATACCGCACAGCAACAAGCCCATCATTCCCGCAGGAAGTGTAAGCGAACCTGAATACACATACGCTGCATCTCCTGGGTTATTCAGCATCGGGAAAATTGAACCGATATCGGGCTCTACGATACCCGCCATCATTGGAGGAATAAACCAAATAATGGGACCTACGAACATCAAACAACAGGCGAGCAATGCAGCCTTGCGAGCATGCTCACCATCGCGAGCACAGAGAAATCGCGCGGAATCCATCAAGTTATTGAGACCAAAGAGCTGCTTAGCAAAAGATGCCAAGACCCATAAGACAACAATCTTGATACTGATTCCCTCTCCCCAATTAAAATAATTCTCAGGAGCTTTCTCAATAAAATTGGATACACCTCCAATATCGACGTAGTTAATTGCCAGTATTCCCGCTACGACCGTAATGATCATAATAAGGAGCATTTGAACGAAATCGCTGGCGATAACCGCCCATGAGCCACCCGTCACTGACATAAACACAACCGCTCCACCCGTGAGCAATATCGTTAACTTCAAATCGATCTGAAATACTGCAGATATAAATACAGCCAAACCATTGAGCCAGATACTGGCGTACATCACATTGACTGGCACCTGAACCCAAGTGAAGAATTGTTCATTCGCTTTCCCGTAACGTTCACGCACCGCTTCAATCGGCGTGATTATTCGCATCTGACGAAATCGCGATGCCGTCCAAAGATAATTAACGAAATAGCCCAACGCATTGGCGAAAAACACTACTACCACAATACTTCCATCTCGATACGCTTTTCCTGCCACCCCCGTGAAAGTAAAGGCACTAACTTGTTGCATAAAGGCAGAGGCCCCTACCATCCACCACATCAGGCTTCCACTGCCGCGAAAGTAGTCGCTCGCATTGCTGCTCGCTTTTCGGAAAATAAACCCGAGAGAGAAAATGAAGACAAAATAGAAACCCAGTAAGGCGTAGTCAGCGTTAGACAGCATAGAAATAGTTAGATTTTAAATACTCAAACCGATAGTCGTATATCGAAATGGCGTTAAGGAAATTAGTACTTTTAAGTTCGGAGTAAAAAAGACGAACGGCGACCCGCCAAAGCATGACGGGTCGGAGTTCGTCTAAGCACTACTATATACTGCGTTTCTACCTAAAATTCAAATTGTACCTAAGAATAAATTGACGACCAATAGCTGGAGTTGGATCACCCCCATAGAGATACTCTTCGTCGAAGAGATTTTTAACCGTGAGCGTCAAAGAATGATCCGAATTGTCACTAAGCGGCTTTAGCGTGTAACCAAAGGACCAATCGAATCGAGTGAATTCGTCTGTTGTATACAAATATCGACCTCCCGTAGCACTATCCGTAATACGATTTCCACTCTGATAGGTCACATTGAGCCCAGTCCACGAACCTTCAAGCGCTCCTTCCTGAAAACGATACTTTAGAGCACCTCCAAAAGTATAGTTTGGCACGCGTCTTGGAGTTAATCCGATGAGGTGCTCACTTGAACTTTCAACAACCTCTGCATCCACGTAAGCCGCCCCGATCTTGAAGTCCAAGCCTTCTGCGATTTCTCCTCCCGCATTGAGCTCAAATCCACTAGACTCCGTTAAACCATCCAAGCGAAAAACCGTTGTCTCAGTTCCATCATCGAGTGTCAGCAACGTTTCCACCGCGATATTTTTGTATTCCAATTCGAAGTAATTCGCCACTACGAAAATCTTGTCGTTGAAAAGTTCAAACTTTGCCCCAAAATCAAAACCAACACCTTCTTGATTGGGCAAAGCGCTGCCATCTTCCGCCAAGGTTCTCTGAGGAAAGAACGAAGTACTGTAGTTGAAATAGAGTGTCACATCATCATTCAAGTTATAATTCACTCCAGATTGGACCGTAAGATCATCAACAGTAGTATCCGTAAAATTTTCATTATGAAAATCTTCGCCAATTTGATCAACCGTATCGTATCGACCCCCAAGTGATACGAGAAGCTTGCCGTCCATCAAAGTAATCCGATCGCTCACCATTAAACCTAGGATTTTATTGGTCGTCCTCAAATTTCTTCGCGAAGTATTAAAATCTTCAAGAGGTGGTAATGTATAGTCAGGATTCGTTACATCAAGAACATCAATAAGTTGCGTACCAGGATATCCCGTTTCCGCATTGTAAAGATCAGGGTCCAGGCGGTCAGTCGATCCCGTGTGGCGCTTGTCATAGGTGTAATCGAGGGTAACCAAAAGCTTATGTTTTACTTCACCTTGATTAAAATCACCCAAAAGGTCGATGTTCATTGCTCGGCCATCACGGAACTCTGGACTAACCTCTGGACGCCTATTCCAAATCTCATTTGTTTCTGGATCCCACTCGCCTCTGCCGCGCATTGTCCACAAGTTCCAATCATAAGCATTCGCGGACGCACGCATGGACCAGGTATCGTTGATTTGATGATTTAAAATAATATCAACCTGAGTATTGTCTAAGTCTGAAAATGTGTTTGGTCCCGATGCGTTGAAAGACCTATCGTAATTTTCAAATTCCCAAGCTGGGGCTCCATCATAAAACCCCGTAGACTGATAACGCGCCCATGGGATACCATCGCGAGCTCCGCGATAGTTCACTGCCCTATCAACCTCCAAGGTTAAGTTCGTTGAAGGAGACATCAACCAAGTCAATTGACCCGAATAGTTTTCATGTTCGTTCTCGCGAAAGTCTTCGTAAGCTAACTCATGATACGTAGACACATCGAAACGGTAAAGAAGCTTATCCTTTATAATCGGACCCGTAAAATTCCCCTGAGCTCGATACAAGTCCTCCTGCCCTAACGTGAATTCAAAATTATACTCTGGTGTATTCTTTGCTTTTTTTGAAATGACATTTACAATACCGCCAGGTAAGGTCTTACCATAAATAGCCGCTGCCGGGCCTTTAATAACTTCAATTCGCTCAATATTGGTCTTATCGGTAATACCAAAGCGTAAAAACCCGTTACGCAAGAAATTCGAGCCTGCTATACCGCGCAACTGGTAGTCCCCTTTGGATTCCGCAGGTGAAATACCAGGTACCAAGGCCAGCTGCTCCGTTTCATCATACAAAGAAAAATCATCGAAAAACTCTACCGGAGCAACATCAACGGTGAATGGCATATCCTTTATGTCCGCAGCGATACGAACGCCTGTAGTCGTTTGAGTTGCAGTGTATCCAGTAACTGTATCAGTTACCTCAAATGGACTCAAAACAAAGACGTCATCATCATCTTGAGCACTTGATTGATTTATAAATCCAGACAAAGTTAACACAGAAAAAACCGTGGAGCGGATACAAATTCCGCGAAGCAGGGACTTCGATAGAAGTCGATTCTTATTTATCATAGTCGTATTTATAGTTTGGGGTTTGTCCTTCTAAAAAAAGGAATTTACAGCTGCTACTCTAAAAATAGAGTACCACTGAAAATACCTTCACCGGGAACGGACGAGGGGAAGTTAGTCTAATTTCTAACGGTTACGATTCTCGCATAAGTAAACCGTTTGTGAAACGGCGGTTTGCGTTATTGATCAGCGTTTTTGCGTAATTGGTAATTACACCACTCAAATACGAACTACTTCATCCTCAAAACGAGATATGCGTTTTATTACTCGGCTCAAACTCCGTAAATCGTCATCTGGGTGCGAGAAACCCTTTTACTCTAACCCCCAATTACGCAAAATGACATACATTATTTCGATATCCGTAAAAGGGAGCGTTGCAACTCTTACGCATTTCTTAGAGTTTCACCTTCCTCGATTACCTTAGGCAACACGGAGCTTCTCAAACTTCGATAAATAAAACGACAGCGATAGGCTCGCCTTTTCAATGAGCCTCAACGAGGCAACCACTCCACCTACTTTAAAAAGAAACCACGCTGCTTATCGCTAATTGGCAGTCCGATCTTCCCCATTACTTTCAAGAGATCTTCCCACGCTTTTCTTTTATCAGAATGCGAGCTATTTCGAAGCAGATACGATGGGTGGTAAGTGGCGATTGTCGGGATTCCATCAAATTCACGCCACTCGCCTTTCACTTCCCGCAATGCCTTAAATGACTCTTGTCCATACAAACCTTTAGTCGCAGTGGCTCCCAAAGCCACGATGACCTTAGGCCGCACGATCTCTATCTGCGCTTTTAAATAGGGCATGCAAAAAGCCATCTCTTCAGGCTTCGGTGGTCGATTTCCAGTTCGAGTCGGCATCTCCGGCCGCCAATTCATAATATTGCCAATATAGACCTGCGAGCGATCAAGCCCCATCGCTTTGATCATCTTATTAAGCAGCTGACCGGCAGGTCCCACGAACGGCTCGCCCTGCTCCTCCTCTTCGGCCCCTGGAGCTTCACCGCAAAAGAAAATATCTGCATCTAAATTCCCGACGCCAAAAACAAGTTTATAACCCGCCCTTACATGCTTATTGCACTCAGTGCAGCCCATTACCAGATCGCGAAGGGCATTCCAACGGGACTGTTTGTCGCCCTCGGGCAAAGACACCGCCGGCGGCTTGGCGAAGCTTGGCACTTGCTTTCCTTCGATCTTCGCCTTCAGGGCGTCAGGATCTTCGGCAAGAACTTTATTAAAATCGTCTATAGAAGCAGAGCGAATATTCTCCGGGATAGAAGCAAGAGCTTCCTCAACTTCGGCTTTTTCCGCCTTTTCCGATTTCTTAAGAAACTTCAAAGATCGTATTGCTTCACCAGATACATACAGATGCTCGACCCCAGTTCCTTTAAGGCGTTTTAATTCATCAACAATCGCTAGTACCTGCTCTTTCATCGCTCTAATCTCGAAAAATGCTCTACACCAATTTATTTTAGATTGATTCGCAATACAGAGGTCTCCGCTCCACGTCGAACTAGAACCACGAAATCTTTTCGATCCTCATCCGCGAGGATCTCACTAACCAATTCTACCGCAGAGCTATAGTCGCTTATTAGATTACCATCGATTTCTTGGATCAGATCGCCACTCGCGAGTCCAGCGGTCTGAGCAAAACTGTTCGTTTTAACAAAACTCACGATAACCCCATCCGAATTCTGATCCCCCTCCCGCACATTTAAAGTCACGCGATCCAGTAGTAAAAACTCGCGCAAGGTTAGTCCGAGCTTCTCAAAGTATGTTCGTTCCGCTTGTCGAACCAAAGTTGGATGCTCCTCCAAGATCAATTCAAGCTCCAGCCGCTCTTGACCACGCAGCACCCCAACACTGACCTGATCGCCCACATTCAATTGCTTCAATTGTCTTTCAAACGCGGACACTACAATATGTCGTGGAATGTATCGCTTAAACGACTCACCATTGAGAGACACAATTATATCACGATCCTCAATACCCGCCCTATCTGCCGGTCCATTTTCCAAAATCTCACTCACAGTGATGGCAGATTCTCCTCTCAACCCCATTAACTCGCTTACTTCGTCATCCAAAGGCCCAAGCCCCAACAAGCCAGACCAAGCCCAATCGATCACCTCTACCGATTCAGGAGGATTGCCGAACGAACCTACAAGATCTGTCGCCACAAAAAATGTCGAGGTCTCGTCCGTCTTCGCAATTTGCCCCTTAAAACGGCGCCCTTCTATAGTAAAGACTCGATCAAAATTCAGCGGATTAGCTCCCCAACCGGCAAAATTCCCGTCAAGATCAAATACTACAGAACCTGGGCTACTAATATCGAAGGTACAGAATCCAATTTCGTTAGGCATTGGTTGAATCGTCGCCACTTCGGACCTCATAAAGTAGGGTGTAAAATCAAGCCCCTTTGCCGCGAGACCTATTCCCCAAAGAGCGCTCCCGGTCTTCAGCTCCGCAATGGGATAACTTGTCACAGAAATGAGACTACGCTTCAATTCTTCATCGAGCACACGCACGTAATGCCAGCCGAACACTCGATCCTGACCAAGGTACTCAGCGTCGTGTTCGTCCAAGTTCCCAGGTTGAAAAACCTTAAACTCTTTCAATTGCTCAACCGGAATCCAAGCTGGCAATGCATTATCCTGCAACTGGATCAACCCATCATCGTCCACAACAATGCCGTTTACATCCACTGACCAACGATCTTCTTCCGTCTCAACAAAGAACTCAACAACGACGACCGATTTCAAACGCTCTTGAAACATGGCTTCGAAGTCTTGAGCTCCCAAGCTACTGAGTGATGCGATTAGAATCGCAAGTGTGATTGACGAAAGATGCTTATACATAGGTTCAAATAGTTGCGTGTAGCGAATTACGGCTTAAGCGCTTTATAGGAAACTCTTCTATTCCGCAGTGTTTCCAATAAAATAGACTCATCACTGTTTTCAGATTCTTGATACAATTTTTTGAGTGATTCGATATCAGTTACGTCCAAGCTGTTCGCTTTCGATATGATCTCCCCTCTCGATAGCTTCGCTTTATCTGCCGGAAAAGCCGGCTGTACTCCGATCACGATCACTCCTTTATCCGATTCCAATTGGTTCTCCCTAGCGTAAGCACGAGAAACTTCACGCACACTCAGTCCCCAATTGTCGAATGCCCATTCTTCTCCAACGCGGCTAAGCAAACGCTCTGTCGTCACGCTAAATTTACGCACATCCTCATTTCGCTTCACCTCCAACTGCAGCACTGCCCCAATCGCATGATTTGCGATATAGTTGCGAATTGGTGGAATCTGCTCTGGGAATCGACCGTCCAATTTTACCCCATTGATTTGCAAAACGATGTCTCCCGCACGCAGCCCAGCCATCGCTGCCGGTGACCCAGGATCCACACTATCAATTAGCATCCCCTGGTTCGTATCAATATCATAGAATGATTCTAGATCCTGCAAAAAGCCTGGATCGATTCCAATATAGCTACGAATCACTTCACCCCGTTCGATCAAGGAATTCATAACCGTCTTCGCAGTCGATGCAGGGATGGCAAAACCCAGATTATCTGCGCCCAAGTAAGTACGGGTATTAATCCCAACCACCCGGCCACGTTCATCAACCAACGGCCCGCCACTATTTCCAGGATTGATCGCTGCATCCGTTTGCAACCAATTATTGAAAAAACCCGTTTCGTAGCCGCGAATCCCGCGAGAATCAAAAAAGTACCGTTCGCTATTCGAAATAATTCCCTTACTAACTGTTCTCGACAAGCCATGAGGCGTCCCCACTGCAAAAACGACCTGACCCGGCTTCAGTTTTTCTGAGTCCCCAAAGGATGCATACGAAAAGCCCAAACGCCTCCCCGTCACCTGCTCCATATCCAGCTGGATCAACGCTAAATCCGTCCAATGGTCCCATCCCACAAGCTCAGCGCGCACCACCTCCAAACTCGCCAAAGTCACCCAAATATCTTCCGCCTGACGCGTCACCACATGAGCATTGGTCAAGACAAGGCCGTCTCGCGACATAATCACACCCGAACCCACTCCGGTCACATACCTCTTCGCGCCCGCCCCAAATGTCGCTTCGCGTACATCAATACGAACCACCGCATCCAAAAGCCCATCAAAATTTGTAGCCTTTTTCGCAGATGCTCCCTGAACAGACGCTGCGCTCCAAAAGCTTAATAGAGAAATTGATAGAAATAATACCGGAAATCCAAAAAATCGGGTCACTTGTTTTCGCATAATAGGATGGGTAGTTGACGCAATAGAAGAAAGCCCCAACATGCTACCCTTTTTCAAAACGATGGCCACAAATAGTCCAGACTACAACTTCACCGAAATCGAATCCACCTGGCAAAAATACTGGGAGGAGAACAAAACTTGCGCAGCCGAGGAAGCCCAAGACAAGGAGAAGTACTACATTCTCGACATGTTCCCTTACCCTTCCGGAGCCGGTCTGCACATTGGCCACCCAGAAGGCTACACCGGCACAGACATTCTCGCCCGCTACCAAAGAGCCAAAGGCAAAAACGTACTCCACCCTATGGGTTGGGACGCATTTGGCCTGCCCACCGAGCAATATGCTATCAAAACAGGCAAGCACCCAAAGGAGACGAGTGAAATCAATATCAAGAATTTCCGAGCCCAGCTGCAAAAGCTCGGGTTTTACTTCGATTACGATCGCGAAGTAAATACAACTGACCCTAACTATTACCGTTGGACACAGTGGATCTTTCTCCAACTCTTTAAAAGAGGGCTCGCCTACGTAGACAAACGCCCCGTTTGGTGGTGCGAAGCCTTAGGAACAGTCCTCGCCAACGAAGAAATTGTCGACGGTAAGTCCGAGCGTGGAGCCCACCCAGTCGTACGCAAAAATCTTCGTCAGTGGGTTCTCAAAATCACTGCTTACGCCGAACGACTCTTAGAAGATCTCGACGAACTCGATTGGCCCGACTCCACCAAACGCATGCAAAAAGCATGGATTGGAAAGTCTACCGGAGCCAATGTTACGTTCGGCCTCGAAAATAGCGACGAAACGCTAGAAATTTACACCACCCGTCCTGACACCTTGATGGGCGTTTCCTACATGGTGCTCGCTCCCGAACACGCATTGGTAGAGGAACTTACCACGGCCGAGCAAAAAGATGCCGTTCAAACCTACGCAAACACAGCCGCCGCCAAAAGCGACCTCGAGCGTACCGAACTAGCCAAAGAAAAAACCGGCGTGTTCAGCGGCAGCTATGCGATCCATCCGATTACCGGAAACCGCGTTCCCATCTGGATTGCCGATTACGTCCTCGTCAGCTACGGAACAGGAGCGATCATGGCCGTTCCCGCCCACGACACCCGTGACCACGAATTCGCCACCCAGTTCGAGATTCCAATCGTTCAAGTAATCGAAAAAGCAGACAAATCGGCAGACGCTGAAGCGACCGAACTTCCCTACACCGGCGATGGCGTGCTCGTAAACTCTGGCGAATACGACGGACTTGATTGGCAAGTTGCTAAAGAAAAAATTACGGAATCCCTTTCGACCGAAGGCAAAGGCAAAGCCACCACCCAGTACAAACTACGCGACTGGCTTTTCTCACGCCAACGCTACTGGGGCGAGCCCTTCCCGATTGCGTGGGTAACCAAGGAAGATTACATCGCAGCTGTCGCCAGTGGCGACCTTGCTGGACACCTTCCAGACGAACCTGTTGTCTACACCGAAGAAGGCGTATCCCATTACGCACTACCCATTCCCACAAAGGCACTCCCACTCACTTTGCCTGATGTCGAATCCTACGAACCGGCGGGTACAGGAGAAAGCCCATTGGCCAAGGCTACCGACTGGCTAGAAATTTGGTACAATTACGAAAGCGGCGAGTACGTTCCCGCCAGCCAAGACAAGCCTGAAGGAGAAAAGTGGTTACGCGCCAGCCGAGAAACGAACACCATGCCGCAATGGGCCGGCTCCTGTTGGTACTACTTGCGCTACGTCGACCCCACCAACAGCGAAGCAATCGGCGACCCCGAAAAGCTAAAGTACTGGGGCGTGCCCGATATGTACGTCGGCGGAGCCGAGCACGCAGTGCTCCACCTTTTCTATGCGCGTTTCTGGCACAAAGTCCTCTTCGACGAAGGCGTCGTTCCCACCAGCGAACCCTTTACCAAGCTTTTCCACCAAGGCATCATCCTCGGCGAGAACGGGCAAAAAATGTCCAAAAGCTTAGGCAACGTCGTCAATCCCGACGATATCATCAAAGACTACGGAGCGGATACGCTTCGCCTCTATTTAATGTTCCTCGGACCACTTGAAGCGATGAAGCCCTGGAACACCAAGGGCATAGAAGGCACCTTCCGCTTCCTCAAAAAAGTCTGGCGCGAGCTCGTCGGTCAAGATGGACAACTCAACGAGAAAGTGAACGCAGACTTCGCTGACAGCAAAGAGACCGATCGCTTGATCAACGAAACCATCAAAAAAATCACAGAAGACACGGAAAACCTCCGCTTCAACACTGCGATCTCTACCATGATGATCTTCGCCAATCATTTACAAAGCCTTGAGAGTGTCAGTTTGAATACAGCCAAATCCTTTGTACAGCTTCTCGCTCCCTTCGCGCCACACATCTGTGAAGAATTGTGGAAACGCCTCGGTAGTGACAAGACTGTGACACAAGCTCCTTGGCCACAAGTCGACGAAAGCAAACTTGTGGTTGATGAAATCAAAGTCGTCTTCCAAGTGAACGGAAAGTTCCGCGGACAAACCATGGTCGCCAAAGACGCCACCCAAGACGACGTCCTTGCAATCGCCATGCAAGAACCCCGAGTCACCGCTCAAACCGACGGCAAAACCATCCGCAAAGTCATCTACGTCCCAGGAAAGATCCTAAACATCGTAGCTAACTAGAAGGAATGACTCCCACAGATCATACAGATTTTCACAGATCCAAAATATTAAAATTTTACTTTTATCTGTGAAAATCTGAGCAATCTGTGGGCAAAACAAAATGCTATCCCAATATCTTCCAGACGATTTCGATCCCACTAAGCCAATAGGCCTTGTGGCGGGTCGTGGTATCTACCCCAAGCTTATCGCAGACGAAGCTCGCAAGGCCGGAGCTCAGGTTTACCTGCTCGCCTACGAAGACGAGACAACCAATGAACTCTACGACAGTTTCCCCGAAGATCAACGGGATCGATTCAACGTAGGGCAAATGGGCAAGTGGATGAAAGCCATGAAAAACTATGGCTGCAAGTACTGCATAATGGCCGGCCAAATACGTCCGCGAAAACTCTTCAAAGGACTCAAACCCGATCTCAAAGCGGCTACGATGCTGCTAAAGCTCAAACGCAAAAATGCTGAAACGATCTTCGGAGCAATCGCAAAAGAGATCGAAAATCTTGGTATTTTACAATTGGATGCCCGTGCATTTCTCGACCAAGAAATTGCCAGCGAAGGGCTCATGACCCAGCGATTCGAGAAAATCGACCAAACTTACTTGGACCACGGCGTCGAAATCGCCAGCGAGATGGCCCGCCTCGACGTCGGACAAGGCGTGGTCGTCCGCAAGGGCACCGTCGTAGCCGTAGAAGCCTTCGAAGGAACAGATCCAATGCTTCGGCGTGCCGGCGAGTTCAAAACTGACCAGTGTGTCTTCGTCAAAACCGTAAAGCACAAACAAGATTACCGTTTTGACGTCCCCGTCTTCGGCATCCGTACTCTCGAAGTCATGAGCGAAGTCGGACTCTCAACTGTCATGCTCAAAGCCGGCTCTGTCATAATCCTAGAAAAAGAAAAAGTCCTCGCCGCCGCCAACAAAGCAAAGATTCAGATAATAGGGTTTTAGGGATCTAGGTATTTAGTCCATAGCTGTTTCGTCTGTAGCTAATTCTGTAGGGCTCCAGATTGCTGGATTGCCGCAGAGTGTCACAACTCTAATCGATCCGCCGGGCTCACGATGCCAAACGGCTTCTTCATTACGTGCGTATAGATCTGCGTCGTCTCCACAGATTCATGACCCAACAAATCCTGCACGGTACGTATATCCGCCCCACCTTCCAGCATATGAGTAGCAAAGGAATGACGCAGCACATGCGGCGTCACCCGTTTCTCAATACCCACTTTTTTGGCCGTACGCTTAACTGCCTCTTGATAGGAATTAGGCAAGGCATGATGACGCAATAGATCCCCGCTACGCGGATCCTTGCCCAACTTCTTCAGAGGAAAAAGATACTGCCAGCTCAACTCCTTGCGAGCCAACTTAAACTTCCTCGCCAATGCCTCCGACATGCTCGCCCCATCAAAGTCCGCAGCAATATCTTCCGCATGCAAACGCTTCACCGAGTCCAGCTGCATTTGCAACAAGTCCGTCAGCGAATCCGGCAAAACAGTTACCCGATCCTTGTTCCCCTTGCTCGCCCGAACAACTAGCTGCCCTCGATCGAAATCCACATCTTTTACCCGCAAACGAACCAATTCCCCTATTCGCAATCCAGCTCCATACTGCAAACGCGACATCAGTCGAAAATTCGCCGGCATCAACTCCAGCAACCGAGTGACTTCCCTCACCGATAAAACGACAGGAATTCGCTGCCGCTTCTTCGCTCGCTCGGCCCCATTGAACTCCACATCCTCGCGTTGCAACACATGACGAAAGAAAAACAACAAAGCATTGAAACATTGATCCTGCCCTGAAGCCGAAATCGAACGCTCCTGAGCAAGATAAGTCAGAAAATCGACCACGTTTCTCTCATCCGCATCCATGGCAGACTGCGGATGCAAGTAGGCTTCGAATCGCCTCAACCAACCCAAGTAAGACTTCTCCGTAGCATAAGCCAAATGCTTGAGGCGAAGCATCCTACGCATTTTCGGTCCCGCTTGATCTCCTTTCACCAATACGTTAAAAAACCAATCCAAGGCGCTACCCCACTGCTTTTCCTGCCACTCCTCAGGTTTGCGAGGCAATACCGCCTCCCGCCAAAACACCTTTCCGTTCTCCCGTTTGGCTGGATCTCCCAACTCTTTTTTCGAACAAAATCCAAAATACCATTTCAAGGTGATCCACCACGCCTGACGATCCTCGATCGACCCCAAATGAGAATCTCTCAACTTAGCTTTTACCCATTCATGCATATCGCATATCTATTACATGATTTTGAACTGGTTTTAGAAAGGTCAATCATCGACTTAAACATAAACAAGACATAAATCCTAATTCATTTAGATCAACTATTTTTTACTTGTTAAACCCTATATAAATCCATTTTATTTCCTAGATTCAACACTATCTCCAATCACAGAAAACCAACCACCCCAAGCTTATGCATGACAATAATCATGTATATTAATAGTTGGCAGAAATAGAAATGACGATTTCAGAACTAGAAAGCACACTTCCGAATGGATTTCATGATGCACTTCTACATTCATACGAAATCGATTCTA